>CAZVZK010000009.1:0-118632 GCA_964630925.1 uncultured Alcaligenaceae bacterium
TGAACGCGAAATTTTCGGAGCAGGGGGTGCCTGGGGGGGTGCAATGCAATGCAATGCGCCCCACCCAGGCCACACCACCTGTCTACTTCCGTCTAATTCCCACCCGCCTGGTCGGTTACAGCCCGGATTGCGCACCGAGGCCGTGTCGACTTGGCCCGACAAGCGACGCGGGCCGGTGGAGCGAGCCAATGGCCGAGCGGTATCGCCGCGCTCCCGCGGGCTCTCAGACGGCCCCGTCAGGGGGCTCTCAGACGGCCCCGTCAGGGGGCGGCGGCCTCGTGGTGGCTGAATTCCTGACTGGCCCCTTTCGTGGCGGCGCGTAGGATCGCAGGATACCCCGATCCTCTCCCGGAGACCGCCATGCAGCGCCGCGACTTCCTCACCGCCATGCTCGCCGCCGGGGCCGTCCCGATGGCCCTCACCGCCCGCGACAAGTCGGGCACGAAGAGCCCCGTCATCGGCGAGGGCGATCACAAGTACGAGTGCATCCACAACTGGGGCACGCTGCCCAGGGGCGTCACCTGGCAGACGACGCACGGCGTCTGCGTGGACGCCGAGGGCCTCGTCTACATCAAGCAGCAGGGCCTCGGCTCCAAGCAATTCGACACCGTCCACGTCTTCGATGACAAGGGCAAGCACGTCCGCTCCTTCGGCAAGGAGTACCACGGCGGCGGCCACGGCATCGACATCCGCAAGGAGGGCGGCCAGGAGTATTTGTACCTCACCAACTCATGGAAGCGGACCTTCTGCAAGACCGACCTCAAGGGCGAGGTGGTGTGGGTCAAGTCCTTCCCCTCCGGCAAGTATTACCGCGAGGTCGAGAAGTTCTCGCCGACCAACGTCGCCTTCCACCCCGACGGCGGCTTCTACGTCGGCGACGGCTACGGCTCACACCTCATCCACCAGTACGACAAGGACGCCAGACACGTCCGCACCTGGGGCGGCCCCGGCAGCAAGCCCGGGCAGATGCAGACGCCGCACGGCATCTGGGTCGATGACCGGCCCGGACGCGAGGCGTCCGTCGTCGTCGCCGACCGCGCCAACAAGCGTCTGCAATACTTCACCCTCGACGGCAAACACCTGAGCTTCGTCGAGGGCCTGCTGTTCCCCGCCCACGTCGAGACGCGCGGCGACGTGATGATGGTCCCCGACCTGCACGCCCGCATCACCCTGTACGGCAAGGACAACAAGGTCCTGGCCCAGCTCGGCGACGACGAGGCCTGGCGCAAGAAGGCGCTGGCCGGCCTACGCACGACGCCGGAGAAGTGTGAGCCGGGCAGGTTCATCCACCCCCACGACGCCTGCTTCGACAAGGCCGGCAACATCTTCGTGGTCGAGTGGGTGTCCACGGGCCGCGTCACCCTGCTCAGGAAGGTGTGATCACGAGGGGCCGGGGCCGGCGGGCAATTTCCACACGGTCACGCCCGCCGCGCTTCGCCCGGTACAGCGCCTCGTCGGCGGACCGCAGCAGATCGTCGGGGCTGGCCTCGCCGTCCCAGGCGGCCACGCCCACGCTGGCCGTCACGCGCAGGCCCGCCGTCCCCGCATCGATGGGTGTGGCGCTGATGCAGGCACGCAGGCGATCCGCCAGGGCGGCGGCCTCGTCCTCGCCGCAGCCGGGCAGCACGAGGAGGAACTCCTCGCCCCCATAGCGTCCGGCGGCGTCGTAGGGCCGCACCGCGCCGCCCATGCGTCGGGCCACCTCGCGCAGCACGGCGTCCCCCGCCAGGTGGCCGTGCGTGTCGTTGACCGCCTTGAAGTGGTCGATGTCGGCCAGGGCGATGGCCAACCGCTTGCCCTCCCGCGCCGCCCGCGGCATCTCGCCCTCCAGGAGGCCGACCACCGCCGCCCGGTTCCACAGGCCGGTGAGCCGGTCGCGCGTCGCCATCACGTGCAGCCGCTCCTGCAGCGCCGCGATCCGCCGTCCCGTGCCCAGCCGCGCCTTCAGCTCGACGTCCTCGACCGGCTTGGCGAGGAAGTCGTCCGCCCCCGCCTCCAGGGCGTCCAGCATCGCCTCGCGGCTGGCCTCGCCGGTCATCAGCAGGAGGTAGGAGTAGGGCCGGCCCGGCTCCGCCCGGACGCGGCGGCACACCTCGATACCGTCGAGGCCGGGCATGTGCCAGTCGAGCAGGGCCAGGCGCGGCGCGTCGGGCGCCAGCAGGGCCTCGAGCGCGCCGTCACCGTCCTGAGCCACGGTGACGTCGTAATCCCAGTAACGGAGGACGCCCGCGAGCGTCATCACCAGGGTCGTGTTGTCGTCAGCGACGAGGATCTTCATCTCGCCATGGCCCTACGGGCCGACCTCGGGGCGAACCAGGTGGGGCAAGCAGCCGCCACGTGAATTGGGCTATCAATCACAGAGCCTTGCAATCGTCGTGCCATGGATCAGTGCCCGACACAGATGGCGAAGGGAATTCGACAGGCCGGGGCGGTGTGGGCCGCCTAACCGGGCAACCACGCCGGGGGCCGCAGACCGCCAGCCGGGAAGACATTTCGCGCGGGAGCGGACAATTCCCGCCACGTCTGAAACATGGCACGGAACAGTGACCGGTGCCACTCCTCGCCGAACAGGTTGTGCAGGTCGCCCAGGATCTCCTGATACGCCGCCGGGGCCGCCCCGATGGCCCTCACCGCCCGCGACAAGTCGGGCACCAAGAGCCCCGTCATCGGCGAGGGCGACCACAAGTACGAGTGCGTCCACAACCGGGGCACGCTGCCCAAGGGGGTCACCTGGCAGACGACGCACGGCGTCTGCGTGGACGCCGAGGGCCTCGTCTGCATCAAGCAGCAGGGCCTCGGCACCAAGCAATTCGACACCGTCGCCCAGCCCGGCGACGACGAGGCCTGGCGCAAGAAGGCGCTGGCCGGCCTACGCACGACGCCGGAGAAGTGTGAGCCGGGCAGGTTCATCCACCCCCACGACGCCTGCTTCGACAAGGCCGGCAACATCTTCCCGCCGATCGCCGATCACCACTCGCACAGCCCCTCGGCGTACTCGGCGCCCCCGTCGCGCAGCCACCCGTCGAGCTGCGACTGCTCCTTCAACTGCCTGCCGCGGTGACGCGGGACGGCCACGAACCCGCACGCGACGTCGGGCAGCGCCGACATGTCGCCCCAGAGCTTCTCGGACTGGCTGACGGGGTAGACGTCCTCCTGGCCGTCACCCCAGCGTCTCTTCACCTCCTTGTGCGCGACGTAGGTCGGAACCCGGGCCGCCTGGCGCGCCACCGCGGCGGCGACCTTCCGCCCGTCCCCCAGGTCCCCCCGCCCCAGCCCGAACACCGCCAGGAGGAGGTCGATGTCGACCCAGGTCGTCAGCGTGTTGTAGTACGTGAGGCGCGACTCGTCCTCGGGGGACGGCAGTGCGAGGCCCTCGACCAGCCGGAGACGCCCGTCCACCCTGGCGAGGCCCCCGCCCTGGTCGTCGACGTGCCTGTGGATCACCTCGTACGTGAGGCAGTTGCCCCCCGCGATGTGCAGCCCCAGCAGGCCGGGGTCCGGCGAGACGCCCACCGCGTCGAGGTTGTGGACGAGGAGGTGCTTCAGCGTGGGACGCTCGGCGAGGAGGCGGGCCAGCACCCCGTTGCGTAAGAGGTTCGGGACCTCGTGCCAGTGCCCCAGGGGGTGGACGCACTGCAGCGGCTCGTTGTCGGTGTAGTCGGAGGCCTCACCGGCGCGGCCGGCCCACTCGATCAACGCCGCACGCAGGCTGTCACGCACCTTCTGGGCCTGCACGTCCAGGCGGCGCTGCGCCGTCTCCTCCCAGGCGAAGCGGAGGTCACGGGCCGTCGGCACCAGGCGCAGACCCACCGCCCGGCCCGGCGACAGGAGGACCGGCCCCGCCGGCGTCAGGCCCGCCAGGTGCCGTTCGATGGGCCCGTGGGTCAGGTAGCCCGTCGAGACGAGGTGGGGCACGGGGACACCCCACTCGCGCGAGGCCCTGCGGCTCTTGGCCAGCGCCACCTCCAGGAAGGAGCGGTGTCGGCCCGCGAACTTGCAGAACGGGTGCAGCGCCTTGGCCGTCCCCGCCCCCTGCGTCCACCGGCTGCCGGCCCCGCCCGCCAGGGTCAGGATCGCGGCCTCGCCGGCCAGCAGGCTGCGCTCCCCGATCCCCCGCAGCCGCGGCTCGACGCCCGCCGACCCGTCCGCCACGTCGCCCTCGCGTGCGTCCTCGATGGAGGTCGCCGCCGGCAGGCGGTTCTGGGCCAGGCCGATCCGCCCCTGGCGCAGGTCGGCCCTCATCCGCTCGTGGGCCTCCCGGTCGAACCCCATCTCCGCCAGCAGGGCCTCCAGCCCACCCGGGCCCTGTCCGCCCTCGTGCCCGCGTGGGAAGATGCGCTCGAAGAGCTGCTCGAAGGCGCCGGCCATCTCGGGGCGGGCGCGGCAGGCGGCCCCGAAGCGGCCCAGCTCCTCGTGCCGCACGGGCGACAGGCTCCTTGGGTCGGCCCGCAGCCAGGCCGGCACCTGCAGCGTGTAGTACGGGGCCGGCAGCAGCGCGTCGTCGCCCCGCAGCAGGTCGGCCCGGGTGCCGTGCGGGTTGACGGCGAAGTCGTACACGACCGGGCGCATGGCGAACGGCAGGGCGTGGCGCATCTCCTCGCTGGCCCGGTCCATCGCCCCCTGCAACACCGCCTGCGCCTCGCGCTTGCGGCCCGGCGCCACGATGAAGCCCATCCCCCCGCCGGACATCCCCCCCAGCATCCAGAACCCCCAGAAGTCCTCCCCCAGGAGGCGCCGGGCCTCGCCGATGAGACGCTCCGTGTAGGCGTTGCTCGCCGCCGGGATGATCGCCTGGATCGGGCCGTAAAAGTTCCTGGTCGTCGCGGCGGCCAGCGCACGCACGTCGCCTGACCGCAGGTGGCCGAGGATCTCGTCCAGCAGGCCCAGCGCCTCCAGCCGGGCCCGCCACTCGCGGGGGGACCGCAGCAGGTACTTCTCCGTCACCATCTCCAGGATCGGGCCGACGTTCTGGGCCAGCCCACCGTGGACGAGGACGAGGCTGTCCTGCAGCGCCCGCAGGGCGGCGGGCGGGACCTCGGCCTCGCCCAGGAGGGTGTGCCGTGGCAGCAGCCGGCCCCGGCTCGTCCCGTATTCGAGGTCACCCTCGGCGGCCCGGACGCCCTCGATGAGCTTGACCCCGGGCCAGACGCCGCCCGAGTCCTGCCACCCGCCCCCGGAGCCTGCCAGCCACTCGCCGAGGATGGCCCGCGCCGCCACCAGCCGCCGCTCGGGCTCCGAGAGAGGGCCCTCCAGCGAGCGGGCCTGCCCCGTGGCCCGCATCCCGGCGCTGATCAGGCCGGCCAGCAGGTTCGTGGAGACGGCCAGGCGCGAGCCCTTGGGGATGCCGTTGACGTTGCTGACCAGCTCCAGCCCCAGCCCCGGCCCGACCAGCCGGGCGAGCAGCTCGCCCAGGCTCTGCCCGGACCCCTCCAGCCCCGGCGGCACCAGCCCCGAGGCGATGAGGGCCGCCTTGAGCAGGCCGAGGTGGTCCTTGGCGAAGTCGAACACGTCCGCCAGCGACGACATCTCGGCGGACGCGCCGAGGTCCACGCTCACCAGGCGCAGGGCCGGCTCGCCGATCACCCGCAGGTACACCTCGACCGGCGGCCGGGGGGACGTGTCCCGGCCACGCACCCCGAGGTCCACCGACACGTTCAGGACCCGCGCCCCCTCCGGGAAGTCCATCCCCAAAAAGAAGATGTCGCTCCAGGCGGCGTGCGTGAGGTCCATGCGGACGGGCGTCCGCTCGCGCAGGACCGGGAAGGGCCCGCGGCCCCCCTCCCGCGCCAGCAGCTCGGGCCGGACGCGGAGCGGGTGGTCGCCGGGGTGCCCCGTGCGGAACATCCACTGGTTGCCCCGTACACCCCGCACGCTGCGGCGCACCTGGTCGGCCAGCGTCTGGAACCCCAGCGCCCGGTACGCCTCCGCCAGCGCGCTGCACAGCGGCGCCGACGGGCCGGAACGCCGCCCCGCGGCGAGGAAGACGTCGATCGCCTCGTCGAACCGCCGCTGCAGCAGGTGCCCCTGCCCGGCGGCGGGGATGAGCCCGCCGGGCGGCAGGCCCGGCCGGGCCGGGAGGTGGTAGCGGTGCAGCGCGTGCAGGAAGAACAGCGCCCGCACCCGCCGGTACAGGTTGGCCTCGCGGCGGCGGAGGCCGTCCAGGTCGTCGCACTCCGCCAGGAGCCATTCAAGGGGCCTGCCCGCGCAGGCCTCGTCCACCGCCCGGTCGCGCGTCGGCCCGTCCTCCGCCCCGATGATCGCTCGCAGCTCGCCCGGCATGCGTTGCCCTCGGCTGGTGCTAAGGGGTCATCCGCCCTCGCGCCCACGCTGGGCGAGGAGCTCGACCATCCGGACGAGGACGGCGTCGCGGTCCGCGCCGTCCAGGGCCAGGGCCAGCTGCGCGAACAGCAGCCCGTAACGCAGGCCGATGTTGTACCTCGTCCCGCTGACCTCCACCGCCAGGTAACGCTCCAGGCGGGCCAGACGCGCCAGGGCCGGCGACAGCTGGATGTCCCCGCCGCCCGCCGCCGCCGCCTCCCCCAGCAGCTCCATGACCGCCGGCGTCAGGACGTGCAGGCCGAACAGCGACAGGTAGTGGCCCGCACGCAGCCCGGGGACCAGCAGCTCCTGCTCCGCCTCCGTCGGCGTCGGCTTCTCCAGCACCGCCTCCACCTCGTAGAGGCCCGCCCGGCGCGGCACACGCCGGCCCCCGATCACCCCGTAGTACGGGAGCATGCTCTCGCGGGCCGGGCCCACCGCGGAGACCGCGCACCGCTCCGCCTCCGCCTGCTCCACCACCTGCCGCGCGCAGCGCGCGCCCGAGCGCGAGACGTACAGGTGGTCACTCACCAGGTGCAGGAACGGCTGGCCCGCCACGAAGTCCCGCGCCAGCCAGATCGCGTGCCCGTAGCCCCGCGGCTCGGGCTGCTCCACGAAGTGCAGACGCCCCGCGTGCTCGCCGGCGGCCTCGCGGTACGGCCCCTGGTCTCCCGGCGCCACGACCAGGCACACCTCCTCGGCCCCCGCCCCGACCGCCTCGTCCAGGATCACCTGGAGCGTCCGCTTCTCCCGCCCGTCGCGGTCCACCAGCGACTGCAGCGGCAGGCCGCGCTGCCCCGGCCCGGCGGCGGTGATGACGGCCTTGCGGATGCTCACTTCTGCCCCTCCACCGGGGCAGACGCCCCGCCCCCGACAACATAGCTCACCCCACGCACTCCGGCCATGTGCCCATGAGCGTCATCCAACGCCCCGCACGCCCACTTACGGCCACTTCGCGCCCCCGGCGTCTGCGCCGCGCCCGCATTCCCCCCCTCGGGGACTCCCCGCACACCCCACCGGCGCGCTACATTCAACCCGCAAGTCGCCCCATCCTCACCCGAGGCCGACATGGCACCCCGCTCGTTCGTGCTGACCCCCGAGGTCTCCCGCGCCATCACCGCCTACATCTCCGCCGGCGCCTTCCCCCACATGGCCGCCGAGGCCGCCGGCATCCCCGCCGCCGTCTTCGAGGTGTGGCTCGCCCGCGGCAACCCCCTCGGCCGCCGCCGCGGCTGGAAGCCCCACAGGCTGTACACCCCCTTCTGGCGGGAGGTCATGGAGGCCGCCGCCCGCGCCCGCGTCGCCGCCGAGATCGAGGCCTTCCGCCAGGACGCCGCCCGCTGGCTCATGCAGGGCCCCGGCAAGGACCGCCCCGGCGTCCCCGGCTGGTCCCAGACCGTCCGCCCCCAGCCGGCGAAGGAGGCCCCCGAAGCCAACGTCCTGCTCGCCCCCGAGATGCAGCGGGTCACGGCCGCCGTGCTCCAGGCGCTCGCCCCCTACCCCGAGGCCCGCGTCGCCGTGGCACGGGCGCTCACCGGGCAGCCGAACGACGCCGAACCCGGACAGGCGCCGTGAGGGGGGACGACCGCCGTTTCACCCCCCACGCCCATCCGCCGGCCCCGGCGTCTCGCCGCGCCGGCGGAGGACGCGCGCCGGCACCCCCGCCGCCACCACCCCGTCCGGCAGCGGCCGGGTCACCACCGCACCCGCCCCCACGACCGCCCGCGCGCCGACGTCGCTCATGACCACCGCGGCACTGCCCACCCAGGCGCCCGCACCGATCCGCACGCGCACTGGCGTGCCCTCCTGTTCGCGGAAGGGGACGGACGGGTCATCGGTGCCGTGCGTCCGCGCCCCGCTCAGCGCGTGCACCCCCGCCCCCAGCAGCGCGTCCGCCTCGATCGTCACCAGCCCGATGTGGCACCGCGGCCCGATGTACACCCCCGGCCCGATCCGCGCCCCCGGCTTCGAGAACAGCGTGCCGAACCCGATGAACGCCGTGTGGTGGCACTCCTCCAGCACGCACGCCAGGAACGCCCACCGCAGGTACCGCCCCGACAGCCCCGGCAGCAGCCCCAGCATCTCCGTGTGGTCCTCCAGGGCGCGGCCCCGCCCCGTGAGCGCCGCCTCGAGCCAGTAGCTCAGCAGCACCGGCAGCACCAGCACGAGGGCCACGCCGCGCGCCAGCGCCTTCGCCGCCTCACGCAGCCCCCTCATGGCCGCCCCCCCGCCGGCCCCAGGCGGCATAGCCGGCGGTACAGCGCGTAATACCCCTCGATCGTCTGCCCGAGCTGGTAACGCTCCTCCACACGCCTCCGGCCCGCCCCGCCCAGCCGCCGGGCCAGCTCCGGATCGCCCAGCAGCCGCGACAGGGCCGCCGCGCACGCCTTGTCGTCCCCCCGCGGCACCAGCAGCCCCTCGGACCCGTCGCGCACCATCTCCGGGTTGCCGCCGACGGCCGTCACCACCACCGGCAGACCCGTGGCCATCGCCTCCAGCACCGTCAGGGACGCCGCCTCGCTGACCGACGTCAGCGCGAACACGTCCGCCGCCCGCAGCAGGTCCGGCACGTCGCCCCGCACCCCCAGGAAATGCACCCGCCCCGCGACGCCCGCCGCCTCCGCCTGCCGGCGCAGGTCCTCGCGCAGCGGCCCGTCCCCCGCCAGCAGCAGGTCCGCCTCCGGGTGGCGCGGCGCCACGGCGGCGAACGCCCGCAGCAGCATGGCGTGGTCCTTCACCGGGTGGAACCGGGCCACGCACGTCACGTACCGCCGCCCCGGGTCCAGCCCCAGCGTCCGCCTCAGGGCGGCCCGATCGGCGGCGGGCCCGTAGCGGCCGACCTCGATGCCGTTCTCGATCACCCCGACCGGCGTCGGCGCGAACCCCTCGACGCGACTGACGGCCGTGGCGCTGAAGGCGCAGCAGGCGTTGACGTCGTCGGCGAGGAGCCGCAGGGCGAGGCGGTTGACGGCCCGCCGTGCCGACGACACCACATCCGGGTAATGCCGCCCGTGCTCCGTGAAGATCAGCCGCGGCCCCAGGCCGCACAGCACCTTCGCCAGCGCCGAGTAGAAGAACGGCGTGTACTGGTGCGCGTGGACCACATCCACCCGCCGACGCCATAGCTCCCCCGCCAGGCGCCAGGGCAGACGCCAGTCCAGCCCCGGCCTGCGCCCCAGCGCCACCACCGGGGTGCCCTCCGCCAGCAGCCGTTCCCCTATCGGCCCCACCCCGTCCAGGCACAGGATCACCGGGTCGATGCGGCCCCGCAGCCGGCGGACCGCCTCGGCCACCAGCACCTCGGCCCCGGCCACCTGCATGACGTGCAGCACGAACGCGACCCGCGGCGTCCGCGGCGGGGGATTCTGGGTGGCGACGGCTCGGTCCTCGGTGGGGTCCTGGCTTCTGGCGGCCCCTGGGCCGCCCGCGCCTCTGCCTGGAGTTTACGCCCACCCATACGCCCCGGCCAGGAGGGCACGGCCGCGCACAGCCAGAGGACAGTGCCGATCAGCGCCTTGCGCCCTCAGGCTCGCCCACATCCCGGAGTCGGACCGGCGTTCGCCCGGCCAACCCTCGGGATGGCCGACCACGGTGAGGGGCATATCCTGGGTGGGTGGGACGGCCGTCCCCGGGAGGAGCTATGCCTGCGTCGATCACCCCTGCCCGGCACAGCCCCTCCCTCCCGTCCGACGCGGACATGGAGGAGTTGTTCCGCCAGAAGTACGGCGACCCCGAGCGCACGGGCTGGGCCCCGAGGAGGCGGTTCGCCCACGGCTACTACCTCCCCGCGGACGTCTACGAGGCCACGGTGAAGAAGCACGTCGCCCCTGGGTGCTCTTGGCTCGACGTCGGCGGCGGCCACGACATCTTCCCCGACAACAAGACCCTGGCCCGCACCCTCGCCTCGCGCGCCGCCAGGGTGGTGGCCATCGACCCAAGCCCCAACGTCCTCCGCAACGAGCTGGCCCACGAAAAGGTGCAGGCCTTCCTCGAGGACTTCCGCCCGCAGGAGCAGTTCGACCTGGCGACCATGCGGATGGTGGTCGAACACGTCGCCCACCCCGAGGCGTTCGTCGCCGCCCTGGCGCGGCTCGTCCGCCCAGGTGGCCACGCCATCGTCTTCACCGTGAGCCTGTGGGCACCCGTCACGGTGGTTTCGAGCGTCGTCCCGTTCAGCCTGCACCACGCCGTGAAACGGCTGTTCTGGGGCGGCGAGGAGGAGGACACGTTCCCCGTCCAGTACAAGATGAACACAAGAGGGACGCTCCGCCGCCTGTTCGACAAGGCGGGCTTCGACGAGGCCGCTTTCGCCAGGCTCGACGACCTCTCCGTGTTCGGGAGGTTCCGGCTCCTGAACCTCGTCGAGCTGTGGCTCTGGCGGGCAGCGCGGGCCGCCGGCATGCCGTACCCCGAGAATTGCCTCCTGGGGGTCTACTCAAAGCGAGTGTCGGCCCCCTCGCGGCCATGAAGGCGTACCGCCGGGATTGTCGTCTTCCGACGCTCCTTGTCCGCCGGTGAAGTGCGGGGAGGCCCCGCGGCTTGGTGCTTCGCACGCACGACCAATTTTTCCCCGCACCCCCTCTCCCCGCGTCGGATGTGTGCCGGGTACACTCGGGCCTCATGCCGCCCGACAACCAGTACGGCAGCCATGCCTCCGCGGAAGCTCACCCTGACCCCCGAGATCCTGTTCTCCATCACCGCCTTCAACTGGGTCGGCGCGTTCCTCAAAATGACCGCCGAAGTCGCCGGCATCCCGGCCGCGGTGTTCGAGCGGTGGCTGGCCATCGGCAACCCCCTGCACCGTTGCCGTGGCTGGAAGCAGTACAGGCTCTACACGCCCTGTGGCACGCCGTCATGCAGGCCGCCGCCCAGGCCCACATCGTCGCCGAGATGGAGGCACTGCGCAAGGCCCCCCCGCGCTGGCTCACGCAGGGTCCCGGCAAGGACCGCCCGGCGTCACCGGCTGGACCCAGACCGTCCGCCCACAGCCGGTGAAGCCGGACGGTCGGGAGGGCAACGTCCTCCTCGCCCCCAAGTTCCAGCAGACGGCCAACTTGATCCTCCAGGCGCTCCGCCCCTTCCACGAGATCCGCGCCACCGTCGCCCAGGCGCTCGCTGGCGGGCGGGGCTGCAGCACGCCAAAACCCCGGGGTAGTTCCGGGAAACGCGGGGCGTGTGAGGGTCGCCTGCCCGGCCAAATGCCGCGGGACGAACATCTGTAGTCCAACCGAACCTGGCCGCGACGATGTTCGCGGCGGCTACCGATCGACGCGCCCAACGGGCAAGAACATGCCGAGGAATCGGGCGCAGAGGTAAGCGCAGACGAGGACCCAACAAAAGAAGAAGTTGCCTGGGTTGGTGGGGTAGATGCCCTTACGGAGGATGAACACGGTCGGCAGGAGCAGGGCCGCAACGAGGAGCACGCCACCGGCCCAGGCGAGCAGCGGCCACAACCACGCGAGGGCCAGCAAGGCCAGTCCTGTGATGAGGGCCGCGACGAACGCGGGAGGGCCGAGTAGGCTCGGCAGGTCGCGCATCAACAGCCCCCGGCGGAAAACGAGTGGCAAGTTGCCCCGGCTGCGCCAGGCCTCGCGGCGGAAGAACTGCCCCAGCGTCTTGGACTCGCCGTGATGCACCGCCTGGGCCACGTGGTCGCGGATGAGCTGGCCGAGCGCCGACAGCCGATAGCCTAAGTCACTGTCCTCACAGGTGACGAGGGATTCATCGAAGCCACCCACCCGGTCGAAGGCCTCCCGGCGCACCAGCAGATTGAAGCTCATCAGCCAATCGACCCGCTCGCTGTCGTCGCGGGGGCGGCTGTGGGCGATGGCATGCCAGCCGCGCTCGACCCAGGGGGCGGCGGGCGCGGGGGGGGCCATCGCGGCGCCCACCGCAAGCACCTCCGGCCGCCTGAGGTGGCCGACGCACCGGATCAGCCAATCCCGCGACAGCTCACAGTCGGCGTCGAGGAAGGCGAGGAGGACACCTTCGCTCTCGCGCGCCCCGGCGTTCCGGCTGCGGGACACGAGGCCGGGGGGCACGGTCACGACCTTCGCGGCGTGCTCCCGGGCGATGGCCGCGGTCCGATCCCTTGATTGATTATCAACGACCACAACCTCCACCCCCGTGACCCCCTCCGGGAGATTGAGAGCGGCGATCGACCGCAGGCACCTGCCGAGGTGCAGCTCTTCATTGAGCGCCGGGACGATGAAGGACACAAGCATGCGGCGGCACGATGGATGTGAGGGCAGGTCAATGACGACGCTAATCTAGCTTATTGGCCGGGCGGGGGGGGGCAACTCTGGCCGCCTAGCCCGCGTCAGAGGCCCCGCCGGGCCGGCACCGAGCCATTCGGCCTACCGCCCCGCGCAGGTCCATCCCGCGCTCCCGGAGACGGGGCAAGAGACGCGCCAGCAGCGAAGGGAGAGCCGGGTTGACATCGTGCAGGAGGATGATGTCGCCCGGCGTCGCCGCGTCGCCGAGCTGGTCCCCGCACACGGCCGTCTCCTCGCCCGTCCGGAGGGCGTAATCCCGCGGGTCGAGCGACCAGTACACCGCCTCGAGCCCGCACAGCAGCGGCACGCACAGGCTCCCCGCCGTGAGCCGGCCCTCCGGCGGCCGGAAGTGCGCCGGCCGCCGGCCCAGCGCCCTCGCCACCGCCTCTTGGCACCGGTTCACGTCCTCCAGGTACTCAAACACCGTGAGCCGCCCGTGCCTGGCGTGGGTGTACGTGTGGTTGCCGACGACGTGCCCCTCCCCGTGTATCCGCCGCACGAGGTCCGGGTGCCTGTCGGCCTGCCTGCCCAGCACGAAGAACACCGCCCGCGCGTCGGCCTCGCGCAACAACCGCAGCGCCGCCGGGGTCACCTCGGGGTCCGGCCCGTCGTCGAAGGTCAGGAGGACCGGCCGGGCACCCCCCACATGCTCCCTGATCCCCAGGGCCCAGAGCAGGGCACGCTTCAGGCGGTGGTTCCGCTCGGGCGGGGGCCAGACCGGCGGCTCCCCATTTAGTCGAGGCTCGGCTCCGTCCGACGGGGCGGGGGACATGACGAACGATACCTCCGCTGCCGGATCAGTTTCCATCTCCGTAACCAATTGTTAACGTACCCCCTGGAGGCCTGCCGTCAACCACGGCCCCGAGGTCTTCCGTGGCCGGTCCGGAAGAAAGTGCTGGCCACCCGCTCGAGCAGATGAAATCCCGCCCAGCGTCGTCAACCTGCGCTCGTCCTTGCCGCCCCGACCGCCTGGCCCACCCCTGCCCCGCGGACGAAGTACGGGGATTGAACTTCCCCAGGTCGAATGCCATACTGACAGGCATGGCGGACTCGCACGCGGCGACCTCGCAGCCACGGGTGCCTTCCGCCAGGCACACGCCCCTTTCGTGCCCGGCACGGCTTGCGTGGATTCAATCAGCCACGAGCAGGAGGGTACGTCGATGGATGAGCCGTTCCTCTCCCAATGCAAGAATGGGGCTTGTGATCAGGAAGTCGTCCGCCACTCCCCCACAACGCCGCGGAGTTGGCCAACAGGCGAGATTCAAGCGTGGGAGTCCCGCCTCCGCGGGGGGGCCGCCGGAGCCGTCTATCTTCACCCACGACTGGTCCTGGCCGACCTCGACCAGTATCGAGCAAGCCAGATCCTCACCATCCCAGTGACAGACAGCCCGGACGGCGAGCTTCGGGGCCTCGCAGTCCTGAGCCCGAAGGTCGTCCAAATCCGCACGCTCCCGCTTCCTTTCGGGGTCATGAGCGCGAAAGGGTATCGCCTGGTCGGCAACCAGGTAGTCGGACCTCCGGACGAGGTCGTGGTCCCGCTGGTTCGAGGGGCCGCTAGGCTCCTGTCGGACAAGAAAGCCGAGTACTTGCTCTTCGAAGACATCGAGTGCGACTCGGACCTGTGGAAGGCGATTCACCTAGTGGCCGGCGAGCCGCGGCATCGGATTCGCCTATTCTATCGGCACCCGGCCCAGTTGCATCACTGGATCAGATTCCCGGAGCGTCCGGCCGACTACTGGAAAAAGTTCAAGAGCAAGACCCGCGGCAATCTCCGCCGCATGGCCGACAAGTTTGAACACCGGATCTTGAACTACACGTCCCCGTACGACGTGGCCGGGTTCCTCGACAGTGCCGAGGCCGTCTCACGGAAGAGCTGGCAGGCCGCCCGCCTGGGCGTGCGGATTCACAACACGCATGAAGCACGCAAGTACTGGGGCCAGGTCGCGGAGCTCGGCGGGTTCCGTTCGTACATTCTGGAGCACGCCGGGGTCCCGGCCGCGTTCGTTCAAGGGACGTGCTGGAACGGCTGTTTTACCTATGAGGAGGTCGCTTACGACCAGACCCACTTCCAGTACAGCCCAGGGACCATCCTTCTCTACCGGATTCTTGAGGACTTGATAGCCAACGAGCAACCACGGCTATTCGACTTCGGGGCCGGGGATGCGGAGTACAAGCGGCTGTTCTCAACCCACCAAACCAGAAGCGGGCAAATCCTCCTTGCGCGTCGCCCCTTCCCCTCCTTCTATCTGCACATGGAACGATTGTCAGCCCTCTGCGTCGATACGTTGCAAAGCATGGTACGGAGCGTCGGTATCCTGTCGTACCTGCGGCGGTGCTGGCGCCGGGTACCCGTAGGGCAGAGCGAATAGGGGAAGGGACCGGCAACGCCGCATCCAAACCTGGTGCACCACCCGCCGGATGTCTCGGGTCGCTACGAAAGCAAGCGATTCACCCCCGTCACCCCCAGGCCAACCACGCCAAGCCGGCGAGGGCGAGCGCCCCCACGACCGCCGCCAGCCACTTCGCCCTCCTGAGGGCGCGCGCCTTCTGGGGCTCGAACCTCTCCGGCTCGCCAAAGTCGGCCACGGGGGGCTGCGCGGGAGCATGTGCCTCCGGGTTGTCCTCGAACCACCCCTGGCGGAATCCGTGCGCCAGCAGCAACACCACCGGCCGGCACAGGGTCCGCGTCGACATGCCGGACAGCGCGTTCACGGAATACTCGTAGAAGAACCGCGCCCTCTCGCGGAACCGCTCCCGTTCCTCCCCTTCGGCGTGCAGCCACGCGAACCAGAACACCTCGCTCTTCCGCATGTCCTGCGCCGCCCACGTCTCCGTCGGATACTCCAGCCGCTCCGGCTTCTCAAGATACGGGTACTCGTGAGCGGCCATCCACCGCGCGTAGTGCAGTAGCGACGCCCGACCACGGGCGTACATCGCATCCAGTTGGCCCAGCTCGATCTTGTGGTCGAGATACTTCCCCAGGGCCTGGAGGAACATCGTGTAGAACCACCAGTTCTCGGCGTCCAGCAGATCCCGGGCCGGCACGTCGTCCGCCGGGTGGATCACCCGCCTGATGAGCTCCTCCGCCTTGGCCAGGAAGGCCACGTCCCCGGTGAGCCGATGCCCGTCAACTAGGGCCGCCAGGGAGTTGCCCGATCCCCGCCCCGGCCCATGATAATCCGGCATCCGGCTGCTGGTCGCCAGCCCCGTGGCACCGCCAGCCAGCCAGCGGAAAACGGTCTTGCTCCCGTCGTCCATGTCGATGACCCGACGAGCTAGGCCGACCGCCGTCTCCCGCGAGGCCCGGCTGCCTGTCAGGAAGTGGTGCAGCATCAGCCCCGTGGCGTAGTTCTGCTCGTTGCCAGGTCCGCCGCCGCCGCTCCCCCGCCGGGGGTAAGTCCGGTGCGTGGACGTGTCGGCGTCAACGTAATGGACCGTGTGCCAGAACAAGCCGTGGTTATAGACCGGCTTGTCCCCGTCGGTGTGGTATATGTCGATGTCCGCGACGTGCCTGGCCAGCTGGTCCATCTGCCTCCACCAACGGACGTCCCCCGTCCGCAGGAACTGGACTCCAAACCCGAACACCGGATCGTATTGGTTGTTGTAGTGAGAGACCAGCGGCGTCGGCCCCTCGTGGAAGACCGCCTCGTGGTCACCGTAGATGTCCCCGAAATGCCGCCAGCCGTACTCGTCGATCACCTCGCGCTTCTGCTCGAACCGCTCCGGCCCCTCGATGGCCGAGTCGATCAACCGTTCGTACCCCCCGCCGGGTGCCCAGCCGCGCGCCGTCAGGTACGGGATCGCCCCGCTCGCGGCATACCACTCCGGGGAGGCGCGAGGCGGCTCGATGGGCTCCCGGCACCAGTCGAGCGGCTCCTCCCGCGAGAACGACAACCAGAACGTGTGGGTCTTCTGCTCGCCCCCCTGGATCTCGTGCCCCCCGTCGGACTGCTTCGGGAAGAGGCGCACCTTGAGCGTCCTGCCGTCAACCTCCACCGCCTTCGGGAAGTTTTCCCAGAAGTCGGGCAGCGCCGCCGCCAGGTACGCGTCCGCAGTTTCCAGGGTGACAAGCGGCGTCGCCCGCAGCCCGGACTGCTCCTCGCCGCCGGCTCGCAGCCGGTATCCCCTGAATTTGCACGGCACTTGCCGGCGGCGGTCGAGGTGATTACTGCTCTGCCAGTTCTCTCCGCCGCTGGAGTCCTGATAAAGCTCCAGCGGGGCCGTGATGGGGGCCTTCGGCTGGCCGGGCTCCACAGAGCAGGAGATCGAGACCGGACTGGTGCCCCCGAGCGTCAACGCGAGCGAGACGTCGCGTAGGTAGACCGACCCCGCCCCGCCGAGGTCCCAGGTCCCGCCGGGGTGGCCGGCGGGGCGCGGGTTGGTCAACGTGAGTTGAACGCGGACGGCCCCGGTGCCGGTGAAGAAGTCAAATTCGGCCGCGAGATTCAGCAGCGGGCCCGATTCCGCGCGTACATCGCCGGCCACGCAGACTTTCGCCCTTACCGGCCCCGCCTCCTCGGACCACACCCGCGCGGTGTGTAGCCGGTACGTCCGCCCCTGCTCATCCTCGACGTGGAGGCCGCAGGCCGCGAGCAGGGGCGTGCCATCGGCTCGGTGGACGGCGAATGGGAACGGGTCGGCATCCGTGACTCGGAAATGGACAGGCCCGGCATCGATCTCTACGCCGCCCTGAACCGGCCGTGCCGAGACGGTTTGCGGGAAGGGCGCCGCCGGGCCGCCGAGGCAAAGGGAGTGGCTGCCAGTGCCTGCCCTCCAATCCAGGAGAAGCCAGCGGACGGAGCCGTCGGGCCAGCGGTCCAGGATGCGGGTCTGGAGCGAGACCGTCCGTCCGGCACCGTCGAGAAGGCGAAGGAGTGTGGAATCTCGAAGGGCGGACCGGGGGAAAGGGATCCCGACTGTCATAGGGCGCTCAGACGATCCCTGCGGCATCACCGCGTGGAGTGTCAGAATCGGGTTCATCTACCGGGCAACCTCCATTTCCTGCGTCTTTTCTGATTTCCTCATGCTAGGTGTCGAGGTGCCCAGTCACCGTGGGTCGGATACTCCTCCAGGGTCTCGGCGTCTACTTCCGCTTCGTGCTGTTGTGAAGTAGCCGGGGCACCACCCGAAACGAGATGGAGTTGGGTCGCCATCAGAATGATCAAGAACGGCAACTCAAATACCTCGAGCGATAGGAAGAGTGCCCCGAAACAGAACAGGAAAAGCGTGCTCTCCAAGCCAGCACTGATCGCCAGGATGCGGGCGGCCTCCTCGTCGGCCCTCCCGCGGCAGTTCCAGCGGACCCGCCACAAGGTGAACCAGGCTGCCAAGAGTGCCAAGATGTACAGCCCCAGGCCCACGAAGCCGTTATCCGCCAATAGCTGGAGGTACTGGCTATGGATCGTGCGGCCCACAACGTCAGCGCCGTATTGCTTCGCGAATAGGCCAGAGTTGCGGATGCCGACCCCGAAGACCGGGTTATCCTGCGCCATCCGGTAGGCCGCCATCCAGGACTGCCTTCTGAGATTGGCGCTCTCGTCCAACTCGTGCTGCTCGATGGTGAAGAATCGCTCCCGGATCTCCTTGCCCGCAAGCATCGGCAGCAAGAACACGCCGAACAGGATCAGCCCGCCGACCAGGCGGATCTTCATGCCGCTCCGTAGCACGACCAAGGGTATTGCCACAACGAGCGATAGCATCGCACCACGTGAGTAGGTCATCAGGACGGCGTGGATGATGACAGGGATTAGCAGCAGGAATAGCCAGCGAATCCGATGGCCGATACCCTCGAAAGCGAACCAGCAGATCGGCGTGCCCATCGCCAGCATCAAGCCAGCCCCGTTGTTGTCCAGGCCACCGTAGCCGTTTCTTTCGATGCCGAGGTACCCGTTCACGAAGTACAGGTAGTTGACTTCGTATGAGATGTAGCCGAGCACTAGCCCGACCATCAGGAACAGGGTCCAAACCTGGTTCACCGTCCGGATAAGGTATGCGGCGGCGAAGTACATCAGAAAGATTTTCAAGTACTCGATGGCCCAAAACGTGGCCACCTCCAGGTTCCTCGCGGTGAAGAATGTCAGGGTGATCCAGGCCGCGAACAGGGCGAAAGTGAGGTGGCCCAGCATTAGCCGGTGCGTGTACGGCACGTCGGCCGGGTCGCGGGGGTCCACCTTGAGCGACCCCAGCAGGCCGAGGACCGCCGCCCCGATCGTCGCCATCCCCACGTAGAACGACCAGGCAACCTCCTCCGGCAGCGACCACTGCCACATGTACTGCGGACGCAGCACGGCGAAGAGGTAGTATACGAATACGCCGTAGAAGGGGTTGAAGAAGGTGCCGACCGTCCCCAGGACGGTGAGGGCGATCATGAAGGCCAGTTGCTTCATCACCGCGCCCCCTGCTTGGACTCTTCCAGGCCGGCCAGGGCTGTACGGGCCGCCGCCGCCCAGGTGTGGCGCATCGTCACCCAGCGCCGGGCATTCTCTCCCAGCCGTTGCCGGGCCTCGTCGGACGACCAAAGCCGCAGGAGCGCCTCGACCCAGTCGGCCGGCCGGCGGCACACCTCGAAGGGACGCTCGCCCTCGATGAGGCCGGTGCAGGCACGCGGGCTGCACAGGATCGCCTTGCCCATGCACGAGGCCTCGAGCAACTTGTTTTTGATGCCACCGCCGCTGATGAAGGGTAGCACGACGACGGCCTGCCTAGCCACCTCCGTCCGCAAATCCGGCAGGTCGGCAACCAGCTCGATCCCGGCCCCCTTCGCCATCGCCATGACGGGAGCCGTCGGCTGGAAGCCGTAGATCGTGAACCGCGCATCCGGCCGCCGCCGCCGAACCTCCGGCCACACCTCCCCACAGAACCACTCGAGGGCCTGGATGTTCGGGCCGAAATCCAGCCGGCCCCAGAACGTGCAGCTCGCCGGGATCGTCTCGGCCTCTACCGGGCGGAAGTGGTCGGCGTCCACCCCGTTGGGAATGACATCAACGTGCCTGACCCCGGCCACCCGGCGCATGGCCGTACGGTCCCCCGGCGTCACCACCCAGACCCGGTCGAGCAGCCCGGCGTAGGACCACTCATACAGCCCCTTGATGAACGCTGCCTTCAGCTCCCCCCACGTCGAGGGCCGCAGCCAGCGGAATTGCGACCAGTGATGCCACGCCCACTCGTCCGCCGCATACCACACTCGCAGCGGCCCGGACACCGCCCCGAGGTATGGCAACACGTTCAGGCCGACCACAACGACCGCGTCTGCACGGAACTCCCTCGCGCACGCTCCCACCGCCAGGATGTTCGCCGGCTCGATGCCCCAGTACGAGCGGAACCGCTCGCGCAGGCCGGATAGCCGCACCTCGATGTCGGGCGCGGCGGGCGGGGCCGTGGCGAACGTCCAGCGCGCCTCCAGGCCCGCCCCTTCGATGGCGGCCTCAGGCGGCGCGACCTTCGTGACGAGCCCCACGGCGTGCCTCAGGCCGGCCAGCTCGCGCATCATGTGGTAGCCGTGGACATCGTGCCCGCTGGATCTCGGCCAGGCCATCGACTCTTTCACGAACAGTAGGCGCACCGCTCACCTCCCCGCCCGTTGCTTGCCGGCAGCGCGGCCCGATGCCGGCTCGCTCACGCCCCCACCCCCCGCCACTCCTCGATCAATTCGCGGATGCCCTCCTCGAGCGTCACGCGGGGGGACCAGCCCAACTCCGCGAGACCTGCAGTTTCGGCCTGCGAAAACATGATCTCGCCGTCACGATAGGGCAAGGCCCCGAATCGCAGCACCGCCCGCGACTCGCACAGCCGATGTACGGTCTCCACGATCTCCCGGACCGAGACGGCCCGCCCACTCCCGCAATCAAACTCGGTCACCCCCGCCGCGAGGCGGCCCCTGTTCTCTAGCAACGTAAGAAAAGCCCGGCACGCGTCATCGACGTGGAGAAAGTCCTTCCGCTGCTCACCTGCCGTCAATTCAATATCGCCATCTCCCAGGCACCGCCGGACAATCATCGTCAGAATTCTGCCCGCCAGGTCAGCCGTGCCGTAGATATTCTGGAGTTTCAGATTGACGAAAGGCAGGCCGGCTGGCCCCGCCAGGATGCGGCCCCACTCGGCGAACTGCCGCTTTGAGAGTGTGTACGGCTGGAGGTGCTTGTACTCAAGCGTGAAGCAGGTGTCAGCGGCGACGAACAGGCCGGGGGTAGCACGGACGGCGTGCTCCAACAGCCGAAGCGGGAAGAGTGTGTTCGCCTCCAGGACCGCCGACACCTCCCCGCCTCTCCCGTAATGTGTCGCGACGTGGAAGATCGCGTCGTACCTCGGACCGGCGAACAGCCCAGCGAGCGGGACAGAGTCAAGGTCGTGCAGCGCCAACCGTGCCCGGATGTCTTCGATGCCCGCGAGCGAGGAGGAGCGCCGGACTGTGGCGACGACTTCATGCCCCGAGCGTACCAAGGCCCGCGCCAGGTGGCTCCCGAGGAAGCCGGTCGCGCCGGTCAGGAGGATTCTGCTCACTCGCTCACCCCCTGGTAATCGAAGGGTAGCGGCGGCACCGCGGCGTCTTTCGGCGACACGATAACGCCCTTCTCCGCCCACACGACGCCGACCCGCGGGTCGGCATAATGCACCTGGCGTTCCATCTCGGGGCTGTACTCGGCGGACGCCTGATACAGGGCCTCCGCCCCGTCCTCGAGGGCCTGATACCCGTGAGCGCACCCGGGCGGGACGTATACCATCCGGCCGCTCGCGCTGGTGAGGACCTCCGAATGCCATTTCAGGAACGTCGGTGACCCCTGCCTGAGATCGACGAAGACGTCCTGAATGGCACCGCGGACGCACCGGATGAGTTTGGCCTCAGCGGCAGGCGGCAACTGGTAATGCAACCCTCGAATCGTCCCGCGACTTGCACACATCGACAGGTTCATCTGGGGGAAGTCAGCGATCAGCCCCCACCCCCGGAACGTACGGGCACAGAAGGCCCGCGCGAAGAACCCCCGCTCGTCCACACGCGGGGACAGTTCGATGACATAGGCGCCAGGGATGGGAGTCGGGTGCAGTTTCATCCGGCCCTCCCTTCCTGAGCGGCGAGGTACGCTTTCAAATCGTCCTCGCTGCGTACCCCCCCGGACTCCTGGTACTCCCGATACCACCACGCCGTCCGGTCCACCGCCTCCCGCCACCCCCACGCCGGCCGCCACCCCAGACCCGCCCGCGCCTTGGTTGAATCCAACTTCAGCACCCTCGTCTCAGGCGGCCCCGCCGGGTCCGGCGCGAACGCGGTCCGCACAGCCGGCCACGCGGCCTGAAACCGCTCCAGTATGGCGGCCACCTCGACATTGCCCTCGTCCTCCGGCCCGAAATTCCAGGCCCCCGCGTGCTCCTCTTCCCCTTCGAGGAGTTTCTGGCCCAGGAGGAGATAGCCCGAAAGCGGCTCCAACACATGTTGCCACGGCCGGATCGAGCGGGGATTGCGAACGGCAACCGGCTCGCCTTTCGCCGCCGCCCGGACGGTGTCCGGGATGATGCGGTCGGCCGACCAGTCCCCGCCGCCGATCACGTTCCCCGCCCTCGCGCTCGCCAGCAGAAGCCGCTGCCCGCCGGGGAGCTGGGCCGAGAAGAACGACCTCCGGTAGCAGGCAGTAACCAGCTCAGCGCAGCCCTTCGAGCAGCTATACGGGTCGCTGCCGCCCAGCTGGTCCGTCTCCCGATACCCGACGGACAGCTCGCGGTTCTCGTACGCCTTGTCGCTCGTAACGCACACCACGGCACGCACCGACGATGACGCCCGGCACGCCTCGTACAGGTTGATCGTCCCCTGCACGTTTGTCGCAAAGGTGGCCGACGGCTCGCGGTACGACAGGCGGACGATGGGCTGCGCCGCCAGGTGGAAGACGATATCCGGGGTGGCACGCCGGACGGCAGCCGCCAAAGCCCCGTGATCGCGCACATCGCCAATCACGGACTCCATGTCCAGGTGGAGGAGGCCGAAGTGACTCGGCTCGGTATGCGCGGGCAAGGAGTACCCGACCACACGCGCGCCCAACCTGGTCAGCCACAGGCAGAGCCACGAGCCCTTGAAGCCCGTATGCCCGGTGACCATGACAGTGCGGCCGGCGTAAGCGGCGAGGTCGTTCCCCATGGCGGCGTCAGTCCTCATAGTCATCCGCCCACACCTTCCAGGGGGCCGACCGGGACTTCCACGCCTGTTGAAGCGACTCCAGGTCGCGCGTCGTGTCCATGCACTGCCAGTAGCCTCTGTGCTGGAAGGCGCACAGCTCGTGCTCCGAGGCAAGAGTCTCCAGAGGCCGCTTCTCCAGCACGCAGGCCGTGTCGTCCTCCAGGTAGTCGATCAGGCGACGGTTAAAGACGTAAAACCCGCCATTGATGAAACTGCCGTGGCCGGCCTGCTTCTCGACGAACGTGGTAACGCGATCACCCGTCAACTTCAGGTCACCGAAGCGGGGGGGTGGGTACACGGCGGTGAGGGTGGCCGTCTTGCCGTGACGGCGGTGGAAGGCCAACAGCTCGTTGATGTTCACGTCGGACACACCGTCACCGTAGGTGAGCATGAACTCCTCGTCGTCACCCAGGTAAGAGGCGATGCGGCGGATGCGGCTACCCGTCAGGGTCTCCTGCCCCGTGTAGGCGACGGTGATCTTCGGGTGGAAGTTGTTGTTGGGCCGGCGGTGGGTCGTCAGGCCTGCCCGCTCGGGACCGCCGTAGTCCGCCGTGAAGTCGTTGGTCCAGGCCTCATACCGGAGGACGAAGTCCTTGATGAGCTCAGAGCGGTAGCCGGTGCAAAGGATGAACTCATTGAAGCCGTAATGGCCATAGATCCTCATGATGTGCCAGAGGATCGGGTAAGGCCCCACGGGGATCATGGGCTTGGGTAGGTAGTCTGTAAGTTTGCCGAAGCGCGTGCCGTACCCGCCGGCAAGGATGACGACCTTCATGCAGACAGGCTCCTACGGGCAGGAAGGCAGCTAAAGCCCTGTGACGTATCGAAGGTAATGGTAGCACGCGCTGGCGCGGGCGCGTAGGCCAGTGAGGAAGTACAGCCAGTTCTCTTTGTTTGGCCTGCGGAGGGCAGAGAGGAACCCCACGTCCATCAGCAGGGCGAACCGCGTTGCCAGACACCGCCGGCCCGTCAGCCCGTAGTGCTTCAGGTAGAGGTAAAGCGTGTTCCGTGTGTGGTTGAGCTTCCACATGAGCGAGCGCTCGCTCATGTCGCCACGCGGCTTCGCCAGGTGACGAACCGCGATGCTGCCATCATGTACGACGCGGAATCCGAGGCGGTGCGCTGTTAAGCAGTGATCCGTCTCGATCCGGTTACCGCTGCTGTAGTCTTGCGCGAGCAGAACCTCGTCGTGCCCCCCGCCACGCTCCAGAACCTCCCTGCGATAGGCATAGCAAAAGCCGTAAACGTGCTCCACCTCGACCGGCCCTTCCGTGGGAAGATCGAAGTTGCCCACCACCTCCCCGGTCCAGTCGTCGATCCGCCCGATCCCCGTGTTGCCGCCCGCGTACCCATCCTCGATGGCCCGCACGCCGATGACGCCGATGCGGGGGTCGGCGTCAAAGGTGGCATCGAGCCGGCGCAGGAAATCGGGGGGGACGAGGGCGTCATCGTTCAATTCCACGACCCGCCGCCCCCGGCCCTCACGCGCCCCCCGGCACAGGGAGTACCCGAGGCCGTGTCCCGGCTGGTTGACGGTGTAGGTGAGCCGGAGCCGGCCTATGAACGGTTCAGCCACGGCCTGGCTGTCTCGAGGCGCACCGTTGTCGTAGACGCGGACCTCGACCTGGGAGAGGTCGTAATCGAGCGCGGCAAGATGTGCCAGGCAAAGCCCGAGGACATCCGGCCGGCGGTAGGTGGGGAGGATGAATGAATAGTGCATACAAAATCAATCGCCGACAGATTCTTGAACAATTTGTCATAAAGCGATAACAACCAATTCGACTATGCTATTGCAAGTAAATTCCGACCGGGTAGCGGTCAATCGGCGGGCGTTCTTTTCTCGCCAACACGAATGTATGCGGGCGCCTGTAACGGATCAGCATATGTTTTGGATGCATGCAATTGAGTATATTGTACAGAATCAGTGAGGGGATCAAAACGAGATAATCCCGAAGTCCGAGACGTTCACGTGGGTAACACGTGTATGTCTCCTTTCTTTCGCTCCGGAAACCACATACACGAAGCAACTCGACAATTTCCCAGAATGTGTACTCACGGGTATGCTGGATCGGGAGGCCTGGCTCCTTCTCACCGTGGAAGTACAAGGAGTGCTCCATTGGGTGCGTACCCATGACGGCCTTGCGAATCATGTGGTAAGAGGTCGCATTCGGGGTCGTAAGGAGCAGCCACCCATTGGGCTTCAGAATCCGGTTAACCTCATGCAACATCCAAGCTGGGTCGTATAACAAGTGTTCTATCACTTCGCAACAAAGCACCCCGTCGAACGTCGCGTCCGCGAAGGGGTACCGATCCTTTTCGACATCGAACAGCACCCGCTGAAAGCGAGTCGCAACCTGATCATTTCGGGTGAAGGTTACGACTGGATTTTCGATGTTCTCCCGTGAAGCAATAGGAGACAGAGAATTCTGAGGGACCATGGTGTATTTTGTAAATAAAGACATTGCCAAGGTGAAATGACTGTCGCAACCTAGCTCAAGCACGGACCCATCACCCGGCGGGAGCATGTTAATCGATGCCGTAATCCTCGCCGCGCCGTGACGAAAATAAGAAGTTGGCCCAGGGGTGTACGCTTCTAAGCGGTGCAAAAGTTCCTCGGCGTCTGTTATGGTAACGTTCATTGTCTTGTCTCTTGATGGCGGAATCGCTTGCCGTTTACGCTCCCAGGCATCGTGGGATGCGGATCTTCCTTCGCTCGTGCCAGCGTACAAGCCGGACAGATATCTTACATTGTGTTCAAAGGTGGACCGTCGAGGCTGCGCGACAAGTGCGCCATATCGGGTAGCCTGCTTTATCCAGTCGAGGGCTTACCGCAAGTCGTTGTAGCGTCTACGGAAAGGGATGGCAACAGCGATCTTGGCTCCTGCCGGCTGCCCGGCAGCCGGCATCGCGCACGCCCTACTCAAACTCGCCTACCCTTGATTGGGGGCTGGCGCGAACACTCTCTGAAGCCAATCCTTTGCCGAGTACAACCATCGCGGATAAACTAATCGGGAGAAGTAGGCATCGACACTTGGCACACCGGCAAACTCACGAAGATACTGCCGGAGTGAGTCCACCTGATCCCACTTCCGCGATTGCTGCGCGAGTATTGCCCGGTTCACAAGCGCCTGAAGCTGCCGCTGCCGAATCCGGGCGACACGGTCCGCGCCGACAACCGCCGCTCTCAGTTCAAGCCACCTGCGGATCGTTCTGTCGCGCCGAACCGGCATGTCCGGGGAAGCCGACTGGCCCGCCGAATGCTTGCGGTAGAGCGTGAGGGGCTCATCCAGGAACGCGACCTCGCCAGCAAGAGTTAACTCGAGGGAGTACACATAGTCTTCTCCATCCTTTGTCCATGTCGGGAACCGTGCTGGGCAGTCCTTCCGGACGATAACCGAAGATGGGAGGTAGGTATTGAAATCGCAGATATACTCAAGATCGCGAAGGACGGCCGGTGGCACCGTCCAGCGCGGCGCATCACCAGTCACCGCCCCAAAATAGCTACAGTTTGTCACCGAGGCCATACTCGCCTCGTTAATGTGGCCGAGCTGAGCCTCAAGCTTCGTCGGGTGCCAGAGGTCGTCAGCATCAATGAACGCGACCCACTCCCCGGCTGCCTCATCGATCCCCCGGTTCCGCGCGACCGACTCCCCCTGATTCGCCTGCCTGATGACACGCACCGGGGGGCCGAACGATTCCGCTACGGAACCTGAATTGTCGGCCGAGCCGTCGTCAATCACGATCACCTCAAGTGGGGCGACGGTCTGCCTCATCACCGACTCCAATGTTTCCCGAAGAAACCGGGCGGCGTTGTAGCACGGAATGACGACAGAGACGGTCGGTTGGCCGGGCATTGAACTCTCCAACTTAGTCGGGTGAAGCGCACTGCTGAATCACTCGCCAAAGGGTTTGAATGCTCCGGTCCATTGAGTAGTGCCCAAGCACGTGCGACCTCGCTGCGGCCCCCACGGCTTTTGCGAGGTCCGGATCTCGGAGAACATGCTTCATGTGCTGCGACATCCCCTCAACGTCTCGCTCCTCGCAGAGGAACCCAGTCTGGCCATCCAGGATCACATCAGCGATGCCTCCATGCCTCGTAGCAATCACAGGGAGCCCCGATGCCCCGGCCTCCAGCACGGAGACGGGCGTACCTTCGCAATCACCATCAGTCGCCTCGACAGAGTGTTGTACGAATGCTCTGGCCGCACGCATCTCTTTCGCCACTTCCTGATGGGGTTGCGGGCCCAGGAACTTCACCTTCTCTGCGATTCCCAGCCCATTGACGAGATCTTGACAGACGCCAAGCAACGCCCCATCCCCGATCATGCGCAAGCGGGCATCCGGATACGTTCGCGCCGCCCTGTCGAATGCAAGGATAGTCAGGTGCGGCGCCTTCTTCTCCACGAAACGCCCCACAGAAAGCAAGACAGGTGGGTTTTCTGCCGGCTTCGCCTGGGCGAACTGGTCACAATCCACACCGCAAGGGTTGTAATGGGTCCGGCCAGGTGGGGCCCCGAGACTTATGAGACGCGTTCGCATCGCCTGTGAGACGGCTATGATGGCCCCGGACTCCTGGAATAACTGGGAGTAGCCGTTGCGGTTCTGCTCCAGGACGTCGCGCTTGCTAGCGTCAAACCCGTGGAAGTGAACCACCAAGGGAATCCGTGCGGCGCGGCAGGCCTCGTGGACGAGCGTACCCATCGTGCCATACTCCGCAAGGACGGCTTGCGGCCTGATCCGACGGAATGCCTTCAGATACGCAAGAGTGATGTCCCCCCCTTCCGGCCCGCCGCAAATCCAGTGAGCGAGTTTCCGCCAAGCACGTTGCGCCAGCCCATCACCAAGGAGCTTGCAGCCCCCCAACTGAGGTGGGATGCCATGCACGACGGTCACCTCGGCAGGGAGCATCGCCGCGTGCGCCGCCAGAAACGTCTCTGAGAACGTGTTTAAAGATGGCTGAACGATGCACAGTCTCATGAGTGCCCTCCGGCTACCGCGCCCCCTCCACCCTCCCGCCCAAACCTCGATAATCCCCGGACGTGGCCTCAAGCTTGACGCAGATCCGTCCAGTGTAATCAATCCGGTGAAGCAGGAGTTTGAGGTTGTTCTCCCCGAGATATTGATCCACGGCCTTCCTGGCGCCATTCCAGTGGCCGTAATCATCAATAATCAAAACACCACCGACACTCAGGCGGGGATACAAGTGAACCAGCTCATGGTAAGTTGACTCGTACCAATCCGTGTCGAGCCTCAGCAAGGATATCTGGGCCGGAGCATGGTCCGGAATGGTGTCCTCTACCTTGCCCTCCACGAACACAATCTTGTCCGGATCGTACCCCGTCGCTCGCAAATTCTCCCTGACCTCCTCGAGGGGGCTGTAGGCCCAGCTCCAGCTCGTAGCCTTGTCTGCATTCGCGAGTGTCTCAGTGGCGAGCTGTCCCTTGAGATTCCTGTCTTCAGGGGTCGGCTCAGACATCCCTTCGAATGTGTCGAACAGGTGAAGCATGCGGGTGGCTCCGATTCTCGCTAAGGTTCGGGCAACTGCCATCATGCTGCCTCCTTTCCACACCCCGCACTCGACGATGCTCCCTGGGATATTGTTCCGGACGACATATTCAACACTCCGGCACAGCGAGAAAATCCGTTCGTGACTGGTCATGGTGAAAGGTTTCACGAGCCGACAGATCTCCGCGGTCGCCTCATCAAAGTCGGGCGGAAATGCACACGAAGCCGGATCGGGCAAGGGGCCAGGCTGCTTCGCGAACGGAACGATGTCATGCCCCAGCAGGTTGAACAACCCCCTCACGATTCGCTTCAGCACCGCTACCCCCGTAGTTCCGAAGTCCGTCTACCCTTGCGAGCGACAGATTCTCTCGCGTCAACGCGATTCAGGCCACCCCTGGATAGCCAGACACGCCGCCCTGCTAAACCAGTAGCACAATCAATCAATGGATAAACCTAGCTTGGCTCGAACGTGCTCCTTGCGGGCGGATATGTCTCGATCATGCGACCGCACCAGCCACTGCCACAATCTGGGAAGGAATGATGTGGCTGCTCGCCCCCGATCAAGCGGCTGATATGTCGGGTTGCGTTGCAGCACGGCGTGGACATAGTCGTTCGTGTTCCAGATACTCACATGCTGGTACTCCACGACCGTGCAATGCACATCGCTTGCCAACTGTGCGACATCTTGAAAGGTGACCGTCTCATCGATGATCTGGAGGCCATCCGGACAGTGATCGGCGAGGTGTCGCTGATGGAGCGCGCTCGGGAGAGTTAACACGATCGTACCGTTTGCCGCGAGCCGTTTCGCAAGCACCTTGTTAAAGCCGGGCCACTCTCCTCGCTGAATGTGTTCGTAAACATCGATCAATGCGATCAGGTCATAATCAACGGAAACAGGCGATTCGCAAACATCTGCAACCCGAAATGTTAAACCTGGTGCAGAAAACAGCTTCCCGGCTGTTTGCACATTGATTGGACTCAAATCAATCCCATCGACTTGGATCCAGGGCCGGGCGGCCTTGTAGGCCGACGACGAGGCCCCGATCCCGCAGCCGAGGTCGAGCACCAGTTTTACCGACGAATCGATATGCGAACAGACTCGCGCAATTGCCGCGTCGAGTCGAGGATTGCCGTGGACATAATCCCGTAGCAGTTTCTTGCTAAACTGGTCGTAGAAGGTCGCGACCTCCGCCTTGCCCTGGCCTGCAGGGGTCATCACATGGCCCTCGTCGCCTGTCGCTGAGTTAACGAATCCCATCGGTTTGTCCCTCGTGCGGTCCATCGGCCCGGGGTACGCCATTCGGTTGCGCCACAACACAGTAGACGCTCGCGTCCGCGTCTCGCTCTTCTGCTTTGCAGGCCCTGTCTGCCGCCCGGATGCGACCTTGGACGAAGCGAATAAAGAGTGGTTGCAGGAACCTCGGGATTCGAGGGAGCGTGGCATCTTGCCACAATTGCAGCGCAGCCGCGGCGGGCCCAAGGATGCCTCGAAAATGGATGAGCTTGAACCCCGCCTGCCTCACAACATGTTTCAAACCTGCTGAGGTCCACCTCCATAGGTCGAGCGGATCCGGGTGGTATCGCCATGCACCATGCGTGGTCAAAACCAGCAGGCCGTCGGGACGAAGCACCCGCCGGCACTCCCCCAGGTATTGCATTGGATCGAGCACATGCTCCAACACGCTCGTAGAAAGGACCACCGTCGCGGCCCCTGTTTCCTGGGGTAGCCGATCAAACACCTGTAGGATACAAGAGGCCTGCTCGTTGCCAGGGAGGTCACACCCAATGTACCGGCCAACCCTTGTCTCAAACAGTGGGCGATAGGGCATATTGCCGCACCCATAATCGAGAAGAACAAATTCAGCCTTAGGATCTTCTGGGAGATATCGCTTGATAATCGCCTCCATCTCCATGCGAATTTCCGTGAGTACAACATGAACGCGGCTCGAAGATGGTGGGTAGAGCCGGTCACCACGCGTCCCGACCGCGACAGTGTTGAATGCAGCTTGATTCACCATTGCCGGCCCCTGTTGCGTGTCACCAAGGCCATATCGTCGGTGTCGATCTGGCGCCTGTTTCGAGAGCTGAGTCACAACAACTGGCTCCGCTGGTCAACTCATTCGGATCTCAACGCCTAACTGCCGGAGGCTTGCAACGCACTGTTCGACCCCCGAGATCCCTTTGCGGGATGCGGAACAAGGCGGTGAGGGGTTCGTCTCAGGGTACGTAACAGCCGCTCCTTTCAGGGAATTGCCAACTAAGGGGCGGATATCAGCTTGAACGCATTTGGCGATATCAAGCGTCGCCCATATTTGACGCGTTGACGGGCCATGATACGCAGAAAGAGCCAGTGCCCCTGTGACTTCCCGCATGAGAGCAAGAACCACTCCCTGCCACATTGCGCCCCTGACCCAGACCGCGCGTGAAAACTGTCGCTGATCATGCCCCCAATCTCCGAACAGCCATCGTAACTTCCACTGGAAGGGGGATCCGATCGCTGCATATAGTTTCTGCATCCAATTCAGGGGATCGGCCCCAAAGCTACAGTAATCTTTCCATTTTGGAGTTAAATACCAATCGCCGCCTGCGCCGATCCACCAAATCACTTTCCCCCTTTTCCCCTCTGCGATCCGGGTTAACTGTGTTAGCCATCGGCAGTGCTCAAGGTTAATGCGACAGCAGTTTGCAGACACCTCTCGAGTTGCGTCGGGATCATCATCGTTATCTAACAGCACAACATCATACGGCAGCTTGTTTGCCTGGACAAATTGTTTCACAAGTTGATAATTCGGAGGCGCGCTCGCAATGACCGTTTCGTTGTTCCAAGGGACGAGTAGCATGTTCAGGCTATCCTTTCCCCCGCACAAGATCACATTCGTGTGGCCCGGATGCTGCTCCTCAGTATTTCGGGTGTCCGCCTGGATCGCTGTAGCCAATCGTCCAGCAAGCTCTTCTGGCGATGCGATCTCCGGGCGGTAAGGCAGCGGCCCGCCCACCCGTTCGATTTCGACATCAAGAAGCATCTTCTGGGGCAAGTGCAGAAAATCGTCACGAGCCGCGATTGCCTTTACTTGTGGATGCAATAAAAGGTACCCTTTATGGAGAAGCAAAGCAAGGACAGAATATGAGTAGTAATCTTGATAACGGTAGACGGGATAACACATCGGCGTCCCGACGAATCTCTTCGCGTGCCAGATCATTGTTGTCCCATGCCGAGACCAGATGTCAGACTCTGTTACTGTCTCGCACTGGAGTATCGATGGTTTCGCGCTCGTGCTCAGGCTCATCCTCTGTCCTCCCCGCGGCTCGTTGCGTGATGCTCCCCAGTCGAATCCGAGTTGCTGGTCAATATTGGTTGGAGTGTTGCGTCATCCGTGTCTTGGGGTGTAATCTTCCATGCCGGGGCCCAGTAGACCTTGCCCCAGTGTTCGGGGGCGGGTAACTTGTTGCCCCATCCGAACACATCGTATTCCCGGATCTCAATGCTGAAGGCATCTGAAAAGCGAGCAACATCTCGGATTCCATCACCGATATAAACCCGTACTGTGTAGTCGCCCGCATTGAGTGGAAGGCAAGCGAGATCCGCCTCTACTCTCCACCACCTCGAGGCGCCAGGCTCACTCGTCACGTTCTGGACCTTACTGGCCATGCTGACGACCACTTCGTCTGTGCCGCTGAGAATAGTCAGGCCAACGCTCACCTCCTGGAGTACCCGCGGCGCTTCAAGTACGAACGAGAGGCCAAGCGGCTCCCCGCAGTTTACCGCCAACCTGTTCCCACTTTCGCCGGTGTGGAGCAGATAATCCTCTCCCCGGCCTTTGTCGCCATGCACCGGCCCACGTCGCACCATCCGCTGTGATTCAACCGAGTCCTTCAGGTATGCGTCGGCGACGGCGTTGACCCTACCGTCCAGCTGGACCTGCCCTGCGGCTATCCAGGCGGCTCGGCTGCAGAGCGACCTGACCGCGCCAAAGTTGTGACTCACGAAGAGGATCGTTCTTCCCTCTCTCGCCACGGAGGCCATTCGTCCCATGCACTTTTTCTGAAAGCCGACATCCCCGACTGCCAGCACCTCGTCAATGACGAGGACATCAAGGTCAAGGTGTGCCGCCACCGCGAACGCCAGCCGCACGTACATCCCGCTGCTGTACCGCTTCACCGGCGTGTCCAGGAACTGCTCGATCTCGCTGAAGGCCACGATCTCGTCGAACTTCCTGTCGATCTCCCGCCGCGTCATCCCCAGGATGCTGCCGTTCAGGTAGATGTTCTCCCGCCCCGTCAGCTCCGGGTGGAACCCCGTCCCCACCTCCAACAGGCTCCCCATCCGCCCACGCACCTCGATCCGCCCGGCCGTCGGGTCCACGATCCGGCTCAGGATCTTCAGCAGGGTGCTCTTCCCCGCCCCGTTCCTCCCGATGATCCCCACCACCTCGCCCGGCTGAACCTCGAACGACACGTCCCTCAGAGCCCAGAACGGCTCCGGCTCCAGCTCGCGCTTGCCGCCGATCCAACGGAACGGCGCCAGCGCCGCGTCGGCCAGCGACTCGCGCAGCGTGCGGTACGGCCCCCTAGGGCCCCGCCCGATGGCGTAACGCTTCGACACGTTCTCCACCCGGATCGCCGGCTTCACCGCCCACGCCCTCTCAGATGATGTCCGCGAACCCCCGCTCCACCCGCCGGAAGTACGCCACCCCGGCCACGACACACACCACCCCCACGGCCCCGCTCACCGCCAGGGCATACAGGTCGGGCTCCCGCCCCGCCACCGCCCGCTGGAAGTTCAATATCAGCCCATATGCCGGGTTCAGCGGCAGCAGCGCCCGCGCCCGCTCGCCCAGCCCCACCTCGGGGTCGATGTAGATGCACGGCGTCGCGAACATCCACAGTTGAATGCCAAACGTCAGCGCGTGCCGGAAGTCGCGATACGCCACCGTCAGCGCCGCCAGCAGCGTCCCCACCCCCACCGCCGTGATCACCAGCAGCACCACCACGGGCACCACCATCAGGAACGTCAGCCCGGGCATCACGCCGAACCACGCCATCAGAACCAGCAGCATCACGAAGCCGATGCCCAGGTCCACCAGCCCCACGCCCACGGCGCTCAGCGGCACCACGAGCCGGGGGAAGTAAACCTTCGTGATCAGGTTCTGGTTGCCCACCACGCTGTTCCCCGCCGAGCCGATCGCCCCGCTGAAGAACGTCCACGGCAGCATCCCGGCGAACACATACAGCGGGTACGGCACCCCGGCCCCCGCCGCGCCAACCGCTTGCCCCAAAAACATGCTGAACACGATCATCGTGGCCAGCGGCTGCGCCACCGCCCACGCCACGCCGAACACCGTCTGCTTGTACCGCACCGCGATGTCGCGCCACGTCAGGCACCACAGAAGCTCGCGGTACCGCCACAGTTCCCCGAAGTCGATCAGCCGCCAGCCCGTGCTCGGCTCGATCACCGTCACCGGCAGATCATCGCCCGCGGCCGGCGCGACGGTCCCGGCGGCCCCCACGGCCACCTCGACAGGCATCGGCTCCGCGCCACTCACCGGCATCACGTCCTCGTCTCCGTCTCTCATTCCGCCAAGTCTAGCATACGCGTAGGTGATCCGTCCAGCGCCCACCGGACCGGCCTCACTCCTTTCCACCGTGCCAGATATCCCAACCAGGAGCTATTTATTATATATCGTTTTTGTTGACGCATAAATCATGCCATACTCAGGAGTCTGCTTGTCGGGATGGACCTCAAGATCATGGGTCGTCCGCAACCGGTCTTGGAGCAACGCCAGCGTGCCAGGCCTTACGTGATCATGGTACTCGATGGCGTACTTTCGCACCTTGGCCAGGTCTGCGGACTCAGCTTGACCGATGAAATCGTGTTCGCTCCCCTCGATATCGCACTTTAGAAGCGCAATCTGAGCAGTCCCTGCGAGCGCTATCATGTCCGAGAAGGAACAGATCTTGACCGCATCAGGGCCGACCTCCGCATCCGGGGCGGGGGTCAACCTGTGATCCTGTGATCGTCGTCCGCCGTCATTCATGACCCCTATACTCGTGCTACCTCCTAGGGCCGCTTGGACCACCTCGACGTTCTGCACCTTCGCGGCCGACAGGTTTCCCAAGAGCAGTTGGTAGTTCTCTTCAAACGGCTCAAAAGCGATTACCTTGCATCCGAGTTGCTTGCGAGCAACCAGGAGGGAAAAGAGGCCGATATTGGCACCGGCGTCCACCACCACATCCCCGGCGGACGGTGTGTAGAAGTCGCGGGTGTAGACATCATCCCACCAGACCTCAAGGATCATCTGTGCGAAGCCGACCCGGCCGGGAGGGTGCCTGACCTCCGAACCATCCTGACAGACGGCGCGGCCGCACGGTGTCTTGGCCAAGTAACTCCGCACGAGCTCGTCCCCATTGCGGAACGTTCTGCGCAAGTACCTCGTTCTTCGCCAAACCTCCCAACGCCACGCGAGCCCCTCGTATAGCCATTTAACTATCATGGCCTCAAATCTCCTTCACGAAGCGCCGGCCCCCGGTGTGCGGCTCCTCCACGAAGTGTCGATTCGAGCAGCTGCTCAGAGCCGGCCAGCCCGTCCAGCAGCTCATCCAGCCGCCGCAGGCAAGGCCCCCACGCGTGGTGCGCCTCCACATGACCCCGCCCCCTACCTCCCAGATCGTGGCACCGCGCCGGATCGGACAGCAAACCCGCCAGCGTCCCCGCCCACGCCGCCGGCCCGTCTGCCTCCACGGCAGGCACCCCCGGCACCCCGCGCAGCCCCTGCAGCGCCTGCGGCGACGCCACCACGGGCCGGCCCATCGCCATCCCCTCCAGCACCTTGTTCTGCACGCCCCGCGCCAGCCGCAAGGGCGCCACCACCACGGCGGCCCCCTCCACGTACGGCCTCACGTCCGGCACCTGCCCCACCACCTCCACACCCTCGATCCTCGCCAGCGCCCGCACCGCCGCCGCCGGGCTCCGCCCCACCAGCCGCACACGCTCCCCCGGCCTCGCCCTCCGCACCAGCGGCCACACCTCCTCGCAGAACCACACCGCCCCGTCCACGTTCGGCCAGTAGTCCAGCGCCCCGACGAACACGCACCCCTCACCCGCCCCCGACGCCGGCTTGAAATACTCCAGATCCACGCCGTTGGGCACCACCTCCACCGGCGCACCCGGGCAGGCCCCACGCAGGATCTCCGCCTCGGCCCCGCTCACCACCAGCATCGCCGCCGCCCGCCCCGCCAGCCGCCGCTCCAGCCGGCCCACCCGCGCCGCCTCCGCCCCATACACCAGCGACCGCGGCAGCCCCGACCGGGCGGCATAATCCCGCCACTTCTGGCTGTCCACGTCCATCAGGTCCACCACCGCCGGCAGCCCCCGCAGCCCCGGCAGGTCCAGATACGGCCCCAGGCTGCTCGCCGAAGCGAACACCGCCCGGTACCCGCCCCCACGCACCCATCCCTCCGCGTCCCGCGCCATCCCCGGCGACCAGAACACCCCCTCGGAGATCGACCGCCCCGCCAGCAGCGACCCCGCCGCCCGCACCCAGCGGAACAGCCCCCGGTGCCCCACCACCTTCACCCGCCGGCACACCGCCCCCAATGCCTCGACGGCCCCCGCGGCCGGCGGCTCGTCGGCCAGGGCCAGAAGGTCCACCGGCCCCCGCGCCGCCAGGTGCCGCAGCACGTGATACGTGCGGATGCGGTCGCCCTTGTCCGGCGGGTACGGCAGGCGGTGCGCCAGGTACAGGACGGCGTCCCCCCGGCTCACCGGCCCACCCCCGACTCGAGAAGGGTCTCCGGGGCCGCGTCGCCCAGCGCCTCCATCTCCCCCGAATGACGCTCCGCCGCGGCCGCCGGGTCCGGGTCCCACGGGAACGCCGGCGCCGCGGGGGCCTGGGCCGGCGCCTGGGGCGCCACCACGGGCGGCACCAGCTCGGGCGGCAGGGCCGGGATGCCGAACAGCCGGCAGGCCAGCGGCATCGGCACGAAGACCACCTTCAGCGCCGTGACCATGATCAGCCGCACGTCCAGCCACAGGCTCCGGTTGGCGATGTACCACCGGTCCCGCGCCAGCTTCCGCCGCACGCTGTCCAGGTCGGTGTCCGGGGGCAGCTGCACCTGCGCCAGCCCCGTCACCCCCGGCCGCACCAGCAGCCGGTCCGCGTACCCCGGGATCGCCGCCCCCAGGGTGGGCACGAACTCCGGCCGCTCGGGCCGCGGCCCGACCAGGCTCATCTGCCCCAGCAGCACGTTGACCAGCTGCGGCAGCTCGTCGATGTGGCTGGCCCGCAGGACCTTCCCCAGCCAGGTGACCCGCATGTCCCCGGGCGTGGACCACTTCGCCCCCGTCCCCTTCTCGCAGTCGTGCGCCATGCTCCGGAACTTGTAGATCCAGAACGGCACGCCGCCGGACCCCACCCGCAGCTGGGTGTACACCGCCGGCCCGCGTGACGTCAGCCGGACCAGCAGCGCGACGAGCAGCATCAACGGCAGCGTCAGCACGAACAGCACCGACGCCAGGACGAGGTCCAGCGCCCTCTGCCAGGCCAGCGACCCCGCGGGGCTCAGGGGGCCATCGGCATCCGTCTGGGGGAGCGACATGGCTATCCTTCCATTCAAGGGGTCATGCAAAGGGACGATCAGCCGCCCGCCCCGGGGGACGGGACGGCATCCTTCAACGCACGCAACAGCAGCTCACACAGGCCGTCGGCATCCTCGCCGAATTCGCGGGCCTCCTCCCCGCCCGGGGGGACCGGGCGGACCAGGTACAGCTTGTAAAGCACCGGGGCCAGGGCGTAGTGCCACCGCGGCGAGGACGGCGCCCCCCACCGCAGCAGGTCCGTGCTCCAGCACCACCGGATCGACAGGGCCTCCGGCCGCGGCCCCTCCTTCACGGCGGAGCCGGTCCAGAAATCCGCCGCCTCCCCGCCACGCTTGAAGGCCTCCCGCGCCGCCGCCGCCGCGAATTGGTACCCGGCCCCCTGGTAGCAGACGTCGGGCGTATGGGCCCCGACCGCCCCGGGCCGCCCGTAGACGAGCAGCACCAGCACCTTCCGCCGCGTCGGCCCGTGCACGTACTCGCGGCACAGGTGCCCGGCCAGGTCGGCCATCTGCAGCTGCCGCGCGTCCAGCTCGACCTCCGTCCCCACCCAGTCGCCCAGCCGGTCCGGCACACGCGTCAGCGGCCCGCCCGCCACCTCGAGCGCCTGCGCCTTGCCCCACCGGTCGGTCCGCAGGCCGTGGACGGCCGCCGCGGACAGGATCAGGCCGACGGCCGCCGCGAAGGGCAGCAGCGGCCGGAACGTGGTGCCCGTGCTCACTTGGCGCCCTCCGCACCGGCCAGATACCGGGTGTACTGGTGGTAGGTGATGCGGTCGTCCCCGCGCGTGCCATTCACCACCACGCCCATCACCTTGCCCCCGGCCCGCGACAGACGCTCCGCCGCCGCACCCAGCCGGCACAGCCGCGTCTCGCCCTGCAACGCCGCCATCAGCACGGCGTCCACCCGCCCCGCCAGGATCAGGGCGTCGGACACGGCCATCAGCGGCGACGAGTCGATCAGGATGCAGTCGTACTGCCCCTGCGCCGCCTCCAGCAGCGCCGAGAACCCCTCCCCCGCCGCCCCGCGCAGGGCCCGGTCATCGACCCGCCCCGCCGGCAGCAGGGTCAGGCCCGGCAGGCCCGAAGGCACGACGGCGTCCGCCAGAGCGCTCTCGCCCCGCAGCACCGCGCACAGCCCCGGCCCGTTCTCCACCCCGAAGACGCTGTGGACGTCCGGCTTGCGCAGGTCCCCGTCGATCAGCAGGGTCCGCCGTCCCGCCCGGGCCAGGCTCGTCGCCAGATGACACCCCAGCGACGTCTTCCCCTCGCCCGGGGCCGCGCTGGCGATCATCACCACCTTCGCCGGCGTCTCGCCCTCCATCTTCTGCAACAGCAGCGTCCGCGTCCCGTCCACCGCCTCCTTCAGCAGCCTCAGGTTCAGCGCCGCCTGCGCGCCGCTCGTGCCCTTGCAATAGGGCAGCGTGCCCACCAGCGGCAGCCCCAGCTGCTCGGCGATCTCCGCCGGCGGCCCCAGCCGCCTGGCCCGCATCTCGACGAACGCAACCCCCAGGCACACCAGGGCCAGGATCGCCACCCCCGCCACGCCCCCGAACGTCAGCCGCCGCATCACCTCATTGGGGCGCGTGACGGCGTTCTCCTTGTTATCGAACGGCCGCACCCGGGCAGGGGCCGCCAGCTCGACGCTGATCCTCTCCGCCCTGCCGTTGATGGTCTTCAGCATGGCCTCCAGCTCGTCGATGTCGTGCTTGACGTCCTCGAGCTTCACCGCCGAGAAGTTCAGCTCCGTCGTCACCTTGTGAAACCGATTGCAGTCATTGGCCGCGACCTTCTCGAGGCTCTGCAGGTACGACAGCCGCTGCCTCAAGGTCACCAGGCCCAGCGCCGCCGACCTCGTCTTATCCTCCTGGATGCGCGCCTTGACGGTGGCGGCCATCTCCTGCTTCTTCTTCCCCAGGGCCTCGCGCCCCTCCTTCAGCTTCTGCACCAGCGGCTTGAGGAACGTGGCCTCACGCCCGCGTGTGGACTTGGCGGCCTCGGCCTCGATCAGCCGGTCCAGATCGGCCAGCCGGGCCCCCTCCTGGACGACGGCAGGCTCCTGCTCCACCGCCGCCTGCACCTCCGCCTCGGAGACCGTGAACCCCTCCGTCTTGCCCGCCTCCATCTGCGCCAGCTGCGTCGTGAGCGTCCGGATCTCCGTCCGGCACCGGGTGAGATCCTGCACCGCGTTGTCGTAATCCTTCGACGCCAGCTGCAGCCGGACAGCCATCAGCGCCGGGTCCACCGTCGCCCCGAGCGCCCGGAACCGCTCCATGCTCTGCCGGATGCCCTTGAGCCTCTCAACGTACCCGGCGGCGATCTTCCGCAGCTCCGCCTGCCGGTCCAGCTGCCTCGTCCTCTCGCTCTCCACCGCCACCAGCAGGTACTCGTCGGTGACGGCGTCCACCACCGGCTTGAGGTCGTTGACGTCCTCCTCCGCCCCGGAGAGGGCCACCTGCACGATCTCGGGGCCGACCTGCGTGACCTTCAGCTCCCTCTCCAGCCACTCCAGCGCGTCCGGCTGCTTCAGGACGACGGCCAACTTCGCCACCTTCGGCCGCCGGAGGGCCGCGTTGAGCAGCTGCCGGCTCTTGATCGTCGCGATCTGCGTGGACTTGAACACGTCGAACGCCGCCCCACCCCCCTGACCACCGGGGAGCAGGTCCGGCACCACCGCCGACAGGTACAGCAGCCGGTAGACGGTGTGCTTCCCCGGGGGCAGGTACGCCCACACGGCCCAGCCCGCCAGGCCACCCAGCACCACCCCCAGCACGGCGGCCAGGAGCCAGCGCCGCCCCAGGGCGCGCAGCAGCAGCCACGGGTCGATCGCGGGCGAGGGCGCAGGCGCCGTCTTCCCCTGCGCCGGACGCCCGGAGGGCGCGGCGGGGTTGGAGGCGTCACGACGATTCGCTTCAACGGACATCGATCACCCCATGAGTAAGCATCAAACCGCCCGCGTGGGCTGCACGCGGCCTTCCGGCCCGGACGCCTCCCGCCGGACGCCCAGCGGCGCGACGGGCGGCCCCGCCCTCCCCTCGTCCTCCGGCACGAGGACCCAGTCCAGCAGACGCAACACGAGCCACATCATGCCCAGGGCGAGCGGCATCATCAGCCAGCCGGCCAGGTCGTGGAAGATGATCTCCCCGACTCGCTTGCCCGCTACCTGCATAGCGAGAGCGGTGGCGGCGATCCGGACAACGTTCGCGAAAATGGCGATCGGCACCGCCGCCGCCAGCACCACGGCCTTGTCCAGCCACGACCGCTCGATCAGGATCGCCACCGCCGTCGCGAGCGCCAGAAACACGTACAGCATGCTCAGGCCGCTGCACGCCTCCGCCACGGCGATTTGGTGCTCGCCCATCAGGAGCGTGTGCCCCTCGATGACCAGCGGGAAGCCTGCCACCTGGAGGGCGAATCCGCTCGCCTGGGTCGCCACCGTGCGGAGCTGCCCCGACAGGCCCTGCGCCAGGCTGAACGGCAGCGGGATCATGAAGAGCGTGAAGAGGAGCCCCGGCCAGGCCCACAGCAGCCCCGCACGCCCGCCCAGCAGGGCCGTGACCCCGGCCAGGCAGGCCACCAGGGAGAGCGCGTCCAGATAATCGACGCCGACGTACGCCCCCACCACGCGGAGGCCGCCCGCGGCGGCGAGGAAGAGCGGCCCCAGCCAGGAATGCGGCCCCGCCTCGGCCGGGAGCATCTCGCGCCGGCGGTAGAGCAGGTACGCCGCGAAGACCGGGACCAGGAAGCCGTGGGAATACTCCGGGTTCGTGGCCCAGGTCTTCACCATGACCGCCAGCGTGGGCCAGTACGCCCACCCGCACAGGATGAGCAGCCCCGCGCAAGGCCACACGGCCGGGTTGATCGTTCGGGGTGTGTTGGACACGGGCGTCTCCCTACCGGCAGGGGGCGAGGGCGAGGCAAGGCGTAAGGCTCGACCCGCCGGGCCGCGGGTGGGTATTGACGGGACGAACGACGTTGTTCGGCCCGGAAGAGGCTGGTCCGCAGCTCAGTTGGACGGCGGGCCTTGGAAAGAGTTCCGTGTTCGCCCGATTTTTCCGTCCGTCCCGCAAAGGAGGGCCGAGGTGGCCCACGCGTGAGGGATTGAGGTTGGATTGTAGATGAATCATATCCAACCGCCCATAGCCCTGTCACAAGTCGAGGGACAAGAAGGCGTCTTCCTGGGCCAGGAACACCCGTCCACCATCCGCGGCCGCCGCCCCGAGCGGGTCGGATGGCCCGGCAGCCACGTCCCCCGTAGCCCCACCGCGGGGCAGGAGGACGCGGGTAGACGACTCGGCCCACCGCGGCCAACCGGGCGGCCCCCCTCGTCGGGATCGCCGTGCCCCGCAAGGCCGACCCTCCACGCAATCTCATCGGATCTGGCCCGGGCAACGGACAAGACGGGCAGGCCGGGCTCGCCAGGAGGTCACGTCGCCTTTCGCCAGAGCGGTATCGATGCTGATCTCGTGCCAGGTGGCGGGATCCTGCAAGATGGTGCCACCGCTCACAAGGGCTTCTTCCGGACGGCCACGAAGAGGGGCTCGGAGGGGCCGCCGATCCTGCCTGGGCGCCCCTCCAGGACTCGCCACGCCCCGTGTCGGCTCGCCGCCAGGCACAGGCCCGGATGGGTCGCGGCCTCCACGACGATCAAGTTCACCCCCCACCCATCCAGGATCGTGTCCCAGCCCGCCCCCCCCGATTTCACCTCGAGACACATCTCCCAGTGGGCCATGTTGAACAGGTGGATGTGCGTGTAGACGATCACCGGCGAAGGAGCCCCCCCGCGCCACACGAACAGCTCCGCGGCGGTTTCGCTGGCGAAGATCCGCCCGCGGAACGGCCCCCCGTCGAAGGCCCCCGAGATCCCCTCCCGCAGCCTCCCGGCCCTGTCCCCCGGCACCCCCACCCCGTCCACGACCAGCGCCAGCTCCCACGGCGTTTCCCGCGTGACCGCCGTCGCCAGCGGCGCCGGCCCGCGCGACAGCCACGCCACCGGCGGGGAGAGCGCCAGCGCGAAGAGCAACGCCAGGCCGGCCACGGCCGTGTTGCGGAGGTTCGGCCCCCCCGGCAGCTCCGCATCGCCCCACCGGCGCTTCAACAGGGCCGCCCAGGCGGGTGCGGCCAGCAGGGGCACCAGCGGCATCCACCAGATCATCAGCCGCCGCTGCCACACCGGCAAGACGCCGAACAGGAGGATCAGCAGGACCCCCGTGGCCGACGGCCCCCGCCGGGCCGTGAGCCAGGAAGCGAAGAGGAGCACCCAGCCCGCGAGGAACAACCACAAGGCCAGCGGGCCGACGGACAGGTTGAACAACGGCTGGAACTCGTCGAAGGTGCGGACCGCCGGATTCCGCCCGAACGTGAGCACGTGCTGATAGAGCCAGGGCCCGGAGGGGTTGATCATCGCCCCGAGACAGGCCCCGACGAGGCCGGCAAGGAGCAGCCCCGCCCGCCCATCCGTGAAGGCCGCCCCGAGGCCCCACCGGCCCTCACCCCGGCAGGCCTCAAGCAGCCGGCCCCCGAGATGCGCGCCGATCAGCGCCAGGCCCATGACGAACGACCCGTGCAGGTTCGCCCACAGGGCCGATGCCAGGGTCAGGGCGAGGACGCCGGCCCACCCGATCCGCGGCGAGGCGAGCACCCACAGGAAATAGGCGAACAGGGCCATGCCGAAGAGCTGCGGGCGCAGCACCCCGAGCGCGGTCGGGGCCAGGATGTTGTACGCAAGGAGCCCGAGGGCCCCGGCCAAGAGCGAGCCGGTAGCGCGGCGGAACGCGGCAAGGAGGAAGACCGAACACGCGGCCGCCAGGAGGAGCGAGAGGGCCCGCAGGCCGGCAACCCCGCCGGCGAGGCGGCGCACCTCGTCCCCCCCGGCGAGGGCTTCGCCCGTCCGGAAGGCGGCGAGTGTCGCGAGCTGGGCCAGCCAGGGGAAGTTGATGAGGGGGATGTCGGGGTCGGAGAACTCGCAGAAAGGCTCGCGGCCCGGAGAGGAGCCATGCTCGACGATCCACCGGGCGAACCGCAAGTGGGCCCACACGTCGGTGTGCCACAGTGGCGCGACGGCGTAGAAGCTCAGGACGAGGCCCAGGAGGGCCGCGGCCGCGGCCGTGCTGTTCGACAGGGAGTACGACGCCAGGGACGAGCTCGAGCCGGTCGGGGTGCGCCCGGCCCCGGGAGGTGGTTCGGGATCGGCAGAGGAGGCCATGGGAACGAGTCGCGGGGAGGATGAGAGGGTCGGGAGGTCGACCCCCGCCAGAGTAGCACGAGGAGAACCTGACTACCCGATCTTGCGCAACGGGCTGCCAGGCCTTACTCGAAAGTCGGCTGTAAGTCGAAGGGAGTTAAGGTACAACAAGAAAAACGACTGTGCGGAAAAAACGGGGAAAAAGACTTGCAGCCCCTCCCCACGCAGGCTACACTCACCCCTGTATTACTCCCCGAAGGAACGGAACACCACGGGGCGTGAAAAAACTGGGAACTCAAACCCAGCAACCCACGTCTAAGAGCATCCCACTCCCACCCCCTTGGGAGCAATATGAGGATTCTCCATGCACCGAGCGCCCCGGTCCGTTCCGTCGCAGGCACTCTCGCATTCCTTCCTTGAACACACAGGCGTGTTCGTAAGGCGGCGTCTCACTCATCCCCCTGACAGTCCATCCCGATCGTGAAGTGATCGGTGATGACTCTGTTGTGGGAGAGGATTTCGTTGTCTTGGGTGGAGGGGCGCAGCGAGAGGAAGATTGACGGTGGAGCGAGTGGTCTGCTGTGTGTTAGGGTTGGGTTCCAACAGGGCCCCTCGCTCCACCGTTCTTCTTTATACCTGAGTGCTGAGTGAACTTACAAGTGGGAATTGTGCGTTTTCCTCTTGCCTCAGGCGGTCGGTATCTATCTGTAGTTCAAGAATCGAACACATGCAAGGAAAATGGTCGGATTTTTCTCGCATGTTTTTGAGGGTTGGGAGGGCTGAAGGGTAATCCGCAATTATCATGCCAGGCAACCGCCCGGCACGGATTTCTTCGGGGGCCTTCCTGTGTTGGAGTTCTTTTCCATGATGAAGCAGCTGTGGAACGACGACGCCGGTGTGGTGACCCTCGAGTACCTGGTTCTCGGCACCTTCCTCGGCCTGGCCCTGATCGTCGGCGTGACGACCGTCGCCGCCGCCATCAACAACGAGCTGAGCGAGCTGGCCAACGCCATCCTGACCTTCAACCAGGGCTACACCTCGAACGGCTACAGCAATTGCATCGCCACCAAGGCCGCCAGCGGCGCGACCGACACGACCTCCTCGCAGTCCATCAAGACGACGACGGCATCCTCCGACATCAACGACAGCATCTGCGACTGAGCGCCGTCTCGACGGCCACCCCCTCCTTGTTTTCCAAGGCGGGGGAGTTCTTCCTGGGCCAGCTTCGTACTCCGGGGCTGGCCCACGGAGTTATTGCTTCGCCTGACGTGACACGTTGGCTGGCGGCCGCCTCCCCTCGCGGCCTGCTGTTCCTCTTCGCGGCGCTTGGACGGTCTGACCCATCAGGCCCTCCCCCCTCCAGGCCGTGCCGGGTCCGCGACAGGGCCCTCTGGTGTCCCATGTACCCACGCTTCTTCCCGGATGCCGTCTTCGCATGGAGCTTCCTGGCGAGCTTGATGTTCATCCTCTGCATCTGCGCTTACGTCGATTGGCAGCGCATGGTCATCCCCAAGTGGCTGACCATCCCGCTCCTGTTCCTCGGGGCGAGCGCCAGCGTCGTCCGCGGCGCCTGGCTCGGGGCCCTCGGCGAGACGCTCTGGCTGCTCCCCACCGGCAGCCTCCTCCTCGGGGCCATCGACGGCTTCCTCTTCGCCCTGACCGGGTTCCTCGTCGGCTTCCTCATGCTCTTCCTCATGTGGGTCCTCGGCACCTGCGGCGGCGGTGACGTGAAACTCTTCGCCGCCCTCGGCGCCTGGCTCGGGCCCTTCCTCCCCGTCTTCGTCCTGGCGGGCTCCCTCGCCGTCCTCTTCTGCCAGGTGGTCGTGAAACTGGTGAGCGTCGGCTTCTCCGGGAAGAACTTCAAGAAGATGGCCGCCGCCAACCGCGCCAAGGAGGACGGCACCGCCCAGCCGGGCAAGTGGCGCATCACCTACTCCTTCCCCGTCGCCGTCGCCACCCTGGCCGTCCTCCTCTGGGTGTTCCGCGTGGAGCTGCTCCTCTCGCCCCCCAAACCCTCACCGAATGGGATGACCCAGGCCCATGCTCGCTAATCCCAACCGCCGCCGCGCCGCCAGCCTGACCATCGAGCTGTTGCTGCTGACGCCCGTGCTCCTCACCCTCGTGGTGGCCGCCGTCGAGCTCAGCCTCCTCCTCGCCGCACACCAGAAGGTCGAGGCCGCCTCCGCCGTCGGCGCACGTGTCGCCGCACAAGGCGGCACGCGCGAGGAGGTCGAGAAGGCCTGCGCCGAGGCCCTCGGCAGGGGCAGGATCGCCCACGCGGAGGTCCGATGCCAACTCGACGGCGAAGACGGCCTGCCCCTGCCGCATGGGTCCCCCATCGAATGCACCATCAGCGTGAATGCCACCGAGGTCGTCCCCGATCTCCTCGCGTTCATCGGCATCAGCCTCAAGAACACCCAGATCTCGGGCAGGACGCTCCACCGCAAGGAATGAACCCCGGCGCTCGCTCACGCGAGCCAACCCGCGAGAACGACCGATGAAAGCCAGCACCCTCCTCGCCGTCACCGTGGCGCTCTTCCTCGCCCTCGGCACCGCCGTCGGCGCCCGCGCCCTCGGCCTGTTCACGCAACCGCCCCGCGCGGCCAAGGCCGATCCCGTCATCAAGATCCTCGTCGCCAGGGCGAATCTCTACGAGGGCATGGCCATCACCACCGGGCAGGTGATGATCCGCGAGCTGCGCCCCGAGGAGGAGAAGCTTTACAACGAGAGCCGCGAGAAGTTCCTGCCCGCCTCCATCGAGGCCGCCGCCCTCCGCGTGCCGAACCGCAACATCGAGGCCGACACCCCCCTGCTCAAGACCGACCTCCAGGATCTGGCCTTCCCGGACGGCGTGCCCCTCCGGATGACCCCCGGCATGCGTGCCGTCAACGTCGCCGTCCCGAAGGAGCACGCCGCCGGCGGCCTCATCTCCAAGGGCGACCACGTCGACGTCTGGCTCACCTCGGTGGTGTGCGACGGCAACGACTGCAGCAAGGCCACGACCCTCGGCGCCTACATCGCCCGCGACCTCCGGGTCATCGTGAAGCGGAACAGCCTGTGGACGACCCTCCGCCCCAACCCCGACAACGTCCCGGTCTCCTTCACCCTGGAGGCCAACCCCTACCGCGCCGCCCTCCTCGAGTTCGCCTCGAGCAAGGGCGCCATCTCCCTCATGCCGGCCGCCTCGCCCCGCCGCGACCCGGTTATCGCCCCCGCCAGCACCGCCCCCCCCAAGCCGTTCGGCATCCCCGACAGCCGCGAGTACAAGGACGAGGACGAGCGGGTTGACCGCCTCCTCAAGGGGGAGATCAGCATCACCAACGGCGATCTGGAACGCATCTTCAACCTCCGCCCCGTCGTCCGGCCTCAGCCGGCCCCGCCGCCCATCACCATCCAGCGCATCTCCGGCAACTCCCCCGTCGGTTCCAGCGTCTTCTCCGCCGACGGCAGGTACATCGGCAATGTCAGGCCCGGCCAGTCCGCGGGTGAGCGGGAGACGGCCGAGGCGTCCGGCCCCGTCGTCGCCGGCGCGCCCGCCATGGGCTACACCTTCCGTACCCCCGGCTCCGCCCTCCCGTCGTCCTCCGCCGCCAAGAGGCCCGGTGACCCCGGTTACTGCCCGGACTGCGATGCGTCCATCAAGCGGAAGTGAGCACAGAGGGCGGGCCGCCCGAGCCCGCCCACACAGGAAAGCCCCATGCGTCACAGGCCACGTCGCGGCGCCGTCATCGTCGCCGTCCTGATCCTGATGCCCCTGCTGTTCCTCGTGATGGTCCTGGCCATCTACGCGGCGGAGCTGGTGCGCGTCCGGTCGGCCCTCCAGGCCAACGCCGACGCCGCGGCCCTCGCCGCGGCCGGCGGCCTCGTCGATGACCGCCTCCTCCTCGGTGACCCGCTCGTCATGCCCGTCCTCCTCCAGAGGGCCCGCGAAAACGCCCAGGCCAGCGCCCGCGAGAACATCGTCGGGCAGCAGGGGATAGATCTCCACCCGCCCCGCGACGATGAAGACGATGAAGAGGACAGGGAAGACGCGGACCTCGAATTCGGCCACAAACAGGCCGGCTCGCGTTTCGAGGCCGTCCGCCCGAGCAAGCACGGGGAGGCCGGGCTGTCGCGGATCAACGCCGTCCGGGTCTGGTCCAGACGAACCAGCGCCCACGGCGACCCCCTGATGCTCCTCCGCGGCCCGTTCCTCTCCCGGCTGCCCACCGACGCGTCCGCCCGTGCCGTGGCCCTGATCGAGCGGGACATCCTCGGCATACGTCCTGTCCACGGGATCAAGGCGCCCCTGGCGCCCATCGCCCTCCTGTCCGACGCCGAACGGAAACACCGGCGTTCCTGGGAGTACAACGCCGAGGACCGCAAGGGGCCGGACCGCTTCGCCGTCGACCACCGCGGCAAGCGTCCCGCCCCGGCGTCCGGCTGCGACGGCCTCCACGAGCTGGCCGTCTCCGTCGGCTGCCGGGACGCCAACGGTGTCGTCCTCGCCCTGACGGGCGCCGCCACCGGCCCGGCCCGCCAGGCCGCCGAGGGCGTCACGGGTGACGACCTCGCCCCGTGGGGCCGCGAGCTGGTCCTCGGGGCCTCGGCAGGCCCCGCCGTCCCTGCGGCCCGACTGGGGCGCGAGGGCATCACCGAATTGGCCGCCGCCTTGAGGCTGCTCTCCGCCCGGGGGGACGCCCACGTCTTCCCGCTGCACCGCCGTCTGGACCGCGAAGGCCGGGCGGAGCTGTCGGGCTTCGTGGCGGCGCGCATCCTCGCCGTCGAGGTCGATGATGACGGCGTCCTCCACTTCGCCGTCCAGCCGGCGATGCGTTCCACGCCGGCCGCCGTCTCCGCGTCGTCGCGTGGGCGGACCGCACCCCCCAACCCCTACCTGTGCCGGCTGCGGCTGGCCGACTGACGCAGGCACTGACGCAGGCCCCGAGAGCCGACACCATGCGAATCCTCATCGCCAGCCAGAGCGTCCGCGCTAGCCAGCCACTCCGCCCGGTGGTGAACGGCATGGGCCTGGAGTGCGACGCCCTGGATTGCGTCTCCTTCGACAACCTGCGCATGCGGCTCACGGTTGAGCCCCCCGTGGACCTCCTCATGGTCCTCGCCGCCGAGGACGAGGTGGCCGCCCTCGCCGCCGTCCAGCAGGGGAAGGTCTCGCGCCTGCCCGTGGTCGCCGTCGCCCCGGCGGGGTCTGAGGGGCTCAGGCCCCAGCTGATCAAGGCGGGCGCCGTCGGCCTCATCGAGGAGGAGAAGCTCCGCGAGGGGCTCCAGGGGGCGCTCGACCAGCTCTACCGTGAAGGGGCCTTCCGCCAGGGCCGGGGCAAGGTGATCGCCGTCACCTCCGCCCAGGCCGGCAGCGGCGTCACCACCACCGCCTCCGCCGTCGCCTTCGCTCTCGCCGCCCTGGCCCCGAACCGCACCGTCCTCGCGGAGCTCTCCGGCGAGGCCCCCGAGCTGGCCATCGGCCTCGACCTGAAGCAAAACCACGGCCTCGGGGATCTGATCCACAATTGGGAGCGGGCCGACCCGCACATGGTCAGGCAGGTCGCCGTCGCCCACCCCGCGGGCCTCCACGTCCTCGCCCACACGCCGGAGCCTTTCGTGGGGCCCGTCGCCGGGCCGGCGGTCATGCGCCACCTCGCCGTCCTCCTCCGCGAGATGTACGACCACCTGGTCCTCGACCTCGGCCCCGCGATCGACGGCGGCAGGCTGGAGGCCGCGAAGCTGGCCGAGTCGGCCGTGGTGGTCGTCCGCCCGGAGGTGCCCAGCCTGCGGGTCGCCCGGCTCTACATCCGCCACCTGCTCGATCTCGGCATCGCGCGGGACCGGATCCGCCCGGTGGCGAACCGCGCAGGCCGGGGCACCCAGGTCGGCCGCGCCGACGCCGAGAAGGCCCTCGGCATCCCGTTCGTCGAGTGGATCCCGGAGGATTCGGGGACGGTCACGGCGGCCATCGACAAGGCCCAGCCGCTCATCCAGTATTACCCGCGCGCGACCATCACAACCACCTTCGGCAGGCTGGCCAAGGCCCTTGCCGGCATCACCCGTTGACGGGCCGAGGGACGACCAACATGTGGCAGAAGCAGGAGGGGGCGGCCGCCGAGTCGTTCGCGCGGCGTTTCCAGCGTATCAAGGCGGCCATCCACCGCCAGATCGTCGAGACCATCGACCTGGCGAAGCTCAACCGGTGGAGGCCCGAGCGCCTCCGCCAGGAGGTGCGCGCCCTCGCCGAGCAGCTCTCGCGCACCGCCCCCGAGCCGCTCAGCGCCGTGGACCAGGAACGCCTCGTCAAGGAGATCGTGGACGAGGTCTTCGGCATGGGGCCCCTCGAGCCCCTCATGCACGACTCGACCGTGAGCGATATCCTGGTCAACGGGCCCGGCCAGGTGTTCGTCGAACGCCGCGGCCGCCTCCACCCGACCGAGATCGTCTTCGCCGACAACGCCCACCTGATGATGATCATCCAGCGGATCGCCGCCCGCCTCGGGCGGCGCATCGACGAGATGTCGCCCATGGTGGACGCCCGCCTGCCGGACGGCTCGCGCGTCAACGCGATCATCCCGCCGCTGTCACTGGAAGGCCCGGTGCTGTCGATCCGCCGCTTCGCCGAGCGGCTCAACGCCGAGGACCTCCTCGCCAACGGGACCGTGATGCCCCAGATGCTGACGTTCCTGCAGGCCTGCGCCGAGGCCCGCATCAGCATCCTCGTCTCGGGCGGCACGGGCTCGGGCAAGACGACCCTTCTCAACGTGCTGTCGCGGTTCATCCCGGAGGAGGAGCGCCTCGTCACCATCGAGGACTCCGCCGAGCTGATGCTCCAGCGCAAGCACGTCATCCGCCTGGAGACCCGCCCCCCCAACATGGAGGGGGCGGGCGAGATCACCCAGCGCGACCTCGTCCGCAACGCCCTCCGCATGCGGCCCGACCGAATCATCGTGGGCGAGGTGCGTGGCCCCGAGGCGCTGGACATGCTCCAGGCCATGAACACAGGCCACGAGGGCAGCCTCACCACCATCCACGCCAACGACACCCGCGACGCGATGACCCGGCTGGAGATGATGGTGATGATGACCGGCTTCGAGCTGCCGATCCCCGTCATCCGCCAGTACATCGGCTCGGCCATCACCGTGGTGGTGCAGCTGGCCCGCCTCAAGGGCGGCCGCCGCCGCATCCTCCGTGTCTCCGAGGTGCTGGGGGCTGAGGGCGGCGCCTACAGCATGAGGGACATCTTCACGTTCAGCCAGCAGGGCGTCCGCGACGGGATGGCGTTCGGCGAGTTCCACGCGACCGGCGAGAGGCCGAGCTTCCTGCCGAGGCTGTCCGCGAGCGGCGTGGACGTGCCGGAGAGCCTGTTCGAGCGGCGGGTCGTCCCCGCGCTGGACGATTGACCGGCCGCGGGGGCCGCCCGCCCCCGCGATGACCGATCGTGGACAGGGGCGGCCGCAAATAGGGGGGTGCGACGATGCCGAGGGAGAGACTGTTCGAGCTGCTACTCGGGGGGGCCGCCGCCGTCCTGGGCCTCATCGTGTACCTGGCCTTCCAGCGGTGGGCGGAGCGCGGCCGCGCCGAGCGCGAGCGCCGGCTGGGGCTGGACGAGCAGTCAGGCGTGCTGGTCGGGGGACGCAACCCCGTCGCCGAGGCGGACTGGTCCGGCCGGATGGACGACGGCTTCGAGCGCATGGTGCAGCAGACCGGCCTGGGCGTCACCGGCGAGGAGATTGTGGCCTCGATGTGCCTGCTCGGCGTCCTGATCGGCGGCGGGCTCTACCTGTGGCGTGACCAGCTGGGGCTCGGGCTGCTGGGCTTCGCCCTCGGCGTGTTTACCCCCCTCGCCGTCGTCTACCTGCTGCGCGGCAGGCACCAGGCGCTGGTGCAGGAGCAGGTCCCCGACGCGCTGTACCTGATCGCCCGCTCCCTCCGGGCCGGCATGAGCCTCCAGCAGGCCATCGAGCTGATGGCCGAGGAGGGGGCCAAGCCCGCCGCGTTGGAGTTCGAGCGCTGCGCCCAGTCGATCCGGCTGGGCCTGTCCCCCGCCACCGCGGTGCAGATGATGGCGGAGCGGCTGGGGCTGATCGACCTCAACGCCTTCGCCTCGGTCGTGGCGTTCCACCAGACGGTGGGCGGCAACCTGCCCCTGCTGCTGGACCGCCTGGCCGCGGGGGCGCGTGACCGCAACCAGTTCCGCGGGCAGTTCTGGGCGGCGACCGCCCAGGGGCGGATCACGGCCATCGCCCTGGCGGCGGCGGCCCCGCTGTTGGTGATGGGCTACATCTTGTTCCAGCCCGACCACGTGCAGGGGTTCCTGAATTCGTCGCGTGGGTGGATGATGCTGGCCGTCGCGGCGGGCATGGAGGTCATCGGCATGGTGTGGGTTTACCAGGTCCTGAAGGTCGAGTACTGAGAGCCGGGGGTGGGCCATGTCGAGCGAGTGGGTGAGCCTCGGGGCGGTCTTCGGGGTGGTGTTTCTGGGCTGCTTCATCATCGTGCAGGTGGTGCTGTGGAGACGTGCCGGCGAGCTGAGCCGCCTCAACGCGGCGTCGGGGGGCGCGCAGCTGGAGTCCACGCCGGACCTGATCCTCGGCGACGTGACGCCGGCCCTGGCGGAGCAGATGCCCATCGGCGACGAGAAGAAGGGCGAGCTGTCGCAGGAGCTGCTGCAAGCCGGCTTCTACAGCGCGACGGCGTTGCAGGACTACGCCGCCGTGCGTGTGGTCATGGTGGTGGTCCCGCTCTTCCTGGCCGGCGTGCTGGCCCTGATCGTGCCCCCCTCCGCGATCCCCTTCACGATCCTGATGGGCCTCATCGTGGCGGCGATGGGGTACAGCCTGCCCCGCGTGTACGTCAACATCCTGGGCCGGTCCCGGCGGATGCAGATCGAGAAGGGCCTGCCGGTGGCGGTGGACCTGCTGGCGCTGGGCCTGATGAGCGGGCAGAACATCATCGCCGCATTGAGGCGGGTGACGCAGGAGATCAAGTTCGCCTTCCCGGCCCTGGCCCAGGAGCTGGACATCGTGCGCCAACAGGCCGAGCTGAACACCCTGCCGCACGCCCTCTCCCGATTCGCGGACCGGGTGCAGATCCCGCAGGTGCGGAACCTGGTCATCATCTTGACGCAGTCGCAGAGGCAGGGGACGGACATCGCCGGGGCGCTCATGGAGTTCGTGAACAACTACCGCATCAGCATGCGGCAGGAGGCCGACAAGCAGGCCAACCAGGCGTCGTTCTGGCTGATCTTCCCGTCGATCTTCTTCCTGTGGCTGCCCGCCTTCGCGATCCTGGTCGCGCCGATCCTGTACGAGATCGGGGCCAAACGCACCCTGGCGAAGGAGGCCGTGCAGAAGAACAGCAGGAGCCTGGAGGAGTTCAACAAACGCAAGCAGGGGCTGCCCGCCGCGTCGCCCGGCACCCCCGACGCCCCCACCGAGTGAGCTGACCGGATGGAAGAGAGGGCCGCGGCACGCCATGCCACGGCTTCATAGTTGCCGGTGTCTGCCCTCGTGGGGTGAGGCGTCACCGCTCGGCCCCGCACCGGCTCACGCCTTCTTCGCAGCCGCCTCCGCCAGGATCTTCCCGAACTCCCGGTGGCTCCACAACGAACGCCCGACCCCCCAGCCCTTGTCCACGGCGTCCGCCGGGTCGATGTCGGCGATCAGGAAGTCCTCCTTGTGCCGGCGGCTCCTCACGATGATCTCCCCGTGCGGGTCCACGACGTAGCTGTCGCCGTAACCCACGCCGTCCGACCGCGTGATCGCCGGATCCTTCCCGAGGCACACGTTGTTGCCCCGCACGAAGAACACCCGGTTCTCCACCGCCCGCGCCGTGTGGTCCGACCGCACGTCGCGGAAGTGCCCCAGCAGCCCCTCCTTGCCGATGTAGTTGAAGTGCGGCGCGAAGATGATCTTCGCCCCCTTCAATGCCAGGATCCGCGTCGGCTCGATGTACCCGCCGTCCGAACAGATGATGACGCCGAACTTCACCCCGGCGCGTTCGAAGACCGGGAACTCGCGGCCCTGCTTGTGGAACTTCATGTAGGCGGTGCACTTGCTGTACGTCCCCAGCAGGTGGCCCTTGTGCAACACCGCCGCCGTGTTGAACAGGTCGTCGCCGCGCGTCTCGTTGAACCCGACGATGCACGTCGCGTTGACCTTCGCCGTCGCCGCGATGACCGCATGCATGTTCTTGGAATCGACGGCGAACGCCCCCTTTCGGGCCGGCTCCTCCGTATCGGGGTAGCCGGTCAGGAAGCACTCGGGGAACGACACGACCTCGACGCGGTCCCTGTCCGCCCGCTCCAGGCCCCTGGCGAACTTCGCCAGGTTGGCGTCGAAGTCGCCGGCCTTCGACTCAAGCTGCGCGTGCCCGATCCTCATGGCTTCATCCCCGGATGGTGCGGCCTTCCGTGGCAGTCAATCCGATCCTGGCCGATTTCCTCCCGCTGCATCCTACCCGCGGCCGGACGCGGCCACAAGCCTCCGCGCGTTCCTCGGCGTGGAGGGCATCGAGGGACCGGGCCGGGCGTCCTGATGGCCGTGCCGCCGGCTGTCCCCGTGGGGCGGGCGTGTGGTATCATCCCGGCATGGACCGCGAAGCGCTCATCGAGGGCATCCGCCGGCAGCCGCATGACCGGCCACGCTACCTCATCCTCGCCGACTGGATGGAGGAGAACGGCGAGGCCGAGCGCGGCGAGTACGTCCGCCTCGACCTGCTCGACGCCGGGCGGCTGTGGGGGGCGTCCGCCCTGTCGCCGGAGGGGCAGGCCCGGCGCGACGAGCTGGGCCGGCGGCACCGCGCCGAGTGGTTCGGCTGGCTGCGCGAGCGTGGCGTCCCGTCGCACCGCACGCACGGCGGCATGGTCGGGACGATCACGATCACCAGCGCCGACTTCCTGAAGCACGGCGAGGAGCTGCTGCGCCGCGAGCCGATCCACCACGTCATCCTGACGGGCGACGGCTGGCTGGCCGACGTGGTGATGTCGCCGCTCGTGAGGCGGCTGTCGAAGCTCGACCTTTCGCGGGCGCGCGGCGGGGCCGTCGGCGAGGCCCTGGCGTCGTCACCACATCTGGCGAACCTCAAGGAGGTCTGCCTGCCGGCGGGCCTGGATGACGCGGCGCTGGCCGCGTTCCTGTCGTCGCCGCACCTGGGCAGGCTGGAGTCGCTGGACACCGAGGACCCGTTCGGCCCGGACAGCCTGGCGGCTCTGGAGCGCGGCACGCTGTGGGGGCGGCTCCAGAAGATCGAGCTGCAGCCGGGCATCGGCGACGCGGGCGTGGCGCGGCTGGCGGCCCTGCCGTCGCCGACCATCGTCGAGGTGTGGCTGAAGGGCTGCGGCCTGACGGACGAGGCGGCGTCCGCCCTGGCCGACGCCGACTGGCCGGCGCTGTCGTCGCTGTGGCTGGGCAATAACCGCATGGGCTGGGACGGGCTGGCGGCCATCGTCACGGCGCCGCGACGTGCGTCGCTCCATTCACTCGACTTCGAGATGAACCGCCTGCACGGGCGTGGACCGGCCCGACGCTGGCCCGACACGGGCCACCTCCGCGGGCTGGTGCTGGCGTACAACCATTTCGACGCCGACGACGCGGCGCTGATGGCGCGTCTGCCGTGGCTGGGCGGCGTCGAGCGCCTGTCGCTGCACGCCAACGAGATCGGCGACACGGGGGCGATGGCGCTGGGTGCGTCGCCGTGCCTGCGGGCGCTGACCTCGCTGGACCTGGCGCAGAACGACGGTCTGGGCGCGGCGGGGACGCGGGCGCTGGTGTCGGCGGGGTGGGCGCGGAAGCTGCGCGACCTGGCGTTGTGGAACGACCCGCTGGGCGATGACGGGGCCGTGGCCATCGCGGAGGCCGACGCGCTGACGAACCTTGTCGAGCTGTCGATCTCGGGCGCCGGCATCGGCGGCCGGGGGGCGATGGCGTTGGCGTCGTCGCCGTACCTGGGCCGCGTGGAGCGGCTGTTCCTGCGCGACAACCCCATCGGGGCCGAGGGGGCGAGGGCACTGGCGGCGTGGCCCGGCGAGGCGTTGAAGCGCCTGGACGTGGACGACGACGATCTGCCCGAGGACGTGAAGGCGGCGCTGGCGGCGCGGACGGGGGTGCGTCATGCATGATGCCTTCATGGACGACATCTGCGCGAATCCCGACGACGACACGCCGCGCCTCGTCTACGCCGATTGGCTCGACGAGAACGGCGAGCCGGAGAGGGCGGAGTTCATCCGCGCGCAGATCCAGGCATACCGGATGCCCGAGAGCGAGGAGCGGTGGGCGCTGGTGGCGAGGTCGTTCGAGCTGCGCGAGGCCCACTGGGATGAGTGGTTCGGATGGCTGCGTCTGCCGGAAGAGCAGTTTGAGGCCGAACGCGGCTTCGTATCGCATATCTGCACCCATATCTCCTGGCTGGTGGAGCGTGGGGATTGCCCTCGGCTCCCGCTCAAAGCCCTCTCGCTGCACGGGGAGCATGCAGACCCGCAACACCTGGCGGATCTCGCGCGATGCGACCTGTCGCGGGTGACTCACCTGTCGCTCTGGGACGATTCGGACTTCCCCGCCGGTGGCCCCCCGGCCTCGACCTTCGATGATGTGCTCGCCCTGCTGTCGCGGGTGAAACTGCCGGTGCTCACCGGCCTGGAGATCTATCAGATGCGGGTCAGCCTGCCCACGCTGCTGCATCAGCTCACCGGGGAGCGCACGCCCCGGCTGTGCGGCCTCTCGTTGATCCACGCGGGCATCACCTCGGGTGATCTTCTACGGCTCGCCACGTGGCCACTCCTCCCGCAACTGGAGTCGCTCCGCCTTGATGGCAACGAGATCGAGGACGGGGCCTCCGCCCTGCGTTCCTGCGAGCTCGGGCGGCTGCGGACCTTGCACCTACCGGGGACGGCCCCGGACGCAGCCGGCCTGCGAGAGATGCTCTCCAACCCGACGCTCTCTGCGCTGGCGGACCTTGACCTTTCCGGGAACGCGCTGAACCGATTCGGGGCGGCCACGTTCTCGGCGGCCCGCCTCCCCTCGCTCTCCCGGCTGTCACTGCGCAACAACGGGCTAGGGTCCGGGATCTGCCACGCCCTCGGGGCCTGGCTGGCACGACAACCGATCAAGGACCTCGACCTGAGCCAGAACCCGATGCGAGATCCCGGCCTCTACGCCTTGCTGGAGGGCGGCGCGTTCACCGGTGTCGAGACGCTGACCCTGTTCGACTGCGGCCTCGGCGATGCGGGCGCCCGGCTTCTGTGCGACAGCGCCATCAGCCCGCGCAAGTTGACGGTGTACGGCAACACGTTCTCCGAGGCCGCACGCGCCTCGCTGCGGGAGCGGTTCGGCAAGGTACTGGCGCCGTTCGAGGAAGAGATCCCCTTTTGAGGCGGAGCGTCCACCATGCACGACGCCTTCATGGACGACATCTGCGAGAACCCCGACGACGATACCCCGCGCCTCGTCTACGCCGACTGGCTCGATGACAACGGCCACGAGGACCGGGCGCAATTCATCCGCCTCCAGATCGCGGCGGAGCGCCTGCCGTACGGCAAGGAGCGCTGGGACCTGTGTGGGCGGGCGAACGAGACCAAGCATCGGCGCTGGGAGGAGTGGTTCGGCTGGCTGAAGTTGGGAAGGGAAGGGATCGAGGTCGAACGCGGCTTCGTGTCGGGCATCAAGGCGGACATCGCCTGGCTGGTTGAGCGAGGCGATTGGCCGCGCCTGCCGCTGCGTCGGCGCGAGCTGGAGGATCGCACAGCCACGGAGGAGCGGGTCCAGGCGCTCGCAGGATGTGCAGGGCGGGGACGGGTGACGCGCCTCTCGCTCGGCGGCGAGCAACTTGACTCCCGCCACGTCTATAATCTCCTATGGCAGAGAGAGTGGCCGACGCTAGAGGACTTCGAGCTGCATGGCGTGTACATGCTCGCATCGTTAATCATGGTAGTGTTCCACGATCAGCCGCTGCCGGCCCTGCGGCGGCTCACGCTCCGTGGGACGGGGCTCGCGCCGGACGACACGGAGATCATCGCTGATTCGCCGCTCCTGCCACGGCTCGACGGGTTGGACCTCGGTGGCAACCCCCTCGGCGATCTGCGCGATTTCGCGGGGACAGACCTTTCGGCACTCCGCAGCCTGGGGCTGGAGGCCGTGACGACGGATCTCGACAACCTGCGGGCCCTCCTCGCCAATCCCACGCTCGCCGGGGTCAGGCTGCTGGATCTCGCCGGCAACGGCCTGGGCGACGAGACGGCGTCTGCCCTCCCCCACAAGGCGCTGTCGGATCTCTTCAGGCTCGACCTGGGGCGCAACGACATCGGGCCCGCCGGCATCACGCGGCTGGCGACGTGGCTCGCCCGCCGGCCCCTCTTCTGGCTCAACCTGGGCGGCAACCCGCTCGGAGATGAAGGCCTCGCCGCACTCCTGGAGGCCGGCGCGCTCGACAAGGTCGATTGCCTCGACCTTTCTGACTGCTCGCTGGGCGACTCCTCGGCCGACGCCCTGTGCGCCGCCGCCATCGACCCGTTCGGGCCGAACCTGCGCGACAACGCCTTCTCGGCCGCCGCCCTGTCGCGATTGCGGAGACGGTTCGGGGACCGCATGTCCGCCGACGACGACCCATACTGAACCCACAGACGCGGAGCGTCCCACATGGGCACACGGACGGAGCTACTCTCGCTGCTGCGGGCCGCCAAGGAGGATCTCGGCGACGCCCCGCGCCGGCTCATCCTCGCCGACTGGCTGGAGGAGCACGGCGACCTGGTGGACCGCGAGAAGGCGGAGATGCTGCGCGGCCTCGTGGCCGGGGGGCCGCTGGGGCCGCCGGGGATCGAGTGGTATCCGGGCATCGAGGCGATGCGCTTCGGCCACACACACACACCGCAAGGCTTTCTGCGCGTCCAGGCCCCGGCGCGGACGCTGGCGACGCCGCGCGGCGTGGCTCTCGCCGACACGGAGGAGTGGGCCTGGGTGGCCGACCTCACCGTCTGCCCCTGCCCGGCACGGGGGGCGGCCAAGCTCGTCGATGCGGGGCTTCTGACCGACATCCCGTCCCTGTCATTCCGCCAGGCGTCGGCACTGCGCGCCGCCGGTGCGACGGCCCTGGGGCGGCTGCCGGGGCACGCGCTCCTGCGTCAGTTGGATCTGCACAACGCCTCCATCGAGCTAACGGGGCTGCGCCACCTCCTGCGGGGGGCGTTCGTGCCGCGCCTGGAGTGGCTCGACCTGTCGGGGTGCTGCCTGTTGGGGATGAGCCTCCGCGACCTCGCCGACGCGCCCCTCACCTCCCTCCGCGTCCTCCGTTTGGATAACAACCAGCTCCGCGAAGGCCCCGGGCTGCTGGCGAAGGCGCCCTGGCTGGCGGGGGTCCGCGAGCTGGACCTCACCAACTCGCTGATCAACCCGTCCGGCTTTCACGGCCTGCTCGCCTGCCCCCTCCCGGCCCTGGAGACGCTGCGTCTGGGCTTCAACGACATCGGCGACGCCGAGCTGGCCGCCCTCGCGGCCTCGCCGCTCATGGGCCGGCTGCGGGACCTCTCCCTCGACGGGCTGCGCGTCACAGCACGCGGGCTGCGGGCCCTCGACGCCTCCGCGCACGCGCCGCGCCTGCACTCCCTGAGCCTGAACGGGTGCTCCCAGGGCAACGCCCTGGCGGTGCAGATCGCCCAGTCCCCCTGGGCGGCCTGGCTCACGACGCTGTCCCTGCGACAGTCACAGATCGGTGCCGCGGGTGCGGACGCCCTGGCCGAGTCCGAATACCTGAAGGGCCTCACCCGCCTGCACATCCAGAGGAACGACATCCCCGCCGCCGCGGAGATGCGGCTGCGGGCGCGGGTCAGCGGCGGCATCGTCGTCCTGGATTGACGCGCGTGGGTGCGATCCGCGTGACTTGGCCGACTCACGCCCCGGCAAGCCGGGAGGCGGGCCGAAGGGCTTCACGCCCTCGGGTGTGCCCTCAAAACAGCGTTCGCCAGCTCGTCCAGCTTCGACAGGAATCGCGAGCGGTCCTTCGGCCCCATGGGCGCCGGTCCGCCCGTCCTCTCCCCCGTCTGCCGCAGCGTCTCCAGCAATTCACGCGTCGCCAGGGCCGAGCCGATGTCGTCCTCCGTGAACGGGTGGCCCTTGTGCCCCAGCACCCGCGCGCCCCTCGCCAGCGCCCGCGCCGCCAGGGGGATGTCCACCGTGATGACGATGTCGCCGGGCCCGCACACATCGGCGATGTGGTCGTCCGCCGCCCCGAATCCGCCGCGAACCGCCATCTCCACGCCCGCCGGGACACGCATCGGCGAATTCGCCACGACGACGACACGCAGGGAGTAGCGTCCGGCCACGCGGTACGTCTCGGCCTTGACCGGGCAGGCGTCGGCGTCGATGAAGATGACGTGCATGTGAACCTCGAATCCCCCATTGTGTCAAGAAGTGGGCTGTTCCGCGACGCCCCTCTGGCATACACTATCTGCTGTGAGTCAACTTACGCCCTTGCCCCGCATGAGACCCTGATGCCATTCCAGAAGCTCGGCCTGCCCGACACCCTCGTCAAGAACGTCGCCTCCCTCAAGTACACCACCCCGACGCCCATCCAGGCCCAGGCCATCCCGGCGGCCCGGGGCGGCCGTGACCTCGTCGCCACCGCGCAGACGGGCTCCGGCAAGACCGCCGCGTTCCTGCTGCCGATCATCGAGAAGCTCCTCGCCCGCCCGCGCGGCGGCGCCGGCGCCCTCGTGCTCGCACCCACGCGCGAATTGGCCCACCAGATCGTCGGCGTCTTCAAGGGCCTCGCCGCCGGCACGCCCCTCAAGGCCGCCCTCGTCATCGGCGGCCAGGCGATGAGCCCCCAGGTGCGCGACGTGCGCTCCGCCGACATCGTCGTCGCCACGCCGGGACGGCTCCTCGCCCACCTCAACGACGGCGCCTTCAAGCTCGACAAGGCGCAGGCCCTCGTCCTCGACGAGGCCGACCAGATGTTCGACTTCGGATTCTTCCCGGACATCAAGCGCATCCTGCGCCACCTGCCGGCCACCCGGCAGACGCTGCTGTTCAGCGCCACCATGCCGCCGGAGGTGGCCGACCTGGCGCGGTCGATCCTGCGCGACCCGGTCAAGGTGAGCGTCGGCCGCGAGGGCACCCCCGTCGAGACGGTCACGCAGACCGCCTACCCCGTGCCGGCGGGCCGCAAGCGCGCCCTGCTGGAACACCTGCTGGAGCGTTTCGACCGGCCCTCGGTGCTGGTGTTCACCCGGACGCGCCGCGGCGCCAAGAAGCTGGCCCGGGCCCTGTGGGACTCCGGCCACGAGGTCGAGGAGCTGCACGCCGACCGCAGCAACTCGCAGCGCGAGCGGGCGATGGCCAGCTTCCGCGCCGGCAAGGCCCCGATCATGGTGGCCACGAACATCGCGGCCCGCGGCATCGACGTGCGCCACGTCACGCACGTCATTAATTTCGACGTCCCCATGACGCATGAGGAGTTCGTCCACCGCATCGGGCGCACCGGCCGGGCCGGCGACGACGGCGACGCCCTGGTCTTCGTCTCGCCCGAGGAGCAGGACCTGCTCTCGCGCATCGAGCGGCGGTTGGGCAAGAAGGTGCCGCGGAAGAAGCTCGACGACTTCGACTACGGCGCGCCGCCGGAGAAGATCGACCTGGACCGCCCCGCGCGCAAGCCGCTGAAGCCGCAGAAGCGGCAAATGGCGCTCGCCGGCGGCCCGCCGAAGCGCAAGCCGTTCCGCGGCCAGGGCCGCCGCTAACGCCCTTGCCCGCGGGTGGCGGCGCGGGTAGGGTGAAGGGCGGAGGGGTGTACGATGTCGAAGATCCCTGACGCCACCCTCGATCTGGAGACACGTTTCAAGCTCCTCGCCGAGAGGTGGAAGGAGGAGACGGGGCTGCTGTCGGATCCCGACAAGGCGGCCGCCCACCCCGCGTATCAGGAGGTCATCCGCCTCGGCCCGCCGGTCATCCCGCTGCTGTTGCGCGACATGCAGAGGGACCATTCGCACTGGTTCGAGGCCCTGGCGGCGATCACCGGCGAGCGGCCGATCCCGCGTGAACATGCGGGGAAGATTCGGCTGATGGTCGAGGACTGGCTCGCTTGGGGCCGTACACGCGGGGTCATCTGACGGGTCGGAGGCGTGCGGGTGAATCATGGAAGCGCCGCGCGTCGTCGCTGACCGGCTCAACCTGCGGCGTTGGCCGTACAGGCTCGCGTCCAACGACGCCCGCCTGCTTGCCCTCATGGTGGACGTGGCATTGATCGCCGCGTACGTCTACCTGCTGCTCCTCCTGCTCCCTCCGTTGCCCTACCTCCCTGATATCAATGCCACCTACGTGGCCGTCTTCGCCGGCCCGTTCCTGTATTTCACGCTGATGGAGTGGTCGTTCCGGGGCACCCTCGGCAAGCGGCTGTTCGGCCTCAAGGTCGTCGAAGATGACGGGTACCCACTGGGACTGACCCGGTCGGCCTTGCGTGCCGTGGGCAAACTCGCGTTCGGCATCCTCCCATTCGTGGGCATCCAGTCGCTCTTGAGTCTGTTCACCCTCGCGGCGACGCCCAGGAACCAGGCGCTCCACGATCTCCTCGCCATGACCGTGGTCATACGGGGAGGCGTCCAGCCCGTTGCACCGGAAGAGGTTGAGGAGGTTGACGATCCAGGGCCGGCCCCGCTCCCGCCCACCTCTCTTGACGTCCTCACGGACGATGTACGACGATGACCGCGTCGGGGATGGTTCAGTTCGCCGACGGGGAATAGAACAATCGCTTCCCTGAACGCGGACGGGACAGGCATGACCACGACTCACCACAACAACGTCCCCATCGACGACACCTTCGCCGAGGCGTTCCCCATGACGGGCGCCCGCGTCGTCGTCACCGCCGCCACCCCCGAGTGGGCCCTCGTCGCCGCCCGCGAGGCCACCGGCTACGCCGCCTCCGTCATCGGCTGCGACTGCGAGGCCGGGATCGAACACACCCTCACCCCCGACGAGACGCCCGACGGACGCCCCGGCGTCAGCCTGCTGTTCTTCGCGTTCTCCCGCGACGCGCTGCAGAAGGCGCTCGTCGGCCGCGTCGGCCAGTGCATCCTCACCTGCCCGACGACGGCCTGCTACAACGGCCTGCCCATCGACCCCACACGCTCGCTCTCCATCGGCGGATCGTTGCGCTATTTCGGCGACTCCTTCCAGATCTCCAAGCTCCTCGACGGGAGGCGCTACTGGCGTGTCCCCGTCATGGACGGCGAGTTCGTCTGCGAGGACCGCTTCGGCACCGTCAAGGGGGTGGCCGGCGGCAACCTCCTCCTCCTCGGCCGCACCCAGGCCGAGACCCTCGCCGCCGCCGAGGCCGCCATGGAGGCCGTCCGCGGCGTCCCCGGCACGATCGCGCCGTTCCCAGGAGGGATCGTGCGGAGCGGCAGCAAGGTCGGCAGCCGCTACAAGAAGCTCAAGGCCAGCACCAGCGACGCCTACTGCCCCACGCTGCGGCCCCTCGTCGAGACGAAGCTGGAGGCCGGCGTCGCCGCCGTCTACGAGATCGTCATCGACGGCATCGACCTGGCGGCGGTCGAGGAGGCGATGCGCGAGGGGATGAAGGCGGCGTGCCGTCCGGGCGTCGTGCGCATCACGGCGGGCAACTACGGCGGCAAGCTCGGGCCGCACCACATCCACCTGCACAAACTGCTCGGCGGCTAGCGCAGCGCCGCCAGCGTCTCCAGGCTGTGGAGCGCCGCCACCACCGCGGCCCGCGCCGCGCCGATCTTGCGCACCTCGGCCTGCTCCGGCGTCGCCCCAGGGCCGATGATGCCGATGCCGACGGGCTTCTTGTATTTCAGTTGAAGATCGACGAGGGCGGCGTGGACGACGTGGCCCATGACCTCGCCGTGCAGCGTCTCGCCCCTCTCGATGAACCCCAGCGCGACGACCACATCGACATCGCCGCGGGCCAGGAGGGCGTCGGCGACGAGCGGGATCTCGTAGGCCCCCGGCACGCGCACGAGGTTCACCAGACGCGCGCCCGCCGCCGCGATCTGGGCGCGGGCCGTCTCGACCATCGGATCGACGACGGCCTTGTTGAAGTCGGCCGCCACCACCGCCACCGCCGCGCTCATGGCTCGCCCTCCCGCCGGAGGGGTGATCCTACGTGGCGGTTCGCCCCGCCGGCAAGGGCCGTGTAGGATGACCACGTCTTCCTTGCGGCCCGTGGGGATCGTCCATGTACGCGATGACGCTGTTGGTGGCGCTGCTGGGGACGGCGGCGGCGGCCCCGGCCTACCTAACGCCAGCGCAGATCAAGGAGATGGACCAGGTCGCGGACCTGTGGGGGAAGGCCAACGCGGACTGGCAGGCGGGCCGGCGTGACGAGGCGGCCAGGGGCTGGCGCGTGGCGCTGGCCGGCGCCGAGAGGCTGCTGGGCGACGACACGAGGTGGGTGCCCACGATCATCAACAATCTGGCGGCCGCCGAGTATCAGCGCAACAATTACGAGGCGGCGGCGGCGCTCGGGCGGCGGCATGCCTGGACACTGGCGAGGACGCACGGCGCCGGGCACTGGAAGGCCGTCGACGCACGCCAGAGCTGGCGCGTCTACGAGGACCTGGCGCGCCAGCCGCCGGCCGGGCGCGACGCCATACGGAAGGCGTTGGCGCTCGGGGAGGAGGCTCGGGCGCACCAGTCCGCCGGTAGGGACGCCGAGGCGATGCCGTTGCTGCGGATGCAGTTGGAGGCGACGAGGCCGCTCCTCTGGGACGGCCTGCCCAACCCCAATTACGTATCCGCCTTGAACAACCTCGCCTCCATGTACCGGGAATTGGGCGAACACGCCACGGCGCTGCCGCTCTCGCTGAAGGCCCTCGATCTCTACCGCCGGTCACTCGGGGCGAGGCACCCCGGCCACGCCATCGGGCTCATCAACCACGCCAACCTCCTCTTACAGATGGGCCAGGCCAGGGCCGCCATCCCATTCATGGCCGAGGCCTTGTCGATCCGCAAGGAGGTGTTCGGGGGCGAGCACGCGGAGTACGCCCAGGCCCTCAGCGGCATGGGGCTGCTGCGGGCCCAGACCGGCGACCACCGGGCGGCCCTCGCGCTCTACACCCAGGCGCTGGCGATCCGCAGGGCGGCGCCGGGCGCCCGGGGCCGCGATTCCGCGCCCATCTTGAACAACCTCGCTGCCCTGCACAAGGATCTGGGCCAACACGAGGCCGCCATCCGGCTGTTCAAGGAGGTCGTCGCCGTCGTCAGGGAGGCACACGGCGAGAGGCACCCCGAGCATGCCCGCTGTTTGAACAACCTCGCCACGGCCTATTCGGAGATCGGAGACTTCAAGTCCGCCCTGCCCCTGTACGAGAAGGCCCTGGCGATCAACAAGGCCGCCCTCGGCGAGAGGCACCCCCATTACACCGCGACCCTGGCCTCCCTCGCGGCCGTCCGAACGTCGCTCGGCGACACCAGGGCCGCCCTGGCCCTGCTCCAGAAGGCCCTCGCCACCACCAAGGCCACCCTCGGCCTCAAGCACCCCGCCTACGCCCACCAGCTCAACCATCTCGCCTCCTGGCACCTCCAAACGGGGGACCGGGGGGCCGCACTGCCCTTGTTCGAGCAGGTGCTCGCCCTGCGCACCGAGGCGTTCGGCGAGCGGCACCCGCGGGTCGCGGATTCGCTCGGCGTCCTCGCGGCGCTGCACCGCGCGAGGGGCGACAAGGAGGCCGCCCTGCCCCTGTACGACAAGGCGCTCGCCGTCACACTCGACCTCCTCGACGCCGACGCCGCCACCCGGTCGGACCGCCAGCAGGCCGAGGCCTCCGAGGCGGCGAGGCCCCTGCTGTGGGGCCGCCTCGCCCTGCCCGACCCGCCCGGCTCCACGCCCGCCGCCGCCCACGCCCTGGCCTTCAAGGGCGCGGTGCTGGCCCGGCAGCAGCAACGCCGGCTGTTCGTACGCCTGAGCGCCGACCCCGCGACGCGCGAGGCCGCCGAGTCGCTCCAGGAGGCGACGCGGCAGCTCGCGACGCTGCGTCTGGCGCCGACGGCGTCGCGGGCCCGGTTGGAGGGGCTGGGGAGAAAGCAGGAGGCGGCCCAGGCCGAGCTGTCGCGGCTGTCTGCCGACTTCCGCGCGCAGCGGGGCCGCGGGCGCCTCACGCCCGAGGCCATCGCGGCCAGCCTGCCCGAGGGCGTGGCGCTGATCGACTACGTCGCCCACGGCAGCTACCACACGGCGTTCGTCTACCGAAAGGGCCGGCCGCCGGCCCGCGTCCCGCTGGGGAGCCACCTGCCCGCCCGCGAGGCCATCGCCCGGTGGCGGCCCCAGCTCGTCAACGGCCTGCCGGACGGGCGTGCCGGGGCCGCGCTCAAGCGGGTCATCTGGGCGCCGCTCGAACGCCACCTCGACGGCGTCCGGGTCGTCCTCGTCTCCCCGGAAGGGCTCCTCGCCACCGTCCCGTTCGCCGCCCTCCCAGGCCGCAAGAGCGGGGGCAGGCTGATCGAGGACGTGGCCCTCGCCGTCATCCCCTTCCCGCAGGCGGTCCCGGCCCTGCTCGCTCCGCGTGACAAGGGCCGCCACGCGCCTACGCTCCTCGTGGCCGGCGACCTGGCCTACGGCCCGCCGGCGGGCGGGCCCCGACGCTTCGCCCCCCTGGAGGCGACCCGCGCCGAGGCGGATGCCGTCAAGGCGTCTTTCGCCCGGCGCTTCCCTGCCGCCGCGGTCACCGACCTGCGTGGCGCGGCGGCGTCGAAGAGGGCGGTCCAGGCCGCCCTCTCGTCGGTGCGGTACGCCCACCTCGCGACGCACGGGTATTCGACGGCCCCACAGGGCGGCACGCGCCAGCCGCTGCTGCTCTCGGGGCTTGCCCTGTCGGGCGCGAACCGCGACCCACAGGGCGGCGAGGACGAGGGCGTCCTGACGGCGTTGGAGGTGTCGGAATCCGACCTCACGCGCCTCGAGCTGGCCGTCCTCAGCGCCTGCGAGACGGGGCTGGGCGTCTCGGCCGGCGGCGAGGGGATGCTTGGCATGCTGCGCGCCTTCCAGATGGCGGGGTGCCGGTCGGTGGTGTCGTCGCTGTGGAACGTGGACGACGCGGCGACGCGGGACCTGATGGCCGGGCTCTACGCCGCCGCCTGGGACGCGAAGACCCCCCTGCCGCTGGTCGAGGCGCTGCGGCGGGCGCAGCTGGCGATGTTGAACGCGAAGGTGGTGGGGGGCGAGGTGCGTGGCGTCGGCCTCAAGGCCGAGGTGATCAAGGAGATGGCCAGGGGGGCACGCGTGCCGCCGTACTACTGGGCCGGCTTCGTCCTGTCCGGCGACTGGAGGTGATCCCATGCTGCCGCTGCTGTTGTTCCTCTCCCTCAGCGCCGACGCCCCGCGCAAGCCGAACGTCGTCTTCATCTTGGCCGACGATCTGGGCTGGACCGACCTCGGCTGCCAGGGGAGCAAGTATTACCTCACGCCGCACATCGACGCGATGGCGAAGGGGGGGATGCGCTTCACGAGCGGCTACACCTGCGGGCCGAACTGTCAGCCGACGCGGGCGGCCCTGGCCAGCGGGCAGTACGGGCCACGCACCGGCGTCTACACCGTCGGCGGGATCGATCGGTTCGACTGGAGGTCGAGGCCGCTGCGTCCCGTGGACAACGTCGTCAAGCTGCCTCTGGACCGTCAGACGTTCGCCGAGCGTCTCAAGGCGGCGGGGTACGCGACGGCGCTGTTCGGCAAGTGGCACCTGGGGCAGGACGGGGCGCACCACCCGTTGAAGCGGGGGTACGACGAGGGCGTGGTGACGATGGGCCGTCACTTCGACTTCGTGACGACGCCGAAGGCCGACGTGCCGAAGGGGGCGTACCTCGCGGACTGGCTGACGGACCGCGCCCTGGCGTTCATGGAGAAGAACAAGGCGAAGCCGTTCCTCCTGTGCCTGCATCACTTCGGGGTGCATTCGCCGCACCAGGCGAAGCCGGAGCTGGTGAAGAAGTTCAAGGCACTGAAGGGGGCGGGCGGCCACGACGACCCGACGTACGCGGCGATGATCGCCAGCGTCGATGAGAGCGTCGGCCGTGTGCTGGCGAGGCTCTCCGAGCTGAAGCTGGAGGAGGACACGCTGGTGATCTTCACGTCGGACAACGGCGGCGTGGGCGGCTACGGGCGCGAGGGGCTGGGGGCGAGAGGCATCACCGACAACGCCCCGCTGCGTGGCGGCAAGGGCATGCTGTACGAGGGTGGGGTGCGGGTGCCGTACATCTTCCGCTGGAAGGGCACGGTGACGGAGGGGAAGGTGTCCGACGTGCCGATCAACAGCGTGGACCTTTACACCACCCTTCTGGAGCTCAGCGGGGCGGCGGCGCCGAAGCAGACGCTCGACGGGACGAGCTACCTGGGCGTGCTGAAGGGCAAGCCGGCGGGCGGGCGTCCGCCGCTGTACTGGCACTTCCCCGGTTACCTCGGGCAGGGCAAGGGGAAGTGGCGGACGCTGCCGGCGGGGTCGATCCGCGACGGCGATTGGAAGTTGATCGAGTTCTTCGAGGACGGGCGGAAGGAGCTGTACGACCTGAAGGCGGACATCGGCGAGAAGAAGGACCTGGCGAAGGCGGAGCCGGGGCGGGTGAAGGCGCTGCACGAGAAGCTGCTGGCGTGGCGGAAGAAGGTGGGGGCGAAGATGCCGACGCCGAACATGGGGGCGGAGCCATGATGGCCCTGTGTGTGATCGGGGCGGCGATGGCGATGGGGGCGGCGGCGCCGGCGGAGCTGACGCCGGCGCAGGAGGAAGTGCTGCGCCGGGGCCACGGGCTGTGGAAGGCCGCGCTGGCACGGTGGGAGGCCGGCGCGCGGGCCGAGGCGGCCGCCTCGATGAAGCAGGCGCTTACCCTGGCGGAGCGTGTCCACGGGCGCGGCTCGCGGCCCGCCCAGGCGGCGGCCACCCGGCTGGCGTCGTGGCAGCAGCAACGCCGCCAGTGGGCCGAGGCCGCCGCCCTCCTTGAGGGGGTGGCGGCGGGCGAGGCGGCGCTGCGGGGCGGGGATGACTGGCGGGCCATCGACGCCCGCTGGGCGGCACGCACGGCCCGGCTGCGCGTTGGCTGGACCGAGAAGGAGAACGGGGAGTGGGACGAGGCGGGGCGGCTCAACGGGGAGGTGTACGCCCTGTGGCTGAAGGGCCGGGCGGCCGAGGCGCTCCCCCTGGCCGAGAAGGCGCTGGCGATCCGCCGGCGGCTGGCCGGCGACAAGCACCCCGAGGTGGCGGTGAGCCTGTTCAACGTGGCGGCACAGCACCAGGCCCTCGTGCGTCACCGGACGGCCCTGCCCCTGCACGAGGAGGCGTTGGCCATCTACCGGGCGACGCTGGGGGGGAGGCACCCCGACTACGCCGCCGGCCTGAACAACCTGGCCGCCCTGCTCAAGGACATGGGCGACCCGCACGGCGCCGTGTCGCCGTGCCGGGAGGCGCTGGCGATCCGCAGGGAGGTTCTGGGGGCGCGGAGCCCGGACTACGCCCAGAGCCTCAACAGCCTCGGCCTGCTGCTCAAGAACACGGGGGACTACAAGGGGGCGTTGCGGCTGTATCGGCAGGCGTTGGCGCTGCGCAAGGAGGTGGCGGGGGAGGGGCACCACGACTACGCCCAGAGCCTGAACAACCTCGCCCTGCTGCTCCACCTCATGGGGGACCACAAGGCGGCCCTGCCACTGCACCGCCAGGCGCTCGATATCCGCAAGCGCGTCGTGGGCGAGAAGCACCCGGCCTACGTCCAGAGCCTGGGCAACCTCGGCGCGCTCCTCAAGGACATGGGCGACCTCAAGGGGGCCCTCGTGCTGTATGAGAGGGCCCGCGTCCTCACCGCGGCCCTGCTGGGTGAGAGGCACCCCGGATACGCCGTGAGCCTGAACAACCTGGCATCCCTCCGCAGGGCGATGGGGGACCGGGAGGCTGCCCTGACGCATCTGCAAAAGGCACGCGCGATCACGAAGGCGGCGTTGGGGGCCAAGCACCCCCTCTATGCCACGAGCCTGAAGAACCTGGCCTCCCTGTTGCAGGACATGGGGGAGCGCGGGGCCGCCCGACCCTTGTACGAGGAGGCCCTCGTGATCACCGGGGCGGCATTGGGTGAGGGGCACCCCGGCCACGCGCTGAGCCTGAATAACCTCGCCGCCCTGCTCAAGGAGATGGGTGAGGCCGAGGCGGCGCTGCCGCTCATGGAGCGGGCGCTGGCCATCGTCTCCGCCACGCTCCGCGACAACGCCGCCGCCCTGTCCGACCGGCAGCAGCTCGCCAACGCCCACACCGAGCGCGGCTACCTCTACAACCGCCTGGAGATGCCCGACCTGGAGGGCCACCCCACCGCGGCCGGCCACGTGCTGGCGTGGAAGGGCCAGATCCTCGTGCGGCAGCAGAGGCGCCGGCTCTTCGTGCGCCTGTCCTCCGACGCGGAGACGAGGGCGGCCGCCGCACGCCTCCAGGCCGTCACACGCGAGCTGGCGGCGGTGCAACAGTCGCCCGCCGCCTCCAGGGCGAGGCGTGAGGCGCTCATCAAAGAGCAGGACGGCGCGCAGGCGGCCCTATCCGGGCTCTCGGCGGCGTTCCGCGAAGGCAGGGAGAGGGGGCGCGTCACGCCGGAGGCGCTGGCGAAGGCGCTGCCCGAGGGGGCCGTGCTGGTGGACTACTTCTTTCATGGCGGCCGGCTGTCCGCGTTCGTGTACCGGCGGGCCGGGCCGGCCCTCCGCATCGGGCTCGGCCCGGCCGCCGCCGCCGAGGCCGCCGTCGGGCGCTTCCTGCCCCTGCTGAAGGGCGGCGGGACGGGCGGGATGCCGGCCGCGCCCTTGAAGCGTCTCATCTGGCTGCCGCTGGAGAAATATCTGGAGGGGGCCAAGGTGGTGCTGGTCTCGCCGGACGGCGTACTGGGCAAGGTGCCGTTCGCCGCGCTCCCAGGCCGGAGGCCGGGGTCCTACCTGATTGAAGACGTGGCCATCGCGGTGGTGCCGGTGCCGTCCGCCCTCCCGGACCTGACGAGGCCGGTGCCGGAGGGGGAGCGGCATCCGCCGTCGCTGCTCGTCGTCAGCGGGGTGGACTACGACAGGGCGGCCGCCGCCCGCGGCGGCGACGGCACGCGTTCCGCCCCGCTGGGGGCACGCCAGCAGTGGGAGCCGCTGCCGGGCGCCGCGGACGAGGCGGCGGGGGTCGTCACGGCCTACAAGGCGCGATTCAAGGGCGGGGCGGAAGCGCTCGGCGGGACCGACGCCGGCAAGCCCGCCGTGACGCGGGCGTTAGCGCGTGTGCGATACGCACACCTGGCGACCCACGGCTACTTCGCACCGGAGGCCGTCAGGAGCGCCCTCGAGCCGCGCCACCGGCCGGGCATGGAGGAACGCGAGGTCACCGACTGGCACCCCCTCTTACTGAGCGGCCTGGTGCTTTCGGGCGCGAACAAGGAGCCTGGGCCGGGCGAGGAGGACGGCATCCTGACGGCGCTTGAGGTGTCGGAGATGGACCTCACCCGGCTGGAGCTGGCCGTCCTGTCCGCCTGCGAGACGGGCCTGGGCAAGGAGGCGGGCGGCGAGGGGCTCCTCGGGATGCAGAGGGCCTTCCAGGCGGCGGGGGCGCGGTCGGTGATCGCCTCGCTGTGGCAGGTGGACGACCGGGCGACGCAGGCGCTGATGGGCGACTTCTACAAGTTGGCCTGGGACGCCGAGAAGCCGCTCAGCCGCGTCGAGGCCCTGCGGCAGGCACAGCTGGCGATGCTCTTCGGCAGGGCGCTGGACGGCAAGCCGCGCGGGATCGGCAAGGGCACCGAGAAGTTCGACACGGGCGAGAAGCCGGCGAAGCGTCTGCCGCCTTTCTACTGGGCCGCCTTCGTCCTCTCGGGGGACTGGAGGTGACGGTTTCTTGCCGAATTTGCTTGGCAGGGGTGGGCGGGCGGCGAGTATATTGGATTCTACTGGTGGCTTATTGACTTTCCCCCTCGTGGAGGCCCCCTCGATGGTGCGACTGCGTTTCCTGGCGCTGCTGGTGGCGTTCGGCGTGCTGACCCCGGCCCTCGCGTTCCAGGACAAGGATTCGAAAGACGACAAGAAGGAAGGGAAGAAGGACGGCAAGAAGGAACCGCCGAAGTTGAAGGGCATGCTGCCGCCGAACTTCAAGAAGCTCGGCCTGACGGATAAGCAAGTGCAGACGATCTACAAGTTGCAGGCTGACTTCAAGGAGAAGACCGACGAGCTGAAGGCGAAGCTGGACAAGCTCAAGAAGGAGGAGAGGGACAAGATCGAGGCCGTACTATCTCCGGAGCAGATGAAGCGGCTCAAGGAGATCCGCTCCGGGGAGAAGTGACGGCGGCCCGGCTACGGAGATCGAGCCTGCCGGACGTGCCGCCCCCAGAGGGCGGCGCGTCCGGCAGGCGGCGTTTCGGGGCCGGACCGCACACCGGGTGTGCGGGTGTGGCCCACGCAGCGGTCACCTGCCGGCAAGATGCCTCGGCGTCAGCGGGGCGGCGCCCATGCGCTCGTCGCGGAGGTGCTGGTGGCACTTGACGCAGGTGAGGGTCAGATCGACGTAGGCGAGGGCGGCGGCGTCGCCGTTCTTCCTGTTGGCGGCCTTCTTGAGCGTCTCCAGGTTGCGCTGGAAGTCGTTGCTGTGCCGCTCGTACTGGGCGGACTTGAGGGCGCGCCAGGAGGCGTCGCGGACGCACAACAGGAGGCCGTCGGTGCCCTTGCCGATCTTCTCGAAGTCGTTGAGGGCGAGGCCCTCGAGGATGAGCTGGGCGTTGGCGAGCTTGCGCTGCATCACGGTGGGGGGCTTCTTCGCCGGCTCCTCGGCGGGGCCGAGGGAGGGGAGGAGGGCGAGGGCGGCGGCGACGGCCCAGAAGACGGGGCGTGTGAGCGGTGGCATACGCGGGATCCTTTCCGGTGGCGGTGTGCGGTTGTGGACGGGCTGGGGGGAGGGGATGCAAACGTGATGCCGGGCGTGTCGCCGGCGGGGTGGGCGGCCTCATTCCGGAGGGCATCGGATGACGGAGGGGGAGTGGGCGGTGTGCGATGACCCCGTGCGGATGATGGCGTTCCTCGGCGCGCGGCTGGACGGGCGGAAGGGGCGGCTCCTGGCGTGCGCCTGTTGCCGGCGGATCCCGGGCGTCTTCCGCGACGCGCGGGGCCGGCAGGCGCTGGAGGCGAACGAGCGATTCGCCGACGGCGCGGAGACTGCCGCGGGGCTGGCGGAGGCGAGGGCGTTGGCGGAGGCGGCGTTCAAGGACCGCCGTGAGCCGCCCGAGGTGGAGGATGCGTTCCGGCGCTCCCCCGAGTGGTCGGTGTGGGCGGCGTTGCGGCAGCGGGATGGGGCGGGGCGGCGGAGGAAACCGAGGGAGTGGGTGGGGGCCGCGCTGCGGACGGCGGGTGGCTGGGACTGGGACGAGAACCCGGAGGAGAGGGCGGAGCAGGCGGCACTGCTCCGCGACGTGTTCGATGTCCCCATCCGGCCCGAGATGAAGGCGGCGTGGCGAGGGCCCGCCATCCTGTCGCTGGCCCGTGCGGCGTATGAGGAGCGGGAGCAGCCGTCGGGGCTCCTCGACGCGGCGCGTCTGGCTGTGCTGTCGGACGCGCTGGAGGAGGCCGGCTGCACCGACACGGCGGTCCTGGGGCACCTGCGGACGGAGGGGCCGCACGTGCGCGGGTGCTGGGCGCTGGACCTCGTGATGGGTAACAGTTGAGAGGCTGGGGTATGTTGTCGAATGGGTAGGGCAGATCAATGGTGCCCGGCAAGATCCCGCGCGATGCGATCACGGCCCATCCTCGGCAGGCCCCCAAGACGGACGAGGACACGCCGCCACGAGAGGTGGCGGGCGGAGGATCGCTCCTGCCCGGCGTCGTGGGGACGCTTGTAGCGGCGGGCGCGGGTGCCATCGCCGGCATCGGGCTGGGGGGGCCGTGGGTGCCAGTCGGGCTACCCCTCCTTGCGACGCTCGTGGCGTTCCCCTTCGCGCTGTCCGCGCTCTGCTACGGCCTGCTGGATAAGAAGGCCGGGCCTCATGCCGGCTGTGCCGTCGCCGTCTTCCTGGTCCTTGTGCTTGTGGCGGACCCGTTCATCAACGCGCGGGGGCTGATGCCGTGGCTGGTGGCCGCGTTTTGGCTGGTGCCGTCGACGGCCGGCGGGGTACTCTTCCCGGCCCGCGGACAGTGGTTCGCCGCAGCCGCGTGTTGGGTTCTGCTGTTCGCATGCACGACGGCGGTCATCGATAAGGCCAGGTACCCCCGGTCCTACGGAGGGATTATCTCGAAGCGCTACGAGTGACCCACGCCCGCGCTCACTTGAACAGCCCTTTCAGTTTGGCGATGGCGTTCTTCAGCTCGAACTTGAGCCAGGCCAGGATGTTGGCCGCGCTCATCGCCTTGTCGAACTCGTCCTTGGGCATCCTCTCGAAGGCCCGGAGGGCCCGGTCGAGGTCCTGGCCGATCTCGAGGAAGACCTGGGCCGGCGAACCCTTGAGGCGCTCGACGAGGCGGTCCATGCGGTCAGGGTCCAGATCTTTGGTGATCATGACGTGGAGCATCGAGCCGACGGCGTCGATGCCGGCGGCGCCCAGGCCGATGAGGTTGAGCGTCTTGAGGTACTTCCAGAAACGGCGGGGCCTGCCGGGGTGGTCGGGGGGCGGCCCGGCGATGGCGGTGACGAAGCCCTCGACGCCGTCCACGAGGGCGGCCCAGGGGATGGCGTTGCCGATGGCGAACTTGTAGACCTCGGCGGCGGCGGCGGCGTAATCGCCGCGCTTGACGTGGATGCCGACCTGGAGGACGAGGAGCGCGTAGCCGGCCCCCTTGCCGATGTTGGCGGCGGCCTGGAGGCCCGAGGCCATCTTGCCGGTGGGGGCGATGACGGCCTGGAGGAACTTGTCTCCCTCCTTAACCTTGGCGATGACGGGGACGATGGCCTTGATCTCGCTGAGGGGCAGGCCGAGGGCCTTCATGCCCTTGTAGTAGTTGACGATCTTGACGGCGTCCTCGACGCGGTCGCCGATGAAGAAGGCGTTGCCCCAGTCGGTCTTGGTGGCCTCCAGGAACTGGAAGAACTCCTCCTCCCGTAACTTCTCCTGCTGGAGTTTGAGGCGCATGGCCTGCTGGTGCTTGGCGAACCTGCCGAGGACGGCGGCCTGGTGCGCGGCGGCGTGGTGCGGGTTGCTCGGGGCGGGCGGGCCGGCGGACTGGCCGGCGGGGCCGGCGGTGGGGATGTTCACCTGATCGCCGACGGCGATGAGATTCGGGTTGGGGCGTTTGGCGCGGAGGGCGGCGTTGGACGGGTGGCTGTAGATGTCCTGCCAGGAGCGGACCTTGTATTTCGCGGCGATGGCGGAGAGGGTCTCGCCGGGCTTGACGGTGTGGACAGGCATGGCCGGTGCCCTGTGTTCGGGGTCGGGGCGTAGGTGTGGGAGCGGGGGTGCGTATGGGGAGCGGACAGGGGATGCGCGGAATTCCAGTCACGGGGGGAGTGCGGGGGCGAAGGAGGGAGGAAGCCACATCCCGCTCGCCCTCTCCCTCAGCCAGAGAGGCCTCTCATGGCGACCAAACTCCAACTGCGTGACCGCGTCCTCCGCCTGCTGTGGTCGAAGCCGGCCGTCAACATCGACTTCACCTTCGACGGCGTGCACTTCGCCGGGAGGTACTTCAACCTCGTGGCGTCGGCCATCATGAGCAAGTGGGTGGGTCACAAGGGCATCGACTTCCGGACGGGGCAGGTGCCCGCGGGCGCCGGCGCCGCCTACGACCCGGACGCCGACGCCATCGACGTGCCCGGCTTCGGCTTCGGGGCGACGGCGTGGGAGCGGATGGCACTCATCCACGAGTGCTTCCACGCCTGGCGCGACGTCATGGGGCCGAAGGTGCCCGGCAAGGGCGGCCCGGTGACCACGCTCGCCGTGAAGGACGAGGCGATGGCCTACATCACCGGGGAGCTGTTCACCATCCACGAACGGGCGGCGACGGGGGCGGCGCCCTCGGTCCCCGACTGGGCGACGGAGGACCCGCACGCCGGCGCCTTCATGATCGCCGAGTCGATCTGGAGGACGAAGGCGGCCGTCGTCCCGGCGTCGTCCGCGAAACTGATGTACGAGGCGGTGAGGGACGACCCCACCTACGCCCTCCTAAAGAAGAGCCCGACGTTCCGCTACGGCAACAACGGCGTGTAGGGCGAGGGGCTGTGGAGTAGGATGGGAGACAGCCCCTGATCTCTCATGTCCACGGCACCGACGGAGCCGCACCCATGCAGACAGGCCAGGGCCGAACCTGCCTCGATTGTTCAGTGGAGAAGCCCCTGGCCGACTTCGCCGAGACGCGGAGCGGCAGGCGTGCCTCGACCAGGCGTATCCCCCGCTGGCGATGTTGGGGGTGCGGGAAGGCCTACCAGCAGAACTTCCAGCGCCAGGCGAGGGAGCGCGTCATCCACCACGACCGCGGCGGGGAGCCGCGTTGCCAGTGCCCCGGCTGCGATGTCAGGGCGTTGCCTTTCCTGACCGTGGACCACGTCGGCGGCGGGGGCGGCAAGCACCGGCGGGAGGAGCCCGCCGCCGTCAACCTCGTCCGCTGGCTGATCAAGAACGGCTTCCCGCCCGGCTTCCGGGTCGTCTGCTGGAGCTGCCATTGTGCCGGCCGCCGGACGGACAACCGCTGCCCGGTCCATGAGGCGGAGAAGGTAGGGTGAGAAAACGCGAGGCGGGGAGAGTATGCGACTCTCCCCGTCCCGAAGGTCTACCGAAGTGGAGCAGAGGGGGATCGAACCCCTGACCTCTTGAATGCCATTCAAGCGCGCTCCCAGCTGCGCCACTGCCCCAACACCCTTATTGTTACCAGCCCCCGCCACGCCTGTCAACACCTCCCGCCTGCTACAATGCCCTCAGCCGAGGGCCAGACGATGACCGTCCTCTTCAAGGAACACACCGCAGACCAGCTCGCCGACCTGCTCGCGCCGCTCGGCGTCACGCCGCGCCTGGCCCGCCGCCTCCAGTCCGCCGTGGTTCAGCGCGGCGGCGAGGTGCCCGCCGAGATGCCCGAGGCGCCGCGCCGCGTCCTGGAGGCCGTCGCCGCCCACACGTCCGTCCCCCGGCTGCGGCTGGTGGAGAAGGCCGTCTCACAGCGCGACGGCTTCGCCAAGTACCTGTTCCAGGGCGACGGCCCGGAGCCGTTCGAGGCCGTGCGCATCCCGCTGCTGCACCGGCCCGGCGACGAGAAGTACATCGTGTGCGTCAGCTCGCAGGTCGGCTGCGCGATGGGGTGCGTCTTCTGCGCCACCGGCAAGATGGGCTTCCGACGCAACCTGTCGGCGTGGGAGGTCGTCGATCAGGTCATGCATGTCCGGGACGACTCGCCGTACCCGGTGCGCGGCGTAGTGTTCATGGGCCAGGGCGAGCCGCTGTTGAACTACGAGAGGGTGATGCAGGCCGCCGCCGTGCTGTCGGACCCCTCGGGCCTGGCGATCAACGCGCGGGCCATCACCATCTCCACCGTCGGCATCGTGCCCATGATCCGCCGCTACACCGCCGAGAAACGCCCGTACCGCCTCATCGTGTCACTGACGGCCGCCGACACGGAGAAGCGGCGGAGGCTCTTGCCCGTCGAGGAGGTCCACCCGCTGCCGGAGCTGATGGCGGCGGTGCGCGAGTATCAGGAGGCGTCCGGACAGCGCATGACCTTCGCGTGGACGCTGCTCGCCGGGATCAACACGACGGAGGCGGACGCGGAGGCCCTGGCGGATCTGACGCGGGGGATGCCGCTGATCCTCGACATGATCGACGTGAACGACGACTCGGGGACGTTCACGCCGCCGGACGAGGCGGAGCGCGAGGGGTTCCGCGACGCCCTGACGCGGCGGGTGGCCATGCCGGTGGTGCGGCGCTACAGCGGCGGCGGCGACGTGCACGGGGCGTGCGGCATGCTGGCGTCGCGGCGCATCGGGTGACCGCGGACGACGCGAGGGCCGGCGATGACGGTCCCGTTGGTGCCGCCACGATCGCGGACTTCAAGAATCCGAGAAAGGTGAGGCCCGGCAGGGGCCTCGCCCTCCCTTCCCGGATAGCCTCCTCAGAAGGCGCCCAAGTCCTCGGGCCTCACGTCCTCGGTCACCTCGATGCTGCGGAAGGCGACGGAGGTGGTCTCGGCCCAGTGGAAGAACAGCCGGATGGCCGCAGTGTCCGGGGCGTCCTTCGGCATGTCGGCGAGGGCGACCCGCTTGCCGTTCACGCGGGCCGCCACCTTCCTCCCGATGACCAGCACGTCGAGGGTGAACCACTCGCCGTCGGCCGCCGCCTTCGGGGTCTCCCGGCTTCCGACGACGTTCGGGGGCACGTCGTGGCCCCCGTCCGGGTCGATCGTGCCCGTCCGCCCCTCGTCGCCGGTGTTGCAGATCCTCACCCACGCCCCGCGCACGGCCAGATAGGCCCGGCAGCGTGGCGTCGTCCGTGCGACAACCCGCAGGCGGTAATCCTTGTACCCGGCGCCCGCCGTCGTCAGCACGCACATCTTGCCCCCCTTGCCGACGAGCAGTCCGTCCTTGACAGACCACCCGTCGCGCTCGACCCGCCACTTCGACAGGTCGCCGCCGTCGAACAGGACCTGCGTCCCTGGGGCGCTGACGCCCGCCGGCTTGCGCGGCTCGTCCTCAAGGCCGGGCGGGGACTCCGTGACGTGCCAGAGGGAGCCGTTTCCCTTCCGGGCCAGGTAGGTGAGCCGCCCGTCCGGGGTGAAGCCGATGCGCGTGTCGCCGACCCCCACCTGGTCGTACGCCCCACGCGCCGCGCCGTTGATGACCACCTTCGTCTCCAGGCCGAAGCGGGCCGGGTAGGCCAGCGACCTGCCGTCACGGCTGAATTGGAGGATCGGAGTCTTGTTGTCCGCCCGCGTCAGCACCATGTCGACATCCGGGCCGGCCACCCCGTCGTGCAGCAGGTTGACCGACTTCCCGCCGTCGGCGTGCCGCACGATGGCCCACGACGAGCCGTCCGGCGACCACACCGGCGCGCCCTCGAACGTGCCGCGCCTCACCTCCTTGCCATCAACGAAGAGGGCGGTGACGGACTTCAGCCCCGCGTCCGTGTTCTCCGCCCAAGTTGCCACCGCCGCCGCCCGACGGGCGTCGGGGGAGATGGCGAAGGTCCGATACGGGTGCCCGGGCCATTTCCCCGCGGTGTCGGACGGCGCGGCGGCCGCCCTCGTTCCGTCGGGGGCCAGGGTGATCTGGCCCGTCGTTGAGGTCTCGGACGCCTTGCCGTCCACGACGAGGTAACGCTTGCCGAGCGTGCCGAAATAGGCGTGGTGCTTGCCGTCCGGGGACAGAACCAGCCCTTCGACGGACTCCATGCGTTTCTTCTCCTCGCCGTCGATCACGACGTACATCTCTCGCTTCGGGGCGCCGGAGGTCTCACAGACGGCGGCCCACGTAGAGCCATCGCCGCTGGCCACGACGCGCTGCACCGTGTCGGCGGTCTTGTAGACGAGTTTGCCGTCCACGCTGACCCCGCCGTCGGCCACGCCGACGACGCGGAGGGCGGCGCCGGAGGGCACGACGGCGAGCTGCTGCCCCTGGAAGGTCCCGTACTTGTCGAGCGCCTTCGGCCGCGCCACGCCCGTGCCGTTGATGAACACGTCCAGGGCGGGCGGGAACGCCATGCGGCTCGTCGTGTCCAGGGCCGTGTACGCCACCTTGCCGGCGTGGACGGCGAGGATGCGGTTGGTCGGCCCGCTCATGGTGGGCCGGCTCGGGTCGAATTTGTGCGTCCTGTGCGGCACGGGGTACGCCTTGCCGTTCAGCACGATCTCGTACTGCGCGTTCTCGACGCCCGTCTCCTCGGCGACATGCCCGACGTAGGCGAAGTCCTTGCCGTCGTCGCTGAATGTCGCGCCGAAGACCTTCCGGTACGGGGTCTTCTCCTCCACGCCGTCCGCCACATACACCCACCCGCCGAACTTCGGGATGGCGGCGGCCCAGCGTCTGCCGTCCGGGCTGACGACGAGGGAGCCGGGGGCCGCCTTCTTCGCCCAGGCGGCGGAGAGGGCCTCCACCTCGCGGGTGCGCCATAGGCGACCCGACGGCCGGGCCGATTCCCCGCCGGCGTCCTTCCGTCCTCCGTCCTTCCCTCCGGCGCCGTCCTTGGCGCCGTCGTCATCGACGGGCCCCGGCCGAACGGACGGCCGACATCCCCCCCCGGCGGCGAGGAGCGAGAGTGCAAGGAGGCAGAACAGGAGGGGTCGGATCACTGTCATGTCGGGCCTTCGGCTGAGCTGAGGGCGGGGGTCCAGTGACAACAACGCGGCGGACGCCCCGGCGGGACACGCCCGGGCCTTTTCTCTGACGATACAATCCCGACGGCGGGCCGGCGAAGTACCAGGAGGCCCACCCACGGCAGGGGAGCGGACACGCCATGACTGAACAGGCCAAAGCGTCCTGCGCCGGCGCGCTGACCGCCGCCCTCGTGGTCCTCGTCCTGCTCGCCGCGGAGGGCGGCGCCTTCGGCCTGCTCGCCGTCCGCTACGTCTCCTGGGCGTCGCTGGAACGCGGCTGGGACGCGCTGTTGAACTTCACGTCGATGCTGCCCTACGCCAACCTCGTCCTCCTCCTCGTCGCCGGGTGGTTCGTCTTCCGCCTTTTGGGCAGCGCGTTCAACCTCTTCGCCAGCCTCGCCGAGCCGGAGGGCGGCATCGGCCTGGTCGGCTACCTCGCCGGCCTGATCGGCCTCGCGTTGCTCGCGGCGCTCGCCGCCGCCGTGGCCCTGCCGGAACGATGGATGCCTCAGGCGGAGAAGTGGGCGGAGGGCATCGACCCCAAGGGGCAGGGCTACGAGTCGTGGCTGCGCTTCGGCGTGCCGTACCTGCCGGCGTACTTGCTGCTGGTGGCCGGTGCCAGCCTGCACTCCTTCCGCCTGATGGGCGACGACCGGCAGCGTCTGCGGAGCGGGGGGGGCCGCCTCGCCGAGTCCGGCATGCACTGGTGGGAATTCCTGGGCGGCTGGCCCGGCTCGCTGCTGGGCATGATGGTCTTCCGGCACAAGGCGGCCAGCCTCGTCTACCTCATCGGATTCGTGCTCGCGGCCGGCCTGCACTTCGCCGCCGTGGGCGGGCTGCTGCACCTGCTCAAGGGCGGCCTGCCGGCGGTGCCGTGATCAGCCTCGGGGGTGGAGGGGCGCGGGCGGCCCGCGCAGGGAGGACTGCTCCTTCGGCTTGAAGAAGACGTTGCGGACGATCATGAAGCCGAGCAGCAGGAAGACGCAGATCCCGGCGAACACCGCCCACCAGATCACACGGCCCTCCAGCGTCGGCTCCTCCTTCGCCTTCTTCTTCGCCCCGCCCTTGCGCTTCGGCTTCTTCCGCCTCCCGGACGCCTCCGCATCGACCTCCGCCTCGATGACCTCGGCCTCGTCCTCGTCCGGCGGGAATTCGTCGAGCTTCTTGCCGGCCTCCTCGAGCTGGCCGATGACGATGTCGGCGGTGCGGAATCGCTCGTCGAGGGGCTTGGACAGCAGGTCCATGATGACGCGGGCCAGCGACGGCGGCACGTCGGGGTTGACCTCGCGTGGCGGCTCGGGGTCCTCGCGCAGCACCGCCAGCAGGACGGCCTTGGAGGTGCGGCCCTTGAACGGCAATTCGCCGGTGGCGCAGCGGTACAGCACGGCGCCGAGGCTGAAGAGGTCGGAGCGCGGCTCGGCCTCGGCGCCGCGGGCCTGCTCCGGCGACATGTACAGCGGCGTGCCGATCAGGTAGTTCCGCTCGGCCTCGGAGAGGGCCTCGTCGTCGTAGACGCGGGCCAGGCCGAAATCGACGATCTTGACGCGGCCGCGGCCCTTCTCGAGCCAGATGTTGGCGGGCTTGATGTCGCGGTGGATCAGGCCCTTGTCGTGGGCGGCGGCCAGGCCGGAGGCGATCTCCTTGCCGATGCGGACGACCTCCTCGGGCGGCAGGGGGCCCTCGCGGTTGAGGCGGTCCTCCAGGGATTCCCCCTCCAGCAGCTCCATCGCCAGGAAGGGGACGCCGCGGTCCTCGCCGACCTGGTAGATCGTGACGATGTGGTCGTGGCGGACGGCCGCCGTGGAGCGGGCCTCCCGCAGGAAGCGGGCGCGGTTGTCGGCCTTCTTCGCCTGCTCCTTCTTCATCACCTTGAGGGCGACGTGCCGATGGAGGTTGGTGTCCTCGGCCAGGAAGACGAGGCCCATGCTGCCCGAGCCGAGGAGGCGGAGGACGCGGTAGTCGTCGAGGCGGCCCAGCTCGCCGGGTGCCTGCGGCGGGGCGAGGAAGTCGAGGTCGTCCGAGCGCAGATCGGAGGCGGATTCCAGGTCGCCGCGCGACGCCGGCGCCCTGGCCGCCCCGGCCTCCTGTGGCACCTCCACCGGATGCTTGCAGCGGGGGCACCGCCCGGCGGAGACGGCCTGCTCGGGCCGGATCTTCAGCTGGGTGCCGCAGTGCGAGCAGAGGAAGGTGATCATGCCGAGCCCGGAGGACAGAGGACGCCACACAACAGGGATTATCCCGGCCGCGGCGCGGGCCGTCAAGGAAAGGACCGGCCGTCACGGATTCTGGGGGAGGCATCATGGCCGGGTGACCCGGCCACCCCGCCGGGTCACCCGCTCACCCCGTTGAGCAGGTGACTCGGCTTCGACCGACGCTTGATGTCACGGACCGACGGCGAGTGCGCGGGTCACCTGCTCGCACGCTCACCCGCGCCATGCCCCGGCCGGCGTGGCGGCCTCTGACCCCAACGGCACCCCCGCGTGCCCACGGCATTCCGCGGCCAGGCCGGGGCGCGGCCCGTTGACAAGGGGCGGCCGGCCGTGTGAGATGGGCGGGGAGGAGGGCGGCATGGGCATGGCGACACGGTTCCGCGTCGGGCAGACCTGGGAGTACGCGACACGCGCTGGCGAGGAGGCGTCGCGCCTCGTCGTGCTGCGCGTGGACGATGTGGGGGAGACGGGACACGCCGGCGTCATCGTCCACGCCGCCGTCGAGGGCGTCTGGCTGGCGGGCGAGCCTGGCGCCATCGGTTTCCTCCCCATCGCGGAGGCGTCGCTGGAGGCGAGCGTCACGCGGATGGAGGGCGAGGACCCATGCTTCACCCCTTCGGCGGACTTCGCGGACGGGTACGCCGGCTGGCGGCGGGCGTTCGACGAGGGAAAGGCGGGCTTCTGGACCGCCCCAGTCGCTCGGGTGATCCAGACGGTGGATGACGGGATGAGCCGGGGGTAGGGAGGCGGACGGCATCGAGGGGACAAAGCGCAGTGACCGCCAAGGACGGACGAGGCCGCTGGCCTCTCGCGCTGGCGTGGCCGGGGTGGCGCGAATGGGCGTTCGCCGGCCTCCTGCTGGCCGTCTTCGCCGCCGTCGCGGTGCCGTTCGGCCTCATGTCGGGGTTTCTGGTGCCCGGGCGGATGCCGCCGTGGCCCTCGCTGGCGGCGTTCGCCGCCGTGGCCGTCGTGGTGCCGTGTCTGGCGGAGGAGATGGTGTTCCGCGTGGCCCTGCTGCCACGCGAAGGCCCATGGCTGGGGTGGGCGGCGTTGAGCGTGGCGTTGTTCGTGGCGTGGCACCCGCTGAACGCGGCGCTGTTCCTGTCGCGGGCTTGGGGCACGTTCACGGACGCGCGATTCTTGCTCCTGGCGGGCCTTCTCGGCATGTGCTGCACGGCGGCGTATCTGCGGAGCGGGTCCGTGTGGCCCGGCGTGGCGATCCACTGGGCCGCCGTGGTGGGGTGGAAGATGTCGGGCGGGCCGCTGGAGCTGTTCGTCGCGTGAGGCGGCCCCGTCAACGCCCCGGCGTGTCGAGGATGAGGTCACGCCAGGGGATGAGGCGGATCTCATCATCGAGCGTGGCGACCGCGAGTGTCCTGCCGTCGGGCGAGAAGGCGAAGGGCGGCTCGTTGAGGAAGCCCGCGAACACATGCAGGATGCCGAGATCCCGCCTCGTCGCGAGATCCCAGAATCGCACACCGTCGCCCTCCTTGACGGCGAGCGTCGTGCTGTCCGGCGAGAACGCCGGTGGATCGACGCCGCCCTGCCGGACCGTCCACCAATCGCCGGTCGGCAGGTGGCACAGGCGGACGGCGTCGAGCGGCGACCCGCCCGCGCTACACGCATGGACGGAGAGCCAGTGGCCGTCGGGCGAGTAGGCGAGGGCGAACGCGGCGGCCTCGGGGTTATCTGCGGGTGAGAGAGGCGCGGCCGGGTCGAGCGGCACCTCGGCCACGTCTCCGGTGTCCCGCGCGACGCGCAAGAGCGCGCCGTCGGCGGCGACGGCGTAGAAGCCGCTACCGTCAGGGAGCCATGCGGCCTCAGACATCGCCCCCAGCCGCCGGGTCGGCGGCCAGGGGCGGGGGTCGCCGTCCTCCGCCTGGAGGTCGATGAGGTGCTGATACTCGCCCGTGGCGATGAGCCAGCGGTCATCGGGCGAGAAGCGGAGCCGGAACACATCCTGGGGCAGGTCGATGACGCGTGTCGATTTGTTCATAATGGAGTAGACGTGGGCCTTCGCGCCCTCGACGGGCGCGGCGGCTCTCCAGCCGGAGTGGCTGAATTCCATCATGCCGCGGGAGCGGGCGTTCGGGTTGAAGACGGCCAGCGTGTGGCCCGTGGCCGTCGCCAGGGCGACGAAGAACGAGTGGACGTGGACGAGGATGCATCCGGTGCCGGCCCAGGCGAATGTGATCTGCTCACCGACGTTCGGCAGGGCCGCCGGCGGGAAGGCGGGGCGGCCGCCCTCCTCGCGGCGGTCGTTGCAGGGGCCGCACGTCTCGCCGGCCCAGGCGAGGGATTCCGGTGGCCCGCACAGCCCGCAAGACGGGCAGAAGGCGAGCAACTCATCCGTGCCGCCCCTGCGGCGCACGACGACGGAGGGCGGGAAGACGTGCCAGAGGGGATGCGCGGAGAGCGGCGAGCCCGCCTCGCGTTGCCGGTGGTCTTGGGACGAGGGGCCGCTCCGGATGCGGACGTGGCGGCGGCCGACGTGCTCGTTCCACCAGGCGAGGGAGAGGCGGGCGCGGGATTGGAGCGAGTCATCCCCGCCGAGCCATTCGCGGGAGCCTTCTCGGCCCTCGGTGGTGACGGCCTGCCAAAAGGATGCGTCGCGGTCCAGCCGGCCACGGAGCCTCTTCTCATCGGCGGCGGCGGACGCGCGGGCGAGCGCCGCGGCGAGGGCCTCCGGCGTCGGGTCGGCCAGCAGCTCGGTGAAGCGGGACATCAATGGGAGACGTTGGCATCGATGAGGGCCGGCGTGGTCAGGAGCGCGCGTGCCTCGGGGCTCATGAGCGGGGGCAGGCGGCGGGCGAGGTCGAGCTGCTGTTCGGGGGTGAGCAGCTCGAGCAGGCCGAGGATGTGCGGGATGGCGCTGGCCGGCTTGCCGCTCTTCTCGCGCTCGTACAGGATGCCGGCCACCTCGCTGACCATGCACGCGGCCCCGAAGTCGTCGGCAGCGATGTCCTGCCGAACGCACTCCAGGGTGTAGACGTTCGCTTCGACATCGCTGCCGAACACCTCATCGCATATGGCGATCCCCTTGACCTTCGGGGGGACGGCCGCCGCACTCATTTCGTGCTCCACATACTGACGGTGGATTGCTCCGGGGCGTGTGGCCCCGGAGCGATTGAATCCACGCCGTCACTCCGACGCCCCCTCCGGGGGGTAGGGGATGCCCAGCTCCTTGACGAGGAAGGCGTACTCGTCCGCCACCTCCTGGATGATCTTCGCCGTCGGCTTGCCGGCGCCGTGGCCGGCCTTCGTCTCGATGCGGATCAGCACCGGCGCGTCGCCCGCCTGGCAGTGCTGGATCATCGCCGCGTACTTGAACGAGTGCCCCGGCACCACCCGGTCGTCCGTGTCGCCCGTCGTCACCATCGTCGCCGGGTACTTCGCCCCCTTCTTCAGGTTGTGGTACGGCGAGTACGCCAGCAGCACCTTGAAGTCCTCGGGCTTGTCGGGCGAGCCGTAGTCATCGACCCAGTAGCGGCCGATGGTGAACTTGTGGAAGCGCAGCATGTCCATCACGCCCACCGCGGGGAGGCAAGCGCCGAACAGGTCCGGACGCTGCACCGAGCAGGCGCCCACCAGCAGCCCGCCGTTGCTGCCGCCCTTGATCGCCAGCTTCTTCGGCGACGTGTACTTCTTCTCGATCAGGTACTCGGCGGCGGCGATGAAGTCGTCGAAGACGTTCTGCTTCTTCGTCAGCCGGCCGGCGTTGTGCCAGTCCTTGCCGTACTCGCCGCCCCCCCGCAGGTTCGCCTGGGCGTAGATGCCGCCCATCTCCAGCCACGCCACCCGGCCCACGGAGAAGGCCGGCGGCAGGGAGATGTTGAAGCCGCCGTAGCCGTACAGCAGCGTCGGGCTGGTGCCGTCCTTCTTGAGGCCCTTCTTGTACGTCAGGAACATGGGGATCTTCGTGCCGTCCTTGCTGGCGTAGAAGACCTGCTCGGTGGTGTACTTCGACGGGTCGAACTTCACCTTGCTCTCGCGGAACACCTTGCTCTCGCCGGCCTTGATGTCGTAGCGGTAGATGGTCGGCGGCACGGCGAAGCTGTTGAAGGTGTAGAACGTCTCGGTGTCCGTCTTCTTGCCGCCGAAGCCCGACGCCGACCCGATGCCGGGCAGCTTCACCTCGCGGATCAGCTTGCCCTCCGGGGTGAAGCACTTGACCATGCTCCGGGCGTCCTTGAGGTAGCTGGCGATGATCTGCCCGCCGACGAAGCCGACGCCGCCGAGCTTCTCGTCGGCCTGGGGGATGACCTCCTGCCAGTCCTCGCAATTCGGCTTGCGGGTGTCGATGGCGATCACCTTGCCACGCGGGGCCTTGAAGTCGGTCTTGAAGTAGAAGACCGGCCCCTCGTTGTCGATGAACGAGTACTCGTTCGTGAAGTGGTCGATCAGGTCGATGAACGGCCCGTCCTTGTCCGCCGCCTTGTACGACACGCGGTACTTGGCGTCGGTGCCCTTGCGCGTCGTCATCACCAGATACTTGCCGTCCTCGGTGGCGCCGACGGAGAAGTTCCAGTCCGGCTCCTTGTCGTTCTTGTGGATCAGCCTGTCGTCCTTCTGCGCCGTCCCGACCTTGTGGTAGAACGCCTTCTGGAACTTGTTGACGCCCGTGAACGCCATGTCGGAAGGCTCGTCGTAGCGGCTGTAGTGGAAGCCCTTGCCGTCCCTGGTCCATGACATCCCGCTGAACTTGACCCACTTGATCTCGTCGTCGAGGAATTTGGCCGTGTCGATGTCCAGCACCTTGATCGTCTGCCAGTCGCTGCCGGACTCGCTGAGGCTGACGGCCGCGAGCTTGCCGTCCGGGCTGACCTCCAGGCCGCCCAGGGCGACGGTGCCGTCCTTGGACAGCTTGTTGGGGTCGAGCAGCAACTTGCCCTCGCCGTCGGCCTTATCCATCGTGTACAGCACCGACTGGTTCTGCAGGCCGTCGTTGCGGAAGTAGAAGTAACGGCCCCCCTCCTTGAACGGGGCCGAGTAGCGCTCGTAGTTCCACAGGTCGGTGAGGCGTTTCTGGAGGAGATTGCGGGCGGGGATCTTCTCCAGGTAGCCGAAGGTCACCTTGTTCTGCGCCTCGACCCACTCGGCGACGTCTTTGGACTTGCGGACGTCGTCCTCCAGCCAGCGGTAGGGGTCGGGCACGTCGGTGCCGTGCAGCTTCTCGACGAGGCTGCCGCGTTTGGTCTCGGGGTACTTCAAGCCCTTCTCCTCCTCGGCGGAGAGGGTGGCCGCCAGGGCGACGGCCCCGGCGGTGAGGATCCATCTGGACATTCCATGCTCCAACAGGGGTTCGGTGAGGGCGGATGGTGCTGTACATTGTAGAGACGCACGATCCGGGGTGAGCATTGCCGCCGATGAGCGACGAACAGGGACTGCTGCGCGAGATCGCCGAGCGTCCGCTCGACGACGTGCCGCGCCTGGTCTACGCCGACTGGCTGGAGGACCACGGCCAGGCGGCCCGCGCCGACTTCATCCGCGTGCAGATGGAGCTGTCGTCCCTGGGCCGGTTCGACGAGCGCCGCTCCGAGCTGGCGTACAGCGAATACCGGCTCCTGCGGGCGAACGAGAAGGAGTGGGGGCGGGAGGCGCGCGGCTTCTCGCCGGAGTTCTCGTTCCAGCGCGGCTTCCCCGAGCACTTCGCGATGTCGGCCTACGGCTACTTCAAGCGGGCGGGCGACCTGCACCGGCGGTTCCCCGTGCGCTCGCTGGACCTGACCTCGCTACCGCAAGGGCTCCGGGCGGAGGATCTGACGCCGCTGGGGCGGCTGGAGCGGCTGGGATTACCGGAGAAGTTCGGGGCGGCGGGCCTGGGGCGCATCGTCGGCGATCCGGCGCTGGAGGGGCTGCGCGAGCTGGTGATCGCGGGATCGCGGCTGTCGCGGCAGGACCTGATCGCCCTGGAGGGGGCGTTCCCGCTGCGCGGGCTGGAGGCGCTCACGATCCGCGACTGCCACGCCGGGCCGGCGCTCTGTTCGGTGCTCAGGAGGTCCCCGCTCTCATCGCTCCGGAGGCTGGAGCTGGGCGGCAACCAGGCCGCCGCCGGCATCGACCATCTCGCTGAATGGCCCGGGGCCCGGCGATTGCGCCACCTCGGCCTGGCGGACAACGCCATCGACCCTCATCGGAATCGCCGGCTCGTGGCCCACGAATGGCCCGACCTGGAGAGCCTGGATCTCGCCGGGGCGGACTTCGGCCCCGATGATGAAGGCATCCGCATCCTCACCGAGGGCCGCGCGTTCCCCGCCCTGCGCTCGTTGAGGCTCGGCGGCTCGCGCCGCCACTTCCGCCATCCGGGCCGGTTCTTCGCCGCCCCCGCCTTTCATCAACTGGAGGAGCTGAGCCTGGAAGGCCAGGTGATCCTTGAGGCGGATGACATCGACCCCGTCGTCGCCTCGCCGATGCTGGCGAATCTGCGTGCGTTCAAGGCGCCGGCCTGTTCCGGCTACCTCCTCAACGACCTCCTCGCCGCCCCGGCGCTCGCCGGCCTCTACGAGCTGGGGTGCGTCGGCAACGACCTCGGCCCGGCCACGACGCGCGCCGTCGCCGACGCCACGCACCTGAGCCGGCTGCGCGCCCTCGACCTGAGCCACTGCGGGCTGACCGACCTCGCCATCGAGCCGCTCGTGGAGAGTGCCCACCTGTCGGACCTCAACGTGCTGAAGCTCTCGCATAACCGCCTCGGCGAGGCCGGGCTGATGCGCCTCGCCGCGTCGCCGCACCTGAGCCGCCTGGTGCGCCTGCGGCTCGTCGGCAACGACGTGACGCCCCGCGCCCGCGCCGCGCTGGGAGAACGCTTCGGCCCCGAGGCCGTGGAGGGGTGACCCGATGAGCATGCAGGCCGCGTTCCTGGCCGACATCGTGGCGCATCCCGAGGACGACGCGCCGCGTCTGGTGTACGCCGACTGGCTGGAGGAGAACGGCGACCCCGACAGGGCATCGTTCATCCGCACTCAATGTCGGCTGGCGTCGTGCGGCCACGCCCCCGAGCGCACCGACCTGCTCGCGGACGAGGCGGCCCTGCTGGCGAAGAACGGCAAGAAGTGGCGCAAGCCGCTCGCCAAGGTGACGGCGCGTGTGGAGTTCGAACGCGGCTTCCCGCACCGCATCGCCCTGCCCATCGCCAAGTTCATCACGCACGGTGAGGACGCCCTCGCCGCGGCGCCGACGCTGCGCGAGTACCGCGCCTTGCAGGTTGCGGCCAACTGGGACCAGCTCCTCGCGTGCCCGGCCTTCGGGCGGCTCCCCTCCCTTGACGCCGGGTATCTGCGGCTGGGCCAGGGCCGGGTGAAGGCGCTGGCCACGTCGCCGCATGTCGCCGGGCTGCGGGAGCTGGTGCTGTCAGGGGCCAAGATGCTTGCGGGCGGCCTCCGCGAGGTGTGCGCGTCCCCGCACCTTGCCGGGCTGACACGCCTGGAGCTGGCGAGAAACGACCTCGGGGACCTCGCGGCGGAGGCGTTGGCCGGTTCACCCCACCTAAAGAATCTCCGGAGCCTCGACCTGTCGTCCAACGGCCTGACCGCCACGGGGATCGGGCGGCTGGCGCGGTGGGAGGGGGCGGCGAGGCTGGAGGTGCTGAAAATCCTGGAGTACGAGGGGGCGGACGACGCGGCCCGCGCCTTCGCCGAGGGCGATTGGCGGTCGTTGCACACGCTCACCCTCGACCTGCACGACATGCGCGCCGCTGGGATGGACGCCGTGGGGCGGTGCGCCTCGCTGGCCGGTCTGAAAAGGCTGTCGGTCACGCACGAGCTGGGGCAGCCCGCCAGGGGCCTCCTCCTGTCGCCGCACCTGGCGGGGCTGGAACACCTCGCGATGACGCCGGGCGGGGCGGCGGGCGACTTCGCGGCACTGGCAGAGGCCCCGATGCTCAGGTCGCTGCGGTCGCTCGATGTGGTGCAGAACAGGGAGGAGGGCCTCGGCCCGGTGCTGGCCAGCCCGGCGGCCGCGGGCCTCGCCGAGCTGCGTGTGTCGGGGAACAATCAGTCGGCCAAGCGGCTCTGCGCCCGCATCGCCGGGGCAACGCACATGACGGGCCTGCGTGCCTTCTCGCTGACCGACTTCGAGATCGACGCCGGATGCATCCGGGCCCTCGCCGACGCGCCGCACCTGGCCGGCCTGCGCGAGATGGTCCTGGCCCGCGCCGAGCTGACTGTGGCGGCGGCGAAGGCCCTGGCCGGCTCGCCGCATCTGGGCCGGCTGCGCCGTCTCCACATCGCGCCTGGGGCCAAATCCGCCTCCGAGGCGGATGGCATCCTCAAGGAGCGTTTCGGTGACGTGGCCACGGTCGTGAGGTGAATCATGGACATGCCCGCGGCGTTCATGGCAGACATCGTCGCCAACCCGGACGACGACACGCCGCGTCTGGTGTACGCCGACTGGCTGGAGGACGACGGCGATCCGGCGCGGGCGGAGTTCATCCGCCTCCAGTGCCGGCTGGCGCGGATGGACCGGCACGATCTCGGGCGCTACGCCCTGGGGTGGGACGAGCATGCGTTGTTGTGGGAGCATGAGAAGGCCTGGTGTCGGCCGCTAGGCCACGTGGACCGCGTCAAGTTCCGCCGCGGCTTCCCGCATCGGTTCTCGGCGTGGTGCAGCTCGTTCGTCGAGGAGGGCGAGGCGATCCTCGTCGCCGCACCCACCCTGCGCGAGTACCGCGTGCGCTCCCTCGCCATCGACTGGGACGCCCTGATCGCGTGCCCGACGCTGCTGCGGCTTTCCGCCCTCGATGTCGGCCTCTGTCGCAGTGGCCCGGCGGTTATTCAGGCCCTCGCAAGCTCGCCCCACGTCGCCAATCTCCGCTCCTTGAATGTCAGCGAGGCCCAGATGCAGGGCGAGGGCGCGGAGGCGCTGGCGTCGTCGCCGCACCTCGCCAACCTCCGCCGGCTCGACCTGAGCAAGAACAAGCTGGGCGGCCCGTCCGTCCTCCGCCTCCTCACGTCACCCGCCCTTCCGCACCTCGAATCCCTCGACCTGGACGAGAACGCCCTCTTCGTGACGGGCATCACCTCCCTCGCCCGCTCCCCGCGTGCAGCCCGGCTGCGCGAGCTGTCCATCCACGAGGCCGGAGGCGACGATGAGGACGCCCATGCCTTCGCCTCGGGGGAGTGGCCGGCGCTGCGCAAACTCACCCTGCGGCTGGGGAGGATGGGGGCCGCAGGCATGGCGGCCCTCGGACGCTGCGCCTTCCCGAACCTGCGCGACCTGCGCCTCGAACACGCGCCGCTCCAGTCGAGCGCGGCGCTGCTCTCCTCGCCTCATCTGCCACGGCTGGAGCGTCTCCATCTCGACGCCCCGTCGTCCGCCGACGCCCTGGAGGCCCTGGCCGGCTCACCGATGCTGGCCGGCCTTCTCGCCCTTGTGGTCAAGGTGCGAGAAGCCCCGGGCCTCGCCGTCGCCCTGCGCGACACGGCGTCGGCTGGCCTGCGCGAGTTGGAGATCCACGGCCAGCACCCCGGCGACGGCGCCGTGGCGTTCGCCGTCGCGGAGGCCGGCCACCTCGTCAACTTGCGCAGACTCGTCCTGTACAACACCGCCCTGACGACGGACGGCGTCGCCGCCCTGGCCGGGGCGGCGCACCTCTCCGGCCTGGTCGAACTCGTCCTGTCGCACAACGGCGCCCTGGACGACGGGGCGGCGCGGGCGCTCGCCGCCAGCCCGCACCTGGGCGGGCTGCGCCGGCTCGTCGTGGACGGGAACTATCGCATGGACAAGGCCCCCCTCGTCGAGCGGTTCGGCAAGGGGGTCGTGAAGCAGTGACCGCCGCCCGCCGCTCAGGTGCGGTACCCGCCCGACGACGGCGCCTCGGCCTTCGGCGCGCCGCCCGACTCCTGCGCGTAGGGATCCTGCCACGTCCAGGTGTACCAGCTGTAGGTCGGCTCGCTCGGCGGGGGCGGCTCCTGCGGCGGGGGCGGCTGGGATGTCGTTGTCGTCGTCCTGCCGTCCCGGTACGTGGTCGTCGTGGTCGTGGAGCCGTCCGGGTTCGTGGTCGTTGTCGTCGTGGAGCCGTCCGGGTTCCTCGTCGTGGTCGTCTGCTGGCCCGACGGCGGGGGCGACTTCGACGGCGCCGCGGAGGGGTCCTCGGCCTGCGGGCCGATGGGGTCGCTCAGCATGAGCCCCTTGAGGCTGAACACCGCCGGCTTCCCGTCCGTCCGCAGCGACGTGAGCCGGACCGTGTACGCCCCCGCCTGCAAGCCGGCCGTCAGCGACGCCGCCTGACCCGAGGCCGCCGTCGTGGTGGCCACCACCTTGCCCGCCGAATCGAGCACATCCAGCCGGACGCCGCCCTCGTGCGACTCCAGCACGAAGTGCATCAGGCCGGCGCGGGCGATCTCCAGCGTGCCCGACTGGCTGCCCGACAGGTTGCCCGAGGCGAGGGAGGCCAGTTTCGTCGGCGTGGCGCGGAAGTCGGCACCGAGGAAGTAGTTCCCCGTGGTGCCGCCGCCGTCCACGCGGACGTAGTACGTCGCGCCGGCCTGCACGCCCTCGAACTGGATCGCCACCGACCCGCCCTCGGCGGTCAGCACCTGCGTCGCCAGCACCTTGCCCGAGGCGTCCAGGAGCGAGACGCGCGGCTGCACGGCGCTGTTGCCCGTGCCCCAGGCCATCACCTGGAGGACGCCCGGCGCGTCGGCCGCCGCCGTCATCTTGTAGAAGTCGACGTCGGACTTGTCGCTGATGCTCGCCTGGTAGGCCACGTCGAAGCTCGACTTCGGGCCGAACAGGCCGGAGAGGAGGTTCGTCGCCGTGAACAGGCTGTCGTTGGTGTGCAGGTCGTTGTTCGTGAGCGTCTGCCCGACGCTCTGCACGGTGCTCGTCAGTCCGCCGAGCAGGCCGTTCACGAGCGGGATGTACTCCGCCCGCAGGCGGTAGCTGCCGACGGCGAACGCCCCCGCGGACTCGACCTTGACGTAATACGACGAGAGCAAGGAGAGCTTCGACACGTTGATCGTCAGGTCGCCGCCGTCGGGGTCGCTCGACGAGGCGCTCGCTACCACGCGGCCCTGGGCGTCGTACAGCGTCACCTTCGGTGTGACCAGGCTCAGGCCGTCGCGCTGGAGTGTCAGTTTGAACGACCCGGTCAGGGACGGGGCGGTGAACTTGTACAAATCCACGTCGCCGGCCTTGCTCAGGTCGGCGTCGGCCTGGATCGCCAGCACCCCGCCGGCGTCCTGGAGCCACCCCAGCCGCGAGGCGTTGGCGAAAGTGCCATTCCCGGAGGCCCCCTCGAACGAATCGCCGGGCCGGGCGCCGTACAGGGCCTGGATGGCGGTCACGTCGGACGCGCCAAGCCCGGCCCGCGGGCCGCCGTACTCCTCGAACATCACCGAGCCGGTGTCCTCGCTGTTACCCAGGCCGAGGACGTGGCCGGCCTCCTGCAACATCATGGTGTAAAGATCAGGGCCGCCGACGCCGTTGACCGTGGGCAGGGCGTCGAGGTTGATGCGCACGTCGCCGGACCACGTCCCGGCGGTCACGTCGAACGGCGACGAGAACGCCAGCACGCTATCGCCGAAGTGGCCGGCGGCGATGCGGATGTCGCCGAAGCGTGGGTCGGCCTGCGGCCTGCCGGCGGAGCCGAAGGCCAGCCCGCCGTCGGCGACGACGCCGAAGTTGACGCCTGCGGCCTCGGCCCAGGCCTGGAACGCCTTGACGACCTCCGTCTGCCAGACGGCGCGGGGCGCCACGGCGTCGAGGGCCTTGTTCATCTCGCTGGCCTGGCCGGCGATGTCGGTGCCGTCCGGCGCGAAGCTGATGGTCAAGTGGGCGGCGTCCGGCCAGGGGTTCCCCCAGGTGGCCGGCACGTCACGCGACTCGAGCCCTTCGAGGTTGAAGTGGCGCATGCGGTTCACGGGACTCACTCCCTCAACGGGTGGAAAACATAGGGGGTGGCGGGGGAGTCGCCGGCAATCTTTGCCAGGCCACCTGAAGAGATAGCATGAGAAATCGGGCGAGGCGCGAGTCTAATTCGGATTATCCGGCGGAATTGGCGCAGAAGAACGCCAGCGACGGCCCCAGCTCCTTCTCCGGCCCCATGGCGTTCTGTACAGCCTGGAGGACGGACCCCCCGAGGCCGCGGCCCTGGACGGCGAGGATGTCCTCCTTGCACTCGGACCATGCACGCACCACGTCCGGCGCCCACTGCGTTCCGGCCCCGGAGCGGAGGATGGCCTCGACGCGGGCGGCGGGCATCCCGGCACGGTAGGGTCTGCTGGACAGCATGGCGTCGCACGAGTCGGCGACGGCGAGGATGCGGGCCGTCAGGGGGACGGCGTCGCCGGCCAGGCCGTCGGGGTAGCCCATGCCGTCGTGCCTCTCGTGGTGGCTCCGGACCATCGGGCGCAGGTGCCGGAGCTGCGGGACGTGCGACAGGATGGCGTCGCCGATGCCCGGATGCTCCTTGATCTGGGCGAATTCCGCGTCGTCGAGCGGTCCGGGCTTGCGCAGGACGGCGTCGGGCACGCCGACCTTGCCGATGTCGTGGAGCAGCCCGCCCAGGTACAGCTCGCTGACGGCGCCGTGGCCCAAACGCATCTGCTCGCCGATGAGTACCGCCATGCGGGCGACGCGCTCGCTGTGTCCGCGTGTGTACTCATCGCGGGCGTCGAGGGTGGCGGTGAGGCAGCGGACGAGCCCGAACAGGACCTCCTTGAGCTGGTTGTTGGTGTCCTGCTGCTGTTGTTGCTGGAGGAGCATCTTGCGGGCCAGCGACATCAGGCGCAGGTCGCGTGCGTTGAGCGGCGGCGACGGCTCGTGGCGCAGCGCGATGATCCAGGCGGCGCGGCTGCGGCTGAGGCGGATGAGCGCGGCGCTGCCGGGGGGCAGGCCGGTGGCGTCCGGGAGGTCGGGCAAGAGGGCCTGCCCCGAGTCGTCGGCGGCGCGGATGAGCTGGCGGCAGGCGGAGGCGTAGGGCGAGTGATCGGCCCCGGCGGGCAGGCCGGCGGCCTCGGACACCTCGCGGCGTGAGCCGGTGTACAGGAGCACGGCGTCGGACCGGGTGGCCGAGCGCACCATGCCGAGGGTGAGACGCATCTGCCCGCCGATGTCGTGCGTCTGGGGCAGTTGCTGGAGGAACTTCTCCAGGGCCTCCAGCGATTCGCTGTGCGCGGAGCGGCGGGGCGGGTCGAGCGGCGACGTGTTCAACGGGCTACCTCTTGGGGTGGGTGGGTGCGGGCTTCAGGCCTCGAGCAGGACGCGGAGCCGGGCACGGACGTCCTGGAGCAGACGCTCCACGGTGCGTTTCGAGCGGCCGGTGGCGGTGGCGATCTCGGCGACCTCGTGGCCGGCGATCCGCATCTCGGCCATGCGGCGGTGGGCCTCGGGGAGGCGGGACAGGGCGTCGCCGACGCTGGCCTCCAGGTGGGCGGTGTCGGAGGCGGTGTCGGGCAGGTAGGCGGGGTCGGAGGCGGCGTCCTGGCGGAGGTCGCGGCGGGCGGCGCGGTGGAACGCCTCCTCGCTGCGCACCTTGTTGAGGGTGATGACCAGGAGCAGGCCCCACAGCTCCTCACCGGGCGGCACGTCGTAATCCCCCTTGGTCACATGGCGGAAGAAGCGTCGGAACACCGACTGGACGATGTCGTCGGGCTCGACCCGCTGGGACAGGGCCTGCGAGCAGCGTGCCCGCACCAGCCCACGCAGCCGGGCGGCGTAACGCAGGTAGAGGCGCGTGGCGGCGTCCTGCTGGCCGCGCCGCAGCTGCACCAGCAGGGAGCGGTCGGACGGGGCGGGGGTGTCGCTCATCGTCTCACCCTTGAGAACCGGATTGCCCGGTCCATCCGCCAAGGAAACGGAAAGTCCCGGACGGCCGGTAAGGTCATAGTAGCTCAGGATCACGGCCATTGCAGGGGTGGGGGTGTGAGGGGGTGAAATGCAATGCAATCCTCCCGGGGGCCAACCCCTCGCGTCATTCGACGCCCCTCGTTGAAGCGACGCCCGGAGGGCCAGGATCGAAGGCGTGGGCACCGCTGGAGGGGCGGGCGTGGTGTCGGAGGTGTTGGGTCGCCGGGTGCCGGGGCTGAGGCGACCGACGCCGCGGCCCGCGCGGCGTCACCATGCCCGGGTCAGGCGCGTGGGCACGGCTGATCGCCGGGACGATTCGTTTCCGTGGCGCGGGGGGGGTGTGAGGGGGGTCGGGAAACGAACTTCCACAAGTCGTTCTGTCGCCTGCATTTGCGGCGGTCAAGTTCGTTTCCCTGGTTCGTTTCCCTCACTGATGGGCGTCCATCCGCCTCCATCCGGGGCGGGGGGCGTCGGGGAGGCCTGATCCGGCGGGTGTGGCTTCAAAGTGGGGTGTCCGTCGTTCCGTCTCATTCCCACCCCGGGCCCAACGGTGAGTCAAGGCCCAGGCCGGGGCAGCCCCAAACCGGTGGTCGGGCGGGCGATGCTGGTCTGCGTCGAGGGGCGTGAGAGGTTGAACAGGGTCGGCCGCGCCGGCCCCGGCGTGTCGCCCGTGGCGACGGCGGCGGGCTTCCCTGCACACGCGTGGGCGATCTTGCGCAGGGGCGTGACGAGAAGGAGCGGGATCTGCGGGCGGTCCTCCGGGCGTTTGGCGAGCATGCGCTGCACCAGGCCGTCCAGCTCGTCGGGCACGTCGGGGCGGGCGTGCTTGAGGGACGGGGGCGGCGCCTCCTGGTGCTGGAGGATCTTCTGCATCACCGAGGTGCCGGGGAAGGGCGGGTGTCCGGCGAGGAGGAAGTACAGGGTGCAGCCGAGGGAGTAGATGTCGGCACGGATGTCCACAAGCGAGGAGTCCTTGATCTGCTCGGGGGCCATGTAGTCGGCGGTGCCGAGGAGCTGGCCGTTGGCCCCGCCGTGGGCCTCGCGGGCGTCGCGCGGGGAGCGGGCGAGGCCCCAGTCGATGACCTTGACGGCGGGCTCGGGGGGGGTGCGGCGAGGGCCGGCGGCGGCCGGCGGCAAGGGCGGGTTGGCGAGGAACAGGTTGGCGGGCTTGATGTCGCGGTGGACGAGGCCGGCCTGGTGGGCGGCCTGGAGGCCCTGGGCGGCCTGGCGCATGTAGTCGCAGGCGTGGGCGACGGGGAGGGGGCCGACGAGCTGGACGAACTTCTCCAGGTCCATGCCCTCGACCAGCTCCATCGCGTAGTAGTGCCGCCCGTCGTCCTCGCCGCCGCCGAGCGACTTGATGATGTTGGGGTGGGCGAGGCCGGCGAGGGTGGCCGCCTCGGCGCGGAACGACGCCCCCGCGTCGTTACCCACGGCGAGGGGGGTGTGGAGGATCTTGACGGCGACCAGCTGGCCGGCGGAGGTGTCCCAGGCCATGCAGACGCGGCACACGCCGCCCTCGCCGAGCTTGTCGAGGATCTGGTGGGGGCCGAGGACCAGCTCGCCCCACTCGCCGGCGAGGAGGTGCTGGGCCTGGTAGGCGGTGAGCCAGCCGACCTCGACGAGGCGTGCGGCGAGGTCGGGCGCGTCGCCGCAGAGCGGGGCGAGCTCGCGGCGGGCCTCGGCCAGCTCCTCCGGGCCGAGGAGCGCGGAGCGCTGGAGGGCGGCGAGCAGATGTTCGGGGGAGTCGTGGCTCATGGAGGGGGCCTGGGGGGCGGTGCCAACACCATGTCTAGTGTAGCTCATGATCGCGGGAGGGCGCGATTTCGGCTAGCGAGGCTGGCCGGCCCGGATACAATCAACGGGAGAAGTCCGCGCCCACGACCCCTCCACCAGGAGACCCTCTCGATGACCGCGTTCCGCACCGCCTTGATCCTCGCCGCCGTGTGCATCATCTCCACCACCGCCGCCCTGGCCGAAGAGCCGGCGATCAAGAAGAAGGGCGACAAGGAGAAGGAGTTCTGGAAGTCGGTGGGCGAGGCGATCGTGAAGAAGGCGCGCTCCGACCCGCGCAAGATGGAGATGGAGGACATGAAGATCACCGAGAAGAAGGGCGCCACCCACCGGCGGATCGTCGAGCTCAAGATGATCTACTTCGGCTCGGTGAGCGGCTCGAAGTTCACGGCCGACATCAAGATCGACTGCGACGCCACCGACAAGGACAAGTGGGAGGTGCTGTCCATCGAGTACAAGGACGACAACAGGACGCCACGCCTGGGCTCCGACGCGCGGATCAAGGAGTACATCAAGGTCCTGAACCGCTGACGTGCGGGTGAAGACACCACCACGGATTTCACGGATCGGCACCGATCGAACCAAGATCAGAATGCGTAAGCAGGCAGGCAGAAGGCATCGGGCCTTCTGCCTGCCTGCTTGTCTTCTGCCGGATCCGTTCTGGCCGTGTGTCGGCAGGGATGCTGTCCCGCTGACATCGGTCCGGCAACCGCCTGGGCGTCGCTCACCCCTCGTCGATGGGGCCGAGCAGGTGGCCGAGCTTCGCTCGCTTCGTCTCGAGATACCGCTTGTTGCTCTCGTTGGCCGGCACCTGGATCGGCACACGCTCCACGATCCGCAGCCCGTAGCCGTCCACGCCCACCACCTTGCGCGGGTTGTTCGTCAACAGGCGGAGCTGGCGGATGCCCAGGTCGAACAGCACCTGGGCGCCGATGCCGTAGTGGCGCAGGTCGGCGCCGAAGCCCAGGCGGGCGTTGGCCTCCACGGTGTCGAGGCCCTCCTCCTGCTGGAGCTTGTACGCCCGCAGCTTCTGCATGAGGCCGATGCCCCGGCCCTCCTGCCGCATGTACAGCAACGCCCCCCGGCCCTCCTTGGCGATCTGGGCCATCGCGTGGTGGAGCTGGGGCCCGCAATCGCACAACAGTGAGCCGAGCATGTCGCCCGTCAGGCACTGGCTGTGGATGCGCACCAGGATCGGGGCGTCCTGCACGGGGATCTGGCCCGCCACCTCCACGCCCACGCCGCCCATCGTCAGGGCGAGGTGCGGCTCGGGGTCCACGAGCGACGTGTAGGCGAACACGTCGAACTCGCCGGCCCGCGTGGGCAGTTTCATGTGCAGCTCGCGGCGGACCAGCTTCTCGCGCTGGCGGCGGTGCTTGATGAGGTCCTCGATGGTGCACATCTTCAGGCCGTGTGTCTGGCAGAAGCCCTTGAGGTCGGGCACGCGGGCCATGCTGCCGTCGGCGTTGAGGATCTCGCAGATGACCGCGGCCTCCTGGAAGCCGGCGAGGCGGGCGAGGTCGGTGCTGGCCTCGGTGTGGCCCGCACGCACGAGGACGCCGCCGGGTTGGGCACGCAGGCCGTCCATGTGGCCGGGGCGCACGAGGTCGCCGGCGCCGGAGCGCGGGTCGATGGCCACGGCGATGGTGCGGGCGCGGTCGAAGGCGCTGGTGCCCGTGTGGACGCCGGTGCGGGCGTCGAACTTCACGGTGAACGCCGTGCCCATGCGGCTGTTGTTCGTCGGCGCCTGGGCGTGGAGGTGCAGGCGGTCGCAGATGGCCTCGGAGAGCGAGAGGCAGAGGATGCCGCGGCCGTGGGTGAGCATGAAGTTGACGGCCTCGGGCGAGGCGCGTTCGGCGGCCATGACGAGGTCGCCCTCGTTCTCGCGGTGCTCGTCATCGACGACGACGATCATGCGGCCCTGGCGCAATTCGTCGAGGGCCTCCTCGATGGTGCAGAAGCCGGCGTCCGGCATGGCGGTGCGTCTCGCAGGGTCGGGCTGGTGCTATTGTAGGCCGGGTCGTGCTGTGCCGTCGCTACTTGCCTCCCCTGGCGAAGACCGGAGGAGCAAGAGGAAGGCATCAAAGTTCGGGGCCACGGGGACGGTGAAGTCGGAGTAGCGGACCTCGTCACGGCCGGCCGCCTCCCGGCGGAAGGACTCTTCCTGGGCCGCGTGAGCCAGCCACACGACGACCGCAGGACGTGACCACCCTGGCTGATAGAAGAACGCAAGGAGGTCGGTATCGCCTTCGGTGAGGCTCATGTGGTCGGGATGAAGGCCGCCCCAGCAAAGGGCGGCGAACGGGAGCAGCCTCTCGCCAGCAAAGAGGTTGCGGCAGCTCGGCCCTTCCTGGTCGATGAGCGTCAGGACGCTCCAGTCGATGCGAATATCCCTCGGTGGAAACTCCCAGGAGGGGCGGGCCGGCGGCTCCAGGGGTGAATCGTCGTCCACCAAGGTGAGAAAGCGCCCGATCTGGTAGGTCTTGCCGTCCTCGGCGCGGAAGTATGCCTTGCGTGGGATGCCGCCGTGCCACCGCCGAGCATGCTCGAGGTAGGCCTCGTCCAACGCGTTGCCTCGATACTCTTGAAGAAAGCGAGCGACCCGCAGATCAACGGGGCCACAGAGGCTGGCCGGGTCATAGTCGAGGTCGATCATGGGCAGATCCCGGCGGCAGGTGAGGCGACGAATGGGTATTCTACAGGCTGTGGGGCAGAGGCCGACGCGATGACGCACGACATCCACCCGGAGCTGGCAGGCCTGTTGGCGGGGTTGCAGGAGTCGCCGGCGGACGACGCCCTGTGGCTCATCGCCGCCGACTGGCTCGAAGAACACGGGCAGGACGGCCAGGCCGAATTGATGCGCCTCTCGCGCGGCCTGCCCTCCCTGCCCCGAGGCCCGCGCCTGAAGGCGGAGAAACGTATCCGCGAGCTGATCGCCGGCGGCGTGCGTCCGTGCGTGCCGGAGATCACCAACGCCCTCGGGATGCGTTTCGCGCTCATCCCGCCGGGGGACTTCCTGATGGGGTCGCCGGCCAGCGAGGTGGGGCGATGGGCGGACGAGAAGCCGCGCCACCGCGTCACGCTCACACGTGCCTACTGGATGGGCGTCTTCCCCGTCACGCAGGCCCAGTACTGGGCCGTCATGCGCAAGAGCCCCAGCAGTTTCAGGGCCCACGGCGCCAAGGCGGAGAAGGTGCGCGGCCTCGACACCCGCCACTTCCCTGTCGAGAGCGTGTCGTGGCACTCCGCCGTGGAGTTCTGCCGCCGGCTGTCGGCGCGGGCGCCCGGCCTCGAGTACTGTCTGCCCACGGAGGCCGAGTGGGAGCATGCGTGCCGCGCCGGCCTGATGTCCGGCATGTACCACTTCGGCGACGACATCGGGCCGGAAAACCTCAACTACGAGCCCAGCGGCCTCAACAGGCCGTGCCCCGTGGGGTCGTATCCTCCGAACGCCTTCGGCCTGCACGACATGCACGGCAACGTCTGGGAATGGTGCAGCGGCACAGGCAAGCGCTACACCAGAGGACACGCCATCGATCCTGACGGCGGCACCGAGGGCGAACGCCGCGCCTACCGCGGCGGCTGCTGGTGCGCCGACTTCGAGCTGGCCCGCGCCGCCGTCCGCGACGTGGTCGATGCCGACAGCGAGGACGACTATGTCGGCTTCCGCGTGGCGGCCACGGTCACGCCGCCACCTTCCCCCGCTCCTGGCGCAGCTCCAGCCAGCGGGCGAAGAGCGAGAGGGGGTAGCTCATCATCAGGTACAGGAGCGCGGTGATCAGCGCCAGCTCCGCCATCCGCCCGGGGTTGTTGACGGCGAAGGTGCGGTACTGCTGCGTCAATTCGTGGACGGCCACGATGGAGCAGACGGCGGTGTCCTTGAACAGGGCGATGAAGTCGTTCGTCACCGGCGGGATGACCAGGCGCACCGCCTGCGGGACGATGATGCGCCACAGCGCCGTCATCGGCGTCATGCCCAGGGCGAGGGCCGCCTCCATCTGGCCACGCGGGATGGCCAGCAGGCCGGCGCGGTAGATCTCGGCCTCGTAGGCGGCGTAGTTGAGTGCCAGGGCCAGGACGGCGGCGGTGAAGGCGTCGAGCCTCACCCCGGCGTGGGGCAGGAAGTAGTAGATGAACACGAGCTGCAGCACGAGCGGCGTGCCGCGCATCACCTCGACATAGACGGCCAGGGGGTACGAGACGAGGGCCGGCCCGTAGAGCCTGCCGACGGCGACGAGCAGGCCGACGATCACCGCCAGCGGGAACGACAGGGCGGCGAGCAGGACGGTGGTGCGGGCGGACAGGAGGAGCTGCCAGCAGAATGAGGCCAGGGTCGGGCGGCGTGGCGACTCGGGGGGCGGCCAGGACGCGCCGACCTTGAGGAGGTCGGCCTGGTCGGCGTCCCACAGGCCGTACTTCTCCAGGATGGCGCGGAAGCTGCCGTCGCGCAGGCCCTCGGTGATGGCGTCGCCGAGGGCGGCCCGCAGGGCGGGGTCGCGGACGAAGGCGCAGTAGTACGGGTGCTTCACCGGCCGGATCGCTTCGCCCACCGTGTGCAGGGCGCGGTAACGGGCCTTGTCGCCGTCCAGCTCGAGGTACCACTTCGTCGCCGGGGCGTCCTGGACAACGGCATGATACGACGGAGGCCTGCCTTCCAACCCAACAGCCCCCTCCATCGCCTTGATGATGCCGTCGAGGCCCAGTGCCTCGATCTTCACCTCGTCCGCGTAATGCTCCTGGAGGTAGCGGTGAGAAGCAGAGTCGCGCAGGGTGGCGACCGTGATTGTCGGCTTCCCCGGCACCCGCTTCAGGCCGTCCCAGCCGGTGATCGGGCTGTCGCGGCGGACGATGAGGCGGATGCGGTAGGCGTAGTACGGCACGGTGGAGAGCATGTCCTCTTCGCGCTCGGGCGTCCACTCGAAGCCGTTGAACGCCACGTCGATGTCGCCGCGCTTCAGGTCGCCGGGGATGCTGTCCCACTCGTTCTGATGGAACCGGGCGACCCGGCCCAGCTTGGCGGCGAGATACTGCATCATCTCGCCCTCGACCCCCGTGGGCTCCTCGTCGCCGTGGCGGATGAGGTAAGGGGCGCCGCCGACGGCGTCGCCGCCCCACCGCAGCAGGCGCTCGTCGGCGCGTGGCCTCGGCCAGAGCAGGTACACGGCGACGGCGAGGACGGCGGCGGCGAGGAGGATCCACGGCCAGGGGGAGCGGCGCGATTCGGCCATCAGGTGGGGTCTCCGGTGAGGGTGCGTGCGAGGGACATGATACGCGCGCCGGCCGACCAGGCGAGCGGCCCGGCGTAAGCGGGCCGTGTCATCACCGACCGCTGACATCGCGGGTCGCGCCGCGTCGTGGTATCATCGCGGCTGTGGGGGGGAAGCCATGCGCCTGCTCGACACGGGGTACAAGGAGCCGGTCCACACGCTCTGCTTCCAGCACGACGGCACGCACATCTTCGCGGCCCAGGGACGCTCGGAGGGCGTCCTCCGCTGGGAGCTTGCCTCCTTCACGGCGGGGATCACGCTGGAGCCGAAGGCCGGGCGCGTGGTGAGCATCGCCTGCTCGGCGGACGGCCTCGTCGCCGTCGCCGGCTCGTCCGCGGAGATCCGCGTTCACCATGCCCGCCCGCCCTTCCTCGGCGTCCTCCAGGCGAAATTGCGCCGCGAGTGGTACGACCCGTTCCCGGCGCTCGCCTTCTCGCCCGACGGGCGCTGGCTGTTCTGCTCCCAGGCCGCCGGCCCCTCGCAGCATGCGTTCCAGGCCACGGTGATCGAGGTGCCGGGTGGCCGCCGGCTCGACATACAACACGGCTGGTATCGCCCTCCTTGTCAGGCCGCGTTCAGCCCCGACGGCTCACGGCTGGCTCTCGCCTACCGTGCCCGCGAGGCCCACGTCGTGTCATTTCCGTCGGGCGGGCGCGTCCTCACCCTGCCGCACGGGACCAAGGCGCACATGGCGGCCTATTCGCCCGACGGCGCGACGCTCGCCACCGCCAGCCCCGACGGCATCATCCGCGTCTGGGATGCGGCCTCGGGCCGGCCGCGGGCGCGCTTCAAGGGCCAGGCGAAGCCGCTGCACGCCGTCGCCTACTCGCCGGACGGACGCACGGTGGCGGCGGCGTGCGGCACGGGGGCCGTGACGATGTGGGCCGTGGCGTCGGGCCGGGCGCGGGTGGCGCTCGACTGGGGCATCGGGGCCGTCCACAGCGTGGCGTTCGCCCCCGACGGCATGCGGGCCGCAGCCGGCGGGCTCGGCGTCGTCGCCATCTGGGACATCGACTGGGACGATTGAGCCATGCTCCGCCTGAACGGCCCGCGCCGACCCATCCGCGCCGTGGCGATCTCGCCCGAGGGGCTGATCGCCGCCGGCGGCGATGACCGGCAGGTGTTGATCTGGCAACACCTGTCCGCCGACCCGGCGCACACGCTGCCCGCCCGCGACGGCGTCACGGCGATGGCGTTCTCGGCGTCGGGCCGACTGGCCGTCGGCGGCCGGGCCGGCTGGCTGGGCCTGTGGGGCGGTGAGGGGTGGGCCGACGGCCGGGTGCTGCACTTCGTCGATTCCCCGTTCGTCGCCGTCGCGTTCGACCGCCCCGGCGGCGCGGTCCTGGCGGCCCAGGCCAGCCGCAGCCACTACGCGGGCGCCCCCCACCGCCTCCTGTGCTTCGACGTGGTGCCGGGGTCGCGCACCACCCGCCTCGAATGGCCGGGCCAACTGGAGAGCGCCGCCTACAGCCCGTCGCGTGACCTGTTCGCCCTGGCCGGCACGCACCGCGGCGTCGAGCTGTGGGAGGTGGGCCGCCCCCGCAACGAGCCGTTCGCCTGGCTGCCAAACCGCGTCCGCGCCCTCGCGTTCTCGCCGGACGGTGGGCGTCTCGCCGCCGCGTCCGGCAAGGGCGCCCACGTCTTCACGCTCGACCCGCCGACGCGTCTGGCCGAGTGCAAGGGGCCGCGGACGCTGGTGTCGTGCGTGGCGTTCTCGCCGGACGGGCGGCACGTCCTGGGCGGGTGCGCCGACTCGGCGCGGCTGTGGGACGCGGTCTCCGGCAAGCAAGTTGCAGCGTGGGACTGGGGCCTGGGGGCGGTGCACGGCGTGGCGTTCGCCCCGGACGGCATGACGGCGGCGGCCGGCGGGCAGCGTGGCGTGGCGGTGTGGGACGTGGACGAGTGAACCGCCCGCGGCCGCCGCGTGTCCCAACCCTGTCGCGGTCCGTTGCCGTCTGCTATCCTGCACGGCACCACCCGCCGGAGGACGAGCGATGGCGAAGGACGAATACCGCGGCCCGCTGGAGCCGGTGGACCCGTGCTGCTGGCGCATCCCCAAGAGTTACAAGCCGGGCATGCTCGTGGACGGCCTGATCTTCGCCGACGAGACGCTGCTCAAGCACGTCGTCAAGGACCAGGCCCCGGAGCAGGTGGCCAACGTCGCCTTCCTGCCCGGCATCCAGGTCGCCAGCATGGCGATGCCCGACATCCACTGGGGCTACGGCTTCCCCATCGGCGGCGTCGCCGCCACCGACCCCGACGAGGGCGGCGTCGTCTCGCCGGGCGGCGTGGGGTACGATATTAACTGCATTACGTTTCATTCTCTTGTTCGTGATCAATTCGGCCGCTCCCGCCAGATCGGCGAGATGGGCGACATTTCGGCGGGAGACAGGCTCGCGTGCTATGGGCTCGCTGAGGGGCGTGGCGACACGACGGCGGTGAGCCGTTGGTTCAGCCAGCGGCCGAAGTCGCCGGTCCTCAAGGTGCGGACGGCGGGGGGCGACGAGATCGAGGCGACGGCGGACCACCCGTTCTACACCCCGGCGGGCATGGTGCCGCTGGGCGAGCTGAAGGAGGGCGACAGGTTGGCGATGTCGCCCTTCGCGGGCGTCCCGCACGAAGAGCCCTCCGATGACGTGATCGTGTCGAAGGATGACATCACGGCGTTCCTGACCGGGCGCGGCAAGCATCACGCCGTCACCCAGACCGTGAACACCCTGGAGCGGCGCGGCCTGTTGCCGTTGCGGCTCTCCTCCCCCAGCCTGCCGTACCTGTGCAAGCTCCTCGGCTTCGTCATGGGCGACGGCAACATCCACTTCCAGACGAAGACCACCAAGGGCGTCGTGTTCTTCTCCGGCGACGGCCCCGACCTCGAAGACATCCGATCCGACCTGGCGGCCATCGGGGTGAAGGCCTCGCGAGTCTATCAACGGCAGCGGCAACACGCCATCCACAACGGCTACCGCGAGACGACGTTCGAACGAACCGAAGAGTGGTGCAAGGTCGGCTCGACGGCCCTGGCGGCGCTGCTCGGCTGCCTCGGCGCCCCCGTCGGCAAGAAGCCCGCGCAGGATTACGGCGTGCCGGCGTGGCTCGACAAGGCCCCCCTGTGGGCGAGGCGTCTCTTCCTTGCCGGCCTGTTCGGGGCCGAGCTGTCGTCCCCCGCGACGATCACCGGGCACGACACGCTGTTCAACCCGCCGGTGTTGAGCATGAACAAGCGCGGGCCCAACGCCGACAGCGGCAGGGCGTTCCTCAGGGGCATCGGCCGCTTGCTGGCGGGCTTCGGTGTCGAGGTGCAGAACCTCGTCGAGGATGAGGTCTCGCCCCTCGCCGCCAAGGAGCCCACGGTACGGCTGCGTCTCATCCTGTCCGGCAAACTCGACAGCCTCGTCGCCCTGTGGTCGCGGGTCGGGTACGAGTACAACCGCAAGCGACGGGGCAAGGCGGCCCTCGCGGTGCAATACCTGAAGATCAAGGGCGCCATCCTGCGCCGCAGGCAAGAGGCGGCCGAGGAGGCCCGGCGGCTCGCGTCGGAGGGCGTCGCCCCCTCGGCCATCTACGCGCGTCTGAAGGGGCCGCACGTCAACAAACGGTTCCTGGAGCGCTCGCTGTATGGGAAGCGGGAGACCCCGCCGCGCATCGGCAGTGCCTTCCCTGGGTTCGCCGAGTATTGCCGGACGGCGAGCGAAGGCCTGTCGCGCGACGGCATGGTCTGGGACACCATCGAGAGCATCACGCCCATTGACCACGACGGGCTCGTCTACGACTTCACGGTCGCCCACCCCGACCACAACTTCATCGCCAACGGCTTCGTGGTCTCGAACTGTGGCGTCCGCCTCGTGAAGACGAACCTCTCCTACCGCGATGTCAAGGGCCACCTCCGCACGCTCATCGACGGCCTCTTCAAGGCCGTCCCCACCGGCGTCGGTAAGTCGGGGCGCTTCCACTTCGGCAACCCCGAGCTGAAACGCCTCATGCGCGAGGGCGTCGGCTTCCTCCAGGCCCGTGGGCACGCCACCGCCTCCGACGTCGCCCACACCGAGGCCGAGGGCCGGCTCGACGGCGCCGAGCCCGACCTCGTCAGCGACCAGGCCCTGGCGCGGGGCCGCGACCAGTGCGGCACCCTCGGCTCGGGGAACCACTTCCTCGAGGTCCAGGTGGTGGATCACGTCTTCGACGAGCGCTGCGCCGCCGTCATGGGGCTGGAGAAGGATCAGGTCTGCGTGATGATCCACTCCGGGTCGCGTGGACTTGGGTATCAGGTGTGCGACGACGCCCTCAAGAGCCTGCGCAAGGCCCCGGAGAAGTACGGCATCGCGCTGCCGGACCGGCAGCTCGCGTGTGCCCCCGCCGACAGCCCGGAGGGCAGGCACTACATCGGCGCCATGCGTGCCGCCGCCAACTACGCGTGGTGCAACCGCCAGCTCCTCACGCTCCAGGCCCGCGAGGTCTTCGCCGAGATCTTCGGCCAGACCTGGCAGGAGCTGGGCATGACCCTCCTGTACGACGTGGCCCACAACATCGCCAAGCTGGAGGAGCACGCGGTCAAGGGGCGGAAGAAGAAGGTGTGGGTGCATCGCAAGGGGGCAACGCGGGCCTTCCCGGCGGGGCACCCCGAGGTGCCGGACATGTACCGGGGCATCGGCCAGCCGGTGATCATCCCCGGCGACATGGGCCGGGCGTCGTGGATCCTGGTCGGCCTGCCGGGCAGCATGGAGCGGACCTTCGGGACGACGTGCCACGGGGCCGGCCGCCTCATGAGCCGGACGGCGGCGGTGCGTTCGGCGGGCAGCCGTCGCATCGACAAGGAGCTGGAGGGGCGGGGGGTGATCGCGCGGGCGTCGAGCCGCAAGGGCCTCGCGGAGGAGCAGCCGGACGCCTACAAGAACGTGGACGAGGTGGTGGCCGTGGTCGATGGGGCGGGGCTGTCGAGGAAGGTGGCGCGGATGCGCCCCATCGGCGTCATCAAGGGGTGAGTGTCAGAAGCCCCTTCACCCGTTCACCACGATCACCTCGACCTTGCTCTCACACCAGTTCGGCGAGCCGGGCCGGACGACATGGAAGCGGACAGTGATCTCGTCCTCTTCGGCGTGCCGGTAGATGCGGAACGTCCGGTCAGGCCAGCCCGCTCGCATCTCCTCTGCCCGGCCCCGGATGACCCGCTCGGCCTCCGCCACACGGTCCGCGCCGCCGAGGTGGATGTGGTTGACGAACGCCTCGCGCCCGATAGGGTCGAGCGACTCGAAGCCGTGCGAGCAGGTCAACTGCTCCGCGTCGAAGACGCATCCACAGACCTCGATCAGCGCCACGCGAGCACCTCCTGGATGAGCGGGCCTCATTCCCACGCCCGCAACGCCTCCCCCGTGGCCCCGTAGACCTCGCCGGAGAATCCCACCGGCCCGCGTCAGCACCGCCAGGATTCTCTCGGCGTTCGTCTCCGCGTCCACCACCGGCCCGTTCATCGGGATAGCCTTCTCCGCCTCGACGACCAGCTCCGCCCACGAACACCGAACCTCGACATGGTCCCAGTCGTCCGGCTCGTAACTCGTCCAGCCCTCCGCCCCGAACAAACACGCCAACTTTCGCACCGTCCTGGCCGTGTACAGGGTGCCGTAGAAGTTCGATGAGTCGGGGATGCACGCCATCGGTGGGCCTCCCGTCAGCACGGCCCTGCCGGCAGGAACATGGCCCGCACCGTCGGCATTGGGAGGTAGAGGTGGAAGGGGTCATCGCGCATGGGGATGAATCCGTACTTCAGGTAGAACCGTTTCGCGTCGTCGTCCTTCGAGAACAGGTCCACGGCGAAGACGCCGATCCGCTCCGCCACCTCGCACGCGGTCTTCAGGAAGTGGAAGAGGAGCAGTTCGCCGAGCCGCCGGCCTCGGCACGAGAGGTCAACGGCCAACCGCCCCAGGTGGGTCGTCGGCAGCGGGTAGCGTGGCAGCCCGGTCTGGTCGTCGGGCGGGAGGTGGTCGCGCAGGAACGTCCCCGCCGACACGGCGCTGTAGGCCATCACGCGGTGCTCGCCGGGGCGCGTGACGACCCAGACGCGGCTGACCCCGCGCTCGTGGTTGGCCGCCGCGTGCAGCCGCAGGAACGAGTTCAGGGGCGCCTTGCCGCAGTCGAAGTCCCCGCGCTCGTGCCGGCCTGACAACGGCTCGATGCGCGCCTCATCCATGCTCGTGCCGCTTCATGTACCGCCGGGCCGCCTCCAGGGCCGCCGCGACGGGCGCGGGCGGATGCTCGGCGTCATGCAGGACCTGTTCGGCGTCCCGCTCCGAAAGGCGCACGCTACAGCCGTCGGCCGGCAAACGTGCCGGGGGGGCGGCAGGCTGGGGGACGGCGGTTTCGACGTGTTCCATTGCGAGCCCTCCGGTGTCATTCTACCACCTGACCGTCAGCGATCAAACCGAGCCCTCGCGCCGTCGCGCCGCCCCACTTGCCGGCACCGCAGGCACCCGGAGGTGCCGGACATGTACCGGGGCATCGGCCAGCCGGTGATCATCCCCGGCGACATGGGCCGGGCGTCGTGGATCCTGGTCGGCCTGCCGGGCAGCATGGAGCGGACCTTCGGGACGACGTGCCACGGGGCCGGCCGCCTCATGAGCCGGACGGCGGCGGTGCGCTCGGCGGGGAGCCGGCGCATCGACAAGGAGCAGCCGGACGCCTACAAGAACGTCGATGAGGTGGTGGCCGTGGTGGACGGCGCCGGGCTGTCGAGGAAGGTGGCGCGGATGCGCCCCATCGGCGTCATCAAGGGGTGACGGCGGGTAGAGAAGACAGCCGATTCACCACAGTTGCACAGAAGACATAGAGAAGAGGAAGAAGAGAAAGACAAGAAGATATAGAAGGAAGGCGCGTCTTTGCTTTCTGCCTCTTTGCTTGTCTTCTCCGTGCTCGCTCTGTGATCTCTGTGCCTCTGTGGTGAATCTCTTCCTCCTCCGCGGCCTACTTCGGCAGCTTGGCGAGGGCCGAGACCTTCTTGTCCAGCGCCTCGGCGAGTTTCTCCTCCAGGCGGATGCGCTTCGTCACCTTCTTGCCTCCGGACACGATGGCGATCTCCAGGTACGCCTCGTCGGCGGCACCGAGGGCCGGGTTCGACTTCATCTTGTCGAAGCCGCCGTCCTCGATCTCCTTCTGCAAATTCTTCACCTCGGCGGCGGTGAACTTGCCCTTCCTGCTCGTGCCCTTGAGGGGCTTGACCTCCCAGCTGCCGTCCTTGGCGACGGTGAACCAGTAGTGGGCGAACGGCATCCGGTCCGGATCGACGAAGCCCCCGCCCCGGTGCAGGGCGATCACCGACCCGTCGTCCTTCTTCGCCTCGTCCGCGGACGCCACGCCCATCGCACCCACCAACGCCATCAACAAGCCCATCCGGATCATGTCGCGTCTCCGTGAATCCTCCGGCCCCGAGGGTCGGCCCACGGCCGCTCCCGGTCAGCCGATAGTTAGACGAGGCAAGCGGCCGGGGGGTTGCAAGATGGCGCCCTCACACCGCCCCGCCCGCCAGCACGGGCCGCGGCGCCGCCGCGATCAACGCCTGATACCGCTCCTCCAGGTCGTCGAAGATGGGCTTCCAGTCCAGACCCTCCGCCCGCCGCCGCGCCGCCTCGCCCATCCGCCTCCGCAGGGCCGCGTCCTCGCATAGCCGCGCCAGGGGCGGCACCAGGTCGCCGCCGACACGCACGAGATAGCCGTTCTCGCCCGGCACCACCTGCTCGTTGACTCCCTGGCTGTCGAAGCCCACCACCGGCAGGCCGCTCGCCTGCGCCTCCAGCACCACGTTGCCGAACGTCTCCGACAGCGACGGGAAGGCGAACACGTCGCCCGAGGCGTACCAACGCGACAGCTCCGCCCCGTGACGCTCCCCCGCCAGGATCACCCCAGGCGGCGGCGCGGGCCGCAACGCCCCCTCCAGCGGCCCCGACCCGACCAGCGCCAGCTTCACCCGCCCCGCCGACTGCCGCAGCCGCTGGAACGCCGTCAGCAGCGCCTGCAGGTTCTTCTCCGGCGCCAGCCGCCCCACGTACACCAGCAGCGGGTCGGCCGCCTCCAGCCCGTACCTCTGCCTCAGCGTCTCGTCCCGGTGCCGCGGGTTGAACTGCGCCCCGTCCACCCCGCGTGTCCACAGCTCGACGCGCTGCATCCCGGCCTCGGTCAGACGCCGCCTCGCCTCCCGGCTCGGCACGAGCGTCACGGCGGCCCGGTTGTGGAACCAGCGCAGGTAGGCGAACACCAGCCACTCCAGCCCCAGGAAGCCGTAGTGGCCGGCGTAGGCGTCGAAGTTCGTGTGGAAACTGGTGGCGGCAGGCACGCCCTCCCACAGGCACGCGAGCAGCGCCGCCAGGCCCAGCGGCCCCTCGGTGGCGATGTGGACGAGGTGCGGCTCGTACTTGCGCAGGATGCGGCGCAGACGCAGCGGGCTGGCCACGCCGAAACGCACCTGCCGGTAGAACGGCAGCGCGATGCCGTAGACGCGGTCGAACTCCTTGGCCTCGCCGGGACGGCGCGGGCGGATCACGTTGACCGTGTGCCCGCGCGCCCGGAAGGCGTCCACCCAGCGCCCCAGCGTGCGCGCGACGCCGTTGACCTCCGGGAGATACGTCTCGGTCACCAGCAGCAATCGCAGCGGCGTCATGGCCTGGCCTTGGCCTGCTCCCAGATGGCGGCGTACGCTTCCTTGTCGAACGGCGGGCACCCCGTCGCGAACTGCCCCAGCTCGTTGTGCTTGCTCCGCATCAGCGCCGTGCAGATGCTGAACGTCCGGCAGATCCGCTTTCGGTCCAGCCGCCCCGTCTCCGCCAACTGCCGCACGAAGTCCGGCTGCGACAGCGTCCCGCGCCCCAGCCCGACGAACGCCACATCCCCTGCCTTCACGTTGGCCGCCCCGGCCTGCGGGAAGAACTCCTGCAGCCAGCTATACCCGCTCCCCACCACCGGCATCCCGGCGGCCGCCCTCTGCACCTCCGCCGTGCAGGCGAAGTGCCGCGCCACGCCCACGAGCGGATGCTCCGGCGTCTCGTAGCCGTCGGGCGGCGGCTGCTCGAACGGACGCACGATGTGCGGCGAGGCGTACGGGTTCCCCATGCTCACGTTCACCAGCGCGACGCCAATCTGACGCATCTCGCGCACCCAGCGCAGCGGCTCGGCCAGGTCCGGCACCGAGGGGTCTTCCGCCGATGCGCCCCACGCGGTCTCCGCCGGGCGTCGGTGGTCGTCCGGCACGCCGACGCCGTCCGGCCCCTTGTGCCACGGCACGCCGTCGAACGCGCTCAGGCGGGTGGCGATCATCACGCCCGGCACCTCGGCGCGGATCCGTTCGATGATGGCACGGGCCAGCCGCGTGCGGTTCTCGAAGTCACCGCCGAACCTGCCGGGCCGCGTCCGCGCCCCCAGCACCTCGTTGAGCAGGTACCGGTGGCACTGCTTGACGTCGACGAAGTCGAAGCCCACGTCCCGCGCCATGCGGGCCGCCCGGACGTAGTGGTCCGGCAGACGCTCCAGGTAGTCATCATCCAGCAGCAGCGGGTCGCGCGTCCGCGGCCCGAGAAGCGGGCACTCCACGGCGATCAGCGGCCTCGGGTAACTGTACCGCCCGGAGTGTGTCAGTTGCAGCCCGACGATGAGGCCCTTCTCGTCGCCCATCGCCTCGCGGTGCGCCGCGCGGCATTCGGCCAGCATCCGCCCGATGCCGCCGATGGTGTGGTCGGCGACGAGGAGCTGGCGCGGCGTGGCGCGGCCCTCCGGGCAGACCGCCGCCGCCTCGCCCCAGATGAGCTTGGCCCCACCGGCCCCGAAACGCCGGTAGCGTCGGAACGTCAATTCATCCGGCGCGCCGTCGGGCTTGCCGTCGCAGCCCTCCATCGGCTGGACGCAGAAGGCGTTGCCGGCCACGAGCGGACCGACGGGCACCGGGCGGAACAGCGGCCCCAGGTCCGCGTCGAAGCGCATCGACAGGCCGAGGCGTGTGGCCTCGGCCTCGACCTCCTCGACGGAATGGAACCTGAAGAATCGTGCCACGGGGCCACCACGTCGGGGGAGCGGGACACAGGCCATCCTACGGGCCCCGCCCCGCCTCTTGTAGGCCCCCTACTTCCCCGCACGCTCGAAGCGGAGCCACTCCTCGATCTGGTCGAGGGCCTCGGCCTCGTCCTTCTTGCGGGCCGCCAGGAACGCCTTGCTCGCGTCGGTCGGGGCGCACGTCACCGCGTAACGTAGGATCGCCCGCTTGAGCAGCGGCGACTCGTAGCCCTTCTTGCCCCAGCAGCCCAGCACGGTGTCGGTCAGGTCCCAGATCTTGTTGATCCGCAGGTCCTCGATGGCGAAGTCCGACAGGTCGCCCTGCACGATCACCGACTTCAGCGCCTTGACCACCTCGGGCCGCGACTCCTTCGGCCGCGCCAGGGTGAAGAAGCGCAGCGAGCCGAGCGCCTTGAGACGCAGCGACAGCGGCTTACGGCCGTCGGACAGGATGCCGTGCATCATCTCCCAGCCCTTCTTGGGCTCGATGCAGACGTAGCCGGCCAGGAGCCCGTCGGCGGCGTCCTGGTAGCGCTCCTCCTTGCCGTCGATGAGCTTGCGGAGGTACTCGCCGTCCTCGGCCTTGCCGCAGGCGCCGAGGAGCATGGCGTACAGGCCGAGGTGGCCCTTGTGGGTCTTGGGGTCGTCGAGCCACTTGCGCAGGCGGGCGCGGTCGAACTTCGGGGCGGCCTGGATGACCACGTCGTCGCTGGCGCGGGCGAATTCCAGGAAGGCGTCGCGGGCCACCTCGGGGTCCACGTCGTCGAGGTAGTCGAAGAAGAAGGCGAGGTTGGCGGCGGGGTCCTTGGTGCCGAGGGCGAGGGCCTTCTTGAAGTACTCCACGGTGCGCGGCCCGCGGATGGGCACGCCGCGGTAGGGGTCCACGCCGCCCTTGTCCACGTCGCAGAAGAGGAGGTACTGCGGCGGGTTCTTCTTGTCCTCGACGGGGAGGTAGCGCGGCAGGACGAGCTTCGTCTTGCCCTTGATGGCGGCGTCGTCGCGGATGACGCCCTTGATGGTGAAGTCGGTGCGGCCCTTGTCGCCGTCGAGGGTGGGGTCGGAGATGGTCCCGTGCAGGATGAGGCGGGCGCCGCGTTTGGCGGCCTCCTGGCGGAAGGTCGGCTTGTCGCGGAAGCCCTCGCCGCACAGGCTGCACGCGGAGACGGCGGCCTGGGCCAGCAGCAGGGCCGCACACGCGGAGAGCGTCCTCATCGTCCGTACCTCCTCAATCCATCCTGGGCTGTAACCGTTCACCGGCAGCGGGAATCCACCAGAATTAGACGGGTGGAGTTGCCGGTGTGGGGCGAATTGCATTGCATTGCACCCCCCCAGACACCCCCCTGAAATGCAATTCCCGCCGGGAATTTGCATTGCAGGGCCAGTGGTCAGACCGCCCACACCAACGCCGTGGCCACCCACACCGTCTCATTTTGTCCAGCTCCACGTCAGCGCGATCATCGCCCGCATCGCCACCCCCCTCACTTGCCGCCGCCCTCCAGGGCGAGCAGCCCTTCCTCATCCTTGACGAGATCAGCGTCCTTGGCCCGCATGAGCGCGACGTGCTTCGACGTCTCGCCGCTGCCCTTGCACTGGATGCAGTATCGCAACAGTGCCCGATTCCACACCTTGTTGTCCGCCAGCGACGGCCGCCGCGATGTCGCCAGCACCTCGCCGGCCACCTCCCAGCGCTTCCAGCGCCGCAGCTCCTCCAGCGCCAGGTCGCACACGTCGTCCTGCTTCAGGTGCAGGCACACCGCCGCCACGAGGTCCTTCTCTGGGACGACCCCCTTGCGGGTATCAAACAGGAAACGCACCGCCCGCAGCGCGGCGAACCGGTGATGGAAGTCCGCCTTCTGCTCCAGCGAGGCAGCCCGCAACGCCGCCATCCCCTCGCGCGGCGACAGCAGCACGTGCGCCGCGTGCAGGGCGTCGCTCTCCGGGTGACGCACTCGCAGCGCCCGCACCAGATCGAGGTCGGCCTTCTTGCCGCACGTCCCGAGCAGCACCGCGTACAGGTTCCTCTGCACCTGCCCGACCTTCGGGTCCAGCAGCCACGCCCGCAGGCGGACGACATCGAGACGCGGGGCGGCCTTGACGATGTCGGCGTCCTCGGCGGTCTGGAATTCGGCGAGGGCGTCCGACGCGACCTGCGGGTCCGCGTCGGCCAGGTGCTTGAAGAAGAACGCCAGAGCCGCCGGCGCGTCTTTCGGGTCGAGGGCCAGCGCCTTGCGGACGTACTCGGCCGCCCGGGCCTGGGTCAGGACGATGCCTCGGTAGGGGTCGAGTTTGCCCTTGTGTACGTCGATGAAGATGAGAAAGCGGGGCGGATTCTTCTTATCGGGGAACGGGATCTCGCGTTCGAGGACGAGCTTCTTCTTGTCCTTGAGGGCCGCGTGGTCGCGCAGCACGGCGTCGACGGCGAACTCCGCCTTCTCGCCCGCCGAGGCCGTCAGGGTCGCCACGACGAGGACGGCGGCGTTCTTCGCCTCGTCGCGGAAGGTGGACGGCTTCGCGATGTCGATGCGGCAGCCCGTCCCCGGCGACGCCGTCGCCGTCAGGAGGGCCAACACCAGGGCACACGTCATCCGCATCGCCGCCCCCTCACTTCTTCGGCACCGGCGTCTTCTTCGGCGTCGCCGCCGGCTTCTCGATCTCCAGCAGCTCCTTCGCGTCCTTCACCGTGTCGGGGCTCTCCTTCGTCCGCGCCGCCAGGTACGCCGACGCCTCGGCGCTGCCCTCCGCCTGGATGCAGTAACGCAGCACCGCACGCTTCACCACCGTCAGCTCGTCGAAGTTCTCCTTCTTCGCCAACGCCACCACCTTCGCCGCCGTGTCCCACGCCTTCCACTTGCGCAGGTCCTCAATGGCCATGTCGCTGATGTCGTCCTGGTCCAGCAGCAGGCACGCCGCCGACACCAGATCCTTCTTCTGCACCAGCTCGGCCCGGTAGTCGTTCAGGAACCGCAGCGCCCGCAGCGCCGCGTAGCGGTACATGAAGTCGCCCTTGCTGTCCTTCAGCACGCCCCGCAGGTACTCGAAGCCGTCCTTCGGCTTCAGCATGACGTAGGCCGCCAGCAGGCCGTCCACGCCGCTCGAACGCCGGTCCGGGTCGTCCAGCAGCTTCTTGACGACGACGGCGTCCGACTCCTTGCCGCAGTGCCCGAGCATCGAGGCGTACAGGCCCAGCCGGAACGACGGCGCGGGGTTGGTCTTGTCCGTCAGCCACTTCAGCACGCGGGCGCTGGGCAGGTCCTTGGCCATCGGCTTGAAGTCGGCGTAGTCGCTGCGGGCGAACTCCTTGTACGCGTCGCTCGACACCTCGTTGTCCGGGTCGTCGAGGTACTCGAAGCAGAACTTGAGACGCTCGGTGATCGACTTCTCCTTGCGCGCCCGCAGGCCCTCGATGTACTCCGGCAGCTTGCTGCCGGTCTTGACGATGACCCCGCGGTAGGCGTCCGGCTGGCCCTTGTAGAAGTCGCAGAACAGCATCAGGCGGTCCTTGCCCGCCTTCCCCTTGCTGATCACCTCGCCGTCGAGGTACTTCTTGATGACCAGCTTGTCGCCCTTGGGCCGGTCGGCGTCGTCCTTGATCACCTTCTCGATGCCGATGACGCTCGTCTCCTTGTCGCGGTCGGACTTTTCCAGCCAGCCGAACACGACGAAGCGTGCCTCGGCAGCCTCCTCCAGCATCGTCTTGCCGGCCTCGGCGTTGCAGAACGGGCATGCCACGGCCCGGCCCGTCATCGCGAGCCATCCCAGGGCAGCCACCAGGAACAGGATCCGCATCGCCGGCCCCTCCAATACCACGACGCCGGCGCCACCGCGGCCGGCCAGAGACTAATTATGTTGCCCCCGCCACGTCCAGAGCAAGTGACGGACACCCCCTTTTCGGGATATTCCTCCCGGGCGGTATGACATCGTGAAACCCTGCCGGGTACGGGGACGCGCGGCTCGGCGGCAGCGGGTAGAGTTGCCCGGGTGCAGGACGCGGCGTGTGCCCAGGGCTGACGCCCTGGGCCATTGACGGACGCCCCTTCGGGGCTGAACAGCCATCAACCCGCTTGCTTTCAGCCCCGAAGGGGCGAACGTCAATAGCCCAGGCCGTGAGGCCTGGGAACACGCATGGAGGGCAGAGCATGAGGCACCTCATCGCGGTGTTGGCGTTGGGCCTGTGTGTGACGGATGCGCTGGCCCAGCGGACGTACTTCGTGCGCCGTGGCCGCTTCATCTACGTCGTCACGCAGCCGGATCTGACGCCGTCGGGTGGCACGCCGTTCGTGACGGTCAACGGGGCGTGCCGGATGGATTGGAAGTACGCCGCCCCGCCGGGCCTCCTCGATGACATGCCGCAGGAGCCCAGGGGCGGACGCCCCGCCGTCACCTACCAGCTCCTCGTCCCGCCGGGATACGCCCCGGGCCGCGCCGCCGGCCTGATGCTGTTCCTCGGCGTGGGCAACGCGGAGGAGGCGGCGAGCCTCGCGGCGGCGTGCCAGAAGGCGGGCCTCGTCCTGGCGGTGCCGGTGGGCATGGGCGACGACGTGCATCCGGGGGTGCGCCTCAAGAGGGCCGTCGAGGCCCTCGACGACGTGCGCCGCAAACTCGTCATTGACACCGACCGCCTCTACCTGGCCGGGACGTCGGGCGGCGCGGTGACGGCGTCGCAGATCGCCCACACCTGGCCGGAGATGTTCGGCGGCCTGCTCGCCATCGGCGGGACGACGACGCTCCGCGCCGAGCCCTACCTCCGCGACCGCGTACGCAAGCGGCTCACGGTGGTCCTCATGGCCGGCCAGCTCGACGCGGGCCGACACGAGCTGGAGCGCTACCGCGACCCCGTCCTGCGCGACGCCGGCGTCAAGGGCCAACTGCTCGTCGTCCCCGCCAGGGCCAGGGGCGTGCCGCCGGCGGGCGTACTGGAGCAGGCGCTCGCCCTGCTGGAGTCGGGCCGGGCGGACCGCGCCGCCCTGGTCGAGAGCCTCCCCGCCATCCGCATCGCCGAGCAGGTGTTCCCGTCGGCGGAGGTGTGGTCGAAGGCGTTGCTCGACGAGGCGCGCTTGCGGATGCGCGCCGGCCTCCCCGCCGGCCCGACGCTGATGATCCTGCACGGCATCACCCAGCGCTGGCCGGACGAGGACGCGGCGAAGAAGGCGGCGAAGTTGCTCGCAGACCACGACGCCAAATCGCCGAGGAAGTGGGAGCAGGCCTACAACGAGATCCAGGTGGCCCACTTCGCCCGCGAGGCGCGGGCGGCGGACGAGCATTTCAAGGAGCTGAAGGCCATCCCGCAGGCCGTGAAGCTCGCCGAGGCGATGCGCCAGGAGGCGGTCCGCATGTGGGAGCAGGTGGACGCCTTCGGCCCGGAGACGAGGCAGGGCGAGAAGGCGCGGCTGCGCCTGGAGGAGCTACGCAAGGCGCGCTGACGCGTAGAATGGGCGAGGGGGTTGCGGTGGAAGAAGATCTGCTCCAGTGGCACCGGTGGTTCGGCCTCGGGCTGACGGATCTCCTCGTCGGCAGGCCGTACACCGTGGACATGGAACGCGACCTGTCGGTCAAGAAGCAGCTCCTCGACGTGGTGATCGTCTGCCGCGACACCGACATCCCCGAGCCGGACGACCTCCCCGACGGCCTCGACGGGCTCCGTGAGCACAACCTCATCACCTTCAAATCCTTCCATGAGGCGCTCGACGCGGAGGCCCTTGTCGAGCTGGTCGGGCACCTGTCGAGCTACCGCAAACTGGTCGGCGGGCGTGATCGTGGCCAGCTACCGATGGACCGCTGCCGGCTGTACGCGGTGTGCGTCCGCTCACCGCAGGAGCTGCTGGCCGAGCCGCGTCTGGCGAGGGCCGGGGCCGGGGTGTACGATCTACCGATGATGGCACGGCTGTCGGTCCGGCTGGTGGTGATCCACGAGCTTCCGGAGACGCCGAAGAACGCCCTGCTGCACATGTTCGCGTTCCAGGAGCGACGGGCACGCTACGGGGCGGAGCACTACCGCCCGCGCTCGATCCACACCAGCTCGTTCATGGACCAGCTCGCCCGACGTTATTCCCAAGAGGGGTGGAACATGCCGTTTACGGTGGAGGAGTTCAATCGCCAGCTCTTCGACGAGTTCCTCCGGGAGATGCCCGAGGAGAAGAAACTGGAGATCGCGGCCGGCCTGCCGCCGGAGAAACGGCTGGCGGGGCTCTCCCTCGATGACCTTCTCAAGGCGCTGCCGCCGGAGGCGGTCGCGGAACTGAAACGCCGCCTCGGCGGCGGATGACGACGGGTTTTGGCGGCCGCGTATATACCGTCGGCGGTGGAGATTCGGCGAGTACGGCATGAAGGCTTGTAGGATAGG
>CAZVZK010000010.1:0-116160 GCA_964630925.1 uncultured Alcaligenaceae bacterium
TGATCTCCCCTGAACGCGAAATTTTCGGAGCAGGGGGGTGCCTGGGGGGGTGCAACGCAATGCAATCCGCACCACCCCGCCATCCCACCTGTCTACTTCTGTCTAATTCCCACACCCGCCTGGTCGGTTACGAGATTTGTTCGGCTTTTGAGGCCCGTGGCTTGAGCGGGATCGCCCTCCCCCTACGGGCCTGGGCATGAACGAGGGGTGCGAAGGCACCCGGAGCGAGAAGAACATGACATCCACTCACCATCCGACGCTGTACCAGGTCAACACGCGCGTGTGGCTGACCGCGCTGTCGCGAAACCTGGGCCGTCCCGCCACGCTGGACGACATCCCCGACGCCGAGCTGGACCGGCTGGCTGAGATGGGCTTCGAGTGGGTCTGGCTTCTGAGCGTCTGGCAGACCGGGCCGGAGGCCCGGGCGATCAGCCGCGCCAACCGGGGTTGGCGCGGGGAGTTCGAGGAGACGCTGCCCGACCTGCGCGAGGAGGACATCGCCGGCTCCGGGTTCGCCGTCACCGGCTACACGACGCATGAGGGCCTCGGCGGCGACGCCGCCCTGGCCCGCGTCCGCGGACGGATGAAGAGGCGTGGCCTGAAACTGATGCTCGACTTCGTGCCCAACCACATGGGCATCGGCCACCCCTGGGCGAGGACGCACCCGGAGCATTTCATCGCCGGGACGGAGGAGGGCATCGCCCACGCCCCGCAGAATTTCATCCGCGCCGGCGGACGCATCCTGGCCCACGGGCGCGACCCATACTTCGACGGCTGGCCGGACACCTTGCAGTTGAACTACGGTAACGCGGCCACGCGCGACGCGATGGCCGGCGAGCTGGAGCGTATCGCCGGGCAGTGCGACGGCGTCCGCTGCGACATGGCCATGCTGATCCTGCCGGACGTCTTCCAGCGGACCTGGGGCGTCCCGATGGAGCCATTCTGGCCGGCGGCCGTCTCGCGCGTCCGCCGGAAGAACCCGGACTTCACCTTGATGGCCGAGGTTTACTGGGGCCGTGAGTGGGACATGCAGCAGCAGGGGTTCGATTACGCCTACGACAAGACGCTGTACGACCGCCTGCGCGAGGGGCACGCCCGGCCTGTGCGCGAACACTTCCTGGCCGGCATGGACTACCAGGGCAAGCTCGCCCGCTTCCTGGAGAACCACGACGAGCCGCGCGCCGCGGCCACGTTCCCGCCCGGCAAGCACGAGGCCGCCGCCGCCCTCACCTTCCTCTCGCCGGGGCTGCGGTTCTTCCACCAGGGCCAGTTGGAGGGCCGCATCGTCCGGATCTCGCCGCACCTCGTCCGCGCCCCGGAGGAGCCGGTTCATGAGGGCCTCTCCCGCTTCTACGCGAAGCTCCTCGCGGCGCTGAAGCGTCCGGCGCTGCGTGACGGCGGGTGGAAGCTCCTGGAGTGCGTCCCCGCGTGGGACGGCAACTGGACGCACGACTGCTTCGTCGCGTTCTCCTGGGAGCTGGCGGGCGAGCGTCTGCTCGTCGCGGTGAACTACTCCGACAACCGGAGCCAGTGCCGCCTGCGCCTGCCGTTCGCGGGCCTGGGGGCGTGGCGGGTCACCGACCTGCTCGGCGACGCGGCGTATGACCGCGAGGGCGGCGAGCTGTTCCTCGACATGCCCCCGTGGGGCGTCCACCTCTTCACGCTCGAACGGAGGGCCTGAGCCATGCTCGCCGCACCCATCGGCGCCACCGTCCGCGACGGCGGCGTCAACTTCTCGCTGTTCTCACGCACCGCCGAGGGCATCGAGCTGCTTCTGTTCGACCGAGAAGACGACGCACGCCCGGCCCGCGTCGTCCCCTTCGATCCGGCGGAAGGGCGCACCTACCACTACTGGCACGCCTTCGTGCCGGGCGTGAAGGCGGGGCAGTTGTACGGCTACCGCGTCAAGGGGCCGCACGACCCGGCACGCGGCCTGCGCTTCGACGCCACCAAGGTCCTCCTCGACCCGTACGGCAGGGCCGTCGTCGCGCCGAAGGGCTATGACCGCAAGGCCGCCGGTGCGCCCGGCGACAATTGCGCCACGGCGATGAAGAGCGTGGTGGTCGACCCGTCGGCCTACGACTGGGAGGGCGACAGGCCGCTCAACCGCCCGTCGTCGCGGACGATCATCTACGAGATGCACGTCAAGGGGTTCACGCGCCACCCCAGCTCCGGCGTCGGCGAGGCGACGCGCGGCACCTACGCGGGGCTGGTCGAGAAGATCCCGTACCTGAAGGACCTCGGCATCACCGCCGTCGAGCTGCTGCCGGTCTTCCAGTTCGACCCCCAGGACGCGCCGGCGGGGCGCGTGAACTACTGGGGCTACGCGCCGATCTCGTTCTTCGCACCGCACCAGGCGTACAGCTCGCGGCCGGGGCCGCTCGGGGCCGTCGATGAGTTCCGCGACATGGTCAAGGCACTGCACCGGGCCGGCATCGAGGTCATCCTGGACGTCGTCTTCAACCACACGTCCGAGGGGAATGAGGACGGGCCGACGTGCTGCTTCCGCGGCATCGACAACGCCATCTATTACATGCTCGAGGGCGGCGGGGAGAGGTACGCCAACTACACCGGGTGCGGCAACACGCTCAACGCGAATAACCCCATCGTCCGGCGGATGATCCTGGACAGCCTGCGGTACTGGGTCACCGAGATGCACGTGGACGGCTTCCGATTCGACCTCGCGTCGATCCTCTCACGCGACCACGCGGGGCACGTCCTGCCCAACCCGCCGGTGCTGTGGGACATCGAGTCGGACCCGGAGCTGGCGGGGACGAAGCTGATCGCCGAGGCGTGGGACGCGGCGGGGCTGTATCAGGTCGGGCGGTTCGTCGGCGACGCCTGGAAGGAGTGGAACGGCATCTTCCGGGACGACGTGCGGGACTTCTTCCGCGGCGAGGGCGGCGCGGTGCGCCGCCTGGCCGACCGCCTCGTCGGCAGCCCGGAGGTGTTCGGGCACGACGGGCGCGGCCCGGAGCAGAGCGTCAACTTCGTGACCTGTCACGACGGCTTCACCCTCAACGACCTGGTCAGCTACAACGGCAAGCACAACGAGGCCAACGGCGAGGGCAACCGCGACGGGGCCAACGACAACCGGAGCTGGAACTGCGGCGTCGAGGGGCCGACGGACGACCCGGCGATCGAGGCGCTGCGCAACCGGCAGGTGAAGAACTTCTTCACGGTCACCATGATGTCGCTGGGCGTGCCGATGATCCTGATGGGGGACGAGGTGCGGCAGACGCAGGGGGGCAACAACAACGCCTACTGCCAGGACAGCGAGGTGAGCTGGCTGGACTGGTCGCTGGTGCACAAGCACGCCGACGTTCACCGGTTCGTGACGCTGCTGAACGCCCGCCGGCTCCTGCGCGACACGGAGCATGAGCGGAGGCGGACGAGCCTGACGGCCCTGCTGGCGCAGGCGAACAAGGCGTGGCACGGGGTCAAGGCGTTCCAGCCCGACTGGGGCGACGGCTCGCGCAGCATCGCCCTGAGCGCGGAGATGAAGTACGAGGGCCTGTTCATGTACCTGGCGCTCAACGCCTACTGGGAGCCGCTGGATTTCGAGCTGCCGCCGTGCCCCACCGGCGGCCCGTGGCGGCGGTGGATCGACACGGCGCTGCCCTCGCCGGACGACATCGTGCCGTGGCAGGAGGCGCGGCCCGTGGGCGGGGCGACGTACCGCGTCGAGGCCCGGTCCGCCCTGCTGCTCTTCGTGAACGGCGGGGGGTGACCAACGATGCCGGCTGCCTTGTGGACGCTGTTCGCCGGATTCCTCGCTTGCGCCGCCGGCGAGGGGGTGGCCACGCGCCCCGACCCGGAGGGGAAGGCGACGCGCGTCACGGCGGCGGTGTACGTCATCGACGTGGCGGAGGTCGATGACTCCCGGCGGACGTTCACGGCGGACCTGTACGTCCTGTTCCGCTGGAAGGACGCCCGGCTGGCCTCCCCTTCCGGGAGGCGCAGGCTGCCGCTCGCGGAGGTCTGGCACCCCCCGCTGCTCGTCCTCAATCAGCGGAGCGTGGCCCGACTGCTGCCCGAGACGGCCGAGGTGGACGGCCAGGGCGAGGTGGAGTACCGGCAGCGGTTCCAGGGCACCTTCTCCGTCCATCTCGATCTGCGTGGCTTCCCGCTCGACCGGCAGGCCCTCGCGGTGCGGCTCATCACCCCCGGCCTGTCGCCGGCGCAGCTCGAGATCGTACCGGCCGAGCAGGCCGCACGCTCCGCCGCGTTCTCGATCCTCGACTGGGTGGTCGGGCCGCCGTCGTGCCGCGCCGAGACGCTCGCCGCGCCCGACGGTGGGGGGATCGCCGGGCTGAGGTGCGAGCTGCCGGCGAGCCGGCTGGCGATCGCGTACTTCTACCAGTTCGTCATCCCCCTTGCGTTCATCGTGAGCATGTCGTGGGCGGCGTTCTGGATGGCCCCGGAGCAGTTGCCCCCGCGCCAGTCCATCGCCGTCACGTCGATGCTGACGATCATCGCCTACCGATTCGTCCTCGCCAACCAGCTGCCGAAGGTCGCCTACCTCACCCGCTTCGACTACCTCCTGCTGGGCTGCACCGCCCTGGTCTTCCTGGCCCTGGTGCAGGTGGTGGCCGTCCACCGCCTCCTGACGCACGGCGACGCCGAGGGGGCGAGGGCGCTCGACCGGCGTGCGCGCTTCACCTTCCCGGCCCTGTTCGTGGCGCTGCTGGCCGCCGTGATCCTCTTGTGAAGGAGCCCGCCGATGGAGTATGACGCCCATGCCCCCACCGCCGACGAGGCGCTGGCCCGATTGATGGCCGGCAACGGGCGGTTCCTGCGCGGCGAGGCGCGGATGTCGGGCCTGCCGCTGGAGTCGCTGCCCGAGCTGGCGAGGGGGCAGAAGCCGTTCGCCACCATCCTGGGTTGCAGCGACTCGCGCGTGCCGCCGGAGTGGGTCTTCGACGCCGGCCTGGGTCAACTGTTCGTCATCCGGGTGGCGGGCAACGTGCTGTCGGCGGAGGTGGCCGGCAGCCTCCAGTACGCCGGCGCCCACCTGGGCACGCCGCTGTTCATGGTCCTCGGCCACGAGGGCTGCGGGGCGGTCGCCGCCGCCCTGGCGACACGCGACGAGGGCACACGCCATTTGTCGCGTATCCAGCTCCTGGTCGATGGCATCGTGCCGGGGCTGCCGCCCGACGACCCGTCGTTGCCGCCCGAGGGCCGGCTGTCGCGGGCCGTGGAGGCCAACGTGCGCTGGACGGTGCGGCAGATCCTGAACACGCCGGAGGGCCAGGCGCGTCTGCGCGAGGGCCGCGTGAAGATCGTCGGCGCGGTGTACGAGATCGGGACGGGACGGGTCCGGCTCCTGCCGGGGGCTGGCATTGAAGGGGAGGGGCGATGAGCGAGGAGAAGAAGGCGGGGGCGGTGAGCCTGGGGGACGAGGACGGCGTCAAGCGGGTCCTGGCCGACGCCGTCTACGGCCTGTGGGACGTGGTCAACAGCCTGACGCGGCTGAAGCCGACGCGGCGCGAGCGTTACCGGGTGACGATCTTCGGCTCGGCGCGGACGAGGCCCGGCTCGTTCGGGTACGAGGAGACGAAGCGCGTCGCCGCCGCCCTCGCGGCCATGGGGTGCGACATCATCACGGGCGGCGGGCCGGGCCTGATGCAGGCCGCCAACGAGGGGGCGGCGTCGGCAGGGGCGCCCGAGCGGGGCCGTTCGGCGGGCATCCGCGTCGACCTGCCGTTCGAGCAGGAGGTCAACCCGTTCGTCGAGCAGGCGTTCGAGCACAAGACGTTCTTCACGCGCCTGCACCACTTCGTGCTGGCGTCCGACGCCTTCCTGGTGGCGCCCGGTGGCGTCGGCACGCTGCTGGAATTGAGCATGGTCTGGCAGCTCCTCCAGGTACGGCACGTCGAGGACACGCCGCTCATCCTGGTGGGGAAGATGTGGCCGCCGCTGATCGCCTGGGCGCGGGAGCATCTGCTTTCCACGGACCCGCCGCTGGCCAACGCGGCGGATCTGGACATCCCGCGCTGCGTCGGCTCGGCCGACGAGGCCATCGCCCTGATCCGCGAACACCACGCCGCGTGGCTGGCCCACGCGGGCCGTGCCGGGGGGCCGCCATGACCGCCGAGCAGGCACTCGGCGTCCTGGTCATGGTGACGCTGATCGAGATGATGGCCGCCATCGGGCTGGGCGTGAAGCCCGACGAGCTGGCCGCCGTCGGGCGCGACTGGTGGCTGATGGCGCGGGCCGCCTTCGCCAACTACGCCCTCGTCCCGGCCGCCACCGTCGGGCTTCTGCTGCTGTTCCAGGCGCCGCCGATGGCGGCGGCGGGCTTCCTGATCCTGGCGGCCTGCCCCGGCGCGCCGTTCGGCCCGCCGCTGACGGCGATCGCGAAGGGCGACGTGGCCGTCTCCGTCGGCCTGATGGCGGCGCTGGCGGCGTCGTCCGCCGTGATCGCCCCGGTGCTGCTGGCGTTCCTGATGCCGCTGCTGTCGGGAGACGAGCCGCTGCGGATCGACGCCGCCAAGATCGCGTTCACGCTGCTGGTGACGCAGCTCCTGCCGCTGGCCGTCGGCCTGGGCGTGCGTCTGCGCTGGCCGGCGTTGGCGGAGCGGATGCTCGGGCCGGCGACGCTGCTGAGCAAGGTTCTGAATCTGGCGGTGGTGGTGGGGGTGCTGGCGGCGAATTATCATCTCCTGGCGGAGATCCGCCTCCGCGGGTGGTCCGGCATGGTGGTGCTGCTGATGGCGAGCTGGGCCGCCGGCTGGGTGATGGCCGGGGCCTCTTCACGCAAGGCGCTGACGCTGACGACGGGGCTGCGCAACGTCGGCGTCGGCCTGGTGATCGCCACGGCCAGCTTCCCCGGAACGGCCGCCGTGACCGCCGTGCTGGCGTTCGGGCTGCTGGGCGTGTTCGGGTCGCTGCTGCTGGCGTTGGCATGGGGGCGGGGGGCGCCGCCATCTACTCGGGAGGGAGAGTCATGAGCGCGAAGATGAAACGCAAGGAGTACGAGAAGCACCTGCAGGAATTGCAGACGGAGCTGTGCCGCCTGCAGCGCTGGGTGGTCCACGCGGGGCTGCGGGTGATCATCGTATTCGAGGGCCGCGACGCCGCCGGCAAGGGCGGGACGATCAAGGCGATCACGGAGCGGGTCAGCCCGCGCGTCTTCCGCCTGGTGGCGCTGCCGGCCCCGTCGGACCGCGAGAAGACGCAGATGTACGTGCAGCGTTACCTGCAGCACTTCCCGGCGGCGGGGGAGGTGGTGATCTTCGACCGGAGCTGGTACAACCGGGCCGGCGTCGAACACGTGATGGGCTTCTGCACGAAGGACCAGTACCGCTCGTTCCTGGAGACGTGCCCGAAGTTCGAGTCCCACGTCACCTCGGCCGGCATCATCCTCCTCAAGTACTGGCTGGAGGTGGGGCCGGCAGAGCAGAAGAGGCGGTTCGAGGCGCGGATCGACGACCCGATGCGGCAGTGGAAGCTCAGCCCGATGGACCTGGAGTCGTACGCGCGGTGGGACGCCTACTCGAAGGCGCGCGACATGATGCTGGAGGCGACCGACACGAAGCAGGCGCCCTGGCACGTCGTGCGGTCGGACGACAAGCGGCGGGCGCGTCTGAACCTCATCGCGCACATCCTGAAGCGTGTCCCCTACGAGGACGTCCCCCAGGAGAAGGTCAAGCTGCCGAAGCGCCCGGAGAAGGGCGAGTACGACGACCAGGCGGGCCTGAAGGGCCGGCACTTCGTGCCGGAGAAGTATTGACCGCGCGCGCGGCGCCGGATTTCTGTTGCTTGCCCTTGTCGGGCGGCTAGAATCGAATCTGATGTGACGCGACAGCCATTCTCATCCCGGCCACACCGGGGCCGCGTCACGCGAGGCAGACCAACGCCATCCCCGACTCTCCGCCCGCCCCTCGCCGCCATTCCCTGGCGAGGGCGGGATCATTTTCCACCCTTGGGGGGCTGTTATGCCACGGAAATCGCGCACGCGCGCAGCACCGGCCTGGGCCAGCGATCCGGGCTGGCTGGAGAACCTGTGGGACGAGCCCACGGCCCTGGCCCCACGGGCCCGGGCCGGCCCCGAGGCGCTCCAGGGCGCCTGGCTCGCCACCGCCGGACGCCGGCAGGCCGAGCTGCTCATCCGCGGCGGCCACCTCACCGTCCACTTCGACAACGGCGACATCTACATGGGCCGCTTCACCCTCGGCGAGGGCCGCCCGGCGACGATGGACGTCCTCGTCGAGGAGGGCCCGCACAAGCACAAGGGGCGGCTCGCTCTGTGCGTCTGGGAGGTGGCCGGCGACACGCTGCGCTGGTGCACCGCCTCCCCCGGCCAGACGGAACGCCCCGCCGGCTTCACCGAGGCCGACCCGCAACACCTGTGTCTGATCTTCCGCCGCGAACACACTTTGGCAAAGGAAGGGGCATGAACGACTCCATCGAAACAGAAACCGAAACGGGCGGCCCGCCGGCTCGGGCGGCGGGCACCGTCCGCACCCATCCCTCCTTGTCCCCCGAGGACGTGCCCCCATGAATCCACACGTTCAAGAGAACAGAGAACCCTTATGAGCAGTGCCCTGATCGACAGGCCCTCCCGCGTCCGTGAGCCCGCCCCCGAGGCCGCCCCCGAGAGCTACGAGTACCCCGGCATCCCGACCACCTGCGACGGCGCCGAGGCCGTCGTCCACGTCGAGATCCACATCAGCCAGGCCGCCGGCGCCTACCCCATCACCAGCTCGACGACCATGGGCGGCGGCTTCAACGCCTCCGTCATGAACGGCGCCAAGAACCTCTGGGGCGACACCCTGATGTTCTTCGAGCCGGAGAGCGAGCACTCCGCCGCCAGCGTGTGCGAGGGCTTCGCCGTCGCCGGCGGGCGTGTCACCAACTTCACCTCCGGCCAAGGGCTCGTGCTGATGAAGGAGGTGCTGTACACCATCTCCGGCAAGCGCCTGCCCGTGGTGATGAACATCGGCGCCCGCGCCCTCACCAGCCAGGGCCTCAACGTCCACGCCGGCCACGACGACATCATGAGCGTCGCCGACTGCGGCTGGGGCATGCTCCTGGCCCGCAACGCCCAGGAGGCCGGCGACTTCTGCCTTATCGCCCGGCGGGCGGCGGAGGCGTCCTCGACGCCGTTCTTCAGCGTCCAGGACGGCTTCCTGACGACGCACACCGTCGAGACGGTGCGGCTCATCGAGCCGGCGCTCATGAGGGAGTTCGTCGGCGACCCCAAGGAGAGGCTGATCAACCTGATGGACCCGGCCAACCCGATGATGTCGGGCGTGGTGCAGAATCAGGACAGCTACATGAAGGGCAAGCTGGCCCAGCGCGCCTACTACGACAGGGTCGGCCCGGCCCTGGAGGAGGCGTTCGAGCTGTTCGCCCGCAAGACCGGCAGGCGGTACGGGCCCGTCGAGGCCTACCGCTGCGAGGACGCCGAGTACATCCTCGTCGGCATGGGCTGCTACATGGAGACCGCCAAGGTCACCGTGGACCACCTGCGCAGGAAGGGCCTGGCCGCCGGCTGCCTGACGGTGTTCCAGTTCCGCCCCTTCCCCGCCGCCGCCATCGTGCAGGCGCTCAAGGGGTGCATGGCTTTCACCGTCTTCGAGCGGATGGACGACCCCCTCTCGACGACGGGCAACCACCTGACGCGCGAGGTCAAGGCGGCGCTGTGCGACGCCATCACCGGCCAGAACGGCCAGGAGCATTTGCTGCGCATCCCGCGCGTCCACCACGCGGCGGCGGGGCTGGGCAGCCGCGACGTGAGGCCCGCGGACATCATCGCCAGCTTCGAGAACATGATCGAGGAGGGGCCGGACTTCTTCTGCGTCGGCATCGACCACCCGCTGGCGCTGAAGCGCAAGGACGACCCCGACCTGCGCCCCAAGGGCGGCTTCTCGATGCGTGGCCACTCGGTCGGCGGCTTCGGCAGCGTGACGACCAACAAGGTCATCGCCACCATCGCCGGCAACGTGTTCGGCAAGGACGTGCAGGCGTACCCGAAGTACGGCTCGGAGAAGAAGGGCCTGCCGACGACGTACTACCTGACCATCGCCGACACGCACATCGACATGCACTGCGAGCTGGAGCACGTCGAGCTGCTGTGCATCAACGACCCGACGGCGATCCTCAGCCCGCTGACGCTGCACGGCCTGGAGGCGGGCGGGGCGATCTTCATGCAGTCGCCGTACGCCGACCCGGCGCAGGTGTGGGCGCGCATCCCGCCGGCCAACAAGCACGCCATCCGCGAGAAGAAGGCGAGGGTGTACTACTGCGACATGGTCAGCATCGCCCGCGAGGTGGCCACCGAGCCGGACCTGCAGATGCGCATGCAGGGGATCGTGCTGCTCGGGGCGTTCCTCCGCCTCACGCCGTACGCGCGCGAGGCGCGGATGTCGGACGACCAGGTCTACGCCGGCGTCGAGAAGGCGCTGCGGAAGTACTTCGGCAAGCGCGGCGAGCAGGTGATCCAGGACAACCTGGCCTGCGTCCGCCGCGGCTACGGCGACATGAAGGAGATCCCCCAGGAAGTCATCCACGCCCAGTGATCGGGGACTACCTCACCCCCTCACCCCCTCTCGCTGCGAGCTGGGGGCGAGACGCCCCCAGACCCCCGATGCGCGGAGAGGGGGGATCGCAAGAGTGAGAAGAGTGGCGGTGGGGTGCGCCAGCCGCATCCCGAATCGCCGTGCCAACAGGAGACGCGCAGACCTCCCCTCCGCTGAATCGATGATCTGACGATCCCTCCTCTCCGCTTCGAAGAGGAGGTTAGGGGGTGAGGTAGGCGACACCACATACCGGAGCATCCCTGCCATGACTGCGACCATGACCGCTGCGCCGTCGATGAACGCGGCGAGCGACCACGACCCCTTCAATAACAACTGCTACGGCAGCCTCGTGGACGCGCCCTACCGGCTCGTCAGCCTGCCGGTCCTCGACGTCAACGACTTCAACGAGCGGATCGTCCGCTGCTACGAGGACGGCACCGCCGAGGCCGGCCTACCCGCCGACCTCTCGGCCGCGCGCTCGCTCGTGCCCGCCGGCACCGCGTCGCTGCGCGACTTCAGCTACATCGCCCCGGAGATCCCGGAGTACATCGCCGACAACTGCACCGGCTGCATGGACTGCGTCACCGAGTGCCCCGACACGGCCATCCTCGGCAAGGTCATCTCCGAGCCCGACCTCGAGCGCAAGCTGATGGCGCTGCCGGAGGCCGACCGCGCGATGTACCGCGCCCAGTGGTCGAAGACGAAGAAGTACTACGAGGCCGGGGCGAAGAAGACGGGCGCGGGCGGGATGTTCCAGATCATCATCGACCCGTCGAAGTGCAAGGGCTGCGCCGAGTGCGTCACCGTGTGCGACGACGACGCCCTCAAGATGGTGGCCAAGACCGATGACCTGATGATCCGCTCGCGCAAGAGCCACCGCTACTTCAAGAACATCGGGCCGAGCGACAACAGGTACATCAACGACAACCTGCTCGTGGACATGATGTTGAAAGAGCAGACGATGCTGTACACCGGCGGCGCCGGCTCCTGCGCCGGCTGCGGCGAGGGCACGGCGCTGCGCATGCTGTGCGCGGCCACGGGGTCGAAGCACGGCGACCAGTGGGGCCTGGTGGCGGCGACGGGCTGCAACACGGTGTACACCAGCACGTACCCGTACAACCCGTACCTCGTGCCGTGGACGAACTCGCTGTTCGAGAACGCGCCGACCTACGCCATCGGCGTACGGATGCGCTGGGACCAGATGGGCTGGCAGAAGCGGCCCCTGTGGGTGATCGGCGGCGACGGGGCCATGTACGACATCGGCTTCCAGGCCCTGTCGCGCATGTTCGCCAGCGGCATGAACATCAAGGTGTTCGTCCTCGACACCCAGGTGTACAGCAACACCGGCGGGCAGGCGTCCACGGCCAGCTTCACCGGCCAGAACACCAAGATGAGCGTCCACGGCAACGCCTTCGGCGGCAAGCAGGAACGCCGCAAGGAGATCGCCCAGATCGCCATGATGCACCCGCGCACCTACGTCGCGCAGACGACGTGCGCCCACATCAACCACTTCTACAAGGCCGTCCTCGGCGCGCTGGAGTTCGACGGCCCGGCCATCGTGTGCTGCTACACGACCTGCCAGCCGGAGCACGGCGTGGCGGACAACATGGCCGGGGAGGCGGCACGCCTGGCGGTGGACAGCCGGGCGTTCCCCCTGCTCGTCTACGACCCCCGCGCCGGCGACTCCGTGAAGAAGCGCCTGTCCTTGCAGGGCAACCCGAACGTCAAGGGTGACTGGTACGTCAACCCGAAGACGAACGACGAGGTGACGTTCATCGACTTCGCGCGCAGCGAGGGCCGGTTCGTCAAGCACTTCGACAAGGAGGGCAAGCCGTCGGAGACTCTGCTGATGGCGAAGCAGGACCGGCTGGAGAACTGGCGGCTGTTGCAGGACCTCGCGGGCCTGCGCTGAGCAGGGATGAGGGATGAGAGCCTTTGGCGACGCACGGCCACGCCTCCGGGGGCTCAATGCGTCGCCAAGGCCCGCGTCTGGCGTGACCGCGTGCGGGTCATCGCCGTGAACGCCGACAGCTCGGCACACCATTTCAGGCACTCCTCGCTGAAGCCACACGCGCCGGCTCGGGCCGGGCCGGCGGTGCGCCCCGGATGGTGGCGGATGGACGCCTATCGGTGAAGGGAACGAACCGCGGAGTGCGGACACCCCGGATGGAGGCGCATGGACGCCCATCAGTGAAGGAAACGAACCAGGGAAACGAACTTGACCGCCGCAAATGCAGGCGACAGAACGACTTGTGGAAGTTCGTTTCCCTGACCCTCTCACACTCCCCCAACGCCACGGAAACGAATCGCCCCGACGCTCGGGCGGGCGCCCACGCGCCTGACCCGGGGTGATGACGCCGTACGGGCCAGGGCGTCAGCCGCGTCGGCGCCGGCCCCCGGCGATCCAACACCTCCGACACCGCGCCCGCCCCTCCAGCGGTGCCCACGCCTTTGATCCTGGCCCTCCGGGCGTCGCTTCAACGAGGAGTGTCCCATTTCATCGTTGATCGGCCGTCATGCTGCGGCGGCCTTCTTGCGGTAGGGGCGAGAAGAAAGAAGGGGTCTGCCGGGCCTCGCCTTTACCCATACAGCCCCCCGGCCACCCGCCAGGTCCATTACCGGACAAATGACGAAACGGTGGACTGGGGCCTGCACGCCAGAGGCGCCCACTCCCCGTTCGCCGACGGCTCCGTCCGCTCCCCATCCGACCGGGTCAGCCGGACCACGTTCCGCCGGCCCGCCCGGAAGCAGGACGGCGGGGTGATCACGGGCGGGGATTGACCCCCTACAATGGTGTGGAACGCCCCACCCGGACCCGAGCCACCCATGAGCCAAGCACCCGACCAGCCCACGGCCGGCACGCCCGCCCAGGCCCTCCCGCGCGCCTCCGTCCCCGCCACGCCGCCACCACCGACCCCGCCGTCGGGCGGCTTCCCCGTCCTCGGCTGCTTCTTCGCCGTCTCCTTCATCACCAACATCCTCCTCGGCGGCCTGCTCCTCGTCGCCTGCATGGGCTTCCTGCTGCGCGGCGCCTCCACCGAGGGGGCCTCCGCCGGCCCCCTCACCGAGAAATACGTCAGCGGCAAGAAGGACGCCGACGACAAGGTCGCCATCGTCGCCCTCGAGGGGCCGATCATGGACGGCCTCCTCGGGCACCTCGAGAAGCAGATCGAGCAGGCCGGCAAGGACAAGCACGTCAAGGCCGTCGTCTTCCGCGTCAACAGCCCCGGCGGCAGCATCAGCGCCAGCGAGGACATCCGCCAGAAGATGATCAAGCTCCGCGACGGCGACAAGGAGAAGGAGCGCGACGCCAAGACCCTGGTCGTGTCGATGGGCACCGTCGCCGCCTCCGGCGGCTATTACGTCTCCGTGCCGGCGCAGCACATCATGGCGGAGCCGTCCTGCATGACCGGCTCCATCGGCGTCTACTCGTCCTTCCCCAACCTCACCGGCTTCGGCAAGGAGTGGGGTGTCGGCTTCACCACGATCAAGGCCGGCGAGATCAAGGACTCCGGCGCCATGTTCCGCGACATGACCCCCAAGGAGCGCCAGGTCTGGCAGGACATGGTGGATGACGCCTACCTCCAGTTCCTCGACATCATCAAGCAGGGGCGGCCCAAGCTCACGAAGGAAAAGATGCTGGAGCGCTTCCCCGTCACGCCGGTCCGGCCCGACCCCCACACGCCGCAGCCGAAGGACGCCCCGAAGTCCTACGAGCGCTACCGGGCCGATGGCGGCGTCTACACCGGCACCCGCGCCCTCGCGCTGGGCCTGATCGACGGCGTCGGCTCCCTGGAGGACGCCGTCAAGGAGGCCGCCAAACGAGCCAACATCACCGGCGACTACAAGGCCATCAAGTACCAGAAGCCGCAGACGCTCACCGACATCCTGATGAACGCCAGGGCCCCGGAGCCGCCCGCCCTGTCACTGGACGCGCTCAAGCCGCTGCTGACGCCGCGGATCTGGTACCTGGCGCCCGGCTACGAGGCCGCCGTCCGCCTGGGCGAGGTGAGGCCGTGACCGCCCTGTGCCTGTTCGCCGCCCTGACCCTCGGCCAGGGGGACGAGAAGGGGCTGCGCGAGGGCATGTCCCCCGCGCGCGTGAAGGCGATCCTCGGGCAGCCCGCGCGCGTCGCCCGCCAGATCCTCGCCCACCGGGCCATCGAGCACTGGCACTACGCCGGGCCGAAGCCGCTGCGTCTGACCTTCGACTGCCCGCGCGGACAGGTGCCGCGCCTCGCCTCCTTCGCCGCCCCCTGACCGTGGCGAGCCTCCTGGCTTGCTCGGCCCCGGCAAGCCAGGAGGCTTGTCGCCAGGAGGGAACCGCACACCAGGTGTCCGGAATCGTTACAACCCGGCCCGCCTGGCCTTTATTCCCAGGCCGGGCGGGCCGCGCGCGTAATCTATCCCGCCTTCGGCGGTTATACTTCTGGCGGCCCGAAGGGGGCGGGAGGGGATCAGACCCGCCTGCCGGATTTTCGGCAGCCAGGCGCAGAATCGAGCAGCCACGTCGGCCCGCCCACCCCACCCAACCCTCCGGATCGGCGGAATCCTCAAGGATTTCTGGCAAGGAGGAATCGAGGGGTGCTGGCATGAAGATTGCAGGAAGATGGTTGGTTTTCGACCTCTTCGAGTCCGGCGCGCGGATGTTCGGGCCGGTTGACGCATACACCACGGGGGGACACCATGGCACGACAGGAAGCCCTGCTGCGGCTGCACAAGGTGCTGGCCGGCCGGCGGGATGAGATCCTCAAAAAGCTGCGCGGCGACCTCGACGCGATGAGGGCCGGCGGCGACGGAGACAACACCGGCGACGAGGCGGACGCCGCCTTCGACTCCGCCGGGGAAGAGATGGCCTCGCAGCTCGCCGAGCTGGAGGCGAAGGAGCTGGTGCAGATCGAAAGGGCGCTGCTCCGGCTGAAGCAGGGGACCTACGGCTCCTGCGAGGGCTGCGGCGAGAAGATCCCGCTGGGCCGCCTCAACGCCCTGCCGTACTCGACGCTGTGCATCTCCTGCAAGCGCGAGATGGAGGAGTCCCCCGGGACCTGGGAGCCGCGCGGCGCCGCCGACTGGGAGAAGGTCCACGACCACGCCCGCACGCTGGAAGAGGGCCGCGAGCCGCGCCTCGCCGACCTGGAGATCGACCTGTCCAACCGCTGAGGCGGGATGGGCAATCAGGGCCCGCGGACGTGTTCCGCGGGCCCTTTTCCGTTTCTGACGGCCCTCCCCCCTCCTCCTCCCCCGGCGGCGGCGCCTTCGCGCCCTTTTCCTCCAGCCGCGGGGGTAGAATTGTTTGCACCCGTCGCGACCCCCTCTCGGCCTTTCTGGCCTCGCTCGGAGACCCCGTCATGAATCGAATCGGCTGGCCGCTCATCGTCTGCGCCTCCGCCTACTTCGGGGGGCTGACCGCCCCCTGGCTTTTCTCGCTGGGGCAGGGCTCGGCCAGCGCCCGCCGCGATGACGCCCCCGCCGCCAAGGCCGAGTCGCCCTTCGAGGCCGTCGCCCGCCGCATCTCTCCCGCCGTCGTGGCCATCGAGTCGCTGAAGCCGGCCGCGGGCAAGGCGAAGCCGGTGGAGGACAGCGGCTCGGGCGTCCTGGTGCGCTTCGCCGGGCGGACGGGGACGTTCGTCCTCACCAACAACCACGTCATCGGCGCCGCCGCCGCCCGGCAGATCACGATCAACCTGGCCGACGGCCGCATCCTCAAGCCGAACAAGGTGTGGTCCGACCCCGAGACCGACGTGGCGGTCCTCGGGTTGGCCGACGACGCCGGCCTGACGCCGGCCCCCATGGGCGACTCGGACCGGGTGCGTGTCGGCCAGTGGGTGCTGGCCTTCGGCTCGCCGTTCGGCCTGAATCAGACGGTGACGCACGGCATCATCAGCGCCCGTGACCGCGGCTCGGTGAGCCTGGACTCCACGATCCGCATCAAGGACTTCCTGCAGACGGACGCCGCCATCAATCCGGGGTCGTCGGGCGGGCCGCTGGTGAACACGGACGGCGACGTGATCGCCATCAACACGGCCATCGCGTCGCCGTCGAAGGGCAGCGCCGGGGTGGCGTTCAGCATCCCGATCAACCTGGTGAAGAAGATCGCCGGCCAGCTCCTCGACTCGGGCAAGGTGGAGCGTGGCTACTTGGGCGTGCAGCTCGCGGCGGGCATGGACCTGAACGAGGCGTTGAAGCTGGGTCTGGGGAAGGCGCAGGGCGCGCTGGTGGAGGGCATCCAGCCGGGCTCGCCGGCGGAGAAGGCGGGTTTGAAGCGGGGTGACGTGATCCTGGAGCTGGAGTCGTCGGTGATCGTGAACGACAACCAGTTCATCAACCGCGTGGCGGGGATGGCGCCGGGGCGGAAGGTGCAGTTGAAGGTGTGGCGGGGCGGCAAGCCGTTCGTCGCCGACGCGGTCATCGGCGACTGGAACGCTGTGTCGCGGTCATTCCGACGGTAGCCGTCAGGAGTGCAGAGCGCGAAGTGCAGAGTGCAAAGTGAACAGCCGAGGACCCAGGCCGTTTACTTTCACTCTGCACTCTGCACTCTGCACTCTGCACTCTGCACTTTAAGCTCTGCACTCCTCCCCGGTTCACTCGTCACCGCCGCCCTTGCTCCTCAGGAACAGTAGGACGCCGACGAGGCCACACAGCAACACGAACATGAGGATGAGGAACCACCACTCCATCATGAAATCCGGCATGACTTGCTACCCCTTTCCAGGTTCAACGAGAGTCGATGTCCGATGGGTCGCCGCCCCGCAGGCCGGTGGCACGAGTCGTTGAAACCGCAGGCGCATCCGGGGCCGTCGTCGTTCTAGGGATGCGACTCCCCCGATGCAAGCGGGCCGCGAAGAAAAACCGTCAGCCCGCCGCCAGCCACGCCGCCACCGCCGACCCCGCCTCCTGTCGGGCCGCCGCCTCGCGCGTCGGGTCCGACGCGGCGGCGTCGAGCGCCGCCGCCGCCTTCGCCAGCGCCTCGGCCAGCGGCCCCGTCTCGCCGAGCCGCAGCAGGCCGCGCACCAGCTCCTTCATCGACGCCAGCGCGTCGGCCAACTTGCCCGCGACGAGGAGCGTCTGGAGCGCCTCGGCGCGCTTGCGCAGGGCCGCCCGGTCCTCACCGGCGCCAAGCCCCAGCCACGACGACACCCAGCCCCAGAAACCGCCGCCGGGGGCGGCGGACTTGGCCTTCGCCTCTTGCGGCTCGGCGGCCGGGGGCGTGATCGCACACCTCGCCGGCCTTGCCCGCGCGAGGCGATCCATCCCCCCGGCCGGCATGCCGCCAGTCATGGTCCGGTCCGTGGGCATCGCGTCGAAGTCGGTGACGGTGTTGCCCTCGGCCATCTCCGCGAGGTGCTCCTCGTCATCGTCGAAGTCGTCGCTGTCATTGAAATCGTCGTCGTCATCGAAATCCTCGTCGTCGTCCACACCGAACGAGGAGGAAGCAGGTGAGGGGCCGCCCGCCCGAAATCGGTCATTCCCCAGTGACTCGGCCATCGTGTTCGCCGACAGGTCGTCCGCCTTGCCCCACCCCGACGGCGGCAACGTCGGCTGCACCACGCTCCGCCCCTCGCCGCCCTCGTTCACCACCTCCGCCGCGTCCACCGCCACGAACGACGTGAACTTGCACAGCACGCCGTGCTCCAGCGACGTGGCGATGATCTCGCCGCGCAGGTCGCCGCCACGCGACAGCGCCAGGGCGTCCTCCATGTCGCGGATGTGGCCGCGTGCCCAGATCGGCCCGAGCGGAGCGCGGGCCGTCACCTCCGGCTTCACACGCAGCACCATCCCCTCGCCGCCCGATTCACCCCGCACCACCACATCATCCACGGAACGGCACCGCCCGGCGATCATCACCGGCGCCCCGGCGAACAGGTCCGGCAGACGCGCCGGCGTGACGCTGCCCTCGACGATGTCCAGATTCGACAGCCGCAGGTTCGTCAGCACCGGCGTGCCGATGGCGCGGTGGACGGCGTCCATCACCGCGTCGAGACGCTCTTCCGACTCAACCAGCTCGCACCGGCCGCCGCCGATCTCGGCCAGCCGGCGCAGGAAGCCCTCGTTGACCGCCCGGTCGATGCCCAGCGTGAACGTGCGGACGCCGGACAGCTTGCCGCCCAGGCCGGCGAGCAGGGCGTCCTCGTTCGACACCTGGCCGTCGGTGATCAGCACCAGCACGCGGTCCACCCCCTTGCCGGGACGCTTCGCCAGCTCGGCCGCCGCCCGCGCCAGCGGCTCCGCCATCTCCGTGCCGCCGTTGGAATTGACGCCGGCCAGCCACTCCGCGGCCTTGAAGCGCATCCGGTCCGTCGCCGGCACCAGCGCCGAGCCGTCGAAGCCCGCCGGCGTCTCGATGGCGTCGTCGAAGGCGTAGATCGTGAAGCGGTCCTCGTCGGTCAGCGTCTCGACCATGCGCGCCAACGCACGCCGGGCCGCCACCATCTTCCAGCCGTCCATGCTGCCGCTGCGGTCGAGGAGGAAGATCAGGTCGCGTGGCCGGCTCTTCTCCGCCGTCTGCGGCGGCACGAGGGTCAGCAGGAACGTCCCGTCGCGGACCAGCAGCGAGGACTGCACCTTGTCGGACACCACGCGCCAGCGCAGGACGAAGTCGCGGTCCGGCCTGTCGCCGCCCACGACGGTGAACCGCCGCGTCCCGCCGTCCAGCGTCTCCTCGACGGTGTGCAGGCTGGAGCGGAAGCCGTGCGGCGCCAGGGCGGACTCGCCGATCTCGACGTTGATCGACAGCGCCGGCCCCGCGCCGGGCCGGGCCGTGGCCGGCGGGGCGATGGACGGGCCGTAGCGCGGCGCGACGACGAGCGGGAAGCGGTACGTCACCTCGCCGTCGGCGAAGGGCAGGGGGGCGCACATCTGGAGCGTGACCGTGGCGGCCTCGCCCGGCGGGATGTTGCCGACCTTCATGGTGAACGTGCCGGACTCCTCCTCCTCGGCGAGGGCGGCGCGGTGGCCGTGCCTGATCGCCTGCTGGTAGGCCCGCCGCGCCTCGCCCTTCTCGCGCAGCTTGCCCTCGACCACGCGGCCCGCCACCTCCAGGCGGAAGCGCGTGACGGCGGCGCGCGAGGGCAGCGGGAAGACGTACAGCGCCTCCAGCGGCTCGTCATAGGCGTTGACGAACACCTGACGCAGGGCGGTGCCGGCGACGAGGCCATCTACGCGGGCCTCGACGCCGACCTCGACGAGCGGCAACGCGCCGCGTGCGGTCATCAGGGCACCGGGGCCGGCGTCGGCGGCGGGGGCGGGGGCGGCGTCGAGGAGGGGGAGTGCCGGCATGGTGGCTCCTTGGTGAAGGTCACGGATTCCCATTGACAGCGCGACGCTGCCACCTTATGGAACGCCGCCCTATGCGAAACATTTCCACGCTCGTGTTCGGCGCGGCGCTCGCCGCGGCCGCCGCCGTCGGCCTGTCGCGCGCCCAGATGGGCGCCCCGGCCGCCCCGCAGACCGGCAAGGTCATCATCCTCGACCACGAGGGCACGATGACGGGCGACATCGAACGCGACGGCCCCAACTACCGCGTCCGACGCCTCAACGGCGAGGTCTCCGTCCCGGCCACGCGCGTGCTGCGTCTGTGTGCCTCGATGGAGGAGGCGTTCCAGTTCCTGCGTGGCCGGGCCGCCCTCAACGACCCCGACGAGCGTCTCCGCCTCGCCGAGTGGGCCAAGCAGCACGGCCTCCGCCCACAGGCCCTCGCCGAGTACGTCGAGGCGTCGCGTATGCGCCCGGACGACGCCCGCCTCCGCCGCCTCGTCCTGAGTCTGCGCGAGGCGCTCAACCGGCCCGCAGGCCCCGCCACGCCGCCGCCGCCGCCGGCCCACCGGGAGTCGGTGGACGTGACCGAGGAGACGATGAACAAGTTCGCCGTCCAGGTGCAGCCGATCCTGATGAACGCCTGCGCCAACTGCCACTGCGACGGCCGGGCGCCCGGCTTCCGCCTCATCCGCTCGTGGTCGGCCGGCTCGCAGGACCGCCGCTCGCTGTCGCACAACCTGGCCACCGCCGTCGCCCACATCGACCCGCGCGACGTGCCCTCCAGCCGGCTGCTGCGCAAGGCCATCTCCGTCCACGCCGACGGCATGACCAGCGCCCCGCTCAAGGGCAAGCAGCTCGCCGCCTTCCAGACCCTGGAGCGCTGGGTCCGCCAGGTCGTGGCCGAGAATCCCAACTTCAAGGCCGCGCCCACGCCGCCGCCGTCCGCCGTCGCCGTCACCCCGCCGCCCCCGCCGGCCGGCGGAGCGCCGTCGGCCTTCGGGGAGGGCAGGCCCGCGCCGAAGGCCGAGGAGAAGAGGTCCGATAACGGCCCCGGCTCCCCCGATGATTTCAACCGGGAGAACCACGGCGAGCGCACAGGGGGTCCGGGGGACGTCTCGTCCCCCGGCTCACAGCGCGGTCCGGGGGACGCCTCGCCCCCCGGCTCACAGCGCGGTCCGGGGGACGTCTCGTCCCCCGGCTCACCAGGCGGGCGGTGACGCTCAGCGGCCGAACGGCACGGCCCGCTTCGGGTCATTCTTCCAGCCGAACCGCTTCGCGAAGTCCGCCGGTGTTAGCGTCTCCAGCCCCTTCGCCGTCTTGATGACGTAGACCAGGGACCGCTCGACACGCGGTGCCCCGCCGAAGTGGCCATCGGGGGAGAGGATCAGCGCCTGCCCGTCGCCCAGCGGCAGGAGCCGCCCCTTCTCCTGGCCGCTGCCCGCGTCCAGACAGACGAGGCAATTCTCGTCCTGGATGAGGAACGCCTTGCCGCCGGGCAACTCGGCCGGACTGAAGGAGGTCGCGGGATACCACTCCTTGCGCCAGGTGGCCTCGCCCTTCGCCACGTCGAGCAGGACCACCGCCGCCGAGCAAACCAGCGCAATCTTTCCACCCACGCGGCCGACGGAGTAGACATCCAGCCCCGGTAGCTTCGGGGCGGGCACCTGCTTCCACGACCCCACCTCCCACACGGTGAGGCCAATGGTGCGAGGCCCGGCCGCGACGACGAACTTGCCGTCGGCCGTGAAGGCGGCGCCGTGCTGAACTTCGCGGGCGAGGATGACCGGCTTGCCGTCGGGGCCGGTCGGCATCACGCAGAGGCCAGATAGCCCCGAGCCGAGTAGGTGCTTGCCGTCCGCCGACGCCTCCAGGCGATCCAACGACAGCAGCGACGCCAGCGTCCGGACCGCAACTCCCGTGCTGGGGTCGATGCGCACGATGTCCTTGCCGCGCCACCCGAAGAACGCCTTGCCGTCGGGCGAGGCCGCCCCCACGAGCAGGCCCCGCTTGGCCTCCCGTTCCCCTACCTGGGCGACCACGGGTCCGGCCCCATCGACGAGATGCGAGAAGGCGAATTTCCCATCGGGAGACCAGGCATGGGCGTAGGCTGCGGCGGCCGGCCAACCCATGAGCGGCTCGCCGGTCCGCAGGCCGATCAGGCCCAGGGACTGCGCCGCGACGGCGGTGCCGTCCGGGGAGGCGGACAGGGTTACCGCAGGCAGGCCCGCCAGCCGGCGCAGGAGCTTGCCGGTCATGGCGTCGTGGATCAGGATGCCCTCGAGGCTCTTGGTCCGCCCGGCCATCCGCTTGCCGTCGGCGCAGAACGCCAGCACGCGCAGATCGGCCCCCGACAGGTGGATCACGTCCATCTGCTTCTCCTTACCGACGACCCAGCGGGAGAAGAATTGACCGGAGGTGCCGACAAGACTGGACCCGTCGGTGGCCCACCCGCCATTGAACCTGGAGCCGACGCCGATCGGTTTGCCCTTCACCGGCATCAGCGGCTTGCCAGGCGTAAGGGCATGCAGGCTCCGGCCGGTCGCCAGGTAGCGGCCGTCGGGCGACCAGGTCAGCGGGCCGAAGTCGTCCGGCAGCGTGTACGCGGCCTTCCCGGCGGCCACGTCCCAGACGGAGACCGCGCCCTTGCCGGACGACGCCCCCATCGCCAGGGCCGTCTCGTCCGGCGAGAAGGCCAGGGCCGAGGCACCTCCCTCGGCGGTGAACGTCGTCTCGTACTTCCCCGTGGCGGCGTGGTACAGCCGGGCCCGGGCGGACGTGTCGGCGGCCGCGAGCCACTTCCCGTTCGGCGAGATGGCCATGATGCCCCGGCCGCCGTCGTCCGTGAAATTTATCTCGCGGGCCACCTTGCCCGCCTCGGTGTCCCAGAACGTCACCCGCCCCAGGAAGCTCGCGGCCAGCGTCCTGTTGTCCGGCATCCACGCCAGCATCTGCGGGTACTCACGCGCCTTCGCATGCGTCCTGTGGTCGATCAGGATCGACTTCAGCGTCCCCTTCTCCTCGTCCCACAGGCGGATCGTGCCGTCGTGTCCGGCGCTCGCCAGCACCTTCCCGTCGGGCCGGTAACTCATCGCCGTCACCTCGCCGGGGTGGCCGATGGGTTGGAGCGTCCACGTCTCGACGCCCTCGATCTTCGCCGGCCGCGGCACCAGGGCCAGCGGCCCGAGCGGGTCGCCCGTCTTCACCGGCGGCAGGTCCGCCGGCTCGACCACCACCTTGCCCGCGTCGCGGATCACGAGCGGGTGCCTGGGGTCGGCGTCGTCGATCTTCAGCTCCTTCTCCTTCCCGTCCGCCGTCCGGTACTTGATGATGATGCCCGCCAGGGCCACCCCGCCGATCAGGAAGACAAGCCCCGCGGCGATCCGCCACCACGGGGGGCGCGCCGCCGGGCGGGGTGGGGCCTGCACGCCGCCGGCCAGCCAACCCTCCAGTGCCCCGGCCAGCTCCTTCGCGGAAGTGAATCGATCCTCCGCCCGCCGCGCCATCGCCTTGAGGATGATCGCCTCCAACGCCGCATCCAGGCCCGGCAGCCGCGCCGCCGGCGCCGGCGGCGGGCCGGCCTCGATCGCCGCCAGCACCCTCGCCACGCCGCCCGAGTACGGCATCTGCCCCGTCACCGCCTGGTACAGCACCGCGCCCAGCGCGTAGATGTCGGCCGCCGGCCCCGCCACGTTCCCGTCCAGCGCCACCTGCTCGGGGGCCATGTACGCCGGCGTCCCCACCAGCGCCCCGTCGGCGGTCATGGTCGCCGAGTCGTGCGCCTTGGCGAGCCCGAAGTCGGTGAGCCGTGCCGTCCCGCTTCCGTCGAGGAGGATGTTGCCCGGCTTGATGTCGCGGTGAACGATGCCGGCGTCATGCACCGCCTGGAGGCCCAAGGCCGCCTCGCGTACCAGCCGCGCGGCCTCGCGGGCCGCCAGCTTGCCCTCCTTCTTCAGCCGCTGCTCCAGCGAGCCGCCCTCGACCAGCTCCATGACGACGAACGGCAGGCCGGCGTCCTCGCCCATGTCGTACACCGGGCACACGTTGGGGTGCCGCACCGCCGCGGCGGCCTTGGCCTCGCGGAGGAACCGGGCCGCGTCGCGCGCCTCGTGCGGCACCTTGACGGCCACCGCCCGACCCAGCCCGTCATCGACGGCCCGGTACACCGAGCCCATGCCCCCGTAGCCGAGCCCCGCCTCCAGCCGATACCGCCCCATGCGCTGGGGGATCGGCCGCGGCGTCGGCGCCGCCACACCCCCCGACGGCTCCGACGAACGCGCCGCCAGTGTGGCCGGGCCGAGGGCGCACAGCCGGTCCATCAGGCCGGACAGGGCCGCCGACGGCTTCTCCTCCGCGAGGCCGCGCAGCCCGTCGAGCAGCGGGTCGGCGGACGCCGAGGGCAACTGGCAGTTGTCGCAGCCGCGCAGGTGGTCCTCGATGGTGTCGGCCTCGGCGCCGGTCACGCGGCCGGTGAGGAAGTCTGCGAGGGTCTCGGGCAGGGGGCAGGCGGAGGTCGCTTTCATGGGTCGCCTCGGGGGATTGGGACGGTCCGTCGACACCTCTATGCGCCCGCCCCGGAGAATTCCTCCCGATTCCGCGAGGCGGCTCGTTTCGCGTCCGATGCGGGATCGCCCGATCGGTCACCCGGGGGGGCTGACGCGACAGGAGAGATCTGCTGACGCTCCACTCGGGGCGCTCCGAATCAATCCAGCAGCCCGGCCAGCTCCTCGCGCAGCCGCCGCAGCACCCGCGCCCGCGCCAGGTAGACCGCCTTCACGCTCACCTTGAGCCGCGCCGCAGCCTCCGGCACCGCCACCCCCTCCACCGCCGTCATCCAGAACACACGCCAGGTGTTCTCCTGGAAGTCCGTCTTCATCAGGTGCAACGCCCGCCCCAGGAGATACTTCCGGTGCTCCGCCTCCTCGAACGGCTCCTCCGGCGGCGCCGCCGGCTCCGCCACGGTCGCGATCACCGGCGCTTTCCTCCGCATCGTCTCACGCCACTTGTTCAGCATCACCGTGTGCAGCCAGCCGCGGAAGCCGCGCGCCGGGTCGTACTCGAACCCGGGCAGTTTCCGCATCAGATGCACCAGCACGTCCTGTACAAGGTCGGCGGCGTCCGCCTCCTGCAACCCCGCCCGCACGGCCCAGGCGTGCAGCAACGGCGTGTACAGGCGTACGAACCGCTCCCAGTCCGCCGCCGGCGGCTCGGGCAGGCGCAGACGTTGCAGAAGGCTGGCGGGCGTGGCGGTCATTCCGCCTCCGGGATCAGGCCGGCCAACCGCTCGCGCAGCCGGCCGAGGACGTTCGACACGGTCCGATCCGTCACCCCGGCCGCCGCCGCGATCTCCTCCAGAGTGTGCCCCTGGAGTCGCATCGACACCACCTGCCGCGAGCGATTATCCAGGCCCGCTAGCAACGTCTCCAGCAGGTCCGCCAGGGTGGCTGCCTCGTCCGGTCCGGGCTGCCTGGGGGCGGCCACCTCCGGCGTGTCGCTCCCCGCGGCGTCCTCGCGGCGCAGGTCGCGCTTGGCCGCGAAGAACCGCTCGCGGTGGTGGCCACACTTGCGGACGGTCATCACGGTGAGGAGGGACCACAGGCCGTCCCAGCCTTCCAATTCGAGCTGCCCCTCGCCGTGCCGTACGAAGAAGCTGCGGTAGACCGATTGCAGAACGTCCTCGGGATCGACCTTGGCACGCATCCGCCCGTCGAGGTGGAGGCGTGCCAGGCCGATGAGGCGGTTGGCGAAGCGGCGGAACACCGTGCGGGCGGCGTCGTCGCTGCCCGCACGCAGCCGGGCCATCACGTCGTTGAAGGTGTCGTCGGGGGTCATGAACGGCGATTATAGCACGCCCGCGCCGGCCCGTCTCAGCGCATCATCGCCGACGCCGGGGCCGCCCCGCGTCCGCCGAAGAAGTAGTTGAGCTGGATCTGCAGCTCCCAGTCGAAGGTGCGGTTGTCGCCGCGTGTCAGGGGCAGGGCCACCGCCATCGCCAGCGACGCCTGGTCGGCGATGATCACGGTCGTGCCCAGCGTCAGGTTGACGATGTCCAGGCGGTTCCGCGTGTTGCCCACCGACGGGGCTGCGGGGAAGGCGTTGGCGACCACGGGCGTGACCAGGCCGGCCGCGTTCGTGATCTGCTGCCCCGTCGGGATGCCGATCACGCTGGGGTCGTTCGGCAGCATCGCCACCTTGGCGTTGTTCAGGGTGGTCGTGTAGTGGACCTCGACGGTCGGCGCCAGGCCGGTGATCCACGGGCGGCTGGTGTCGCGGATGAGCCAGTAGCCGGCGCCGAGGTCGGCGTGCATCAGCACCTGGTCACGGACGAAGCCGCGGGAGGTGAACGGCGGCGTGGCCAGATTCGTCCGCGGGTCGCCGGGGACGGTGGTGACGGGGATGACGGGGTTGAGCCGCTGCGCGAATGTCTCGGAGTAGGTGATGCGGTCGGCCCCCCACGGCACGTCGCACTGGAGGAACCCCTGGGCGAACAGGGGCGTGTCTGCCCCGGCGTACAGGGCGGCCAGGAACGGGGACACGCCCCAGGTGTCACGCCGCACCTTGAACTCGCGCACCCGCTGCGTATCGACGTTGTTGAACTGCGCCGGCCCCAGGTAGTCGATCACCGTGAAGTCGGTGGCGTTGGCCGTCGGCGCCGTCACGCTCACGCCGCCCGACAGGGCGAACGTCCGGTCCCGGTACAGCAGCGCCTTGACGATGCCGCTGATGTCACCCAGCTCGGTGCTGGTCGAGCCGAGGGTGTTGCCCGGCGTCGGGTTGACGCTGTAGGCATACAGCGGCGTCAGCCCCTGCGCGGCCGCCAGGGCGTCGGACAGGGCCAGGTTCGTCACGCCGGGGAAGACGCGGAACTGACTCGTCCCCGGGGCCGGCGTCCGCGAGAAGTACGTGGCCTGCCCGGAGGCGTCGAGGAAGCGGCCACGCCCCTGGATGGTGCCGACGCTGTAGACGTTCGTCGAGGACAGCGACGTGCGGATCGGCAGGCGGAATTCGGCCGACGCCATGCCGTCGAGGAAGGTCCGCTCGAAGTTGAAGGTGTACAGCTGGTAGTCGTACTCCTTCGTCCGCGTCGGGCGGATGAAGCCGTTGAGGCTGCGGTCGGGGGCGAAGACCGTCTGGTCGGCCAGGCCGGTGATGCTCACGGCGTTGCTGAAGTAGTTGTAGCGGAAGCCGATGCGGTCACGCGGCAGGGGGCTGTTGTTATCGGCCACCTTGGGGTTGACGACGCTCGTGGCCCCGGTGGCCTCGATGAACACCGGGCCGGCGTCGCGGCCGATGATGAAGGAAACAGAGCGGCCCGCGCCGAGGAGGTCGCCGACCATGTTCGGGGCCGACGACGACAGCCCGCCGGAGCCGCCCTCGCCGCCGCCGCCGGCCACGGCGCCGGCCGCCGCCCCGCCCGCCGCCGACCCAGCGTCGCCCGGCGTCGTCCCGGGGGTGGTGCCCGGCGTCGTGCCGGGTGTCGTCCCCGGGGTGGTGCCGGGGAATGTCCCTGGCCACGTCCCCGGCAGCGAGCCGGGGACGGTGCCCGGCGGGACGGACGGCCCGATCCACACGGGCGGGCAGGGGCCGGTCCGCGGTGGCGGGCAGGCCGCATTGCCCTCCGCGAAAGAGGCGAGCAGGCCGCCGGTCAGCATCATCGCGCCACCGAGAAGGCTCGTTCGGTTCATGGGCGTCCCCCCTTGTGCGTGCGTGTGAACGGGTCGGGTCAATACGTGATCTGCATGCCGAGGCTCAGGCCGTGCGCCCAGAAGTCGCTGGTCTTGAACAACGGCTGCGGGAAGAACGCGGGGGCGGACGGGTTGTACGCCGAGCTGATCGGGAGCTGGGAAGCGCTCACGCGCCGGTCGATCTGGTCGCCCGGGCGGACGGCCGAGCTGAGGTACAGGAAGTTGTACCCCGCGCTCAGGCGGACGTTGGGCAGCACCCGGACGCCCAGGGCCAGCTCCAGCTCCGGGGCGACGGCGAAGTTGGTGCGGACCTCGCGGCGCATGTTGCTCGGCAGGGCCAGCAGGCCGCCCGGCAGCGTCGTCGCCGGCCCGCTGTTCGGGGGCGGCGTCCGCGTCGTCGTGCCGTTGACGCCCAGGATCTGCTGGGTCACGCCCAGGGCCACGGACGGGCGGGCGCTCACGTCGAACACGTAGTATCGCGCCTCAAGACGTGCCCCGAGCTGCGCCCCGTGGAAGTCGTTGGTCGTCTCGAAGTTGTCGCTCTTGGTGCGGACGTCGCCCTCGATGACCGGCCGGCCGTTGAAGAAGCCCAGGCCCGCCGTCTGGACGAGGTTGCGGTCGTCGATGTTCAGCTCCTCGCGCAGGGCCAGGTAGCGGTAGCCGGCGAACACCGACTTCACGAGGCCGCACAGCGGCAGGGCGGCGTTGGCCTCCACGCCGTAGAGCTGTGTCGTCGACCGGATGGCGAGGCTGCCCGCCGTCACGTTGCCCAGGTTGAGGACGTTCTGGCTGGTCAACCCGGTCGCGGCGTCGATGACGGGCCGGGCCAGCACCCCGGGGCTGAGCGTCGATGCGGGGTCGAACCGCGTGACCGACTGGTCGCGTTCGAGCAGGAAGCCCGACCCCTCGAACCACAGGCCGGTGTCGCCGAGCGCCACCCCGGCCACGAAGCGGATTCCGGACCGCATGCTCGAGCTGCCGAGGTCCTGGTTGCCGAAAAGGACGACCGGGACGAAGGGGTCGCCCGCGAGCACGTTACTATTCGTGGTCGTGGCCAGGGGCTCGTTGACGCGCCCGCGTTTGTAACTCCAGAGTAGGTAGTCCACGCCGGCGTAGAACGCCTGCGGCCCTGGCGGCGCGTCCTGGCCCCGCACGGGCGCGCTGGTGGCGAGCAGGCCTGCCAGACAGGCCATGAGCAGGATCTGGCGGGGTGGCGGCATGGCGACATCTCCCAACTGGATCGGTTACCCCGAGGTGGCGGGCGCGCCGCCCGGCACACCTTGAGGATCGGCACGGATGGGGGGGCTGCATCGGGAAAACACGTGGAGACAGGGGGGAGCGAAAACAGGGGATGGATGGAGGCGGGGGGGAGGCGGGAGAATCGGCGTATCCCTCCCGTCCTGCCCAGCCCCATTTTCCCGATCTGGTTTCTTGACGGCCCGGCGGGGGCGGTGTACACTACCAGCCTCCCCTCCATCGCCCCATACCCGCGCCCCTCTTCTTGCGCCGCAAGCTGCGGCGGGCCACCCCTTATTTTCCTCATCCGGAGATCGTCCCCGTGACCCGACCCGCTCTTTCGCGCCGTCCGAGCCTCGAGAGCCTCGAAAGCCGCATCACCCCCGCCAACGTGACGATCAACGGTGACGCCGGAGGCATCATCACCGCCGACACCCTCACCCTGACGCGGATCACCTCCGCCATGGGGGACGACACACTCCACTTCACCCTCAACGGGAACGATCTGACCGCCACCCCCGGCGGGCACATCGACTCCGTCATCGTCGACCTCGGCGACGGCGCCAACACCCTGACCCTCTCCACGGAGTGGGCGTTCGGCGCCGGCGTCAACTTCACCGGTGGCGCCGGCACCGATAAGTTGATCAGCCTCCGAGATGTGGTCCAGACTGCCACCCTCTCCGCCGCCCGTCAAGGCAACCTGAACACGGCCACCGGGGATGCGGCCGTGTTCACCGGCCTCGACGAGCTGACGGTCACCAACACCTTTACCGCCACCAACACCGTTTCCGCCACCTCCGCCACGGGCAGCTCGGTCCTCTGGAACGGCACGGGGGGCAACGCCGGGAGCGTGTACTCCGTCAAGTTCAGCGGCCTCGGCACCCTCAAGGGCGGCTCGGGCGACGACACGTTCGACCTGGGCGTGGGCGCGGGCTTCACGAACATCGACGGCGGCAACGGCACCAACGTGATCGGGGTCGTTGGAAAGGAGACGGGCGACAAGGCCGACAAGATCACGCTGAAGACCGGCACCTCCTCGTCCCTCGTCTTCCGCCGCGACGGCGACGCGGCCGACACCTCCCTCGTCATCGACGACATCGGCGAGGTCCAGATCAAACTCGGCCTCGGCAACGACGAGCTGGCCCTCGACACCACCTGGACGTACGGCATCCAGACCGACTTCATCAACGCGGCCGGTGAGGGCACCGACACCCTGACGGGCAACTCGGGCGCCAGCACGTTCACCCTCGACAGCGTCGGGGCGGGCACCCTCCTCCCCACACCCGCAGGCACCGCCGAGACCCTGTCGTTCTCAGGCGTCGAGAGCATCAACGGCGGCGGCGGCGCCGGCGTGGACACCCTGAGCGTCCCGTCGGTGGGGACGACGGCCGTGACCTCGTCCTCCAGGCCCGCGGCCGACACGATCCGCATCACGAAGAACAACCACGGCATAAGCGTGGGCGACGCGGTGTCCCTGTCCGGCCTGACCGGGCTGTCGGTCACCGGGGGCACGTTCACCGTCACCGCCGCGGACGCCAACACCTTCGACGTGACCAGCGCGGGCGTCACCGGCGCCGGCGGCGCCGGCGGCTCCTTCAAGCAGCTCGTCGCCTGGTCGGGCACGGGCCTCAACGCCGGCTCCGTTGCCGGCGTCTCCTTCACCAACATCGGCAAGCTCTCCGGCGGCGCGGGCGACGACGCCTTCACCCTGGAGAGCGACGCGAGGTTCACCAGCCTCGACGCCTCGACAGGCGCCGACAGCCTGAGCGTCTCCTCGGTGGGGACGACGAGCGTGACCTCGTCCTCGGTGCCCGTGGCCGACACGATCCGCATCACGAAGAACAACCACGGCATAAGCGTGGGCGACACGGTGTCCCTGTCCGGCCTGACCGGGCTGTCGGTCACCTCGGGCACGTTCACCGTCACCGCCGCGGACGCCAACACCTTCGACGTGACCAGCGCGGGCGTCACCGGCGCCGGCGGCGCCGGCGGCTCCTTCACGCAGCTCGTCACCTGGTCGGGCGCCGGCGGCGTGGGACGCCTCACCACCGGGACCGGCCGCGCCGGCTTCACCGACTTCACCGGGGTGGAGACACTCGTCGGCGGCGACGGCGGCGACTCATTCCTCGTCGCCTCCGGCGCGGCGTTCACCTCCATCAACGGGGCCGGCGGCGCCAACGAGCTGGACGTCGACTCCGCGGCGGCGGCGACGCTGGCCTGGACACTCAGCGGCACGAACGCGGGCAGCGTCGGCTCCATCACCGCCTTCTCCAACGTCGGCAGCCTCCAGGGCAATCTCGGCAAGGACTCCTTCTCCCTGGCCGCGGGTGCCACTTTCAGCAGCATCGACGGCGGCAGTAACGACGACACCGTGACGCAGGCCTCCGCCATGAGCGCCGCCGTCACCTGGACGGGCACCGCCCCCAACAAGGGCTCCGTCGGCTCGACCAGCTTCAACGATGTCGAGATCCTCGTCGGCGGCGACGGCGACGACGCCTTCACCCTGAACGTCGGCGCCTCATTCAAGTCCATCGACGGCAAGGGCGGCGACAACTCCCTGACCGTCGAGTCCGCCGCCGCCTCCACCATCACCTGGGCCGACAGTGGCACGGGGCGTCTCGGCTCCGGCTCGGGCCGCGTCACCAACACCACCGCCACCACCACCATCACCGACTTCACGGGCATCCAGACCCTCATCGGCGGCGACGGCAAGGACGTCTTCAAGGCCACCCAGACCTCGGCCTTCGCCTCCATCGACGGCGAGGGGGGCACGGCCAACGAGCTGGACGTGGACACCGGGACGGCGGCCCTGACGTGGGCCGGCACCGCCATCGACGCCGGCAGCGTGGGCGCCATCACCTCCTTCTCCGACATCCAGAAGCTCCAGGGCAACCAGGGGAATGACACGTTCAACCTGAGCCTCGGGGTGGTGTTCGAGATCGACGCCGGCAGCGGCACCAACATCGTCGCCATCCTCGGCACGGCGGACGCCGACGAGATCACGCTCAAGACGGGCACCGCCACCTCGCTCGTCTACTCCCGCGCGGGCGTCATGGGTGACACCACGCTGACGCTCGCCACCGTCAGCGAGGTGCAGGTGCGTCTGGGCCTGGGGAACGACACGCTGAGCATCGCGGACACGTGGGCGTACGGGCTGCAGGCGAACTTCGTGAACGCGGCGATGGAGGGGACGGACACGCTGAACGCCTCGGCGACGGCCAGCACCTTCGCGATCACCGGCAGCAACGCCGGGTCGCTGAAGAAGACGGGCGGGCCGGCCACCTCGGTGGCGTTCACGGGGGTGGAGAAGGCGAACGGCGCCTCCGGGGCGTTCACCAACACGGTGGACGCCGGGGCGCCCCTGATGGCGGGCGCCACCCTGGCCTGGTCGGGCACGGGCGTCAACGCGGGCACCGTCCTCGGCGTGGACTTCACCAACGCCGGCAAGCTCCAGGGCAACCTCGCCGACGACACCTTCGACCTCGCCGCCGGCGCCTCCTTCACAGAGATCAACGCCGGCAGCGGCACCGACGTGATCGCCATCCTCGGCACGGCGGGTGCCGACGAGATCACCCTGAAGGAGGGCACCTCGACCTCGCTCAAGTTCCGCCGCACCGGCGACATGGCCGACACCTCCTTAACCATCGGGGGCATCGACGAGGTGCAGGTTCGTCTGGGCCTGGGGAACGACACGCTGAGCATCGCGGACACGTGGGCGTACGGGCTGCAGGCGAACTTCGTGAACGCGGCGATGGAGGGGACGGACACGCTGAACGCCTCGGCGACGGCCAGCACCTTCGCGATCACCGGCAGCAACGCCGGGTCGCTGAAGAAGACGGGCGGGCCGGCCACCTCGGTGGCGTTCACGGGGGTGGAGAAGGCGAACGGCGCCTCCGGGGCGTTCACCAACACGGTGGACGCCGGGGCGCCCCTGATGGCGGGCGCCACCCTGGCCTGGTCGGGCACGGGCGTCAACGCGGGCACCGTCCTCGGCGTGGACTTCACCAACGCCGGCAAGCTCCAGGGCAACCTCGCCGACGACACCTTCGACCTCGCCGCCGGCGCCTCCTTCACAGAGATCCACGCCGGCAGCGGGAACAACAACAAGGTGAAGCTCGCCTCGGCGATGGGCTCGCAGGTCGATTGGTACGGCAGCGGGCCGAACCGTGGCGGGGTCACCGACCAGTCGTTCACCGCCGCGTCCGGTTCGATTACCCTGGCCCAGATCCCCGGGCCCGCCAGCAACGACACGCTCAGACTCACCAGCGCGGGGCACACCCTGAAGGTCGGCGACACCGTCATCCTCACCGGCCTCGATGCCTCCCCCAATAGCCTCAAGAACGCCACCGGCGCGTTCGTCGTCAAGGCCGTGGGCGTCAACGGGATGGGCGTCGCCACGTTCGAAGTGGACGCCCCCAACGCCGGCGGCACCTACGTGAGCGGCGGCGCCTGGCGGAAGGCCACCGGATTCAGCCAGGTCCAGAAGCTCGAGGGCACCGCGGGCGATGACAGCTTCCTGCTCCAGGCGCCCAGCAACGGGGTGATCGCCCAGTTCGCCTCCCTCGAGGGCGGCACGGGGAGCGACACCGTCGCCGCCTTGACGGATTTTGGGACCACCTTCACGGCCGCCAACGGCTTCGGCGGCAGCATCAAGATCCGGGCGAGCGGGCCCACCACCAACTTCTCCTCCATCGAGAACTATGAGGGCGGCGGCGGCGACGACACCTTCGACCTCTCGGCCCTCACCTACGCCAACTTCGAGGGCGCCGCCGCCGTCAACTATGGGATCAGCGGCAACGAGGGGAAGGACGCGGTCGTCTACGGCCTCTACCTCGGCGAGGTCCTGCTCGTCAACTTCGACAACAACACCGCCACCGCCATTCGGATCTTCGATTCGCTGGAGAGATTCACCCTCACCGAGGACGCCAAGGCGCAGCCGGGCAAGATCATCGGCAACTCCGCGGGCGTGGACTTCGGCGCGTCCAACCCGGACCCCGATGTGGACGTCGGCGGCGTCCGCGTCCCCGCCCACTGGGTCAAGGAGCCCACGGGCGGCCTGAACATCTTCTTCCTGCGCCCCGGCGACGCCTACAACCTGTCGCCCAACAGCCGCGGCAGCGCCATCCTCATCTACCAGTACTACGGCTCGGCGGCCGAGGTGGACCTCTCGGGCGTGGACGGCTCGACGGCCTCCGGCTTCTTCACCAAGATCCCGATGCCGATCGTGGGGATCATCGGCAGCCCGTTCGAGGACCGGGTGATCGGGCCGAACCTCGAGAGCACCTGGGCCTCGGTGTCCACGAGCGGCGCCATCACCTACACCATCCCGTTCGTCGGGGCCAACGTCACCGGGACCTTCAACCTCGGGGCGACCTTCGCCACCCTCACCGACTACAACTACACCGCCCTCGATCCGCTGGCCGTGGGCACGATCGCCGTCACCTTCACCGGCCTCAACGTCTCCAGCAAGGGCACCCTGGAGTTCCCCGCCGCCACCGGCAGCGACACGTTCCAGGTGGGCCTGGTGAACGTCGAGAGGCTCCAGGGCGGCACGCAGGCCGACCGGTTCAACCTCGACGCCACCTCCGGGTTCACCCGCGCCGACGGCGGCGGCGGCAGCAACACGCTGAGTTACGCCTCCACGGCCGGCTCCTCCGTCACCTGGAGCGGGACCGGCGGGACCGCCGGCACCCTGATGGACGGCACCCCGCCGAACCTGTCCTTCGACCACATGCAGAATCTGGTCGGCGGCAAGGGCAACGACTCGTTCACGCTGTCGCCCGACTCCGCGTTCGTGGACATCAAGGGCGCCCCGGCCGGCGAGGTGTCGCCCGGCGCCGACCGGCTCTCCGTCCTCTCCAAGACGACCACCGCCGTCACCGCTGCCGCCATCCCGGCCGCGGGCACGCTGCGTATCACCAGCGTGGGGCACGGCCTGAAGGCCGGCGACGTGGTCACGCTGGCCACCATGAATGGGCTGCTGAACGCCGAGGGCGCGTTCACCATCACGGCGGCGGACGCCGACACCTTCGACGTGTCCGCCCCCGGCGTCTCGGGCACCTACACCGGCGGCGGCACCTACACCCAGCAGATCAACTGGCAGGGCACCGGCGCCAACGCGGGCTTCGTCATCGGCTCCACCTTCTCCGCCATCCAGAGCCTGCAGGGCAACCTGGGCAACGACACGTTCGTCCTGGAGGTCGGCTCGTCGTTCAGCTCGATCAACGGCGGCAGCGGCGTGGGCACCCTGCTGGCCAAGTCGAACCGCGGGCACACCATCCGGTGGACGGCCGGCGGCGGGGGCGGCCCCGGCCTGGGGAATAACGCCGGCCGCGTGATCCGCGACGACGGCATGGGCCACATCGACTCCACCGACTTCTCGGACTTCAACAGGCTCATCGGCGGCGAGGGCGACGACACCTTCGTCTTCGCGCCGGGCACCGTCTTCACCAGCGTGGACGGCGGCGGCGACGCCCCCGACACCACCGTCGCCCAGAAGAGCATCAACACCCTCGACTACTCCAACTACTCCGGCCAGACGGTCTTCGTCAACTTCGAGACGGCCGAGGCCACCGGCCTGCTTCTCCAGTCCGCAGGAGGCAGCCACGCCAACATCTCGAAGGTGATCGGCAGCGCCGGCGCCGACCAGATCATCGGCAAGAGCGGCATCGACAACCTGTGGACCTCGCGGACGCCCCTTGCCGGCGACCTGAACCCCCTCCAGGGGATGCCGGCGGACCCGCTGCCGGTGCGGAACGACGTCACCTTCACCGGCATCGAGGACCTCATCGGCGGCGCGAGGCGCGACGTGTTCGAGCTGATCGGCAACACGCGATTCCGCATGCTGGACGGCGGCGGCTTCTTGGGCAGCGACGTGAACGCCATCCTCCAGACCGGGACCACGCAGGACGACACGCTCACCCTGCGGGCCGGCGGCATCTCGATCAGCAACGCCACGTCGCAGGGGACGCTGGACACCCTGTTCGCCAACATCCAGGCCGTCCGACTGAACTTCGACGCCGCCAACGACCCGACGGGGACGGGCGGCGCCGGCGACGACCTGATGCTGGTCGATTACCGAGGCGGGTCGCCGGCCAAGTCGATCAGCGCCAACGGCGGGGCTGGGTCGGACTTCCTGCGGCTCCAGGCCGCGCCGTTCGGGAGCTACTTCTACACCCTCAACGCGCAGGCGCTCGGCGTGCAGACGATCGGCTCCGCCAACGTCGATGACACCATCCTCTACCAGACCCTGGAGACGATGGAGATCCACTCCGGGTCGGGCATCGACCAGTTCACCGCCACTTCGCTGGCCTACGGCGCGGATCTGGGGCTGGTGCGCTACATCAACTCCGGCGGCGGGCAGGACCAGGCCAACCTGCTGCCCAGCACGACGACGGCCTTCTTCGTCAGCGGTGGCGCCTCCGACCCGCGCTTCGGCCAGGGCACCGGCCTGTTCATCACCGGCATCACCGACCGGGTGGACACCGGGGCCATCATCCAGACGCCGATCATCGTCAGCAACCGCGGCTACGACGGCGTGTACAACTTCACCAACCGCAGGACGATCTCGTTCACGAACATCGGGCGTGGCGTCGGCGGGTTCTTCGACTTCGGCGGCGGCGGTGGCCTGCCGGGCGTCCTGTTCTGAGAACGGTTGACGGCCAGTTGACGGCCAGTTGACGGCCAGTTGACAGCCAGTTAACAGCCGTCAACAGCCAGTGGGCAACCAACAGCCGGCCTACCCGTCAACGGGAGGCCGGCTGTTCTTGCTTGTACTGGCTGCTAACGGCTGTTGACCGGATGTCAACTGGCTGTAAACTACTCAATTCACCTTCAGCCGGTACAGGTGCGTCGGCCCGCCCTGGTCGTGCGCGTCGATGACCGTGGCGAAGAAGACGCCCGCCTTCGCCGCCTTGAACTCGACACGCGAGTCCGTCGATCCGGGGATGTCGTCGCAGGAGCCGACGACGTTCCCCGCCTCGTCGTGGACCGTCAGGAACGAGTCCAACGCCCCGCCGAGCCGGTCGGCGAACACCTCGACGGTGACCGTCTGCCCGGCCTTCACGTCGAACCTGTACACGTCCACGTCCTTGTCGCGCTCGATACGGCCCTGGACGGTGTCGCCGATCTTGATCGGCTGCGCCTGCTTGAAGCCGTCGTTCGGCTCCGTCTCCGCACCGGGCGGCGTGCGGTCGAGAAGAACCTTGTGGGTCGATTCCCCCGCCGGCGTGACGACGACGACCTCGGCGGCCTCGCCGGGGGCGTCGGCGGGGATGGTCAATTCGACCTCGACGCGCGAGTCGCCGACCTTCGACGCCTCCTGCATGTTGGGGACCGCGACCTTCTCCTTCTTGAGGAGCTTGATCGTCCCCTTGCCAGAGGCGAGGCGCACCTCCCTGGCGTTCTCCAGTTTCAGGCCGCGTAGCTCGACCCTGGCCGCCTTGCCGGGAACGACGCCGAAGGGCAGGGCCATGAGGACACGCGGGGCGTCCTTGGGGGCGGGCTTCTTGGGCTGCGCGATGGCGAACGCGGCGAGAAGGAGCAGGGGGGTGGTGTAGCGCAGCATGAGTCACTCCATGTCGTCCGCGAAGAAGTCGGAGCCGTACCCCAGCTCCTCGGCGTCCACGTTGACGCCGGCGGCACGCAGGGCGGCGACGCCGTGGTGGGAGAGGGTGTTGTTGCTGAGGACGAGCCGCTCCAGGCGGCCGGCGTCGGGGCAGGCGGCGAGGCGTTGCGCGCCCCGGTCGGTGACGTGGCCGTATCGGAGATCGAGCACCTTGAGGCGGCGGAGGATGCCGGAGGCGATGATCTCGTCCACGCCCCCGTTGCCCATGTCGCTCATCCGCAGAGACAGGTGGGTGAGGGACGGGAGGTTCGGCGAGCGGAGGAGGAATCGCACGTCACCGAGGCGGATGAAGGGGTCCTCGCCGTAGCTCCTCCGCGGCTGGAGGAGGAGGTGGGTCAGGTTGCGGAAGGCCGGGTTGTCGGCGATGCAGTGAAGGGGATAGTTGCTCCCGTCGTAGACCTGGAGAATGCGGAGCGAGTTGAGGGAGCTGAGGCAGAATAGGCCGCGCGTGTCCACGCCACGGGCGAGCAGACGCAGCTCCTCCAGGCGCGACATGCCGCGCACCAGCTCGAACACGCCGACGCCCGACACCTCCACCATGTAGTTCGGCGGGGGGTCGTTCTCGATGTCGTCGGGCTCGCCTATCTCCGCACCCCCAACGAGTAGGGACCGCACGTTAGCGAGGTTGGCGGAGCCGGCCAGCGGCGCGAGGCACGGGTTGGACGCCCCCTCATCGGTGCCGTCCTCCCAGGATCGCTCCGCCGGGTTGAGGTCTGCCGACGGGATCGGCGCGTCCGTGTTGGAGATACTCAGCCGACGCAGGAGCCTGGCCTGGGGCGCGGCGGCGAGCGCCTCGGCCAGCGGCAGCCGTAGGTGGTAGACATCCAGCGAGTCGATCCACCCCCGCCGGAACGACACCTTGAAGCAGATCCCCGTGTCTGTGCGTTGGAGCGCCGCGAGCGTGCCGAGCCAGGCCTCGCGGTGTGTTTCGAGCAGCGCAGCCTCGCGCCCTTCGTCCCCCTCGCCCCGCTCCCGCGCGAGCTGCAGGCGGATGAACTCGCCGCGTGGGTCGCCCTCGTCGCTCAGGAGGTCCGCGTAGGCCATGTGCGCGGCCAGGTCGCCCGGGTCGGCGGCAAGGGCCGACTCCAGGGCGGCACGCAGGGCGCTCACGCGAACAGCTCCTTGACCGTCTCGCCAGTGTCGAGGATCTCGATGGGCCGCCCGTCCGGCGTCGTGAGCATCTTGCGCGGGTCGATGCCCAGGCTGTCGTAGATCGTGAACGCCACGTCCGCCGGCGCGACCGGGCGACGCGTGGCGTACGCGCCCTGCTTGTCCGTCGAGCCGAGGACCAGCCCGCGCTTCACGCCGGCGCCCGCGAACAGCAGCGACGCCGCCGGCGCCCAGTGGTCGCGGCCTACGTCCTTGTTGATCTTGGGCGTCCGTCCGAACTCGCCCATCACCACGACGAACGTCTCGTCCATCAGGCCGCGCGCGTCGAGGTCCTCTAACAGCGCGGACAGGCCGGTGTCGAGGTCGGGGAGCTTGTTCTTGAGGCCGTCCCAGATCTTCGCGTGATGGTCCCACCCGCCGAAGTTGACGGTGACGTACCTCACGCCGCGCTCGACGAGACGCCGGGCGAGGAGGGCCGACTGCCCGAAGGTGGTGCGGCCGTAACGGTCACGGAGCCTGTCGCTCTCCTTGTCGATGGCGAACGCCCCGCGCGCCTCGGGCGACAGGACCAGGCCCGCGGCGGCGGCGCGGAACTCGTCGTAGGTGCCGATGAGGTCGTTGCCCTCGACCTTGCGGGCCAGGTCATCGACCGCCGCCAGGAGCGTCTTGCGGCGGGCGGAACGCTTCGCCGACAGTTCCTCCGCCGGGGCCACGTCCTCGACCTTGAAGCCCGCCGCGTTGGGGTCGCCGGTCTTGAACGACTCGTGCCGCCCGCCGAGGAACGCGCTCCTGCCCAGCTCCCAGGTGAAGGACGGGTTACGCGGGATGGAGACGTAGGGCGGCAGGGTGCCGCGGAAGCCGGTCTCGTGGGCCACGACGGCGCCGATGGCGGGGAAGTCGCCGAAGGCGGAGCCGAAGCGGCCCGACATCACCCAGTTGGTCGCCGTCTCGTGGTGGTCGTTGTTGTGGGCACCCGAGCGGACGAGGGCGACCTTGTGCATCGTCTTCGCCATCATCGGCACCTTCTCGGTGACGATGAGGCCGGGGACGCTGGTGTGGATGGTCTTGTAGTTGCCGCGGATCTCCGAGGGCGCGTCGGGCTTGGGGTCGAAGCTGTCATGGTGCGACAGCCCGCCGCCGAGGTACACCAGGATGACGTTCTTCGCGCGGTGTTTGCGTTTCGCGGCGTCGGCCCGCGCCGCGCCGGCCAGCGAGAGCATCCCGCCGAGCGCCCCCACCCGCAGGAAGTCGCGCCGGGAGCCGTTCTTGTTCAGGAAGATGTCGAACATCGGGTATCCTCTGCATCGAACCTGGGTCATGTCGCGGGTGGAATCGCCGGGGGGAACAGCCATCGCCCCGAATGTGCGTCCCGGGGTTCGCAGAGCCTCACCCCGGGCTTTATTCTCGTCGCCGAAGCGGCTCCAACAGCCAACAGCCGGCCGCGCGTGGCGTGGGTCAGTCCCACATGGTCTTATCGTCGATCTCCACGCCGTTCCTCCGGCACAGACGCAGGAGCTCCTGATCGAGCGTCCTCTCTTTGTGGTGCTCCTCCTGGTTCTCGATGTACTCCCGCACCTTCGCCGTGTGGGTGTGGCTCACCGTGAACCCTCCGTAGCCGTTCTGCCACCCGAAGTGTGCCAGGTCCTCGCGCGTCCGATGGATCCATCCCGACGTGCATGACTTCACGCCGCGCACCAGCTCGGCCAGGCAGTTGTCGGACCGCATCTTCAGGAGGATGTGGACGTGGTCCGCCATCCCGTTGATGGCGAGCGGCAGGTCGCCCGCCTCCTTGATGATGCCGCCCATCTTCTTGAACAGCACCGGCCGCATCCCCTGGTCAATCCACGGCGCGCGTTCCTTGGTGGCGAACACGACGTGGTACAGCAGGTTCGTGTACGATTGCCCCATTGCGATCACCTCCCCTCACACGGCCGGCTGTTGGCTGATGGCTGTTGGCTGTTGGAGCCGCTGCGGCGACCAGATTAAAGCCCGGGGTGAGTCTTCGAACCCCGGGAAACCTCGGCATGCCCCATGCGTCTGGATACGCGCTCGCCCCCGTCTCAGTAGTTGAACGTGAATTCCTTGGAGTTGAGCAGCGCCCAGAACAGGTCCTGCAACACCGCCTCGCGCCCGTCGTCGGCGATGTCCTTCTTCGCCGCCGCCACCTGGCCCGCCGTCGGCCGGCGTGACAGCGTGGCGAGGAACAGCTCCTCGATGACCTCTTCATCGGCTTTCTTCGACTTGAGAAGCCTCGCGAGGCGTCCGTCACCGTCGCGGATCTTGCGGGAGACGCCCTCGCTGTTCTGGATGTAGAGGAGCTGCGGCAGCGTCACCTCGCCGTTGCGCTCGCAGGCGCAGGCCGTCACGCGGTCGCTCCGCCCGAACAGCGTCAGGAAGCGCGACGCCATGCCGGGGTCGGGGAGCTGGCCGGCGCGGATGCCCTTCGGGTAGCCGGGGAAGGAGTCCGGCACGCCCGTTGCCGACGACAGGGCGTCGAGCAGGGCCTCGGCGGGGAGGCGGCGGGCGTAGTAGTGCGAGTGGAACCTGGTGTCGGCGGCGTTGCCGGGCCTCGTCGCCGCGGAGAGCTGGTACGTCCGGGAATTGAGGATGAGGCGCATCAGGTGCTTGAGGTCGAACTTCGCCCCGACGAATTCCTTGTTGAGCAGTGCCCACAGCTCGGGGTTGCTCGGCGGGTTGCTCGCCCGCAGGTCGTCCACCGGCTCCACCAGCCCGACGCCCATGAAGTGCTTCCACACCCGGTTCACCATCGCACCGCTGAACTGCCCGTTCTTCGGGTCGGTGATCCACCGCGCCAGCGGGACGCGCGGGTCGTCGCCGGGCTTGACCTCGCCGAGGTCGGCCCGGTCCAGCGGACGCGGGGCCATGAAGGCGTTGGTGCGCGGCTGGCGGGTGCCGACCTTCTCCTTCGCCAGGTGCGGCTCCTTGCCGCCGGTGCCGGCGAGGCGGAGCGTCGTGGCGCCCTTCTTCGGCTCCACGCGGTCGAGCTTCACGCGCGAGAAGAACGCGGCGAAGTGATAGAAGTCGTCCTGCGTGTACTTCTCCGACGGGTGGTTGTGGCAGCGGGCGCAGCCGATGCGCGTCCCCAGGAACGCCTGGGCCACGCTGTCGGCCACCTCCGACTTCACCGGCTCGCCGTGCTCGCCGACCACGACGACGTAGTAGCCGACGGCGGGATTCTCGTCGCTCTTGCCGCCGGCCAGGAGCACGTCGCGGGCGAGGGCGTCCCAGGGCCGGTTGTCCGCGACCTGCTTGCGCAGCCAGGAGTGGAAGGCGCGGACGCCCTTGACGCCGCGCACGTCGTGGTCGCGCTCGCGGCGGTTCTGGAGCAGGTCGCCGAGGAACAGCGCCCAGTGGTCGGCGAATTCCGGGCGGCTCAGGATCGCATCGACGAGGCGGGCTCGCTTGTCTGGCTTCGTGTCGGCGAGGAAGGAACGCACCTCGTCTGGAGTGGGCAGGACGCCGAGGGTGTCGAGCATCGAGCGGCGGAGGAATTCCCCGTCGCTGCAATCGTCGGACGGCTCGAGGCGGAGCGATCGCAGCTTGCGCATGATCTCGCGGTCGATGCCGTTGTTCTGCGCGGCGTAGCGCTTCTCGTCGGCCAGGGCGGCGAAGGGGGAGGTGACGCGGGTGATGGCGACGTGGCCGAGGAACATCGCCCGCACGGACGCCTCGCCGGGGCGGCGGATGGCCATCTCGCCGACGGCATCGACGGACGCCATGCCGGCGTCGCCGCTCTCGAACTTGCTCAGCCACGTCACGTCGCGCTTCGAGCCGTCGCTGAAGGTGGCCTCCACCTTGAGCCGATGGCCGGAGCGCGGCGCGCCCGTGAAGGTGGCGGGCATCATCTCCAGGCCGGTGATGACCGGCTCGTCCTTCTTCGGCCCCGGCGCGGCGGCTTTGATCCAGGCGAGCAGCACGTTGTAGGGCCGGCTGCCGACGTTGAAGAGCTTGCCGCCCTCGTGGGCCGCCAGCCCGGCGGCCTTGCGGAGGAGCGTGCTGGACTCGGGGTCGGTGAGGCTGACGCGGCGGCCCATGTACTCGCGTGTGATCCACGCATGATCCAGCTCGGGGGCGTAGCCGCGGAGGGAGAGGCGGAAGCCGTTCTGCCCGGCGTTCTTGCCGTGGCAGGCGCCCTGGTTGCAGCCGTAGCGGGTGAGGATCGGCACGACGTCGTTGGGGAACGACGGGACGTCGGCGGCGGGCGCGAGGAGGAGGAAGGCGGTGAGGCAGAGGTGGGACACGGCGGCCTCGTCTCGGGGGTCGCGTGGTGGGTTGCCCCGCGAGGGGGCGGTGGGTCATTATCAGGGTAGCGGCGGGGGTGGGCGGACGCAAGCAGAAAATGGCCGCCCGGCCCGCCGCCCCCCCGCCGCGCTGGGCGTCATTTCAACGACTGGAGGTAGGCGATCAGGTCTGCGAGCTGCCCCGGCGTCAGGTTGGCGCCCAGCCCCTCCGGCATCATCGACTGGGGCTGCTTCTCGCGCTCCTCGATGTCCTTCTGGGCCAGGTCGTGACGCACCCCCGTCGCGTCGCGGACCTGCACGGACTCGGCCCCCTCGCTCACCACGAAGCCGACGACCACCCGGCCCTTCAACGTCCGGAAGGTGTAGGTGTCGTAGCCCTGGGCGATCTTGGCGCTCGGCTTGAGGATCGACTCCACCAGCTCGTCGGCCTTGTAGCGCTTGCCGATCTCCACGAGGTGCGGCCCCTTCGGCGTCTGGCCGTCGGCGAACGTGTGGCAGGCGATGCACGACTGGCTCTTGAAAAACGCCTGGCCCTTCGAGGCGTCGCCCTTCACCTCGAGCGTCCGCGCGAGGGCGTCCTCGTACTTCATGTTGCCGATCTGGCTCGGGTCCTTCGGGTCGGCCTTGGCGATCACGATGGGCTTCTCGGCCTCGCGGGGGCCCTCCTTGGGGTCGCGCGGCAGGCCGGCGAGGGCCACCTTGTGGCGCGACAGCTCGGAGCGGAGGTAGGCCGCCGTCAGGGCGTCGCTATCCAGGACGGCGCTGGTGAGGACGGAGCCGATCCGCTTGCTCTGCGCCCACTCCTGGCGATCATAGTAAGGCCCGGAGTTGTCGGGGCGGATGCCCCACCAGGTGCCCTTGTATTCGGCCTCGCGGTGGTACAGGCGGATGAGGGTGGAGAGGATCTCCCGGCGCAGGCCCGGCTCGCGTGCCGACCCCAGCTTGCGGATCAGGCCGTCGGCGGCCCTGTCGGTGTGCATGGAGCGCATGGCCCGCAGGGCGCCCTCGCGGTGAGGGCCGTCCAGCGCCTCCAGGCACGCCTCGGAGGCGTCCAGGGCGATGAGGGCCTGCACGGCGAGGTGAGGGACGACGCGGTCCGGGTCGGGCTGGGCGTGGACCGGCCGCCGCGTGGGCATCGCCGAGCCCTTCGGGCGGCTCGTCAGCGGGATGAGGGCCTTCGCGGCCGCCACGTCGCCGATCCGCGACAGGCCGATCACCGCCTGGGCGCGGGCGGAGGGCGACGGGTCGGAGAGGGCGGTGAGGTGCGTGCCTGGGGCGAGTCCCTTCATCTCCTTCTTGCGGTCGGTCAGGGCGCGGAGCGCGTAGGGGCGGAGGGCTGCATCGGCGGAGAGCTTGACGAGGGCCGGGTGGGATGCGGCCCCGTCGAGCTGCTTGAGGGTGAAGAGGGCGATGACGCGGGCGGCGGGGGCGGCCTTGGCATCGCCGGCGAGGCGGACGAGGGCGGCGGAGGCGTCCTTCTTCGGGCCGCGGCGGAGGATCTCGCGCTGGGCCTGGAGGCGGCCGGGCGCGGCGGGGCCGGACAGGGCGCGGAGGAGGTCGGGCAGCTCGGCCTTCTTCCGATCGATCGGCTTCTCGGGCTTCAGGCCCTTCGGCGTGACGCGCGCGACGAAGCCGACGTGCGGCCCCTCGAACCCCACCGCCGAGCCGTGGATCCAGCTCGCGACGTACAGGTGGCCGTCGGCGCTCAGGTCCATGCCGGTGGCGCGGGGCATGGTGAGGAAGACCTCCTGGGTGAGGGCGAAGGTCGCGCCGGCCTTCTTGAGCGGGTGGAGGTAGACCTCGCTGCGGCCCCAGTCGCTGGTGAGGAGGTTGTCGCGGTACTTCGCGGGCCAGCGGGGGTCGTCGATGAAGAGGCCCCCCGTGCCGCCGCCCTGGCCGTAGACGCCCAGGGGCGGCAGGATCTCGTCGGGGAAGTTGAGGAAGCGCTGGGTGTAGCCGAGGTGGGAGGTCTGCACCAGGTGGGAGACGCGCGTGTCCCAGCCGGCGCCGTCGTTGGTGTTGTCGCGCGTGAAGAGGTTGAGGAAGGGGTCGATGCCCACGTCGAACGGGTTGCGCAGGCCGGTGCAGAAGACCTCCAGCTCGGTCCCGTCGGGCCGCACGCGCAGGATGCCGCCGCCCCGCAGGGTGACCTTCGAGCCGTCCCTGGCCCTGGCCTCCTTGATGCCGTAGTCGCCGACGCAGATGTAGATCCAGCCGTCGATGCCCATGCGGATGCCATTCGTCGTGTGGTCGCCGCCACGCCTGTCGATCTGGTCCGTCGTCAGGCCGGTGACGAGGACCTCGTGCTTGTCGGCGACGCCGTCGCCGTCGGCGTCGTGGTAGACGGAGAGGGTCGGCGGGTGCATGACCCAGACGGTGTTGCCGTCGGCGATCAGGCCCCGTGGGTGCTCCATGCGGGCGAAGACCTTGACCTCCGTCGCCTTGCCCGCCTTGTCGATGCAGCGGACGACGCGGCCGCCGCCCTTGGTGCGTCCGAGCGAGCCCTGCTCGTCGACGGCGACGAACACCGCGCCGCCGCTGCCGGCGGCGACGGTGACGGGGTACGTGACCGTCGGCGGCGCGCCGAAGAGCGTCACGTCGAACCCCGCCGGGGCCTTGACGTGGTCGTGGACGGTCTTGTCGTTGACGGCCACGGCGTTGCCCTTGCCCTTCGGCCCGCCGATCCCCGGGCCGAACGAGAACTTCGGCTCGTAGCCGTTCTCCGCGCCGGAGAGCTGGGCGGAGACGGAGGCGAGGCGTTTGTCGAGGAACGTCCGGAGGGGCGGGCTGGAGGCGCCCGGGCCGAAGCCGAAGGCGGGCGGGGCGGCCTTCTTGCGCTCGTCGGCGGCGGCCTTCTCGCGGGCCAGGGGGGCCTTGGCGAGCGCCTCCACGGCGGCGATGTCCTTGAGGAGGCGTTCCTTCGTGAACACCGTCGTCGTCAGGCCCTTGACGAGGGCCAGGTAACGCCTCCTGGTCGCGGGGTCGGCCATGAGGCGGTCGGCGAGCCTGTTGGGCGGGGTGTAGGGGCGGGTGAGGCTCATGTTCGCGAGCTGGTCCGCCGTGCCCATGAGGGCGAAGTTGGCGAACGACACCTCGAGGTCGCCGGGGATGAAGACGAACCTGTCGGTCTTCGGGTCGAGGTAGAGGTGGTAGTTGTGGCCGAGGGCGAAGAAGCTCTCGGCGTTGGCGAGGAGGGCGTTGACGGCCTGGAAGCGCAGGAAGGCGTCCACGTCGAGGAACGAGCCGATGCCGGCGGCGAACTCCTTGTCGCCGGACTCGTTGACGAGTTTGGCGAAGGCGATGACGCGGGCGGCCTGGGCCTTCGTCGGCTCGGAGCGTGGCAGGTACTGCGGGGCGTACTTCTCCCACTCGTCGCCGAGGTAATCGATGCCCTTCATGCGGGCCGGCTTCATGAGCAGGCCGGCGGAGGAGCCGAAGCGGGTGCGGAGGAAGGCGTCGTCCACCTCCTCGACGAGGGTGTACAGGCCGAGGCGCTCCCTGTCGAACTTGCCGGGGACGGAGAGGGTGACCTCGGCGAAGGCGGTGCGTGGGGCGGGGACGCCGGCGGCGCGGAAGACGGCGTAGCCGACGGCCTCGCGGGCGCGCGACGGGTCGAGGACGCCGGCGTGGAGGTTGAGGGTCGATTGGCCGGCGAGGCCGGGGCCGGGCAGGCGGACGCGGAAGGGGCGGCGGGCGTCGTTGGCGGCGGCGAAGTAGCCGCCGTTGCCGTCGTAGCGGATCTCGGCCTTCTTGAAGGTGGTGCCGGCGGCGGTGACCTGGCCGGCGGCCCAGGGGAACTCCATGCCGAAGAGGTTCGTCTCGCCGGGGCGCTTGCCCTTCTTCTTCTCGATCTTGGGGGGTGGGCCGAAGCCGAAGCCGCCGACGGGCTGGAGGGCGGCGTACTCGTCGGAGGAGAGGTCGATGTGCAGGGGCCAGAGGCGTGTGAGGCCGAAGCCGCCGTCGAGCGGCGGGGCGGCGGCGTGGATGGGGCACCAGAGGACGGCGCAGACGGGGAGTAACGCCAGGGCGGCGAGGACGCGACGCGGCATGATGTGGCCTCTGAGGCGGTACCCCCAGAGGGAGCATATGCAGCCGCGGAGGGGCGTCGCGTGAAAAGAGCGTGGGGATCGTGTGTAGACGCGATGAAATGCCTGCGCGCGTCATCGGCCCGCCGGTGTTCCGAACACCGGCGGGCCGACGGAAGTGCCGCCCGCCTGAACGATGCTCAGCTATCGCGGAAGTCGCTGTGGCAGTTGTTGCAGGCGTTGTTGATGTTGCCCGCCGCCTTCTTGAGTGCCGCGCCGTTGCCCTTCTTGGCGGCGTCGATCAGCTCCAGGGTCGCCTTCTCCTGGTCGTCGGCGAAGCCCTTCCACTCCTTGGCGCCCTTGCCGCCCTTGGGCTTGGCCGGCGCGTAGGCGTGGGCGATCTTGGCCATCGCCAGGTTGATGTAGCCCACCTTGACGATGTCGTCCTTCTCCTTCGTGAGCGTGCCGGCGGCGGGGGCGCGCTTGCCCCAGTCGAGGATCTGCAATTCGATGCCCTTGCCCATCGGGCCGTAGCCGATGCCGCCCTTGTTCTTGGGCTTGTAGATGTGCATGACCGTGTTGAGGTCCTCGTACTTCTTCTTGATGGCCGCGACCTTGGCATCGACGTTCTTGCCGCCTTCGAGGTCCTTGGCCACGTCGAGGACGTCCTTCTGGGCCTTCTTGGTGTCCTCGTCGTCCGCGCGTGCGAAGGAGACGACTAGGGCCATGCCGCACACGAGGGCCAGGCCGCCGATGAACTTGCTCATGCTCGAAGAACTCCCTTTGGTTGCTGGGTCAGGGTCAGTTGTCGCGATACGTCTCGTGGTCGTTTGCGCGGTTGTCGTTGACGCGGGTGGCGGCCTTCTTGACGGCGTCCGGGCCGCCCGCCTTGAGGGCGGCGATCGGGCCCCGCGCCTCGGCGGCCATCTCGCCGCTCTCTCCGTGCCACTCCTTCACCTTCAGTGTCGGGGCGTAGGCCGGCGTGGAGCCGCGTCTCGATGCCGTCCCCCCTGCCGGCGGGGCGACGGCGGTGCCGCCACATACCCGTGGCTTGTACGCCCGTGACACTTCCTCAAACTCGGCGGACGTCTCGCGGAGGCCCTCCACCTTCGTCCTGGCGTCCTCGGCGTCCTTGGCGTCCTCGGGGTCATTGACGATGGCGAGCAGGTCAGCCTTCATCCCAGGAACTAGGTACGCCTCCGCCCGCCCGGCGGCAAGGAGGGCGGCGGCCGGCAGGAGGGAGCGCGCGGGCGTGCCCATCGGATCACCTCACGGTTGCAGGGGATGACGAGCGGAGGCGGGGTCTCTGGCGGCGGGGTGGGAGGGCAAGACGTGGCGTCTTGCCCCTCCTCATGATAACGCGGTCCGGGTGGGACGCAAGGGGCGGGTGGTCAATCACGGAAGTCGCGGTGGCACCCGATGCACTCCTTGTTGATGAACGCAGCCGCGGCCTGGAGCGCGCGGGCATCGCCCTTTTTCGCCGCCTCAAGCAAGTCCGTGGCTGCCTTCTGCAGATCATCGGCGTGCCATCGCCATTGCCGTGGGTGGTGGCCCTTGTGAGCTCTGCCTGGGGCGTAGGTGTGTGTGATCCTCCCCAGCGCGATGTTGACGTAACCCATCTTGATCAGGCCAGCCTTCTCCTTCGTGAGCCGGGCCGCGGTCAATGCCTCCCTGGCGAGATCCTGGAGTTTCTTCTCGATGCCGTCCGCCGTCCCGGGCTCGCCGTAGCCCAGGCCACCCTTCGCACGTGGCTTGTACACGCGCATCGCCGAGGCCAGATCCTCGTACTTCTTCTTGAACGCGGCCACCTTCTCCTTCACGTCCTTGCCCGCCTCGATGTCCTTGGCGATGTCGAGGATGTCCGGGCGGGCGTCGGGGGGCGGCTCATCCACGGCGAACGCGGCGAGGATTCCGACCAACATTGTCGTGCGCGCGAGCGTGTCCATCGGGCCCCTCTCGCTCACGGGGAAGGCGGATGTCGTACTGAACCAGAATACCGCGGCGCGGGCCGGGCTCAAGTGACGTTCAATCACGGAAGTCGGTGTGGCAGTCGTTGCACGCCTTGGAGATCGATCCCGCCGCCTTCTTGAGGCCGGGTGCGTCGCCCTTCTTTACGGCGTCGATAAGGTCCTTCGTCGCCTTCTCCATCGCGTCGGCGTAGCCGGTCCACAGCCTCGGCGCCTTCCCACGCACGGGTTTGGGGGGCGTGTAGGCGTGGGCGAGTTTGCCGAGGGCGAGGTTCTGATAGCCCAATTTGAGGAGGTCGGCCTTCTCCTTCGCCAGACGGCCGGCGGTGAGCGGCTCCTTGACGAGGTCCGAGAGCTTCTTATCGATCCCCTCCGTCGCGGCGCTGCCGTAGCCGAGCCCGCCCTTGGCGCGCGGCTTGTACGCACGCATCACGCCCTCCAGGTCATCGAACTTCTTGCGGATCGCCGCCACCTTCCCCTTCACGTCCTTGCCGCCCTCGATGGCCTTCGCCAGATCGAGGACGTCCTCGCCGACGGCGGGCATCGGCTGCGCCGCCGCGCCCGCGGCGGTCAGGGCCAGGGACAGCAGACAGATGCGCGCATGGATACCCATCGTCAGACCCTCTGACTCGTGAATGATTCGGTGTTCCGAAGCGTCAGCGTTCCCGCCCCTCGGTGTGGCAGTTGTTGCACGAAATGTTGATCACCCTCGCGGCATCCCTCACCGCAAGCGGGTCCTCGTTCAGGGCCGCCCGGATCAGGTCGCGGCCCCCCGAACGCAGGAGTGACGTTTGTGTCTTCCACTCCTTCGGCCCGAGTGTCCCTGCGAACCCGACCCCCTTCTCCGGCGTGTAGGCGTCGAAGATGTCGGCCATCGCCGCGAGGACGTGGCCCATCCGGACGATCTCGTCCCGCTCGGCCTTCAGCTTCTCACGCGACATCGGCCTCCTCCCGAGGTCCACGAGCTTCGGCTCGATGCCGTCGCTCTTGCCCCTCGGCCCGACGCCGATGCCATCCTTCGCCCGATTCTTGAACACGCCCGCGAGGTCGTACAGGTCCTCATACTTCTTCCGCAGCGCCGCCACCTTCTTCCGGATGTCCTTGCCCTCGGACAGGTCGCGGGCCAGCTCCGACACCTCCTCACGCGGGCCGGGGATCGGCGGCGCCGCCCACCCGGCCGCCAGCATCGCCAGCATCAACGGGCTCAATCGGATCATCGGCCCGCCCTCAAAAAAGACACGGCGTCTTGTTCTGGATCATCCTAACGCGGCCGCCATCCCGACACAAGGGGGTGCCTGCAATTTTGCCTTCGCCTCAACCGCGCCCTATGCTTGGGCAACCTCTCCCCGGAGGAAATGTCCTAGATGCCCGCCGTCACGCCGCTGCCGTCCACCGTCCCCGCCGCCCTGCGCATGCCCCCCGGCGGGCAGGCGTTCCTCGACCAGCTGCGGTCCATCGGGCTCATCGACCCGGCCGAGCTGGACGAATTCCTCGCCGCCCGCGCCGACCGCTTGCGCGAGTACACCAGCGACGACCGCCTCGGCATGGCCCTCGCCCAGGCAGGCCTCCTCACCAACTACCAGCTCGAACGCCTCCTCACCTGCAACCCCCGCGGCCTGGTCCTCGGCAACTACCGCGTGCTGGATGAGATCGGCAAGGGCGGCATGGGGACGGTGTACGTCGCCGAGCACCGCCTGATGCGCCGCCGCGTCGCCGTCAAGGTCCTCGCCGCCGAGGACGACGGCCACCCCGCCCTCAAGGCCCGCTTCTTCGGCGAGATGCGCGTCCTCGCCGACCTCGACCACCCGAACATCGTCCACGCCTACGACGCCGGCGAGGTGCCCGCCACCCGAGGCCACCCCACGCTCTTCTACCTCGTCACCGAATTGGTGCAGGGCGGCGACCTCGAACGCCACGTCCTCAGGAACGGCGTCCTCGACGTGGGCGAGGCGCGGTCCTACATCCGCGAGGCGGCCCAGGGGCTGCAGGCCGCCCACGACCGCCACCTCGTCCACCGCGACATCAAGCCCAGCAACCTCCTGCTGGGCGAGGGCGGCGTCGTCAAGCTCGTCGATTTCGGCCTCGCACGCCAGTTCGTCAGCCGGCTCACGGACCAGCGCTCGCTCCTCGGCTCCATCGACTTCATGCCGCCCGAGCAGTCGCACGACCCGTCCACGGTGAGCAAGGCCGCCGACATCTACGGCCTGGGCGCGACGATGTTCTGGCTCCTGGGCGGGCAGGGGCCGTACCCCCACGTCCCCCACGCCGGGCAGGCCATCCGCCAGCTCCAGCAGCAGCCCCCCCGCCGCATCCGCTCCCTCCGCCCCGACGTCCCCCCCGAGATCGACGACCTCATCGCCCGCATGCTGGAACGCGACCCGTCCAAACGCCCCTCCAGCGCCCTCGCCGTCGCCAACGCCCTCCGCGTGTCGTCGCCCAGGCCGTCGAACCATGGCGCCCCCCTGTACCGCTCCGCCGACGGCACCCTGTCGCGCTTCCGCGTCCTCGTCGTCGAGGACGAGCTGCGCGTCCGCATGCTCCACCGCCTCCTCGCCGAGGGCCTCGGCTGCGAGGTGAGCGAGGCCCGCGACGGCCGCGCCGCACTCGACGCCGCCAAACGGGAGCCGTTCGACCTCATCCTTCTCGACCTCGGGCTGCCCGACATGGACGGCTACGACGTCTGCGCCCGCCTCCGCGAGATGCACGGCAACCCGTACCTGAAGATCCTCGTCGTCAGCGGCACCGGCGGCCCCGACGACCTCTCCGAGAGCCTGCCGCGCGGCGCCGACGGCTACGTCAGCAAGCCGTTCGAGCAGCGTCAGCTCGTCGCCCAGGTCCGCCACGCGCTGCAGCTCAAGGCCGCCCAGGACCGCTCGACGCAGATGGCCGAGCAGGCCGCCCAGCTCAACCGCCAGCTCGAGCAGACCCTCCGCTCCCGCGACATCGACATCCGCGACGCCCACGACGCCCTGCTGTTCGCCATGGCCAAGATGGCCGAGTCGCGCGACGGCGAGACCCCCGGCCACCTGCGCCGCATGCAGGAGTACACGCGCACGCTCGCGCGCGAGGCGGCGCGGTCCGCCCCGTGGGCCGGGCTGGTCGATGAGCACTTCCTCGGCATGCTCGGCCGCTGCGTGCCCCTGCACGACATCGGCAAGATCGGCCTGCCCGAGGAGGTGCTTCTCAAGCCGGCGTCCCTGTCCCCGCAGGAGCGGGCCCTGGTGCAGGAGCATCCGCTGATCGGCGACCGCATCCTGGAGGCGCTGGCGAAGGAGCACGGCACGGGGCTGGACTTCCTGACCCTGGCGCGGGTGATCGTGCGCAGCCACCACGAACGCTGGGACGGCAAGGGCTACCCCGACCGCCTGCGTGGCGACGCCATCCCGCCGGCGGCGCGCCTCGTCGCCGTCGCGGACGTGTACGACGCGTTGCGGCGGATGCGGATGTACAAGCCGGCGATCCCCCACGCCCAGGCGGTGCGGCACATCCTCGAACACTCGGCGGGACAGTTCGACCCGTCGCTGCTGCGGGCGCTGGAACGCTGCCACCCGGAGTGGGAGCGGATCTACGCGGCCAACGAGGATTGAGCGAGCACGCCCGCGTGGCGCGGGCGTGCCAGTCCCTTCAAGATGTCTCCCCCTTCGAGAGGTTGTCCGCATGTTCGCAGACTGGTTGCCCGGATGGGCCGGCAATGGCGTGTGGGCGATCCCCGTGATGGGCCTGGCGGTGTGCGGCCTGGCGCTGATGGTGGGCCGCCGCCTGTTCGCCGCCCCGCCCGCCCCTGAGCAATCCGAGGAGGTGACCGACCACGAGTTCCTCGGGGGCGTGACGCGGGACCGCCGCTGCGCCCCGCGGCGCAAGGGCAACACGGTGGAGGTGCAGATCCAGCCCGGCGGCTCGGAGGAGACGGTGACGGCGTGGGTGCTGGACCGCTCGGTCGGCGGGCTGTGCCTGCTGGCGGAGAAGCCGCTGCCGGAGGGCGTGCCGGTGAAGGTCCGCCCGCGCAAGGCGGCGGACACGGCGCCCTGGACCGACGTGACGGTGAAGAGCTGCCGGCGCGAGGGCGCCCAGTACGAGCTGGGGTGCCAGTTCCACCGCACGCCGACGTGGAACCTCCTGCTGCAATTCGGCTGAGAGGGGCCGGCCGCGTCAGTCAACGTCCCACACGACCACCTTGCCGAGGTGCGACCCGGCGGCCATGCGCATGCCGTCGGGCGAGACGGCCACGCACCCCAGCTTGCCGACCTGCCACTCGAAGCCGCCGGCCTCCTTCCACGAGGACGTGTCCCACAGGCGGACGGTCTCGTCGTTGCTGACCGTCACCAGCCGCGTCCCGTCCGGGGTGAAGGCCAGCCCCTTGAGGTGCTTCTTCCCCACGGGCCGGCAGGCCACCACCGCACGCGCCGCCACGTCCCACACGCGGAGCCGAGGGCCGTAGATCCCGGCGACGTGACGGCCGTCCGGCGAGAAGGCGATCTCGGTCTGATGCGCCGTCGTGAAGGCGCAGCTCATCTCGCCCCGCGCCGCCCCGCCCGCCGCGTCCCACAGGCGGATCACCGAGTCATACCCGCGCCCCGGCACCGTGAGGGCCCCGAACGAGGTCGCCAGGGTCAGGCCGTCCGGCGAAAAGGCGATGGCGCCCGTCGGGAAGCTCTTGTTGCCGCTCGACTCGCGTGACCCGCCCCATTCGCCCGGCAGCGGCTCGAGCGACGGCACCGCCCACCGGCGTAGAGGCCGGTCCGACCCCTGCGTCGCGAACACGTCGCCGGAGGGCGAGAAGCGGCCTTGCTCGGCGGAGGCGTTCTCGTCGAGCAGGGGCGCGATCGGCGTCGTCACATGCCAGATGTGCGTCCGCCGCCCCACGGCCCCGATCAGCCTGCCGTCGGGGGAGAAGTCCACGCACGCCGCCCCCGGCAGGTCGAATGACGCCATCGGCCCGAGGCCCGTGGCCTCCCACACGAGGACGGCGTCACCGCCGGCGACGGCGATCCGCCTGCCGTCGGGCGAGAACCGGAGCGAGTGGAGGGGTTTCTTGTGCGCCTTGAAGGTGAGCATGCGGCGGGGCTCCGTGCCGAACACGGCGACAGCCCCCGGATGGCCGGGGGCTGTCTTGCAGTGGAGCAGAAGGGGATCGAACCCTCAACCTCAGCATTGCGAACGCTGCGCTCTCCCAATTGAGCTACTGCCCCGACGAGGGTGATTATACATCAGACCAAGTCCGGGGCAAGAGGTTCGCGCCTCCCCATCGCCCACCCCTTACTCACGAGGGCACCATGCGCCCGCACCTCCTCGTCCTCCCGCTCCTCCTCGCCGCCGCGCCACACACGCCCGGCAGTAAGGAAGCCGTCGCACGGCTCCATTCCGTCAACGCCCGGATTCTCGCCCTCGGCGGCCGCGACAGGCCCGCCGCCCTCCGCCTCGCCCGCGAGGCGGTCGAGCTGGGGTGTATCGCCCACGGCCCCGTCGGCCTGCCGCACGCCTACGCCCTCAACCGCCTCGCCGAATTCGCCAACTCCCTCGGCGAGTACCGCGAGGCGATCGCCGCGCGCGAGGAGGCCCTCCGCGTCACCCGCGAAGCCGTCGGAGAGAACCACCGGGAGTTCGGCACCATCCTCGGCAACCTCGCCTCGTCGTACCGCCGCGTCGGCGACTACGTCCGCGCCCTCCCGCTCCTGGAGCGTGCCGTCGAGGTCCGCGCCGCCGTCCACGGCGAGGACAGCACCTTCTACGCGGCCGCCCTGCACAACCTGGCCCTCGTCTGCCCCCAGGTCGGGCGGCGGCACCACGCCCGCGCCCTGTACGAACGCGCTCTCGCCATCCGGATCAAGCACCTCGGCGTCGCCGACGCGCGCACCCAGTCGACACGCCTCAGCCTCGCGACGTTCCTCCGCACCCTGGGTGACCGTCCCGCGGCCCTCGTCCACTACCGCGATGGCCTCCGCCACGCCGGCACCCCCCTGGAACGGTCCCATGCGGCCTCCGGCATCGGCCTGCTCGCCCTCGACGCCGACGAGCCCGGCCGGGCGCTGCCGCACCTCCTCGCCGCCCGCGCCGACGCCGTCCGCGCCCGCGGGCCGCGCCACCCCGACGTGGCCAACGCCGACCACAATCTCGCGGCGGCGCACGCACGCCTCGGGGATGCGCACCGCGCCGAGGCGTTGCTGCTCCGCTGCCTCGACGACCAGCGGGCGCTGCTCGGCCCCGATAGCCCGCCCGTCGCCTCAACCCTCACCTCGATGGCCAGGGTCGCGCTCACCCGCGGGCTGGCGTCCGAAGGGGTGTCCCACGCCCGCTCGGCCCTGCGCGTGCTACGCCGCCACCTCGACGCCACCCTCTCCACGGTCGGCGAGGGCGAGCGTCTCGAGCTGATCCAGACCTACCGCGCCCGCCTCGACGATTACCTGACGCTGGCCGACGTCGCCGGCGAGCCGCCGGCGGCACGCTACCGGGAGGTGCTCGCCTGGAAGGCCGCCGCCGCCCAACGCCACCTGGAGGAGCGCCTCGCCCGCCGCCAGCCCGCCGCCGCCCCCCTCCTCGCCGAGCTGGCCGAAGCCCGGGCCGCCCTGGTCCGGCACGCCTCCTCGCCCGCCACGGGGGGACGCGCCGCCCATCGCCGCGAGGCCGCCCGTCTGGAAGAGCACAAGTCCGCCGTCGAGGCCCGGCTCGCCCGCGCCAGCGCCGCCTACCGCCGGGCCCGCTCGTCCTCCCCCGATGACGTCATCGCCCTGCTGCCGCCCGACACGCCGCTGGCCGAGCTGATCGTCTACACGCACCGCACCCCGCGCGGCGGCGCCTGGGCGCTGGAGCCGCGCGTCCTCGCGTTCGTGGCCGCCCGCGGCAGGCCGGTGCGCTGCGTCCCTCTCGGCCCGCTCGCCCCCCTGGCCGACGCCTGCCGCGCCTGGCTCACGGACCTCCGCGCCGGCCGGGAAGGCGCCGCCCACGCCGCGGCGCTGCGCCGCCTCGCTTGGCTGCCGATCTCCCGCTCGGCCGGCCCCGCCACGCGCCTCCTCATCGCCCCCGACGGCGTCCTGTCCTCGGTCCCCTGGGCCGCCCTGCCCGGCACCCGCCGCGGCTCGCACCTCATCGACGAGTGCGCCGTCGGGCTGCTCCTGTCCGGCCTCCACCTCTCCGAGCTGCAGTCCCTCCCCGCGGCCACGCGCGGCCTGCTCGCGTTGGGGGGCGTGGACTACGGCGAGGCAGGCCCCCCCGCGCTGCCCGGCACACGCGTCGAGGCGGAGCGTATCGCCGCCCTGCACCGGGCCCGCTTCGGGGCCGCCAACCCGGTCACCCTCCTCTCGGGCGCGGCCGCAGACAAGGCCACCGTCCTGGCCGGGCTATCCCGCCCGCCACGCTGGCTGCACCTGGCCACCCACGGCTATTTCGCCCCCACGGGGTACGCCGAGACACGCGCCCCGCAAATCCTCTCTGGCCTGCTCCTGGCCCGTGCCGGCCGCGACCCGTCGGCCTCATGGACCGCCGAGGAGGTCACCTCCCTCGACCTCGCCGGCTGCGAGCTGGCGGTCCTCAGCGCCTGCGAGACGGGGCTGGGGCGCGTCGTGCCGGGCGAGGGAGTCCTCGGCCTCCAGCGTGCCTTCCACCTGGCCGGCGTGCGTTCCGTGGCCGCCAGCCTGTGGTCGGTGAGCGACCCGGCCACCAGCGTCCTGATGGAGCGGCTCTATTCCGGCCTCTGGGCCGAGGACGCCGCCGGCAAATTGGAGGCGCTCCGTCAGGCCCAGCTCTTCGTCCGCGACAACCCCGCCGCGGTCGAGGCGCGGGCGCGTGAATTGGCGAAGGCCGGGATGCCGGGGCTGCGTGGCGTCGCCAAGGGGTCGGCGGTCCTGCCGGGCGGGAAGACCCCCACGGGCCGCCGCTCCCCCACCGCCTGGTGGGCCGCCTTCTTGCTCTCCGGCGACTGGCGCTGACCCTCACCGCCCGGCCACCGCCTCGCGCCGGCCCTCCGAAACCCGGAAGCCCTCCACGCGGAACCACAGCTCCCCGTCCGGGGTCTCCCGCGCGGCGCCGCCGTCGCGCCCCACCATCACCTCGTGCGCCCCAGGCGGCACCGTCACCGTAAGCGTCAAGGGCTCGCCCTCGCCGACACGCACCCGCCCGCCCGGCAGCACCGCCCCGGTGAGCGTGTACCCGCCCGCCGGCTCCGCGCCCGCGAACAGCCGCAGGCTCACGGTCACCGCCCGCGGCGCCGAGGTGTAATTCCGCAGCCTCAACACCACCGACTGCCGGCGCGACCAGCGCCACTCCCGCCAGTCCGGGTGCCGCACGTCGCGCTCCAGCCCACGCACGCCCTCGCACCAGTGCGCCACCACCGGACGCAGCGCCGCCTCCCGCTGCCTCGCCTTCTCCTCCGCGCTCACGCCCGCCAGCACCTCCGCCGCGTAGGGGCGAAGGTCGAAGAACTGGTCGCCGCCGGGGCCTTCGATTGGCCGCAGCCCCGCCGCCAGCAGCACGCGCCGGCAGTCGGCCACGAGCGCCGCCCGGCCCGGTCCGCCGGCCAGGATGAGGCCGTGGATGTCCAGCGCCGCGAGGTCGGCCAGGAACGCCTCGGCCGTCTGGCCCTCCATCGCCTCGTGCCACGCCTCCCCACGCCTGCCGATCATCGCCGGCTGCGTCCACCTCAGCCCGCGCGTGTACAGGAACGGGATGAGTCGGCTGAAGTGCCCGAAGGGGAACCGCTCCGTCGGCAGGTCGTAGACGGCGGCCCCCGCCGGCACGGCGGCCTGGATCGCCTCCGCGAACGCCCTCTTCTCCGCGAACCGCGCCCGATGCGGTTGCACGTCACGCGCCGGCAGAGTGTCGTACAGCCCGACGCCCGTCAGCGCCACGGCGGCCAGGCCCCACGCCCACGCCGGCCCGCCGCGCCCCTCCAGCCACGTCCACCCCAGGCCCACGCCGATCAACCCCAGCAGGGCGAGGAAGATCACGATCCGCCCCAGCCCGTGGAATTGCGGGGTCACCAGGTAGGCGAACAGGGTGCCGAAGCCCCCTGCCGTCGCCGCCAGGACGCACGCCAGGGCCACGGCCCCCAGCCCCGGCGCCATGCCCCCCTCGCCCCACGGCCGGAACAGCCCCACGGCCAGCAGCGCCAGGAGGCCCAACCCGGCGACAAGCCCGATGGGGGACTGCTCGTCGCTCCACAGCGCCGTCTCACCGCGGTGGTACTCCTGCAACTCCGCGAGCGCCTCCACCCGATGCCCGCGCACCGGCATGAGCATCTGCGTGACGCGCAGCCCGTAATGCTCGCTGTGCGCCGGACGCTTGGCGCTCGCCTCGCGATTCATCCCTTCCCGCGCCCAGTACGCCGCGTTCGGCGCCAGGTTCAGCGCGAAGCCGACGGCCACCGCCAGCACCGGCAGCGCCGCCTGACCCAGCGGCGCCCACGAGCGCGAGCGCGCCGAGGCGAAGACGCCGGCCGCGACGTACCCCAGGCACGCGAACGCCGCGTAGTAGTGCCCGCCGAACGCCCCCAGAAGCCCCAGCCCGCACGCCAGCCACAGGCGGCGCGACCGCGTCAGCGGCAGGCCCTCGGCGTCGCGCAGCCCCTGCGGCTGCAACAGCCACACGAGCGCGAACGCCAGCAGCGGGAGGTGGTAGTAGCTCGCCAGCATGAGGTGGCCCTGGCCGCGCTCGAAGTGGTGCGGCTGGAAGGCGAAGAGCAGCGCCAGCCCCAGCGCCAGCGGGGCGCGGAAGCCGAGGTGCCGGAAGAGCGCCAGCGCGGAGCTGCACGCCAGGGGGAACGTGAGCAGGAAGTACACGTTCAGGACGACGGCCCAGTCCGCGACGAGCCAGCCGATGACCTTCATCACCAGCAGGTGCATGGCGTCGAAGTGGGGGAAGTCGTACAGCGTCATGCCGAACGGCGCGCCGAGGCCGGGGTGGCCGTACACCCACCCCGTCTCCAGCAGCACCTTGGCCTGGAAGGCGTAATACACCCCGTCGGCGTCGGCCGACATGGCGATGGGGTAGCGCCAGTCCACCTCCCCCAGGCCGAGGTATGCCCACAGCAGGGCGGCGCACGTGGCCCAGGCGACGGCGTGCAGGCCCGCCTCGCGCCACGGCGAGGGGGCGGGGGCCTTCTCCTCCATCGTCCTTCCTCCGTCCGGGGGCCGACAGCCGGGGGCCTGATACCAACCCCGCCGCGCCGTCGCAAGCGCGCCTCGGCCTCCCGTAGCCGTTCACCCGACCTGTGGGGTTCGACAAAATGAGACGTGGAGGGCGGCCACGGCACGGGCGTGGGTGGCCTGACCACTCGCCGTGAAATGAAAATTCCGCCACGAATTTGCATTTCAAGGGGTGTGTGGGGGGGTGCAATGCAATGCAATCCGCCCCACCCGGCCATCCCACCCGTCCACTTCCGTCTCATTCCCACACCCGCCTGGTCGGTTACGACCTCCCTACCCGTCCCGTCCCCCCCGGCCTACGCTGACGCCGGGGCACGCCCCGCCCCCCGAGGCCCTCGCCATGCGCGCCACCCTCCTCCTCGTCCCGCTCCTCCTCGCCGCCGCCCCACTCCCGCCGCTCTCCCCGGAGCAGCGCAAGATGGAGCGTGAGCGCGACCAGCTCTTCGTCAAGGCCGACAAGGCCCTCAACGCCAAGGACACCCCCGAGGCCGTCCGCCTCATCCGCCAGGGGTTGAACCTCGACCGCGCCATCCACGGCGACCTGCCCAACACCGCCCTCGGCGTGCTGGAGTTGATGGCCCGCCTGCTGGAGCAGTCGGAGCGCTGGGCCGAGGCCGCCGACGCCCGGCGCGAGGTCCTCGCCACCCGCTCGCGCCTGTACGCGCCCGACGACTGGCGCGTCACCGAGTGCCGCCTCAACCTCGCCGAGTGCCTCGCCAAGCCCAAACGCACGCCCGAGCAGCGCCGCCTCCTCGCCCGCGCCGCCGCCTCCGCCGCCGAGGCCGCGGCGCTCTTCAAAAAGGGCCAGGGCGGCGACGCCCTCGCCCCGGCCCGCGAGGCCCTCAAGCTACGCCGCGAGGCCCTGGGCGACAAACACCCGCTCGTCATCGGCGCCATCCTCGACCTCGCCACGATCACCGCCTCCGCCACGGACGCCGGACCCGTCGCGCTGCTCGAGGAGGCGGCGTCCCTGTCTGCCGCCGTCCTCGGCGAACGCCACCCGACGCACGTCCAGGCCCTCACCCGGCTCGGCTCGGCCCACATCGACGGCGGCGCCTATGGCAAGGCCGATGTCGCGCTGACGAAGGCGCTCGCCCTCGGCCGCCGCCTGCACGGGCCGGGCGACACCCTCGGCATCGGCACCGTCGGCGACATCGGCGCCCACCTCGTCCGCATCGGCCAGTTCTCCCGCGCGCTGCCCCTGCTCCGCGAGGCGGAGGACAAGGCCCGCCGGCTCATCGGCGCCGGCTCCGCCGCCCACATCCGGGCGTTGAACAACCTCGGGTCCGCCCTGCGCGACACCGGGCAGCTCGCCGACGCTGGGGCCAGGTTCCGCCAGGCGCACGCCCTCGCCCGCAAACGCTTCGGCGAGCGCCACCCGCTGACCGCCGCCTGCCTGCACAACGTCGCCGACCTGCTGGCGACGCGCGGGGACCACGCCGCCGCCCTCCCCGCGATGGAGCAGGCGTTGGCCCTGCGCCGGTCGATCCACGGCGCCCGCTCGCCGCAGGCCCTGGAGAGTCTGAACAACCTCGCCGCCCTGCACTCCGACCTGGGCGACACGGCGCGGGCCGCCGAGCTGTTCGCCGAGGCCGCCCTGGCCACGCGCGACATCCGCGGCGACGGCCACCCCGACCTCGCCACCGCGCTGAACAACCGTGCCCAGGCGCTCGCCTCCATCGGCCGGCTCAAGGAGGCGTTGCCCCTGCTCGAACGGGCCGTCCGCATCCACGAGGGCGCACTGGCCGGCCGCCACCCGGATCTCGGCACCACCCTCGCCAACCTCGCCGTCTTCCACATCCGTGCAGGCCGTTGGGACGAGGCCCACGGCCTCGCCCAACGCGCCTACCGGCTCCTGGTCGCGGCCAGGGGCCGCCTCCACCCCGCCACGCTGAGCGCCCTCGGCAAGCTCATCATGCTCTACTTGCGATTGGGCGACAGGCACCGCGCCCTCGCCCTCGCCGAGCGCGAGGCCGGCGACACACGCGACGCCCTCGGCGGCACCCACCCGGAAACCCTGCGCGCCCTCGGGGCGCTCGGTGCCGTCCGCCTCCTCGCCGGCCAACGCGGCGAGGCCGAACGACTCTTCCGCGATGCCCTCGCCGGCACCACCCGCTACATGGAGGCCACATTCAGCGTCCTTGGCGAGGGCCAGCGCCTCGCGCTGCTGCGCACGCAACAGACGAACCTGTCACGCCACCTCAGCGTCACCAGGGGCCGGCCCGCGTCGGACGCCGAGGCGTATGAGGAGATCCTGGCGTGGAAGGGGATGGCCGCCGCCCGCGCCGCCGAGGACCGGCTCGCCCGCACGCCCGCGCTGGCGAAGACGGTCGAGGAGCTGCGTGTGGCCCGCGCCGCGCTGGCCGGGCTGATCCACCGCCCCCGCGCCGCCCGCGACGGGGCATGGGCCAGGGAGCTGCGCGACGCCGAGGCCCTCAAGGCACGCCTCGACGCCGACTTGTCGCGGCTCGTCAAGGTGCCCGTGCCGGGCCGGGCCGCCACGGGCAAGGAGCTGGCCGCCCTCCTCCCCGCCGGCGTCGCCCTCGTGGACGTCGTCGAATACGGACACCGCACCCCGCCGAAGGAGGGCGGCATCTTCGCGCAGGAGTGGTCGCTGGCCGCCTTCGTCGTCCTGCCGGGCAAGCCCGCCAGGCGCGTCGATCTCGGCCCCGTCGCCCCCGTCGAGAAGGCGATCCGCGCCTGGCGCCTGGCCGTCGAGTCCGGCGCCGGCGACCCAGACGCCAGAGCGGGCGCCGAGCTGCGCCGGCTGTTGTGGACGCCGCTGGCCCCGACGCTCGTCGGCTCCTCGACGGTGCTGATCGCCCCCGCCGGCGCCGCGTGCGGCCTGCCCTGGGCCGCCCTGCCGGGCGCCAGGCCCGGCACGTTCCTCATCGAAGAGGTGGGCATCGCCGTCGTGCCGTCGGCGCGTTCGCTGCCGGCGATCCTGGCGGAGACGCGGGCCGGAGAGGGCCTCCTCGCCCTCGGCGGGGCGTCCTTCGGCGCCGGCAGGTGGGCCGACCTCCCCGGCACGCGCTTCGAGGCCGCCCGGGTCGCTTCGCTGTACCGTGACGCCCACCCGCGCGGCCCTGCCCCGGTCCTCCTCGCCGGCGGGGATTCGAGCAAGGCAGGCCTGCTCAAGGCGCTGGCGGCCCCACGGCGCTACGTCCACCTGGCGACGCACGGATTCTTCCTCGCGCAGCCGCCCCCCAAGCCGGATGACGAGGGGCCCGACGCCGTCGCCTCGCGGTCCCTGCGCCGCAACCCGCTCCTCATGGCCGGCCTGCTCCTGGCCGGCGCGAACACCGACCCCGCGTCCGGCACCCTGACGGCGGAGGAGGTGGCCGGGATCGACCTGTCCGGCTGCGAGCTGGCGGTGTTGAGCGCGTGCGAGACGGGCCTGGGCACCCTGGCGGGCGGCGAGGGCGTCCTCGGATTGCAGCGGGCCTTCCAGGCCGCCGGCGCCCGCACGGCGGTCACGAGCCTGTGGAGCGTCAGCGACGCGGCCACGAGCGTCCTGATGGAGGACTTCTACCGCCGGCTCTGGGGCAAGACGAAGGTGTCGAAGCTGGAGGCGCTGCGGCAGGCCCAGCTCTTCGTGCTGAAGAATCCGAACGCGGTGCAGGCGCGGGCCGAGGCCCTTCGTGCCGAGGCCGGCATGGCGGCGGACCTGCGTGGCGTGTCGAAGACGACGGCGGTCCTGCCGTCGGGCGGCAAGCCGGGCGGGGCGCGGTCGCCCGTGGCGTGGTGGGCCGGCTTCGTCCTCTCCGGCGACTGGCGCTGACCGATCCCCCTTGCTCCGGAGCCGTCGCCGGATGACAATGGGTGCATCCAACGTGGAGGCCCGCCGATGCCACGCCCCCTCATCACCCTCTTACTCTTCGTCGCCGCCGCCGGCGCGCAGCATACACACCCGGGCGTCTTCTCCGGCGAGCTGCTCAACGAGCTGGCCGCCCGCATCGCCGCCCGCAAGGCGCCGATCTCCGCCGAGCCGGAGCCGGCGCTCGCCGTCGCGACGCTCGCCGCGATCAACATCGCCCGCGTCGGCGGCGCCGACGGCCCCGGCGGGACGCTGCTCCTGCTCCGCGCCGACAAGATCGCCTGGCCCGACCTCCTCAAGGAGGTGCCCGAGAAGGAAGGCGTCAAGCGTTTCCAGGCGCTGGCGCGGCAGGCGGTCAAGGAGGCCGGCAAGGGCAAGGTCGCCGACGAGACGCGCAAGGCCCTGGCCGCCGTCCACAAGGCGATGCTCGCCCACGTCGAGGCCCACGTCGAAGACGTGTCGCCCGGACAGTTCATCGAGGCCCGCCGCTTCCTCAACATCGTGAAGGCGTCCCTCCCCGTGCTGGCCGACCCGAAGGCCGGCGAGCTGCTCGCGCTCGCCGAGGACGTGAACACCAAACCACGCTCCGCCGCGGAGCTGGCGCGGCTCTTCCGCGAGAAGAAGCTCCGCTTCGCCCCGTGCCTACCCGACGGGATGAAACACTACCGCGTCCTCTACGACGCGCTGCACGCGGACGCACACAGGCTGGGGGTGAAGGAGTAGGGTGACGGCAGAGCGCTCCGCGGCGCGTCGCGGCTACCCCGGCCGACAGGTAAAGAGAAAAGAGAACGGGCCGGCGGTGAGAGCCGCCGGCCCGTCCTGCCCCGGAGAGGCGGGGCCTTATTCCTTCGTCGGCTCCGTGACCTTGGCCGCGTCCAGCCGCTTCTGCAGCTCCGCGACCTTCTCCTTCTGCTCCGTCACCTCGGCGCGCAGCATGCGCATCTTCGCCCGGTCGCCTGCCGACCGCGCCTTCTCCAGCGCCTTCTCGGCCACCGTCAGCGCCGTCTTCGCCGCCTCCAGGTCGTCCTGAATCTTCGCCAGGGCCGCCGGGTCGTTCTCCTTCGGCGGCGGACGCTTGCCGGCCTTCATCTCCGGCAGCAGGGCCTGCACGTCCTCCGCCGGGATGACGTAGCTCTCCGTACGCCCCGCCCGCGCGATGTTGATGCCGACCGTCTTGCCGTCCAGGGTCACCAGCGGCCCGCCGCAGTCCTTGGGCTTGAGGATCAGGTCGGTCTGCACGATCTGCGGGAAGCCCGCGCGCACCTTGCTCAGCTCGCTGCCCATCCGGTTCTGGAAGTCGGTCCGGTCCAGGGGCCGCTCGCCCAGCTTGATCGTCTTCTCGATCTCGTCGTCGCCACGCTTGATGAGGAGCTTCACCGACGCGCCGGCCTTGAACGCCTGGATGGCGGCGATCAGCTTCTGGGTGTTCTGGACCTTGCGGCCCTCGACCTCCAGCACCACGTCGCCCACCTTGAGGCCGGCCCGCGCCGCCGGTCCGGCGGGCTCGAGCTGCCCGACCGCCGCCGCCCCGCTGTCGGCGTCACGCAGGTACACGCCCAGGTAGCCGCTCCCCTTGGGCGCCGGCTCCGACAGGTACTCGCCGAGCTTGGGTTTGCGCTTGGCCACGCCCACGACGCCGACCGCGGCGGCGTCCGCGCCGTTCGTGGGGGCGGCCACCCAGTCGCCGACCTCGGCCTCCTTGCTGTCGGCCCACTGCACCGGACGCAGGCCCGTGGCCTCGACCTTCAGGAGCGCCAGGTCGTGCTTCACCTCGAGGCCGACGTACTTGGCGTCGAGCGTCCGCCCGTCCTTGAGCTTGCACGCCAGCTTGCCCTTGAGCAGGCTCGCCTTGGTCACCACCCACCCGTCGGCGCCCACGACGGCGCCCAACGCCGCGTCCGCGCCGTCCGCGGTCACGCGGACGGTGCTGGCCGACGGCCCGGCCACCACCTCCTTGAAGGCGGCGATCATCTCGGGGCTGCGCCGCAGCACGGGGGCCTGCCCGTAGACGCCCTGCGCCAGGGCCCCCAGGGCCGCCAGGGCCACCACCCAACCATTCCACGCCCGTCCGGTCATGTTCGTCTACGCTCCGCTGTGTGGGGGTGTCATTCCGTGGGACGCGCTTCCAGCTTGATCGAGAACTTCATCTCCTTGCCGTCGCGGCTGACCGTCAGGGCGATCGTGTCGCCGACCTTCTTCTTCCGCATCTCGTCGAACAGGGCGGGGCGCTCCTTGAGCTTCACCCCGTCGATGCCGGTGATCACGTCGCCGGCCTTCACGCCGGCCTTGCTGGCCGGGGTGTCGTCGGGGACCTCGTCGATCACCAGGTCGTTCTTCTCCGGGTTGAACATCACGCCCATGTACGCCGTCGGACGGGCCGGGGGCGGGTCGCCGAACGGCCCGCGCCCGATGCTCTCGCCCTTCGCCAGCCGGTCATAGGTCTCATGGTAGGTGTTCACGGGGACGTGGAAGTTCATCTCCATCGCCTCGTTGATCCGGCTGTGGATGCCGAGGAGCCGGCCGTTGAAGTCGAACAGCGGCCCGCCCGAGTCACCGCCCACCAGGGCGCAGTCCGTGCGGATCACGAACTCGTTCGCGAACACCACGCGGCCGACACGGACCACCGGGGCCCGCCCAGGCATGAAGCCGCGCGGGTGGCCGACGGCGATGCACCACTTGCCGGGATCGACCTTGTCCGACTTGCCCATCTCGATGAACGGGTAGCCGTCCTTGCGTTTCGTCGTGATCTTGATCATGCCCGAGTCGATGCGTGTGTTCCGCCCGAGGGTCTTGCCCTTCACCGTCGTGCCGTCGGCCAGGAAGATGTCGCAGTCCTGGCCGGGCCTGCCGGACACGTGGCCGGCGGTCAGGATGACGCCGTCGGGGCTGATGATGACGCCGCTGCCGGCCGAGCCGCCGATGCGCAGGCCCACCGTCGCCGGGATGGCCCGCTTGAGGACGATCTTGGCCTCCTCCTGAATGATCTTCAGGTCGGCAGGCCCCGCCGGGGCCTTCTTGTCGAAGACCGCCAGCCGCTTGACGTAGCTCGGGGCGGGCGGCGGCGCCGCCCCCAGGGCCACGCCGGCCAGCACCACCAACGCGCACACGCTCCGCGCGACCATTGCTGCCTCTCGGGATGTGTCTCTTCGGGAAGGCGGGCGGGGTCACCCCACCCAGGATTAGACGGCCGGCACGTCCGTTTCGCCAGCCCTTCAGCGGATTATCACCCGATTCTCACCAACGCACGGGCGGCCCGTCCTCCGCCGCCCCCATCTCATTATTCCGCGCCGGGCGGTTTCCCGCCAGACCCTTTCTTCTCCCTTCTTCGGATTCACCCCTTGACGCCGGACAGGCCGATGATACACTTGTTTTGAACGGTTGTTTGAAACAGCCGTATCAGGAGGCCGCGATGGCGGGCGACGACACGACACGGCAGCGGATCCTGGAGGCGGCGGGGCCGCTCTTCGCGGAGCGCGGCTTCGACGCGGTCACGGTGCGTGACATCATCGCGAAGGCGGGCTGCAACCTGGCCTCGGTGAACTACCACTTCGACGGCAAGGAGGGGCTGTACTTCGAGGCGGTGCGTCACGCGGCGGAGCGGGTCGCCTGCTTCGCGCCGCTGCCCGTCTTCGGGCCGGGCACGTCGGCGGAGGAGCGCCTGCGCCTGTTCATCGCGGCGTTCGTCCGGCGCGTGCTAGCCGAGGACGGCCCGTCCTGGCAGCGCACGCTCATCCACCGCGAGATCGGCGAGCCGCGGGCGGGCGCCTGCGAGGAGCTGGTCCGCCATTTCATCCGCCCGACGTTCGAGATGCTCAAGGGCATCGTCGCGGAGCTGGCCCCGCGCGGGACGCCCGACGACCGGCTCGACCTGATGTCCGGCAGCATCCTGGGCCAGGTGCTGCACAACCACCATTGCCGCCACGTCATCGGCTTCCTCCTCGCCGCCCAGGGGAAGACGCGGCAGGCGTCGGAGGCGCTGGCGGACCACATCTTCCGCTTCTCGCTGGCCGCCCTGCGGCACTACCCGAAGAAGGGGGGCGCGTGATGGGGTGGGTGGCAATCAAGATGCTCATGGGCGACAGGGCCAAGTACCTGGGCATCATCTTCGGCATCAGCTTCGCCACGCTGCTGATGGCCCAGCAGATCAGCATCTTCTCCGGCATCATGCGGCGGACGGCGTCGCAGATCCTCGACGTGCGCGACGCCGAGCTGTGGGTCATGGACGCCCAGACGCGCTACATCGACGAGGTGCCCGGCCTGCCCGAGACCGACCTGCAGCGTGTCCGCGGCGTCGAGGGCGTCGAGTGGGCCGTGCGGCTGTACAAGGGCCAGGTGCGGGCGCGTCTGGCGGACGGCAACTTCCGCAACGTGGTCCTTTTCGGGCTGGACGACGCCACCCTCGCCGGCGCCCCGGCGGAAATGATCGCCGGCTCCCTGGCCGACCTGCGCCAGCCGGACGCCGTCATCGTGGACAAGGCGGGGCACCAGTACATGTGGCCGGGCAAGCCCATCGAGATCGGGCGTGTCTTCGAGATGAACGACCGCCGGGCGGTGCTGGTGGGGGTGTGCAAGGCGTCGGCGCCGTTCACGACGCTGCCGGTGGTGTACACGAAGTTCAGCGAGGCGGCACGCTTCGTCCCGCGTGAGCGCAGCCTGATGAACTTCGTCCTCGCCAAACCGGCGCCTGGGCACGACGCCGAGGAGGTGTGCCAACGCATCGAGGCGCGGACCGGCCTGATGGCCCTGACGCGCGACCAGTTCTTCTGGAAGACGATCCACTACTTCCTCGGCTCGACGGGCATCCCGGTGAACTTCGGCATCACCATCGCGCTGGGGTTCATCGTCGGCATGGCGGTGACGGGGCAGACGTTCTACCTGTTCACACTGGAGAACCTCAAGCAGTTCGGCGCCCTCAAGGCGATGGGCGTCAACAACTGGCGCCTCGTCGGCATGATCCTGCTTCAAGGGGCGGTGGTCGGCTCCATCGGCTACGCGCTAGGAATGGGTCTGACGGCGCTGTTCTTCGAGTCCACCGCCCACATCACGCACCTGGCCGGCCTGGGCATGTTCCCGGAGGTGATGCTCGGCGTGGGCGTGGCGGTGGCCCTGATCGTCACGCTGTCGGCGCTGATCAGCATCCGCACGGTGCTGGTGCTGGAGCCCGCCGCCGTGTTCAAGTGATCGTGGGTATCCGCGACGCGCAGCGGAGCGCGGGGAGGGATCATATGACTGCCATCGCGACGGAGGCCGCCATCGCCTGCCGCGGCGTGACGAAGGAGTTCGGCGCCGGCGAGACGCGCGTGCAGGCGCTGCGGGGGATCGACCTCGACCTGCCCTACGGCGAGCTGGCCCTGCTCGTCGGCCCCTCGGGCTGCGGGAAGACGACGCTGATCTCGATCATCGCCGGCCTGCTCGACGCCACGTCCGGCGAGGTCGAGGTGCTGGGGGAGCCGCTCTCGCGGATGCGCGGGTCGGGGCTGGTGAACTTCCGCGGGAAGAACATCGGCTTCGTCTTCCAGCAGTACAACCTGCTGCCGGCGCTGACCGCCGCCGAGAACGCCGCCGTCCCGCTGCTCATCGCCAACTGGAACCGGGCGAAGGCGGTCGAGAAGGCCCGCGAGATGCTCGCCAGGGTCGGCCTGGCAGGCAAGACGGAGTCCCTGCCGTCGCAGCTCTCGGGCGGGCAGCAGCAGCGTGTCGCCATCGCGCGGGCGCTGATCCACGAGCCGCGCCTGCTGGTGTGTGACGAGCCGACGGCGGCGCTCGACGCCCACTCGGGCCAGACGGTGATGGGGCTGATCCGCGAGGTGGCGGTCCAGCCGGGCCGGGCGGTGATCGTCGTCACGCACGACAGCCGCGTCTACCACTTCGGCGGCCGCATCGTGTCGATGAGCGACGGCCTGATCGAGGAGGTCCGGGATACGCCCTATCGGCCCGATCAGCCCCATTCATGAGGAGGGAGTGAGCCATGTTCAAGACCTACGGGCTGCCGGTGATCGCCCTGGCCGCGTTGGGGTTCGCGGTCATCCACGTCGTGAAGGCGCAGCAGACGCCGCCGAAGCTGGACCCGCCGGCGGCGCCGGCGCGGTCGCCGTACGGCAAGGGCGTCGCCGCCGCGGGCATCGTCGAGCCGAACACGGAGGTCGTCAGCCTGGGGAGCCACCTGTCGGGCGTGGTCAAGGAGGTGTGCGTCAAGGTGGGCGACAGGGTGGGGGAGGGCGCCCCGCTGTTCCGCCTCGATGACAGGGCGGCGCGGGCGGAGTGGCACGCCCGCCGGGCCGCCCTGCGGTCGGCGAAGGCCCAGCTCATCAAGCTGGAGATGATGCCCCGGCCCGAGGAGCTGCCGGCGCTGGAGGCGCGCGTCTCGGAGGCCCGCGCCAACCTCAACGACCGCGAAGACGTGCTGCGGCGTCTGCGGCGGCTGTCCGGGGCGCGGGCGGCCAGCGACGAGGAGCGTTCGCGTGCGGAGTTCGCCGTGCGGATGGCCGCCGAGCAGATGCGCAAGGCCGAGGCCGATCTGAGGCTGATGCGGGCCGGGGCGTGGCGGCCCGACGTGGCGATGGCCGAGGCGGCGGTTGACCACGCACGCGCCCAGTGGGATCAGGCCGAGACGGAGTGGGAGCGTCTGACCGTGGAGGCGCCGATGGCCGGTCAGGTGTTGCAGGTCAACGTGCGCCAGGGCGAGGCGGTGTCGGCGCAGGGGGGCAAGGCGCTGGTCGTGTTGGGCAACACCGACCCGCTGCACGTCCGCGCCGACATCGACGAGCACGACATCCCGCGCTTCTCGGAGTCCGCCCCGGCGCGGGCGATGCTGCGCGGCGACACGAGGCGCGAGTTCAAACTGACGTTCGTGCGTGTCGAGCCGTTCGTCGTGCCGAAGAAGTCGCTGACCGGCGACAACACCGAACGTGTCGATACGCGGGTGCTCCAGGTGATTTATCGTGTCGATGTGGGGGCCTTCGGCAGCCCCCCCGTCGATCCGGGCGCGGGCCGGCTGTTCGTCGGGCAGCAGGTGGACGTGTACATCGAGCGGCCCTGATGGGCCGTGCCGGCCACGGGAGGGCGAGACGCCTCGCCCTCCCGTGTGTCGTTCGTGGGCCCGTTGTCCCTGACGGTCGTGCCGGGGAGTGCGGATGTAGCCGCGTTGCCGCGCCTTGCGCCGGGGAGGGCGCCCACGCCAGATTCCCCCACCGCTGCCGGAACCTGCTCTGGAACGCCGGCCCGGATCGGCGACAATCGGAGAAGGTTCCGAGGAGGGCCTAGCCATGCCGAAAGACGCTCGCTGGGGGCTGGTGGTCGGGGCGGGGGCCGTCATCCTCATCGCCGTCCTCTTCTTCCGCAAGGACGGCGCCGCCGGCAGCAACAGCCTGCCGGCCCCCAATCTGCCCGGGGTCACCGCGGGGGCGGTCAAGCCGCCCATCCCCGGCGTCCCGTCCGTGCCGGCGGGCCGCGTCCACCGCGTCGAGGACGGCGAGACCCTCACCAGCATCGCCGTCCGCTACTACGGCGACGCCGGCCGCGTGTCGTTCCTCTTCCGAGCCAACCGCGACCGCCTCATGGCCCCCGACCGCATCCCCTACGGCACCCTGCTCGTCGTGCCCTACGAATAGCTGACAGCCAGCAACAGCCAGCAACAGCCAGCTTCAAGAAGACAACAGCCGGCCTCCCCATGCGAAGAGGGCCGGCTGTTCTTGTTTTCGCTGGTTGTCAGCTACTCACCGGTGAAACCCTCCTCGCCCGGAGGGGGTACTCCGCCTAGAATGGCCGGGATTCGACCGGCCGAACCTAGGGAGTAGCCGCATGCTGGCCCGCCGATACGCACCCATCGCCCTGCTGCTGGCGGCCCTGTGCGCCGCGTCCACCGTCCGCGGCGCCGACGTGCGCAAGGACACGTCGCTGCCCCTGATCCCCGCCGACGCCGCCTTCTACACCTCGTCGCTGCGCCTCAAGGAGCAGATCGACCTCTTCTACAACAGCAAGGCCTACAAGGCCCTGCGCGAGGTCCCCTCCATCAAGAAGCTGTACGCCGAGGCCATGTCCAAGGCCAAGGAGAAGGGCGGGCCCCTCGACGCCGTCGAGGGCTTCATGAAGAACAAGGACAACAAGGAGCTGGTGGAGGTGCTGACCGAGGCCGTCAGCGACGAGGTGTTCCTCCTCGGCGGGAAGAGCTGGGTGACGTTCTTCGGGCTGTTCCAGGTGTACAGCAACGCCGCCAGCGTCGGCATGCTGGAGGAGATCCTCTCCGGCACCGACCCCGCCCGCGCCCAGCCGCGTGCCTTCCTCAACGCCTTCCTCAAGAACAAGGAGCTGATCCAGGTCCCCGACCTCGTCATCGGCTTCCGCCTCAAGACCCCGGCCAAGGCCGAGGCCCAGCTCGCCCGCCTGGAGAAGATCCTCGGCGGTCTGGAGGCCGTCTTCGAGCCGCTCAAGGACCGCGTCAAGTCGAAGAAGACCAAGGACGGGAAGCTCGTCATGGTCGAATTCGAGGGCAGCCAGCTCCCCTGGGACACTGCCGACCTGAGCGACTTCGAGCGCAACAAGGGCGAGTTCGACCCCCTGATCGCCCACCTGAAGAAGCTGAAACTCACCGTCACCCTCGGCGTGCGTGGCGAGTACCTGCTGCTGTCCGTCGGCGAGAAGTCGTCCGAGGCCGAGCGTCTCGGCGGCGACGCCAAGAAGCTCATGGACCGCCCCGAGATGCAGCCCATCATCGACGCGGCCGACAAGAAGTTCGTGTCGGTCGGCTACACGAGTCAGGCTCTGCTGGAGGCGTACTCCGGGGCGAAGACCGACTACATCGCGATGGCGAAGAAGCTGAAGGAGACCCTCAACAACTCGGCCCTGCCGGAGGCGCGCAAGAAGGCGTACTCCGCCGACATCGACGAGCTGGCGTCCGACCTGAAGGACATGGGTTACAAGCCGGGCGCCCAGGCCGGCTACGTCCTGCTGACGGACTACGGCTTCGAGCAGATGGGCTACGACTACGGCAGCCACGCGAAACTCGCGAAGGTGAAGCTGGGCCTGATCCCGCACCTCGGCGGCAGCCCGCTGTTCGCGGCGGCGGGCGGCTTCACCGTCGACGGCGGGTACTTCGCGACGGCGGTGAAGTGGGCGAAGAAGGGGTACGGGCACGCCGAGAGCTTCTTCCTCGACTTCGTCGATAATGACATGGCCGACCAGTACAAGAAGGCGATGAAGAATGTCCTCCCGCGCCTTCAGAAGCTGGAGGACATCACGACGAAGACGCTGATCCCGGCGATGAAGCAGGGCGGGGTGGGATTCGTGATCGACGCCAAGTGGAAGAGCAAGGCGTGGGTCAAGGAGCTGAAGCTGGATCGCGACATGCCGCTACCCGAGCTGGGCGTGCTGGTCGGGATCAGCGACGCGGCCAAGTTCACCGAGGCGATGAAGGGCTACCGGCTGGCCTTCAACGACCTGTACGCGGCCATCCGCGAGTCGTCCCCGGACAAGGACAACATCCCCGAGTTCAGCATCCCGGAGCCGAAGACAGAGAAGTCGGACGCCGGCCCCCTGTACTGGTGGGAGCTGCCCGAGACGGGGCTGGACAAGCAATTCCAGCCGACGGCGGGCGTGGGCAAGAACGCCCTGGTGCTGGCACTGTCGAAGGCGCACGCGGCGCGGATGATGAAGCCGACGCCGCTCAAGTTCCGCGACCCGGCGTTGTCGTTCAAGGGCGACGTGCTGGCGGTGTCCCTGCTCGACTGGGTGGGCGTGGTGGACACGGTGTCGCCGTGGGTGGAGCGGATCGTCGGGGCGGCGACCATCGTGCCGGCGGACGACGAGGAGGCGCTGAAGAAGGCGAAGATCGAGGCGGCGCGTGTGGCCAAGGAGATCAACACGGCGCTGTCGATCTTCAAGGCGTTCAAGGGCTTCACGGCGGTGGCGCGCGTCGAGGGCGGCGTGCTGGTGACGCGGACCGCCATCGTCATCCGCGACATCGACGGCGTCGTCGAGCCGTGACGTGCGGCCGAGTGTGAACGATACGGCCCCGCCGATGCGTCGCATCGGCGGGGCCGTGTCGTTCCCTGCGAGGCGTGATGGCTACGATGCGGCGGCGTCCGCCCCCTGGGCGTGGGGGCGTGTGGGGCCGTTCAAGGAGGGGCCGGCGAGCATGTCGGTGATGACCTCGGTGGCGGGCCGCTTCTCGATGGAGGCCACGGTGCCGATCAGGCTCTCCAGCCGAAGGAGGAAATCGTCCACCAAGTCGCTGGCGGGGAAGACTCGATCAAATGGCTGACCCTCGTCGTCGTTGATGGGACACCGGAAAACGAGAACGCCGGGATGAATGGGTGGCCTCTCCTCCCAGCCGCGCCTCTGCAAGTAGGCACGGATGTGGGGCAGCCTCACTAGCTCGATGCGGGAGTCAATCCAGGGCGAACGCCTGCTCGGCTCACGTTTCATAGCGGCTCCCTCTTCACGACTTTCTCCATCAGCCGGCTCAGCTCGGCGGGCGAGAACACGTTCGAGCACGGGATAGTGATCCGCACCGACTTCCTGTTCCTGGTCTCGGGCCTGCCTCGAAGGGACAGCCAGTAGGCACACCGCCGAAGTGTCAAGCGCTCCTCGTCGTGATCCAACCACGCCTTCTCGTCATTCGGCATGACGAGCAGGACGAGGATGCGCGGCGTGAACGGCGTACTGGCCCGGAGCAGGCGATAGGCGTCCAACTCCATATCGTACACGATCTCGGTGGGGCCGATGGCCGCGGCCGTCGTGGATTTCGCCTGGATGTCGAGGGAATGGCCGGTCTCTTCGAGGCGCTCTTCGACCTCTCGGATGACGTGCAGCGTCGTGTCGATCCCGTAATCGAAGTCACGAAAACTGCACGACAGCCCGCACGCGCCGGCGACGGCCTGGATGTACGCACGGGACAACGCCTCCTGCCGGTGCGCCCGCGTCAACATCGCCCCCTCCTGGCGCTCAGAACACCAGCGGCTTTCCGAACGGCAGCACCGGCACGGGCCGGCCGTTGTTCAGGTAGTTCGCCTCGGTGTCGATGCCCAGGTGCGCGTAGATCGTCGCCAGCACGTCCTGCGGCGGCTTCGGGTCGGCCTTCGGCAACGCGCCCTTCTCGTCGCTGGAGCCGATTACGCGCCCGCCCTTCACCGGGCCGCCGGCCAGGGCGGCGCTGAAGACGTTCGGGTAATGGTCGCGGCCCGCCTGGGCGTTCACCCGCGGCGTCCGGCCGAACTCGCCCCACGCCACCACGAGCGTGGACTCCAGCAGGCCGCGCGCGTCAAGGTCGTCGATGAGGGCGGAATACGCGCGGTCGAAGCGCGGCAGGAAGCCGAGCTTCAGTGACTCGAAGCCCTTGACGTGCGTGTCCCACCAGCGCAGATCGACGGTGACGAGGCGCACGCCGGCCTCGACGAGGCGGCGGGCCAGGAGGATGCGCTGGCTCCAGGCGGGGGAGCCGCAGCGGTCGGCGGCCTTGGGGTCGAACGCCTCCATGAAGCCGTACCGCTCGCGCAGGCGCTCCGGCTCCCGGTCGAGGTCGAAGGCGTCGCGGGCGGCCTTCGACGTGAGGATGTCCCACGCCCGCTTGCCGAACTTGTCGATGGCGTCGAGCTGGCCAGTCGCGTCGGCGTCGCGGCGCATGGTGTCGAACCTGGTCAACAGAGCCTTGCGGTCGGCGACCTTGTCAAGGGTCACGCCCTCGGCGAGGGTGAAGTTGGGCACGCGGAAGGGGCCGCGGTTGGCCGGGTCGGCCTGCGTCTCGAACGGCTTGTGGGCCACGCCGAGGTACGCCGACCCGGTGCCGGGCACCATGCGCGGGATCATGACGTAGGCGGGCAGGTGCGGCGACTTGTGGCCGAGCTGGCGGCTGACGATGGAGCCGCAGGAGGGGTAGCTGTTCTCGTCGGGGGCGGGGCCGGGCGGGTAGCCGGTGAAGCAGATCTGGTCGCCGGTGGAGTGGCCGGCGTCGCCGTGGGTGAGGCTGCGGACGATGGACCACTTGTGCTGCACCTTGCCGCACATAGGGAGCATGTCCGAGAGGGTGATGCCGGGGACGCTGGTGCGTGCAGTGCCGAACTCGCCCCTGTACTCGGCGGGTGCGTCGGGCTTGGGGTCCCACATGTCGATGTGCGACGGCCCGCCACGCATCCACAGGATGATGACAGACGGCTCGCGTGAGGACTTGCCGGCGCTGGCGGCGTGCGCCTCGTGGCGGAGCAGCCCGGCGAGGCCGAGGCCGGCGCCTATGCCGCCGATCTGGAGGAAGCCGCGGCGGGAGAGGCGGCGGGCGTCGGGGCAGCCATGAGGCATGGCGGGGGTCTCCGCGGGAGGGAGGCGGATGGCGGGATGACTCTGATATACTACGACAGGACGCGGAGGGGGAGCAAGGAGAATCGGGGTCATGGCCTACGCCGACTTCACGATGGAGGAGCTGCAAGACGACTTCGGCCTCACCGTGGCCCGCGAGGATCTGCACGCCTCCGTCCCCGAGCTGGATCTGCCGGGGGGCCTCGGGGCGCTCCTCACCCGCAACCTGCCGCTGGTCCTCGACCTCGCGAACGAGAAGGCGCGTTCGGAGATGCTCATCTCCCCCATCCTCGTGGAGCTGAAGTTCCTCCACCGCGCCCGCGTCTCGTACTTCACAGGCATCGACTTCAACGTGGATGAGGCGGCGGGCCTGAAGGGGCGCTGCGACTACCTCTTCACCCGTGACCCCGTGCAGATCTCCGTCACCGCCCCCGTCTGCGTCATCGTCGAGGCGAAGGCGGAGAGCATCGTCGGCGGCATCCCCCAGTGCCTCGCCGAGCTCGTCGCCGCCTGGCGCTTCAACGAGAGGCGCTCCCTCACCATCTCACCCCTCCACGGCGTGGTCACCAGCGGAACTCAGTGGCGATTCCTCCAGCTCGCCGGCAGCCGCGCCACCATCGACACGACGGAGTACCCCATCGAGCACGTCCGCAAGATCTTCGGCATCCTCACCCGCATCGTCCTCGGCCCCGACCCGGCCTGACACCCATGCTCCGCGCCACCCTCCTCCTGGCCGCCCTCTCCCCCGCCGCCCCCTGGGCCGATGGCGAGGCCGAGCAGGAACGCCTCGTCCGCGCCGCCTACCTCACCCAGCCTCCGCCCGCGCCGCCACTCCTCGGACCGGCCGCCGCCGTCGCCGCCGTCGCCGTCGGCCTCATCTCCCTCTTCGGCGGCGTGTGCATCGCCTACTTCCGTGGCCGCAGCACGACGCGCCCGCTCGGCTTCGCCGGCGCCGGCGCCGGCGTCGGCCTGCTGATCGCCTACCTGTCGGGGTTTTGGGACGCCGCCCCGGCGGGCGAGACGCTGCCGTACCCGCACGTCGTCCCGAGACGCGAGGGCGTCCTGTCGCTCCGGTTCTCCATGATCCATGACGTGATCCACGAGCGATATTCGCGTCACGCCTCGGCTTACTTCATCGAACGCGGCAAGAGCGCCAGGGCGGGACTCAAGGGCGCACTCCCTGCCGCACGCCGCTTCGCCCTCATGGACGACCTCGCCGCCGGCCTGCACCACGGGGGTGACACCGCCGGCGCCGTCCGCGTCCTCACCGACAAGCTGGCCGCCGAGGAGGCCCTCGGGCCGCCGGACCCGCGCACGCATGCCAGCCTCGCGCTGCTGCTCGCGTCCGGCAAGCCGTCGGACGCCGCCCTGCGTGACGCCCTGACCCACGCCCGCGCCGCCGCCGACCTCCGCCCGGTGTCGCCCTTCGGCGCCGAGAAGTGGCTCGCCGCCCTGATCGAGTACCAGATCGCCCTGCGCCACGACCCGAAGATGGCCACCCGGTACGACATGGTCGGCAACAAGCTGGACAGCGAGCACCTCCAGATCCTCGGCCACCCGACGGTGCTCGTCCGGCCAGGCGTCGGGCGAACACGGGACCGGATGGCGTCCGCCAACCTCGCCGCCCGTTACCTCGCCGACCCAGAATCGGTGAAGTCCCCCGAACGAGCGCGAGACGCGATCACCCGCGTCGGCTCCGAGGACGGCTGGGGCTTCGCGATGGCCGAGGCCGCCGCCACCTCCGTCAAGGAGCCCGTGCCGTTCGATGAGCCGGCGCTCGGGATCGTCGGGCTGTGGCGCGGCGGGGTCGGCCCGCACCCCCACCTCGCCGCCGCACTCGGCGAGATCATGCTCCGCGCCGGGCAACGTTATATCGCCTGGACGGCCTTCGAGCGGGCGGCCACGCTCCCCCACAACTGCCCCGGCGATGCGGAGGCGTTCCTGGCCCACTGCCGGCGGCGGCAGTCGGCCATCGAGGCGACGCTGCCGCCCGCCGAGCCGTCCGGCCTCAAGGCGGCGTTCGACGCCGAGCTGGCCCACGGCCTGGCGCAACAGAAGGCGGAGGGCGAGGTGACGCCCACGCCGCCGGGCGACGCCGACTGGTTCCACGTCGGCCTGTCGGCGGTGCCGTCGTGGCCGGTCATCGCCGCCGTGCTGGCCGCCGGCCTGTTCTGCCTCTACGCGGGGCTGACCGGGCCGCCGCCGGAAGATCCGGTAAACTGACAGCGTCGCCCCCGGCTCCGGTGAGGCACCCGAATGCGTCTCCTGCCCCTCCTCGCCCTCGCCCTCGTCGCGGCCGACTGGCCCCAATGGCGCGGGCCGAACGGCGACGGAACCGCCCCCGGCGCCGACCCGCCGATCAGGTGGGACGCGAAGACCAACGTCAAGTGGAAGGCCGCCATCCCGGGCAAGGGGTCCTCGACGCCCGTCGTGGTGGGCGGGCTGGTGATCCTGACCACGGCCATCGACACGGGCACCGAGGCGAAGGCGGAGGACATCCCGGCGCCGGTGAAGCCGCCGGCGGGGGCCGACCTCGACTCGCCGCGCTACAAGCGCATGACGAGGCCGACCAACACCTACTATCGCTTCGTCGTCATCGCACTCGACCTCGCCACCGGCAAGGAGCGCTGGCGCAAGCAGGTGCGTGAGGCCGTCCCGCACGAGGGGCACCACGTCACCCACTCCTACGCGGCCGGCTCGCCCTGCACCGACGGCAAGCGGGTCTACGCCTCGTTCGGCTCCTTCGGCACCTACTGTCTCGGCATCGACGGCAAGCTGATCTGGGAGCGCGACCTCGGCAAGCTGGAGACGCGGCTGGGTTGGGGCGAGGCGGTCACGCCGGCGCTGCACGGCGGCAACCTCTACGTCGCCCACGACCACGAGGGCGACTCGTTCCTCGCCTGCCTCGACGTGGCCACGGGCAAGGACGTGTGGAAGGCGCCGCGCGACGAGCCGAGCAACTGGACCACGCCGGCCTTCGCCCGCCAGGGCGACAGGACGCTCGTCCTGTTGCCGGGGACGAAGAAGGTCCGCGCCTACGACACGAAGACGGGGAAGGAGGCGTGGACGCTGCCGGGCCTGACGGTGAACGCCATCCCCTCGGCCATCGTCCGCGACGGAGTCGCCTACGTCATGGCCGGCTACAAGGGCAGCGTCGGCTACGCGATCAAGCTGAGCGACCCGCCGGAGGTGCTGTGGAAGCTGGACCGTGGCACGCCCTACGTCCCGTCGCCGGCGCTGTCGAAGGGCCGCCTGTGGTTCACCTCGACGAACGAGCCGACCCTCAGCACCATCGACATCAAGTCGGGCAAGGCGGTGATCGACCGGAAGCGTCTGCCGGGGCTGCGGCAGATGTACTCGTCGCCGCTCATCGCCGGGGGGCGCGTGTACCTGGCGGACCGCGACGGGACGACGCTCGTCTTGAAGGAGGGGGACGGGATCGAGACCCTGGCGACGAACAAACTCGGTGAGGGGATCGACGCCGCGCCCGTCGCCGTCGGCAAGACGCTGCTCCTGCGCGGGGCGGGGCACGTCTGGTGCATCGAGGAGAAGGGGCGATGAACCGGCTGGAGTGCGGGTGCGGCCGCGTCCTGGGTTACGAGGCGCGGCACGCCGGCAAGACGGTCAAGTGCTCCGGCTGCGGGCAGCCCCTCAAGGTGCCCGCCGAGAAGGACGCCCCGATCGCCCTGCGGCCGCTCGACGACCCCGAGCCCGAGCCGATGCCGCGCCCCAGGAAGCGCAAACGCTCCGAGCCGGAGGACGACCCGGTGGAGCGCGTGCCGCGCATGGAGGATGACTTCGACGATGACGAGGATGAGGGGGACGAGAGCCCGCGACGCAAGAGACGCGGGCCGGAGCCGGGCCCGATGAACCACCTGGCCAACTTCCTCGTGCAGCAGGCGGGGCTGCCGTTCCTCATCCTCCTCGTCGGCGGGGCGATGTTCGGCATCTCCCTCTTCCAGGGGGCGTTGTCGTCCGACGCCTCCTCGACGCCGCAGACGATCGGGATGGAGGAGCTGATGGTGAAGGGCCCGGGCGGCAACCGCCACGTCATCATCACGGGCGCCGTCCCCGCCCCGGAGAATATGCGCAACACCATCGTGACGACGTGGAAGAGTCGCCGCTCCGGGGCCATCTCCACGACCGAGCAGCACTTCGTCCCGCTGTTGCCCGCCGCCGGGAAGGCGGCCCCCGCCCGCCCCAATCATCCGATCATCATCAAGTCGGACGCCAGCCGCGACCAGCTCGCCACGATCCTGTCAAAGCCCGACTTCAAGGGCCTGCTCGTCAGGGCGTCGGACCTGTTCAGCGGCGAGAAGATGGACCGCCTGAAGCAGGCCTACCCCGGCGTGGACTTCGCGCAGGCGTACCTGCTGGACGAGGGCGTGGAGCCGTGGAGCCGCGCCCTGGTGATGACGCTCTTCCTGGGCGGCATCCTGCTGATGGCGCTGACGCTGGCGATGTGGCTGATCATGCTCCTCTTCCACACGGAATGACCCATGCGGCGGCTCGCTTGCGAATGTGGCCGCGTCCTGGGCTATGAGCCACGGCACGCCGGCAAGACGGTCAAATGCTCCGGCTGCGGCCAGCCCCTGAAGGTGCCCGCCGAGGACGGCATCCTGCCTGTGCGCGCCGAGGAGGAGGAGTCGCCGAAGCCCGCCCCGCCGCCGCCGCGCCAGCGCATGCCGCGTCGTCGTGAGAGTGAGGACACCGGGTGGGAGGACCCCTCGGCGGAGGCGCGGCGTGGGGCCGGCGCACTGACCAGCCTCGCCAACTACGTCGTGCGCAACCCCGGCGTGCCGCTCGTGCTGTTCTTCGGCTGGGTGCTGATCCCCGTCGGCATCTACAACGGCGCCTTCTCGAGCTGGTCCGGCCCGGCGCGGCCCATCAGCGTGACGGAGCTGGCCGACAAGGGGCCCGGCTCGAACCGCAACGTCATCGTCACGGGCGCGCGGGCGGGCGCCACGGCGGTGCTGGTTCACGAGTCGAAGAACCACATCGCGGGCAAGATGTCGCGTGAAGAGGTCCGCTACTACACGCCGCTGCTGCCCGCGGCCGGGGGCGGGCAGGACATCCGCGTGATCCTCGTCGTCGAGGGGGGCGACGGCGGCAAGGAGCGGCTGGCGGCGGCCCTGGCGAAGAACGAGTATCAGGGGGCGGTGGTCAACGCGATCACCAGCCTGGAGCAGAAGGCGCAGGACTTCCTGCGTCAGCAGTACCCGGCGACGGACTTTTCGAAGGTGGTGATCGTGGAGGCGGGGCACGTCGCGTGGAGCGGGGTGCTGACGCACCTGTGCGCGTTCGCGGGGGTATTGTGTCTGGTGATGTCACTGGGCATGTGGGCGGTGATGGTGCTGTACCGGACGGAGTGAGACGGGCGTGGCGCGGGTTTGTGGCGTGAGTGGATCTTGGGCGAGCGGGGCTGCGTGAGCGCCCCGAGTGGAGCGTCAGCGGCTCTCGCTTTTTGGCTCGTGGAAGCGCGTGTCGTCCGAGAGCCGCTGACGCTGTGTGACTCGGGTCGCTGACGCGGCCCCGCTCGCCCGCAGCCAGGAGCCGCTCACACCCCTGATCCCCCCGCGCCGGGCCTCCTGGTCGTCATCGTACCCGCAACTATCTACACTGTGATATGGATGACCCTCCGCGTAGGCCCTCCATGGAAGGGCGGCGGGCCACCCGGGCCCCGCCCCCTCTGGAGCCGCGCATGAAGCCGACCGCGCCGGGCGCACGCCGCCACGTCTACCTCGTCCAGCCCAAGTTCCCCCCCTCCTACTGGGGGCAGGAGCACTTCATCGAGCTGACGCCCTACGCCGCCGTCTACCCGCCCCTCGGCCTGCTCACCCTGGCCGCCCTCACGCCGCCCGAGTACAAGGTCACCCTCTGCGACGAGAGCGCCGGCGAGCGCGTGGACTTCAACACGGGCGCCGACATCGTCGGCATCACCGGGTACCTGTTCCAGAAGCCGCACGTCTTCGCCCTCGCCGACCGATTCCGGGCCAAGGGCAAGTTGGTGGTCATGGGCGGGCCGATGTGCAACCTCATCCCCGAGGAGTGCCGGCCCCACTGCGACATCCTCTTCGAGGGCGAGGCCGAGTACACCTGGCCGAGGTTCCTCGCCGAGTTCGCCGAGGGCCGCCACTCGAACAGTTACAAGCAGGAGGAGAAGATCCACCTGCCGGACTCGCCGCCGCCCCGGCTGGACGTGTTGCGCCGCCAGTACGGGCAGGGCATCGTGCAGTGCACCCGCGGCTGCCCGTTCACCTGCGAGTTCTGCGACATCATCGTCATGTACGGCCGCAAGATGCGCTACAAGCCCGTCGAGCAGGTGATCAAGGAGATCGAGGCCTGGCGCGACAAGGGGCTGGGCAAGGTGTTCTTCGCCGACGACAACTTCATCGGCAACCGCGCCTACGCCAAGGACCTCCTCCGCGCCGTTATCAAGTGGAACGCGAAACAGCCGTCGGCCATGTCGTTCTACACGCAGGCCAGCGTGGACATGGTGCGCGACGACGAGCTGCTCGCCCTGTTCCGCGACGCCAACTTCTTCGCGGTCTTCCTCGGCATCGAGACGCCGCGCAAGTCCAGCCTCTCCGAGGCCGCCAAGACGCAGAACGTCAAGCTCGACCTCGTGGAGGCGGTCCACAAGATCCAGGCGCACAACATGTTCGTGACCGCCGGCATGATCGTGGGCTTCGACAGCGACGACCCGGGCATCTTCGAGGAGCAGTACGACTTCCTGCAGGCCGCCCAGATCCCCATCGTCCTGGTCAACGCCCTGGAGGCGGTCCCGCGCACGCCCCTGCACGCCCGCCTCGCCGCCGAGGGCCGCCTGCTGCCACCCGAGGAGGCCGACGACACGTCACGCTACGAGAGCGGCGTCGGGCGCACGAACTTCCGCGCCAAGAACCTGACGGGCCGGCAGCTCAAGGGCGGGCTGGAGTGGCTGTTCCAGAGGCTGTATTCGCCCGAGGCGTTCGCCGAGCGGCTCCTGGGCAACCTCTCACGCTTCAAGAACTACCGCTTCCGCCCGGAGAGCATGCGCCTCAGCTACGCCGCCGTCTTCATCCGGCTGATGCGGTACTACGGGAGCAAGGGCTCGAAGGCGCGGTCCTTCTTCTGGGGGATCCTGTGGAAGGCCCTGCGCCACTCGCCGCGTGTCGTCGGGCAGGTGGTCATCTACCTCGGGATGTACATGCACTTCCTCGAGCTGCACCGCCACGCCCTCGGCTGGGACCCCTGGGCCCCGGCCCCCGCCCCCGCGCCGCCCGCCGTTCTCACCGGCATGCCGCTGCGGCTCTTGGTGGCTGACAGCCAGTTCACAGCCAGTTGACAGCCAGTTGACAGCCAGGAACAGTAAGAACAGCCGGCCTCCCCGTGATGGGGAGGCCGGCTGTTGTCTTCCGATACTGGGCTGTTGACGGCTGTCAACTGGCTGTCAACTGGCTGTCAACTACTTGGCGGCCTCGGCCAGCGTCATCTGCACGTCGGTCTCCTTGCCGTCGCGGAGGACCTTCACCGCGACGCGCTCGCCGGCCTTGTGGCCCCACACGGCCCGCTCCACGTCGAAGGCATTCCGCACCGCGACCGAGCCGACCTTCACGATCACGTCGCCCTTCTTGATGGTGTACCTGGAGGCCACGGCGGAGGCCGCCTCGACGACCACGCGGGTGCGGCCGGCGCCGGTCGGGGCCGAGATCGTCTCGCTGGTCTTCAGGCCGTGCGTCACCTTGGACACGCGGTCGGCGGACAGGTGCTTCTTCAGCCAGGCCTTGACGGTGTCGGAATTGATGGCGAAGGCCATGTTCTGGGCCTTCTTGTGGACGGCGACGACGACGCCGATCACCTCGCCGTTGATGTTGAGCATGGGGCCGCCCGAGTTGCCGGGGTTGACGGCGGCGCTGGTCTGGATGATGCCGGTCAGGGTGTGCTCGGTCGGCATGGTGATCTGGCGGCCCAGGCCGGACACGATGCCCGTGGTCACGGTCTGGTCGTAGCCGTGGGGGTTGCCGATGACGATGACCGTCTCGGCCTTCTTGATGTCGGACGAGGGGCCGAAGGTGAGCGCCTTGAGCTTCTTGGAGGTCTTGAGGCGGAGGATGGCGAGGTCGTTGCTGGCGTCCTTGAACTCGACGCGGGCCTCCAGGGACGTGCCGTCCTCGAGGGTGGCGGTCAGGGTGTCGGCGTTGGCGACGACGTGGTGGTTGGTGAGGACGAAGCCGCGCTCATCGACGATGATGCCGGTGCCCATCTCGGTGCGGGAGGAGTACTCGCCGCCGACGGTGACCTTCAGGGACACCACGCCGGGGGAGGCCATCTCGACGACCCGCGTGAGGGCGGTCTCGCGGCTGACCTGCATGGCGGCGGGGGTGGCGGCGGCGACGGGCGCGGCGCCGCCCAGGACGAGCGAGACCGCCGAGATGGCGGCGCAAACGATGACGGGACGCATGGTGATCGGTTTCCCTTATTCGGCAACCCAGCCACCTCGGTTTCTCGCTGCGGGGGGGCAGCGTCCGAGGCCCGTTGGCTTTCCGTCCCCGCCTCGCGACGGGTTTGGCGTTTCGTAGGGGGTCCGGTGCGGGCCGATCCCGCACCCACACTGAACGTAGCACGGTCCGAGATGGCATGCGCGACGAACCGAAAAAATCCCCGACTCGCGTCCGGCCCTATTCCGCCGGGGCGTGAATACCTCCACCCTGGGCGATACGCCTCGCAGGGCAACATCCCCCGCCGCGTCCCTCCGTCGCCGCCGCGACGATGTTCGCCTGGATGCAAGCGGCACGCGGAGACTCGGGGCTCGCAAAGCCGAGGCGTTGGGCGAGGGAGGCGGGCTGTGGGACGGATGGGACGGGGGCGGTGCGACGCGCACGCCGCGCGTCGCTCACCGCCGGATTCGGAGGATGGGGTGTCTCGCGACTGGCTCAACAAGAGGGGGCCGGTGTGGGGTCTACTTCCCCGCCAGCGACGCGCACACGATCTCCTTGTCGTTCCGCGCGAAGACGCACCTGTCGGCATACGCCGGGTGGCTCCACACCACCTTGCGGCCCAGGCCGACGCCCACCGGGTCGAGCAGCTTGGCGCGGCTCACCTCGTCGTACTTCTCCGCCGTCAGGCGGGCGATCACCAGGTCGCCGTTCTCGCCGAAGATGAAGAAGCGTTTGCCGTTCTTCGTCACGAACGTGGCGCCCTCGATCGCCCGGCCGCCCTCCTTCCCCGTCACCGGCTTCGACGTGCCCCACAGGCGTTCGCCCGTGGCGATGCGCATGGCCCGGAACGTGCCGTCGCCGTCGATGCCGTAGACCACGCCGTCCTCGACGAACGGGGTGCCGCTCACCGGCCCCATGCCGAGGGTACGCGACCCCTGCCAGGCCTTCTTCGCGGCGGGCTTCGCGCTGTCGAGCTTCAGCCCCACCGACCGGCCGCTGTGGCCGCCGGCGAACAGGAAGTCGCCGCCCTTGACCGGCGACATAATCGCCATCGAATAGGCGGTGGGCAGCGGCTCGGACCAGTAGGGCTTACCGTCGTCGGGGTTGAGGCTGTTGAGGCCCTTGCCGTTGAAGATGAGGAGCTGGACGACGCCGCCCGCCTCGATGAGCGTCGGCGGGCTGTAGCCGATCTCGGGCGAGTCGAGGGCCTTCCACACCTCCTTGCCCGTGGCCCTGTCGAGGGCCACGACGGCGCTGCCCGCGCCGCCGGCGGTGCAGATGAGCAGGCTCTTGTACACGAGGGGGTGGCCTGCGTAGCCCCACAAGGGGACCGGGGCCTTGTACGCCGCCGGCAGGTTCTTCGACCAGATCACGCCGCCCTTCTCGGCGTCGAGGCAGAGGAGGTCGCCCATCGCGCCGAGGGCGTACACCTTGCCTTCGGCCACGGCCGGGGTGCAGCGAGGCCCGGCGGGGTAGCTGATGGCGTAGGGGCAATCGTACTCGTGCTTCCAGGCCTCCTTGCCGGTCTTCGCGTCGAGGCACAGGACGCGCTCCTTGCCCTTGAGCTTGTTCCGCTTCGTCGGGCTCGGCCTGTCGTCGCCGTCGGACCGGACGTAGTCGGTGACGTACACCTTGCCCTTGACGACGGCGGGGCCGGAGAAGCCCCCGCCGACGGGCGTCCGCCACAGAACCTCCGGCCCGCCCTCGGGGAACTTCTCGATGATCCCCGCCTCCGGCCACACGTCATCGCGGCTCGGCCCCATCCACTGCGGCCAATCCGCCCCCGCGGCGAAGGTCGTTGCCAGCATCAACGCGAAGAGAGAAAGGCTGCGTGTCATCGTCCCCTACTTCTTGACGTGCGCGAACCGGACGGCCTGGATCAGCTCGAAGTGCGGCGCCAGCCGCTGGACGGCCACCAGCAGGGCGTCGTCCAGCGCCACCGCCGTCTTGCCCTTGATGCCACGCGGGCCGGACACCCAGTTGCTGGGCTTCTCGCTGACGAGCTTGCCGTCGCGGTAGGTCTGGATCGTGTTCTCCCTGGGGTTGATGTAGCGGTTGCGTGGCACCTCCCCCAGGAGGGCGGCGACGCTCATGCCCGCCGGCAGCGGGTCGCGCCGCGCCAGCACCAGCACCGTCTCCAGGCCGTCGGAGTCGTCGCACGGCCAGCCCTTGTAGCCTGGGGGGGTGGCGACGTGCCTGACCGCGCCGGGGCTCGCCACCGGCCCCGCCTTCGGGGCGATGATGTCGTCGCCCGGGTTCCACGGGTAGAGCGGGATGATGCCGCCGTCGGAGGCCAGCCACAGGATGTAGACGTGGGCGGGCTCGTCGAGATCGGCCTCGATACGGACCTTGTCGCCGTCGCGCACCGGCACCGCCGCCGGATCGACGCCGAGCAGCACGGCGGCCCGCGTCCCGTCCTCCGCCCACATGCGTGCCTGCAGGCGCCCGCCCAGCGGCACCATCTCGCGCGGAAGCCGCAGCACACGCTCGGACGAAGGCAGCTCGCGCGGCATGCCCAGCAGGCTCGGCCCACGCGGCTCGACGTGGGGCTTGCCGCCGCGCGGCAAGAGCGCGAAGCCGACGCCGGCGGCGACCAGCACCAGCGCGGCGATACCGGCCGCCACCAGCGGGGGCTTACGCGGCGGGGGCGTTTTCGGCGTGGGCCGCAGGTAGGGGGTGGTGGTCGTCAGGCCCGGCTCGCCCTGCTCGAAGCGGCGCAGCCGCTCGACCACCTCGGCGGCGGACCTGGGCCTGCCGGCAGGCTTCTTGGCGAGGAGGTCCGTGACAAGGGAAGCGAGGGCGGGCGGCGCCGTGGTGATGAGCGGCGGGGTGTGCGACGCCAGCATCGCCAGGATGGCCATGACGCTCGGGCCGGTGAACGCCCTCTCCCCGGAGAGCATCTCGTGGAGCACGCAGCCGAGGCTGAACAGGTCGGCCCGCGCGTCGATCTCGCCGCACTCGGCCTGCTCGGGGGCCATGTAGGAGGGCGTGCCCATGACCTGTCCGGTCACCGTCAGCCCCTCCTGCCCGCCGCGCACGCTGGCCAGCCCGAAGTCGAGGAGGACGGCGCCGCCGCCCTCCTTGAGCCAGACGTTGGCCGGCTTGATGTCGCGGTGGATGATGCCCAGGTCGTGCGCCGCCGACAGGCCCAGCGCCATCTCGCGGGCGATGCGTACCGCCTCGGCCACGGGCATGCGCGTGCCGGCCTGGCGCAGCTCGTCGAGGCGTGCCGACAGGGGCCGGCCCTTGAGGAGCGGCATGACGAGGAACGGCACGCCGCGCGCCTCGCTCACCTGATGGATCGGGGCGACGTGGGTGTCATCGATGCGGGCCGCCGCCTTGGCCTCGCGCAGGAAGCGCTCGCGGGCCTCCTTGACCGCCGCCAGCTCCGGCTTCATGCACTTCAGCGCCACCTCGCGGCCGAGCGCGGTGTCCTCGCCGCGCAGCACGATGCCCATGCCGCCACGGCCCAGCACGCCCAGGACGCGGAAGTCGCCGAGCCGCCCGATCTCGTCGGGGGCCTCCGGGGGGCGGAGGAACAGCAGGTCCGGCGCCGGCGGCGCGAGCTGCGCCGGCCACATCGTGTGCCCCGCGGGCGTCACCTGGGCGGAGGTCTCCAGGCCGATCTCCTGCTGGTGCGTCTCCGGCGCGCCTCGGGCCAGGGCGTCCATGCGGCAGACCGCGGCCAGCCGGCGGCGCAGCTCAGGCAACAGGGACGGCTCGTCGCGGCACAGCTCCTCCAGGCGGAAGCCCTTGCCCTCCGAAAGGAGGCGGTCGCAGACGGAAAGCAATTCCTCCAGCCTGGCCTCTTGTCCGGTCATGACGGCCTCGGGGTCGATTGGCGCGGCGGATGTGGAGAACGAACGATAAGTAGTATATCGAGAGCCGGGTCGGAATCCGGACAGCGAACCCGCCCCCCCTCCCCGCTCTCTCTCCCTCAGCCTCGATCTGGGGGAGGGGGTGGAGCGATGTGGGAAGGCATCCTGGAGGCGTTGCGGGACGACCCCGACGACCTGACGACCCACCTCGTCGCCGCCGACTGGCTCGACGACCACGGCGACGCCGTGCGGGCCGAATACGTCCGCGCCTGGGCACGCCGTCCCGATTGTCCGGGGTCGAACGACGCCGTCAATCTGCACGGACGCCGCTGGCTCGGCCCGGCGTCGGACCTGCTCCGCGTGTGGTCGTTCGCCGGGGCGGGCGTCGGCCGGCTGGAATTCGCGCCGGACGCGGGCGAGGCCGACGTGCTCCCCCTGCTGTCGCGGCACGCCGTGCGCGTCCTGGCAATCCCGCCGGCGCTCGCCCCACGGCTCGCCTACGCGCCGGCGTTGGCGAACACCTCCGGCCTGGAGGTCCTCTCGGGGGGCGCGCCGTGGGGGACGCCGGACGCTCTCTTCTTCTCGCCCCACCTCGGCCGCCTGCGCCGGCTCGACCTCGGTTACACGCTCACCGCCGACCTCGCGGCCCTGATCGCCCGGACGAAGGGCCTGCGCAACCTGCGTTCGCTGGCCGCCCGGGGCACCGCCACCGACGCGGCCGCCGTGAGCCTCCTGCGTTCGCGGCGCCTGCGGAGGTTGGAGGAGTGGCACGTCACGGGCCGGGGCCTCACGGCGTTGAGCCTGCTCCACCTGTTCACGCCGGGGTGGGCCGCCCGCTGGCGTGCGATCACCCACCTGTCCGCCGCCCGGCCCGCCCACCTCGACGGCCTGGCCGCGTGTGTGAATCTGGAGCGTCTGACCTTCTCCGTGCCGCGTGGCACCTCCGCGGACGACCTGGGCCGCTGGATCGGCGCTCACCGCAAGATGCGCGAGTTGACCCTCACGGGGGAGGTCGGCACGGGGGCGGTCCGCTGGCTGGCGGGCTGGCCGGGGCTGGCCCGTTTGCACAAGTTGACCCTGACGCCCGAGCCGGGTGGCCTGCGTGCCGGTGGCCTGCTGCCGCTGGCGCGCTCACCATTTCGGTCCGCCCGCACCGCCTTCGCCTTCTCGAACGTCAGCCCCGCCGCCGACGGCGCCACGGCCGAGCAGATCTTCGCCGGCCAGGAGTACGCGATATGAACCTCGTGCAGCACCTCGTGGCCCAGAGGCTCATCCACCCCCCGGCGTGGCTGGCCGACAACATTCATTACCTCACCATCATGGGATCGACGGCCTACGGCGTGGCCGACACGACGGGCCCCGAGCAGGCGTCGGACATCGACCTGTACGGCTTCTGCATCCCGCCACGCGAGGTGGTGTTCCCGCACCTGGCGGGCCACGTCTGGGGCTTCGGCGCCTACAAGGAGGGGGTGCCGCGCGGCCACTTCGGCGTGTGGCAGGAGCACCACGTCAAGGACACGTCCGCCGCCGGCGGCAAGGGCCGCGAGTACGACCTGCAGGTCTACTCCATCGTCAAGTACGTGCAGCTGTGCATGGAGTGCAATCCGAACATGATCGACAGCCTGTTCACGCCGGAGACGTGCGTCCTGCACGCGACGCGCGTCGGGCAGCTCCTGCGTGAGAACCGCAAGCTGTTCCTGCACCAGGGCATCTGCGACCGCTTCAAGGGCTACGCCTACGCCCAGGTCCACAAGATGCGGACCAAGGAGCCCGAGCCGGGCAGCAAGCGGGCCGCCGTCCGCGAGAAGTTCGGCATGGATGTCAAATTCGCCTATCACATCGTTCGATTATTGAACGAAGCGGAGCAACTGTTGCTGGAGGGCGACCTCGACCTCCAACGCAACCGCGAGATGCTCAAGTCGATCCGCCGCGGCGAGTGGTCGCTGGAGCAGATCCTCGACTACTTCGAGAAGAAGCGTGTCGATCTGGAGACGGCACGCACGAACAGCAGGCTGCCGCCCGGACCGGACGAGCCGGCGATCCGCGACCTGCTGCTGCGCTGCCTGGAGATGCACTACGGCACGCTGGAGGGCGCGGTCAGCGTGCCGGGCCGGGCCGAGGGCCTGCTGCGGCGCATCCGCACGCTGATCGACGAGGGCGGGTTTTGATCAGGACATCACCGTCAGGCCGAGGTTGAGCCCGAAGACCGGGATGCCGCCGCCGCCGTCGGGCGGCGTGCCCGTGATGGCCACGGCCTCGCCGGACCCCGGAGAAGAAGGCCGACGATTGACGCCGCCCTTACATCCGCAAGGCGGAGCGGGCCGCCTCACGGACGGACTCGTCCTTGTCGTTGACGAGCGCCCGCAAGGCCGGCTCGGCCTCGGACGGGGATCCCGCCTTGTGGACGAGGCGGCAGGCGGCGGAGCGCACGCGCGGGGAGGCGTGGCCCAGGGCGTCGATCAGCCGGGCCAACGCGCGCGGGCCGATCCGCCCCAGCGCCGCGCCGGCGATGGCCCGCAAGCGGGTGTCCTCGCTGGCCAGCAGCTCGATCAGGGTGCCGATGGCGGCCACGGCCCCGGCGCCGATCTCGCCGAGCGCGGCGGCGGCGTGACGGCGGGCGGCGGGGCATCCGTCCGCGGACGCCATGCGGGCGAGGGCGGGTACGGCGGGCCGGGCCTCCGGGCCGACCTCACCCAGCGCCAGGGCCACGCGCCGGCGGACGCCGTCGTCGGCGTCGGCGAGGGCGCGTGTCAGCGCGGGGATGGCCAGGCGGGCGTCGGGGCCCATCTCCGCCAGGGCCGAGGCGGCCGCCTGGCGCACGGCCGCCGAGCCGTCCGCCAGCGTGGCGGACAGGGCCGGGGCGGCGGCGACGGCCAGGTGCCCGAGCATGCCCAGGCGCAGTGCCGCCTCCAGGCGCTCGTCGGCGCTCCTGTGCCGCAACAGATCCGCCAGACGCAAAACGTCCTCGTCGAGCGTGGCCATGACGCCTGCTCCCCCCGATACCGCCCGACGTGAATTGTACCTCACGCGGCGCGGAAGGGGAGGAGGAACCCGTCCTCACTTCGGCTCGGCGACCTCGAAGCGGACCGCCGCCGTGCGTGCCTCCTTCGCCGGGTCGTAGTACTCCCACGCCCGCGCCGGCCCCGCCTCCGCCTTCACCGCCAGCCGCGCCCGCAGGGTGTACTCCAGCGTCAGCGGGCCGCCCGCCGGCAGCGCCCGCAGGTACACCAGCACCGAACGCGGCCTCACCTCGTACTTGCCGATGACGCCGTCCGCCGCCAGCTTGTCGAACGCCGCCGTGTCCGCCGCGAAGCCCGGCGGGACCGGCAGCTCGAGCATCACCATCGGCAGCTCGGCCTCGGTGTTGTTCACCGCCCGCGCCGTCGCCTTCACCACGCCGCCCGCCTCCAGCTTCGTGCGGTCGTACGCCACCGCGATGCCCAGCGGCGACGCCGGGGCCGGGGCCTTCTCCTCGGGGGCGTGGTGCCGCGACACGAGCTGCCAGCCCGCCGCCCCGCCCTTCGTCCCCTCGACACGCACCTCGTTCCGCCCTGAGACGTTCAGCAGCTCCGTCAGGTCGATCCGCTTCAACACCTCGGCCTGGTCGGCGGGGATCGGCAGCGTCTTCGCCTTGCCGTTGACCACCACGCGGACCTCGCGGTCCTCGGCCTCCGCCGGGGCCGCCGTGCCGGCGATCAGCGCCTTCAGCGCCACCACCGTCGCCTGGGTCGAGTGCCAGGTGCCGCCGGCGTCCTTCTTCGACACCAGCCACGCCAGCGCCTGCCGTACCACCTCGGGGTGGCGCTTGCCGGCCATGAGGGCGAGCGTCGCCGTCGCCGTCGCCTCGACCTGGCCCGACAGGCCCGCGCCATAGAACGCGGTCCGCTGGCCGGCCTCCTGCGCCCAGGTCACCTTGCCCTCGCCGTCGTTCTTGCGCATCGCCGCGAGGGCATCCAGATACCCCGCCTGCTCCCCATCCGACGCGCCCAGGCCGTGCAGCGCCAGGCAAACCAACGCCAGGACATACGGGTCCTTGACCGTGTCGGGGTTGTGCGACAGGAGGAAGCCGCGTGTCGCCTGGGCGCTCTCGCCCGACTTGCCGCCGGCGAAGACGGCCCAGGCGACGTAGGCCGTCGCCCCGAGTTTGCCGTTGGCCGACTTCCAGCCGCCGTCCCACGAGCCGTCGGGCGCACGCTGCGCCAGCAGCCAGGCGCGGGTGCGGGAGAGGAGGTTCGGGTCCACCTCGTGGACCTTCGCCATGTCCTCGAACTCCATCAGGCCATAGGCCGTCAGCCCGACGTTGCCCGGCGGACGCCCGTACCAGTCGAACCCGCCGCCCGGCACCTCGAAGCCGACCAGGCGCTGGTAGCCGAGGTGGATGTACTGCTTCGCCTGGGCGACGACCTTCGGCGCCGACTGCTTCGTCGCTTGCAGGTAGTGCAGCGCCAGGACGTTGGGGTACGTCGTCGAGGAGGTCTGCTCGAAACAGCCCGACGGCATGCGGAAGATGCCGTCCAGGCCCTCGACGAGCTGGCTGAACCGCGACGGGTACACCTTCAGCTCGGCGCGGATGCTGCCGTCGATGGCGTTCGCCGGGATGTCGAACGACACGCTGACGGGCCTCTCCGTGTCGCCGTTCTGCACCGTCTCCATGCGGCGGCCGTCCGGCTCGACGCGGATGACACGCTCGATGGCGTCCGCCACCGCCCCGGCCCTGGCCGTCACCTTGAACGCCGGCTCGCCGGCCTTCGCCGCCCGCACCGGGAAACGCACGGACTTGACCTCGCGCGGCCCCAGCTCGAGCGTCGCGTCCGCCGCCCCGAGCAGCTCCAGCCCGCCGCGTGCATCGGCCTTAAGGGTGACCGTCTGCGGCCTGTCGAGGTAGGAGTACACGACGACGGGCACCGTCACCTCGTCGCCGCGCGTCAGGTGCGTCGGCAGGTCCAGGTCGGCGAAGAAGCTCTGGAACACCTTCAGCCCCTGCACCTTCGCGCCCAACTTGCCCTCGGCGCTGACGGCGCTCGTCGTGAGCCGCCACGTCGTGATGGAGTCGGCCAGGGGGATCGTGACGGGCTTGAAGACGCCCCGGTCGTCGCTGATGACGTGCGGATCCCAGTACATCGTCTCGGGGAAGAACTGCCGCAAGCGCGGGGCCGCCACGCCGCCGCCCTTACCGGGCTCGAGCGGGGCCAGCGGCGGGCGCTCCCCCTTGGCCATGTCCTTCTCGCGGGCCAACAGCGGGGGCCTCATCGGGCCCCAGCGGCCGTCGGCCGCCATCTCCATCCCTCCGCCGCCGGCCTTCGCCCCGACGAAGGCGAAGGTGTTGGTGGACTGCGGCAGCATCAGCACCAGCCCGCCGAAGCCGAGCGACACGGCCATGATGCCGGTCCCGAGCAGGACGGCCCGCGCCGGGAGGTACAGGTACAGTGACATGTAGATGAGCAGGAGCGTGATGCCGCCCAGGTAACCCCAGAGGTGGCGGAGCTGATACAGGCGTGTCTTCTTGAGCGCCTCGGCGGCGGCCTGCTTCTCGGGGAAGGTGCTGGCCGCCAGCGCGTGCAGCGGGCCGGGGGCCGTCTTCGACGCGGCGGCGAACGCCGCCTTGTCACGCGCCGGCGCCGGCGCGTCCTGCGGCGACCAGGGGTGGACGGCGTACACCGGCTCCATGAGCTGCTGCTCCATCGTGTAGAACAGCAGCTCCATCCCAGGCCTCTGCGCCTGCACCGCGAACACCGCCTCGTCCACCGCCGCCACGCTCACCGCGCCCGGCACGGCGTTACCCTTCTCGTCCACCAGCGACAGCCGCAGCGTGGCCTCGCCGCCGGGGCGGTACTCGCCCTTGTCGAGGTCGGCCTTCACCTTGAGGCCGCCGGCCGGCGCGACGTGGACGAGACGCTCCTGCCGCGCCGCCGCTTCTCCCTTCGGCCCGAAGCGGTACGCCACGAGCCGCAGCGTGCCGGCCAGGTCCGCCGGCATGTCCAGGTCCAGCGTGCCGCGGCCGTCTTTGACCTCCACGGTGGACGACAGGACGGTCTGCCCGGCCCGCAGCACGTCGACGAACACCGGCTCCGTCCCGGCGGCCAGGACCGTGAGGTCGAGGGTGTCGCCCGCCTTGTAACTCGCCCGGCCCGGACGCAGCAGGAAGTCGGCCGCCGCCCCGGAGAATCGCTTCGTCAGGCGGTGCGGCTTCATCCCCGCCGGCTGCACGGTGCACACCAGCTCGGTCAGGCCGGGCGCCGGGGTCATCTCGAACGACGCCGTGCCCAGGTCGTCCGTCGTCAGGTCGAAGCGGTTGCCGCCGCCCTCGACCGTGACCGCCGCCTTCGCGAGCGGCTCGCCGTCCACCCGGCGGGCCAGGACGTGGACGACGTTCGGCACGCCCGGCACGAGCGTGCCGGCCTCCGGCAGCACATCGACCCGCAGCGGCGACCGCGTCACCATGCGCGTCACGGCCTTCGCCTGCGACTGCCCCGCCGTGTCGGTCACGCCGGCGACGAACCGCACCGGGGCGTCCTCACGCAGACGGAGCGGCAGAAGGATCTCGGCCTCTGCCTCGCCCCTGTCGTCGGTCTTGACCTGCTTGCGGACATCATCGCCCTCGTCCGACGCCATGAGGCGCAGATCCACGTCGGCGCCGGCGACGGGCTTCCCGAACGTGTACATCGCCTTCACCGTCACCTTCGCCGTCTCGCCCGGGGCATAGTACGGGCGGTGCGGCTTCACCTCGACGGTGAACTTCGGCAGGACGTAACGCTTCACCTCGGCGGTCAACTTGCTCTCCGTGGTGCCGACGCGGCACGTCACGGTGTAGGCGCCCTCGCCGATCTCGCGGTCCAGCTCGCACTTCGCGGCGGCGATGCCGTACTTGCTCGTCCTCGCCGACTCCTTGAACAGCACGTTACCCTTGGGGTCGGTCAGGAGGAACGTGGCCGGCTCGTCGGCCAGGGGCTTCAGGTCGGCGGTGCGCAGGGCCAGCGAGCGCAGCATGATCGTCTGGCCGGGCTGATAGATGGGCTTGTCGCTGGACAGCATGACGCGGAAGGGCCGCGTCAGCGTGACCTGGCGCGTCAGCACCTCGCCGCCGCCCTTCACGCGCAGGGTGTAGTTCCCGGCGGGCCAGTCCGGCAGGTTGACGCTGGGGGCCGCGTCGCCGCGGGCGTCCGTCTGCGCCTTGCCGACCTCGACGGCGTCGCCGCCCGGCGCCAGCAGCTCGACGGAGACCGGCATGCCAGGCATGGCGGCCCCGCCGGCCTTGCGGTCGGTCATGCGCACGCGCAGCACGGCGTTGCTCGCCGCCAACAGGTCGCGCTGTCCGAGGAGGGCGAGGTCCGGCCCGGTCGGCTTCAGCCCGGAGTAGTACACCCCCGCCCCGACGAGGACCATGATCGACGCGGCCACGGCCAGGCCCATGCTCAGGACCGCCCGGCGGCGAAGCGAGCGCCAGCGGGCGTCCGTGTCCTCCAGGTTCTGCATGGTGCGTTGGGCGAGATCGACGGCGGGCTCGGCGGGCGGCAGCGCCTGCATCAGCCCCAGGCGTGCCCTGGCGCGGGCGAGGGCGGCGGCGGCTTCTTCGGATTCGGCGCAGCGGCGCTCGAAGGCCCGGGCCTCCTCGGGCGGCAGCAGGCCGTGGACGAAGGCATCAGCGAGCTGGTCGATATTCATCGGAGGGCCCTCGTGGGGTGCCGTGGAGGAGGGGGTCGAGCGCCTCGCGCAGGGAGGCCAGCCCGTGGTGCATGTGCGAGCGGACGGTCGATTCGGTACAGCCGACGATCTCGGCGATGCGGGCGTACGGCAGGTCCTGCCAGACACGCAGCGACACGACGGCGCGTTGCTGCTCGGGCAGGCGGGTGACGGCCTCGGCGACGTGCCGGGCGTTCTCGGCGGCGATGGCCTGCTCGTCCGGCCCGGCGTCCTCGTCCGCCGGCCCCGACCCGTCGGCCGGCCACTGTGCCGGCACGGGCGTGCGCAGCCGGTAGCGCGCCCGGCAGCGGTTGACGGCGATGGCGTAGAGCCAGGGCCGGAACGGGCGCGGGTACTGATACAGGTGCCGCTTCGTCCACACGGCGAGGAACACGTCCTGGAAGAGGTCCTCGGCGTGGTGCGGGTCGCCGGCCATCCGCGTGAGGAAGGTGAGCAGGGGCTGGGCGTGGCGGCGCACGAGGCAGTCGAGGAGGTGGCGTTCCCCCTGCGACACCTGGGCCATCAGGTCCTCGTCGCGCTGCGATTCCGGCCCCACGCGAGATCCTCCATGATAGAGGATATGCGCGGGGCCGGGCGGGCGTTGAACGGGAAACGGCAGGATCACTCCTTGGCGAGGACGAGGTCGAGGGCCCAGCACCCGCGTACGTGGGGGCCGGGCGAACGCAGGTGCCCCAGGATGTCGTCGTCGGCGCAGCCGGCCTCTTCGAGGGCGTCGGACAGCACTGCGAGGCGGGCCGGGTCGAGGTGGCCGGAGGCAGGATCGCGGTCGTCATAGGCTACCTGGGCGAGGGAGACGGCCGCCGGTGTTCTCCAGGCCGGCTCAAAGGGGGTTGGCCTGAACGGATTCCCGAATACATCTCGCACGAGAGCCACGAGCTGAGGAGCCGTTCGCTTCCCCCCGAGCCCGAGGACATCGTGGATCACCGCCTCAAGGTGTTCGGTCATGTAATAGCCGTCGAAGCGAGTCACTGTCTCGCTCATCCTCCGCGCGGAGTATTCATCCCTCCGTGTCAGATGGGAGCGAGCGACCTCTCCAAGATCCGCGCTCGCCTGGGTCAATTCGCCCTCAGAAGCCAGCCCGTCCGCGAATAGTTCAGCGGTGTGGATGGCCGCTTGGTCCCGAGCCTCACGAATTGAACCCCATATCACACGGCAACAAGCGCAGCACCCCAGCCTGTATTTCCTGTCGCTGAACTCCCACTGATCGCCGACACCCTCAAGTAGGGCATCGGGCATCAACCCGCCACCCCCGACAACCGGTCTCCGCCGGCGGGCATTCGGGCTCACTCCTCCGGCACCGTCCCCATGGCGTCGGCGACCTGCAGGGGCAGCCGGAAGATCCTCGCCAGCGAATCGGCCATCTCCCGCGCCACGAACGGGCCACCGAGGTCGGCATGCAGCGACCCCAGCAGTTGGGCGAGCCGCTCGCCGATCCGCCGGTTCGCGGCCGCCGCCGTGTCATCGAGGAAACGCTTGAGCCAGAACAGGTCGTCCTTGGACGGCACGAGCATCCTCGGGGCGTCCACCCTCATCTTCGCCATGACGCTCAGCCGCACCGCGTCCGAGCGGGTGATGACGCCGACGTTGTGGACCGACGTGTTGCGGACCTGCCAGACCAGGGCCATCAGGTCGTGCCGCCACCCCTCTTCGAGGGGCGTCTGTCTGTCCATGGGGAACAGGTAGAACTCGCCCGGCTTGAACGGCTCGGCGAGCAACTTGCGGAAGCGGTCGTTGATCTCCGGGCAGTTGAGCCAGGTCGAGGATTCGCAGAGCGCCCTCCCCGCGCTGCCCGACCCGAAGTGCGACGCGAGGGAAGACCCCTGGACGGGGAAGCGGTCGAAACGGTTGTCCACGACGAGGGCCGCGAGCCGGTCCACGCATTCGGCGGCCACCTCCTTGAGGAACCGCTCGAAGGCCTCGATGAAGTGGACGAGGGCCATGCCGCGCAGCAGGCCGAAGTGGCGCGCCACCTGTTCCGGGGGGCGTTCGTGTTCGCCGAGGAGGCTCTCGAAGTAGTCAAGCGTTCGTTGTGCGTCTACCGTCGCCTTGTGGTAGTGCAGGATCGGTGATCTGGCTTCGGCGGGGAGGGGCGCGACACTCCGCAAGATGTCTTTGATCCTGGTGGCGAACGTTTCGGGCGAGGACATGGTGAAAACTCCTCTCACCGGGAGGCGTTATCGAACTCCTTCATCCGGTCGGCGGCCCAGCCGTCCTCCCACAACTGCCAGTCGGGGAGCAGGTCCTTCCAGCACAGCGAGAGGAAGCGGTCACGGCTCCCCGGCGGCGGAGAGGGCCAGTCGGCCCGGTAGTCCACCTTGCGTTCCACCAGCTCGTCCAACTTCTCCTTGCCGATGGGCTGACCCTTCGCGTCCTGGTCGGACTTCGGCGCGCGGACGAGCAGGACGCGGCGCATCTTCCTCAGCCGGCCGACGAGGTCCGCGGCCGCACACGGGAACGACATCAGGCTCGTCAGAAGGGGGTCGCCGCTCACCGCCCACCACATGCCCCTGTCCTGGTCCTCGATCCAATCCGCGAGCGTGGCCGGGGCCAGCTCATAGTGCGGCCCGCTGCGGATGCCGGTCCTGTAGAACAGGGCCCGCGATCCGTTCGCGTTGATGCGGTACATCCGCGGCTCGCCCCGAGCGTCCTCGTCCCCGTCGACGAGGCCCAGCTCCACGAGCCGCCGCAACACGCGGTCCTTCTCGCCGTCACGGCCGGCGGACGGCCGGAGGGTTTCGGTCCGTTGGATCTCAGAGAGGACCGAGAGCATCTCCGGGGTGATGCGCGCGGCGAGGTCAGGGATGTCGGCATGCGGGACCAGCTCGGCGATCATGCTCTCCTCCGTCCGTCAACGCCGCCTTCATCATACCTCCCTTCACGTTCAGCACAAGCCGGCCGCCGGATCGGCCCGCACTCGGCGAGGGCTTCAGGTCTCCTCGCTCATCAGGACGCCGAGGTGCCGCGTCTCGTCGAACTCCTCCAGGATGATCTTGATCGTGGTCATCAGTGGGACCGCCAGGAGCAGGCCGACCGCCCCCCAGATGAAGCCGAAGAAGGCGATCGACAGCAGCATCAGCAGCGGGCTCAGGTTCAGCACGCTCCCCAGCGCCACGATCTCGATGTAGTCGATCCACAGGATGCGGTTGGCTGTCAGCACCAGGCCGACGATGCCGGCGGCGAGTGGGTTGGAGAACTGCACGAAAGCCAGGGCGATGGGCGGGATGAGGGCGATGATCGAGCCGATGTAGGTGACGTAGTTGAGCAAGAACATGCCGAGCCCCCACACCGGCCAGAACTCGATGCCGGCGAGGGCGCAGATCAGCGCCGTCGTCGCGCCGAGGCCGACGTTGATGTACGTCTTATACAACAGGTAGCGCTTGATGCGGCGGTTGATGTTACGCCCGAGGTGCTTCGTCGTGTCCGCCGTCTCGGGGTTGAACGCCTCGTCCACCCGCCCCGGCAGGGTGCGTTCCTCGAAGAAGAGGAACAGCAGGTAGAACAGCATCATCAGCGACACCTCGGCGAACCCCAGAAGCGACCCGAAGATGGCCGGCATGTTGTCGCGCCAGGCCGAGTCGAGGAAGGCGTGCAGTTTCTCGCGGTCCAGGGCCTGCCCGTCGTCGGGCACCTGGAACCCCGTCGCGACCATGATCTCGTTGAAGCGCGAGGCCAGCTTGTCCTCGTATTCCGGCAACCGCTGGCGGATCGACGCGGCGTAGACGTAGATGAGCTGCCCCATCCCGACGAGGACCGCCAGCAGGAGCAGCGACAGCATCGAGCCGGAGAGCCAGCGCGGCACCCGCCACCGCCGCAGCGTGTCGGTCAGCGGCATGAGGAGGTAATACAGGAACAGGGCGATCAGCAGCGGGGCCAGCACCCAGTGCAGGGCCTTGAGGGCCGCCCCGGCGACGCACACCGCCAGGACGATCAGGCACACGGTCCGCATGCGCTCGCCGAGCCACTTCTGCTCGCCGCGCGTCGGCTCGGGCGCCGCCTCGGTGTGCCCGTTCCCGCCGGGCGCGGCCTTGCGGCTCGATGCTGTGATGGCTTCCGTGGACATGGCGGCCTCGTGCGGGGAGGGCGGGCGTGACCACGCCCCGCCTTTGCATCTCCCGTGCCGACTGCCGTGCCGATGCCGGGCCTCCCCTGTCCTGCCGGGCCGCATCGGGGTAAAATAAACCCACACGTCCGGCGAAGCACCCTCAGAGGCACCCTACCCCTCGGAGCCCCAGCCATGACACAGCTCAAGTCCGTCGTTGACCCGTTCGGTGAGGTGAACATCCATCCGACGGCCGGCGGACGGACGCGGGTCGTCGCCACCATCCTCATGACCCCCCACAAGGAGGGCGCCCAGACAGGCATCGCCCTCGACGGCTCCGGGAGCATGCGCAAGGCCTACGGGATGGAGGGCGGCGGCCGCGTGCTGTCGCCCATCTTCGGTGGCGGCCCCAAGCCCACCAACGAGATCACCCCCGTCGCCCAGAAGATCTGCTCCTACCTCGCCAAGAACCTCGACGCCGACGGCGGCACCTCCGTCATCTACTGGGCCGTGGGCACCAACGGCGCCGAGATCGAGGTGGTCGGCGACCTGACCGGAGAGCAGGCGGAGCGTCACCACTTCGGCCCGCCGAAGGACCTGGGCACGGGGACGCAGCTCCTGCCGGCCCTGCGGTACTTCGTGGAGCGGTTCCGCAGCGCCCCCTGGGGCTTCTACGTCTTCATCACCGACGGCGAGCTGCACGACATGGACGCCGTCATCGCCTACAGCAAGCAGCTCGCCCGCGACATCCACGCCGGCCGGCGCAACCCGGTCAAACTCGTCCTCGTCGGCGTCGGCCCGGACATCAGCGAGTACCAGATGAACGAGCTGGACGACCTCGACACCGGCACCCCCATCGACCTGTGGGACCACAAGATCGCCAAGGAGATGCGGGCCCTGGAACAGGTGTTCGCCGAGGTGGTGGACAAGAACGCCCGCGTGGCCGCCAACGGCCGCATCCTCCTGCCGGACGGCAAGGTGGCCCGCGACTACGCCGACGGACTGCCGGCGTACCTGGAGTTCGAGGTGCCGGCCGGGGCGCCTTACTTCACGCTGGACGTCAACGGCGTCAAGGTGAACCAGACCCTCGACGACGCCCTCCAGGCCCCGCCGTCGTCCGGCGTGCCGGCCGTGGCCGACCCCGGCGCCCCCGCCGCGTCGGAGCCGGGGATGGTCGAGGACCTCCCGGTGGACGGCCTGGACGACAGCGAGTGGAAGAGCCTGCCGCTGGAGTTCGGCAAGGACGACCCGAAGTGACGCGGGACGCGGATCGGGGGTAGCCGCGACGCTCAGCGGAGCGCTCGGGGGTAACACACGGCGGCCGGGAGGACTCAGCCATGCAGCTCAAGAAGGTGGTCGAGCCGTTCGGCGAGGTCAACGTCCACCCCAGGGGGGCAGGCGTCCGCGTCACCGCCACGATCCTCATGGAGCCCAGCCGCGAGGGCACGCAGACCGGCATCGCCCTCGACGGCTCCGGCAGCATGGCGCCGGTGTACGGCGTCAAGGAGGACCCCGGCTTCCTCGCCAGCCTCTTCGGCTGGGGGGCCAAAAAGGCCCCCAACGAGATCACGCCCGTCGCCCAGAAGGTGTGCGCCTACCTCGCCGGCAAACTCGACGCCGACGGCGGCACCACGGTGATCTACTGGGCGACCGGCCCCGGCGGGAGCAAGGTCGAGGTGGTCGGCGACCTGACCGCCGAGCAGGCGGCGAAGCACGAGTTCGGCCCTCCCAGGGACTTCGGCACCGGCACCCAGCTCCTCCCCGCGGTGAAGTACTTCGTGGAGCGTTTCGCGGACGCGCCGTGGGGCTTCTACGTCTTCATCACCGACGGCGAGCTGCACGACCTCGACGCGGTGAAGGCGTACAGCAAGCAGCTCGCCCGCGAGGTGCAGTCGCGCAAGCGCCGCCCGCTCAAGTTCGTCCTCGTCGGCGTGGGCGACGGCGTCAACGAGCGGCAGATGGAGGAGCTGGATGACCTCGACACCGGCACCGACGTCGACCTGTGGGACCACAAGATCGCCAAAGAAATGCGGGTGCTCCAGGAGATCTTCGCCGAGGTGGTGGACAAGAACGCCCGCATCGCCGACAAGGCACGCGTCCTGGACCACCAGGGCAAGGTGCTGCGCGACTTCGGCGACACCGGCCTGACGGCGATGCTGGAGTTCGACGCCCCGGCCGGCACCCCGTACTTCACCCTCGAGGTGAACGGCAGCCGCATCCACCAACCCCTGAGCGACTCTTCATCGGCGCCGCCTTCGGAGCTGGCGCGGTAGCCGCCAGGGTGGCCGAGCGGCCGGAGGCCCTGGGAGGGCAGGCGGGCATCTGAATCCTGCCTTGCCCGCCCGCGGGCGGCACGCCACAATGAGGGGCGAGCAGCCTGCCCGGAGCCCCGCGACGATGTTCCTCCATCCGTACCTCCTCGCCGGCCTCCTCGCCTGCGGCGTGCCAGTCCTGCTGCACCTGCTGATGCGGCAGAAGCCGAAGCCGCTCGTCTTCCCCGCCTTCCGCTTCCTCCTCCAGCGCCGCACCACGAACCAGAGCCGCATGCGTCTCCGCAACGTGCTGCTCATGCTCCTGCGCGTCCTCGTCCTCGCCGCCCTGGTCCTCGCGCTGGCCCAGCCCCGCCTCTTCGGCGGGGCCGCCGGCACCCTGGCCGGCAAGGACGCCCGCGTCATCCTGCTCATCGACACCAGCCCGAGCATGGAGTACGGCGTCGCCGGCGTGTCGCGCCTCGACGAGGCGGTCTCCCGCGCCAGGGAGCTGCTCGCCGCCATCGGCGCTGACAGCAGGGCGGCGGTCCTCGACAGCGGCGACCTCATCGACGAGAAGTTCGGCACCCTCGCCGAGGCGAGGGACCGCCTCGGCAGGCTCCGCATCCGCCCCGGCGCCGGCAGCCTCAACCGCGCCGCGGAACGCGGCATCGACCTCCTGGCCAAGGAGCGCAGGCCCGACGGCCCCGCCCTAGCCATGTACATCTTCACCGACCGCACCGAGGCCGCGTGGGACAAACGCGGCACCACGCCCAAACGCCCCGAGGACGTGGCCGTCCGCGTCGTGGATGTCGGCGCCGAGACGCCCCGTGATCTGGGCATCGAGTCGGTGGAGGTGGTGCCGCCCGCCGTCGTGCCGGGCGGGGCGTATCAGGTGCGCGTGAAACTACGCGGCACGCCGACCGGGCATAACACGCACGTCTCCTGCAAGCTCGACTCCGAGGCCGACGACAAGACGGGGCGGATGACGGTTGAGATGGCGAAGGGCCAGGACACCGACTCCGTGGTCTTCGAGCGCCGCGCCCCCTCGGAGCGGCCCCCCGCCGACATGCCACTCGGCCTGCGTGTCTGGGTCGGGACCAGCGACAACATGGCGTTCAACAACGCCCGCCACGCCACCCTCGTCGTCCGCGGCGGGCGCAAGATGCTCTGCCTGACCACGGCCGGCGGCAACCCCGGCGTCTGGCCCAAGGCCATCAGATTCCAGGGCGCCTTCGCCTTCGAGGTGCGCAACTTCACAGAGGCCAGCGCCTTCGACCTGTCCGAGTACGCCGCCGTCGCCGTGTGCCAGCCCGAGGAAGTCCCACCCGGCTGGTGGGCGAAGCTGGCCGCCTACGTCACCAACGGCGGTGCCGTCGCCGTCATCCCCGGCGGGGACGAGGTGAAGATCGGCAACTTCAACGACGGGGAGGCCATCCTACCGGCCAAGTTGGACAGGCTGGAGGACGCGCCGAAGGAAGGCACGGCCCCGTGGGACCGCTTCTCCGCGGCACACCCGCTGACGGCCCCGTTCGTCAAACACATCCGCGAGGGCGCCGACTTCGGCCGCCGCGACTACTGGCCGTTCGTCCGCCGCTACTGGCGTCTCGGCCCGCTGGAGAAGGACGCCTCCGTGATCGCCACCTACGCCGCGCCGGGAGGCCCGGCGGCGCTGGCCGAGCGCCGCGTCGCCAAGGGCCGCGTCGTGCTGTTCACCACGCCGCTCGACCTGCGCAAGACCGGCGACCTCCAGTGGACGAACTACTGGGAGGGCGGGGCCAGCTTCGGCTTCGTTCTGATCGGCGAGGCGAGCAAGTACCTCGCCGGCGAGGACGCCGCCCCGCGGACGGCGTTCCCGTGCGGCCAGGAGGTGAGCCTGCGTCTGCCGTCGCCGCTGGTGCCGCCGTACTCCCTCGACGGGCCGGGCCTCGGGGCGGCGGAGCGCCGCGTCGGCACCCCGCCCGCCGGCGGCGACGCCTCCATCCCGCAGGCGCGGCAGCCGGGCAACTACACGGTCAAGGACGGCAAGGGCCGGGCTGTCGCCGGCTTCAGCCTCGACGTGCCTTCACGGGAGGGCGACCTGCGCCGCATCGAGAAGGAAGCCCTCGAAGCGATCTTCGGCGACAAGTGCGTCGCGCAGCCGGGTGCGGGGTCGCTGAAGGCAGCCCTCACGGGCGGCAGGGCGGCGCCGTTCGAACTGTTGCCGTGGCTGATGATGGGCCTCCTGGCCTTCATGGCGGGTGAGGGCCTCCTGGCGAACCGCTATTACAGCACGCCACCCGAAGGCGAGGAGAAGCCATGAATGCCCTGCTCGACCCCGTCTGGCCGTGGGACCGCCTGTGGGCCGTCTTCCTGACGATGCCCGGCACCGACCGCACCCTGGCGGTCTTCGCCGCCCTCGCCGCCGCCGTGCTGCCGGCCCTATTGCTCGTCCGCCCCGAGTGGAAGAGGCCGCTCCCCCTGGGCCTCGTGTTCCTGCTGGCGTGGGGCGGGGTGCTGCTCGCCCGCTACGGCTCGCTGTCCGAGGCGCTGCCGCTGATGCTGCTGATGTACGGCCCGCCGGCGCTGGCCGGCGTGGCGGTCGGCAGTTACCTCGGCGCCCCGCGCGGCGCCACGACGCGCGTGCCGCGCCGCCGCGTGTTCGGCGTGCTGGTGCTGCGCGCCGCCGCGTTCCTGATGGCGCTGCTGGCCATCGCCCGGCCGGCGTTCGCCTGGGAGGAGCGTTCCGAGGTGCGCTCCGTCATCTGGGTGGCCCTCGACGACTCGCGGAGCATGAGCATCCTCGACGAGGACGGCGGCGTGTCGCGCTGGGCGCGCGTGCAATCCGCCCTCGCCGACGCCCGGCCTCTGCTCACCCGGCTGCGCGACAGGGCCGGCATCGACGTGCGTTTCTTCCGCTTCGGCGCCCAGGTCGGCGACTTCGACCCGGCGAAGCCAGGCGAGCCGGAGGGCAAGGCCACCGACGTCGGCGGCGCCCTGCGAGCGCTGATGGACCTGCGTGACCCCGGCCGGCCGCCGCGTATGCTGCTGCTCATCTCCGACGGGGCCGACAACGGCGTGGCCATCCCGGCGCAAGGCGAGGCGGGCCGCTGGCGTGAGGCGGGGTGCCCGATCACCACGTTCGCCGTCGGGCGGAGCAACACCACGTCGCGGCAGAACGACGTGGCGTTGACCTCCATCACAACGACGCCGCAGCCCGCCGTCCCCGTGCGTGGCAAGCTGACGGTCAAGGTGAGCATCGACGCCCACGGCTACGAGAACTCCGCCGCCAAGCTGCGGCTGTACATCGAGGCGCCCGACGACAAGGGCGTCGTGGCGGAGCGCGAGGCGCTGTCGCGCGACATCCGCATGCCGCTGCGGACGGGTAATGAGGAGGAGATGACGGCCGATGCGCCGCCGATGCCGTGCGAGGCCAAGGTGCGCGTGACGGTGGAGACGCCGGAGCCGGACAGGTTCCCCTTGAACAACACCATCGAGACGTTCGTGACGGTGTCGCGCGATAGCGCATCGGTCCTGCTCGTGGACCGCATGCGCTGGGAGGCGCGGTGGATCCACGACGCCCTGGCGTCGGAGCAGCGCATCCGCGTCACGTCGGTCAACGTGCGTGGCAAGGGCGGCACGCTGGCGCTCGACGGCCAGCCGTACGATGCCATCATCCTCGGCGACATGTCCGCCGACGAGCTGCGGGCCATCGACAAGGACGCCGTCGAGAAGATCGCCAAGATGGTCGGGCAGGGGACCGGCCTGATGATGCTGGGCGGGCACCGCAACTACAACGCCGGCGGCTGGGACAGGACCCCGCTCGGCGCCATCCTGCCGGCGGAGCAGGATACGGAGGTCGAGCAGATCAAGGACGCGGGCCAGATGGAGCCGCACCCGGAGAACATGCGTTTCGCCCGGTACCTGTTCGACCTGAAGGGCGAGGCTGACCCGCTGGCGGCTTGGCGCGGCCTGGCGAAGCTGGAGGGGCACACGGCGCTCAAGGTGAAGGGGGCGAACCGGACGGTCCTCGCGACCGCCGGGAAGGAGAAAGTGCCGGTGCTGATCATGGGCGACCACGGCAAGGCCCGGGTGCTTGCGTTCGCCGGTGACACGACGAGCGACTGGCGGAACACGGAGGCCGGGCTGCCGCTGTTCGAACGCTTCTGGCGGCGCGTGGCCGTGTGGCTGGCGCGGCAGGAGGACGCGGAGGGCGGGCCGTGGGTGCGGCCCGACGCGCGGCGCATCCCGGTGCGGAGCGACCTGGGCTTCCAGTGCGGCGTGCGCGCCAAGGGCGGCGGCGAGGAGCCGGGCGCGAAGATCGACGCCGAGGTGCAGGCGCCGGGCGGCACGAAGGTCAAGGTGGCGCTGAGCCGGGGCCGCGACGAGACGCGCGGCCTGTTCCAGGCGACGCAGACGCCGGGGGTATACCGGGTGGTGGCGCGGTCGGAGGGGCGGGAGGCGTCGGCGCGGGTGATCGTGTTCGACGAGGACGTGGAGCTGATGCGGCCGGCGGCCGACCCGAAGTTCCTGGCCGACCTGGCGCGGGCGGGCGGCGGCGACGCCCTGAAGGTCGGCGAGCTGGGAGCCTTCCTCACGCGCCTGGCCGAGCAGCCGGTCACCTCGTCGGAGACGCGGCGGCTGACGCGGCCCGACTGGCGGACGGAGGAGATGTCGGGGTTCCTGGCGTCGTTCCTCGCGGTGTTCTGCCTGGTGGTGTGCCTGGAGTGGACGCTCCGCCGCTGGTGGGGCATGGTATGAGAAGAGAAGGCATACCACGAAATACACGGAAGACACGAAAGGAAGACAAAGAAGCAGGGAGGTAGAAGAGAGCCAGTGCCTCCCTGTCTTACTGCTTGATATATGCTTTGCTTGCTTGTCTTCTTTTTCGTGTCTTCCGTGTATTTCGTGGTATGCCTCTTTCTTGCTTCGCGATCACCCGCCGGTGTGGTAAGCGATGACCGCTCGCACCGCACGCCGCCAGCGGTGCAGGCGCGCCTCGCGCTCCGCCTCCGGCAGGCGCGGGGCGAACTCGCTCTCTGAGCCGCCCAACGCACGCAACGCCTCGACGCCCGGCCAGACGCCGGCGCCCAGCCCGGCGAGGTACGCCGCACCCTGCGCCGTCGCCTCGCTCACCGGCGGACGCACCACCGGCAGGCCGAGGGTGTCGGCCTGGCATTGCAGGAACCAGTCGTTCCGCGCCATGCCGCCGTCGACCCGCAGCGAGCGCAGGCGCGAGCCGGCGTCGGCCGCCGCCGCGTCGATGAGGTCGGCCACCTGGTACGCCACTCCCTCCAGCGTCGCCCGGCTGATGTCCGCCGCCGTGGTGCCGCGTGTCAGCCCGAACAGCACCCCACGCGCCTCCGGCACCCAGTGCGGCGCCCCCAGGCCGACGAAGCCCGGCACGAACACCACCGGCTGCTCGGGGTCGGACAGCCGCGCCAGATCCTCGACACGCGGCGACTCGGCGAACAGTTTCAGTCCGTCACGCAGCCACTGCACCGCCGCCCCCGCCACGAACACGGCGCCCTCCAGGGCGTATTCCGTCGCCCCCGGCCCGCTCGCCGCGATGGTGGTCAGGAGGCGGCTGCGCGACAGCGCGGGCGTCTGGCCGAGGTGCTGGAGGAAGAACGCCCCGGTGCCGTAGGTGCATTTCGCCTCGCCCGGCGCGAACGCCCGCTGCCCGAACAGGGCCGCCTGCTGGTCGCCCGCCACGCCGCGGATCGGCACGCCGTCCGGCAGGAAGCCCAGGCCGCGCGTCACGCCGAAGTCCCCCCAGCTCGGGCGGATCTCCGGCAGCAGCGTCATCGGCACGTCAAAGAAGTGGCACAGCTCCTCGTCCCACGCCGCCGTGTCGAGGCGGGCCAGCAGCGTCCGCGAGGCGTTCGTGCGGTCGGTGGCGTGAACCGCCCCGCCCGTCAGCCGCCACAGGAGGAAGCTGTCCACCGTCCCGGCGGCCAGGTCCCGGCCACGCAGCGACGGGTCGTTGTCGAGCATCCAGCGCCACTTGGTCGCCGAGAAGTACGGGTCGAGGACGAGGCCGGTGCGCGGGTAGATCCACGCCTCGTCGGCGGCGTGCGTCTTGCAGAAGTCCGCCGTCCGCCGGTCCTGCCACACGATGGCCGGGCAGACGACATCGCCGGTGAGCCGATCCCACAACAGCGCCGTCTCGCGCTGGTTCGTCACGCCGATGGCGGTGAGGTCTTTCCCCCGGATGCCGGCGGCGGCGAGCGCCTCGGGCACGGTGGCCGCGACGGCGCGCCAGATCTCCTCGGGGTCGTGCTCGACCCAGCCGGGGCGGGGGTAGGACTGCGTCAGCTCGCGCGACGCCGAGCCGAGCGGCACGCCGGCGTCGGAGAAGACGATGGCGCGGGTGCTGGTCGTACCCTGGTCGATGGCGAGGATGTACGCGGGCATGGGATATCCTTTCATTCGTGTGAGGTCACGTCCGCAGTGCTGTGCCGTATCGCTCGCGCAAGGCGGCGACGGCCGCCTCGGTGATGGTGATGCCGTCGAGGTCCAGATCCGCCAGGCGCGGCAGGCCCTTGCCACGCGCGAGGGCCATCACGCCGTCATCCACGAACGGGTTGAACCCGAGGGATAGCGCGCGGAGATGCGGGAAGCCGGGAGAGCCGGCGAGCGCCGCCGCCCCCTCAGGCCCGATCCGGCAGCCCGTCAGGTACAGCTCCTCCAGCGCCGGCCACTCCCGCCGCGCCAGGGCCACGGCCCCCTCATCGCCCAACTCGTTACTGTGCAGCGAGAGCAGGCGCGCCTGGCGGATGGCCGGCGACGCGGCCAGGGCCGCCGCCCCGTGGGCGTCGATGTCGCACTTGCCGAGGTAGATGTCGGGCAGCAGGCTCCCGGCGAGCCGCGCGGCCTGCCGTGCCCCACCCGCACCGATTGGGTTGTCGGCGAGGGACAGCTTGCACTCCGGGCGGATGTGAGGGGAATCCGCGAGGAGCCGGAGGCCCCGCACCCCGATCCCGCACCCTCGTAGATCCAACGAGCGCAGCCGCCCGAGCAGGGGGCCGGCCGCGATTCCCTGTAGACCCTCGACCCCGAGCCGGTTGCCGCTCAGGTCGAGCTTCTCGAGTGCCGGGAAGGACGACGAGGCGAAAAGGCGGGCAAGCCCCAGGACGAGGCCGGACCTGGAGCGGAGTTTCGCCAACTCCAGCTCACGCAGGCGGAGGAACGGCGGCGCGGCGGCGATCGCGTCCAGGCCTGCCTCCCCGGCCTCGTTGTGGCTGAGATCCAGCCTCTCCACGTCCGGCAGACCCGCCGCCAGCGCCAGCGCGAAATCGTCGCCCGTCCTCGGATGGAACGACAGCCGCAGATCCTTGATCGCGGCGAACCGCGGCGCGGTTCGCAACACCGGGAGTGCCCCGGCTTCGCAGATGAGCGTCAGCCGGGCACAGTGCCCGAGTAGCGGGCTTGAGGCTGCTCGCGGCGCATTCGCCGCTGTGCAGACGAGCGTCATGTGCCCCACCCAGGCCCATCGTTCCGGGTCGTCCCGCGCGGCCTCCTCGGCCGGGCCCAGCCTCTCATCGGCGTGGAGGCTCAGGGCGAGCATCGGCCCGAAGTGGGAGACGGCCCGCAGATCCCTCATCCTCGGCGTGATCCAGGCCTCGCCGTGGGCCGCCTCTATCACATTTCTTCGCTCCTCCCACCCTGGTTTCGCCGCACGCTCCGGCTCGGCCCACAGCCGTATCCACGCCGCCCGCGCCTGGTCGGCCGTGTCGCCGTGCTCCTCCAGCCAGTCGGCCACGACCAGCAGCGGCACGGGCTCGTCGAACGACTCGCGGGCCGTCCGCAGCAGTGCCAGAAGTTCGGAGCGGGGCGGGGTCATGCCTTCATCTCACTTGCCCACCTTCTCGCGCACGGGATGAAAAGATGACCTATGGTTGTCGTGGCGGAACGTTTCCGCCCCCGGCATAACCCGCCGGCCGGGCCGAGGGCCCCTTTGCAGGTGCCGACCCATGCCAGCCGTTTGCAGCCAGTGCAGCCACGTCTCCGACGGCGCCGGGCCGTGCCCGCGCTGCGGCGCCTCGCCCGCGCTCGGCGGGGCCAATACGCCCCTGTGGCAGCAGACCGGCTGGGGCCGCGCCCTCATCGGCCTGATCATCGGGCAGGGCCTATTCTACGGCCTCAAGCAGCTCCTCACCGCCGGCCTCCTCGCCGCCCAGGGCGGAGCCGGCGAGGACTTGTGGAGGTGGGCGCCCAACGTCATCGCCCTCGGGTCCCTGCAGCTCTTCGCCGTCCTCATCGGCGGCGTCTTCGCCGGTGGCGGCCAGAACGGCGGCCTCGGCCACGGCGCCATCTCCGGGGCCTGGAACGGCGTCCTCGCCGTCCTCCTCCAGCAGCTACCGGGCGACACCCTCGGCACGTCCGCCCTGTACGCCCTCCCCGTCGCCCACGCCGTCGTCGGCGCCGTCGGCGGCCTGATCGGCGCGCTGATCTGGCGGCCCGTCGTCCTGCAACCCGAGCCCGAGCTGTCCGCCCCACGAAAGCCGGCCCAGCGCAAGTCCAAGCCGCTCCTCGCCGGCCCCGTCGCCTGGTTCCGCGTCGCCCTCGGCACCGCCATCGCCGTCGCCGGCGCCCTCTACGCCAGCCGCCTCCTCGACTGGATCGGCGAGGTGTCACGTGGCCGCCTCGTCACCACCAGCACCATGCAGGACAACGTCCTCACCTGGGAGCTGCGTGCCATCGCCCTCCTCCTCGGCGGCGCCTTCGCCGGCGCCCTGACGCGCAACGGCCTCAAGCAGGGCCTCTTCGTCGGGATCTTCGCCAGCATGGCCCTCATCACCCTGCAGTCCGCCAAGGGCGGCGCCTGGATGGAGCTGGCACTGTTCACCGCCGTCGGCACCACGGCCCTGGCCCTCGCCGGCGGCTGGTTCGGCGGCCAGATCCTCCCGCCGGTCGTCGCCGGCGCTCGCCGCGCCTCGCCCCAGATGTGACGCGGCTCACGCCGGCTTCTCCTCCCCCGGCGCCGCCTTCTGCAGCGGGTGCGCGATCTGCGGCAAGACCGTCAACACCAGCAGCGCTATCGCCGTGGCCAGGATCGCCAGCGCGACTCGCCCCACCCCCGCCGACATGCCGATGGCGGCGGTCAGCCAGATGCCCGCCGCCGTCGTCAGCCCCTTGGCCTGCTTCTCGCCCTCCTTGTGCCAGATGACGCCGGCCCCCAGGAAGCCCACCCCCGCCACCAGCCCCTGCGCCACGCGCGACATGTCCGAACCCGTCGCACCCAGCAGTTGCGGCACCATCACGAACATCGCCGCCCCCAGCGCCACCAGGATGTGCATACGCATGTCGGCGTTCTTACCCTTGCTCTCGCGCTCGAAGCCGAGGATGCCGCCGAGCGCCGACGCCACCAGGAGGCGCACCACGATGCGCGTGACGTGGTTGAAGTCTCCCAGGTCCGTCAGCTCGCGCCAGACGTCCACCGAGCCGGGAGCCGTTTCGATCATCGCTCACCCCCCCCACCCGTCGGGGCGCCGTCCGCGACGCCGCGTGCCCCGGGGCGTCCGCCCTCGGGCCCGTTCTTGCCGGGCGGCCCCTCCGCCTTGCCCCACGCCAGACGCGGGCCGATGGCGAGCACCCCCAGCGCCAGCGCCGCCGTCAGGATCGCCAGCGACTCGCGGCCCATGCCGGCGGCCATGCCGACCGCCGCCGTCAGCCACAGCCCGGCCGCCGTCGTCAGGCCCTTGGCCTGGCCCGACTCCTCGCTCTTGAGGATCGCCCCGGCGCACAGGAAGCCGACCCCCGCCACCAGCCCCTGGATCACCCGCGACACGTCCGCCTCGGACGCCCCCATCAACTGCGGCACCATGACGAACGCCGCCGCCCCCAGCGCCGCCAGCATGTGCGTGCGGATGCCCGCCGACTTGCCGATCGACTCGCGCTCCCACCCCAGCAGGGCGCCCAGACAGGCCGCCACCAGCAGCCGCGCCACCGCCTTGCCCACAAGGGCGGGGTCGGCCACGTCGGCGAACTCCGCCCCCGCCGAGTGAATCGCCTTCGACAGCCACTCCATCACTTGCCCCCCGGCGGGACGTGCTTCTCCAGCCACGCGAACACCTCCTTGTGCCAGTGCTCGCTGTTCTTCGGCTTCAACACCCAGTGCCCCTCGTCGGGGAAGTTCACGAACCGCGACGGCACCTTCTGCCGCTGCAGGGCCGTGAACAGCTCGTGGCCCTGCCCGATCGGGCAACGGAAGTCGAGGTCGTTGTGGATGACTAGCATCGGGGTCTTGAACTTACCGAGGTTGCCCGCCAGCCGCTGCGGCGAGTGCTTCTCGTAGCTCTCGCGGTTCTTGCCCCACGGCGGCCCGCCGTGCTCCCACTCGTCGAACCACAGCTCGTCCGTCGTCCCGTACATGCTGTCGAAGTTCCACACCGAGCAGTGGCTGATGAGGCACTTGAACTTGCCCGTGTTGACGGCGAACCAGTTCATCATGTAGCCGCCGAACGACGCGCCGGCGGCGCCGATGCGGTCCTTGTCCACGTAGGGCAGCTTCTCGACGTGATCCAGCCCCTTCATGAGGTCCTCGTAGCACTTGCCGCCCCAGTCGGCGGTGATCTCATCGACGTACTTCTGCCCGAAGCCGGTGCTGCCGCGCGGGTTGGGCAGGGCCACGACGTAGCCCCGCGCCGCCCACGCCTGCGGGCACCAGCGGTAGCTCCAACCGTCCTCCCACGCCCCCTGCGGCCCGCCGTGGACGAGGAACGCGACGGGGTACTTCTTCGTCGCGTCGAAGCCGGGCGGCTTGAGGATCCACATCTGCATCGGCGTGCCGCCGGCGCCCTTGACGGTGACGCTCTCCGCCTCGGGCAGGTCGAGCGTGCCGAGCAGGCGGCGGTTGACGTGGCTGATCTGGCGTGCCTCGGGCTCGCCGCGGTCCTTGACGAACACCTCGGCCGGGCTCTTGAGACGCGCCCGCGTGAACGCCAGCACCCCGTCGGCGTTAGCCGACAGCCCCGCATTGTGCCCCGTCGTCGCGAGGGGTGTCACGCCAATGTCCTTCGATGCATCGAGCTTGCCCACCACCGTCGAGCCCTTCAGGGCGTAGGTGATGAACAGGTCGTCGCCCTTGCCCCACTCCAGCTCGTCGATCGAGATGTCGATGCTGGATGTGATCGTTTGTGGCTTGGCGTCCAGCCAGCCGTCCGCACTGACGCTGGCCAACTTCACCTCCCACTTGTCGGCCTCATAGCCGGGCTTCTTCTGGGAGCGCCAGGCCAACCGCTTGCCGTCCGGCGAGAAGCGCGGGGCGCCGTCGGCCGCCTTGTTGCTCGTCAGCACCTCAACTTTGCCGCCGCCCTTGACCGGAACACGCACGAGGTCGAAGTTGGTGTTCCAGGCCTCGTCCGTCTCCGGCGAGGCCACCGTGATGAGGTACTCGCCGTCGGGGCTGAACGTGAAGTCGTCGCCGGACTGGAAGGTCGAGGAGTTGGGGATGAAGTCGCGGTCGCCGCTGGTCACGCCGACGGGCTCGCCGCCCTTGCCGCCGTTGAAGGGCATCACGAACAGGTGGTGCCGCTTGTCCTCGACGTAGCTGTCCCAGTGGCGGTAGAAGAGTTTGGTGAACGTCTTCGCCTTCACCGGGCTCTTCTCGATCTCCTCCTGCTTCTTCTTGTTCGCCGCGTCGGCCTCCTTGTACGGCTTGGCGGAGAATTCGGGGAACACCGCCGACACGAACGCGATCTGCTTGCCGTCACGCGACCACACGGCGCCGCCGGCGTCGGTGGAGATGGTGGTGAGCTGGCGGGCCTCCCCCCCGTCGAGGGCGATGGCCCAGAGCTGCATCGAGCCGGAGCGGCTGGACTCGAACAGGATGTGCTTGCCGTCCGGCGACCAGCGCGGGCGGCGGTCCTTCTTGTCCGTGGTCGTGAGCTGCTTCGGCTCGCCCTTCGCTGTCGGCGCAAGCCAGATGGTCGATGACGAGGAGTTCTTCTCCAGATCGACGACGGAGACCGAGTAGGCGACCCACTTCCCGTCGGGGCTGATGTGCGGGTCGGCGACGCGTTTGAACTTGAACAGGTCATCGATCTTCATGGGCCGCCGCTTGTCGGCGGCGACGGCGGGGGCGAGGGCGAGGACGAGGAAGGCGAGGGACAGGACCAGGAAGCGTTCCATCGGCGGGTGTCTCCGGGGTGATTGTTGATTCTTGTACGGAGGCGCGGGCCATTGGGCGACGCCGGGCGAGCGGCACGGCGTCAGCGTGCCGTGCTTCGGTTCAGGCGAGCGGGCCCGTCAGGACCCGAGTGGTGGCGCGGCGCTCCTCTTGGAATTCCGTCAAACCGTTTTGACGGACGGCGGGCCGTGGACGAAGATGAAGTTGCCCCCAGGCCTACCCCAGGGACCGACCATGACGCAGCCGGAGAAGGCCGCCGCGCCGGCGGAGCGACGCCGGCACCTGCGTATCGTCCCGCGCCGCAAGCTGTCCTGCGACGCCGAGGGCCCAACCGGCCCGCCCGAACGCGGCGAAGTGCAGGACCTTTCGGCCGGCGGCCTCGCCTTCCTGTGCCCACGCGGCTGGAAGTCCGGCGAGGTGCTGAAGGTCCGCATGATCGCCCCCGCCGGCGCCTTCCTCCTCGAGGCCGACCTGCGCGTCACGCGCTCGGCCCGCTTGCGCTCCGGCGACTGGCTGGTGGCCGGAGCCTTCCTCGAATGGCTGTCGCCGGGCGAGATCGGCCCGTTCCTCGTCAACGATTGACGCCGGCCAGCCGGAGCAGCCCCGGCAGCGCCGCCCTGCGCGGCGCCGGCGCGACCCCCGCCGCCGCCGACTGGATCGCCTCCACGGAGTAGAAGACGCCGGGGTCGAAGGCGTCGAGCAGCGCCACGACCGCCGGCAGCTCGCGCCGCGGCACCACCGTCAGGATGACCGTGACGGGGCCGTTCGCCCCCTGCCCCGGCAGGAAGGTGACCCCGTACTGGGCCGCCTTCAGGCCCTCGACGAGCGCCCCGGCGTCCTTGTGCGTGACGACCCGGACGACGACGCTGCCCAGCGCCAGCGCCTGCTCGACGAGCAGGCCCAGGTAGTTGCCGAGGGTGAAGCCGGCGGCGAAGGACAGGGCGCAGCGGAGGTCGTCGAGGTTCTGCATCACGCACTTGATGGCAGACAGCCACAGGCAGATCTCGAAGAAGCCGAGGACGGGGGCGGCGTACTTCATGCCGCGGGCGATGCAGATGGTGCGGAGCGTGGACAGGGTGACGACGGCCAGCTCGGCGAAGAAGATGTACACGATCAGAGACTGCACGGACGCTCTCCACAAGGCGGGCGGCTCGCCCGCCGGGGATAGCCGGGGGCGGGGAAGGATGCAACGCCGATCCACGCCGATCCACGCCCGGCCCAAACGAAGGACGCCGGCGCGTCGCCGCGCCGGCGTCCTCCCTGGCCCCGTTGCCCCGCCCGGTCATTTCCCCGAGGTGGATACCTCGATGGGCGCCAGCTCCTGTGGCTTCTTCTCGACCGTGATGCGGATGGCCGAATCCTCCTTCTTCGCATACCTGCCGTTGAGCTGGTCCCCCTCCCAGTGGGTCGAGATGGGGTTGAAACGTACCGGCCAGGTGACCGTCACGTCATACTCCCCCGGAGGGGCGCCGTCGCCGGTCTCGAAGGTGGAAAGCTTGAACTCCCCGTTCTCGTCCGTCTGCCCCGAAGGGATGTACGGCCGCTCGCCCACCCGCTCGCGGGGGTGGAAGGTGACGAAGACGCCCTTGGCCGCCTTGCCGTCCACACGCACCACCCCCTTGACCGGGTAGGTCTTCAGCCAACCCGGCCCCCCGCATCCGGCTTGCAGGACGGCCAGCAGCACCACCGCCCCGAGGAGGCCACGCGCGGGCCTCCAGCCAAACTGTCGCATCGCGATGCCCTACCTCTCAATAGTTGGGGACGACTTCGCCCTTGCCCCTGGTCACGAGGAAGGCCAGCGTGCAATTGCTCATGCCGTTCGTGACCATCCGCACGGAGCCGTCCGCCAGCAGGATGTTGGCGCCGCCGGAGTGGAAGCTGTAGAGCCCCCGGCCCCGCGCGTTCGTGCAGTTCACGACGCAGGGCCCTTCCGCCCCCGTGCCGTCGAACAGCGAGCCCGCGAACCAGTTCTCCCCGCTCAGGGCGTCCCCCCAGCCCGCCCCCGTGAACGTGCCCGTGCCCGCCTTCTTGCCCACGTTGTACAGGTCCGGCCGTCCGGCCAGCTCGGCGATCAGGGTCGTGTTGGAGGTGCCGTCCGTGATCTTCAGGATCGGCGTCCCCGTGACGGCGTCGTTCGGGAACATGGCCACGGCCGTGCTCAACACGCCGTCGCGGTCGCCACCGCCGCCGCCGGCCCAGCAGCCGCCCATCGTGCTCCCCAAGACGCCCGTCGTGACCGTGTAGTCGCCCGCCGCGGCGCTCCAGGTGATATTCGTCATCGGCCAGCCCTTGACGAGCGCGCCTGCGGGCACAGGCCCCTCCGTGTACACCCGGTTCACGGTCGGCGAGGACGGGCACTTGAACATCTTCAGGTGCGTACTCATCACCGCCAGGTTGCCCGTGTCGCCGATGCCCCCGGCCTGGTTGTACCCCCGGTAGAGCGGCTCCTGCTCCAGGTACGGCAGCAGGTACACCCCCCAGGAGGTGGCCCCGGGGACGGTGCCGATGAGCTTGTAGGCCGGCGGGAAGTAGCCGTTGGCGCTCTCGTAGTTGTGGAACGCCAGCCCGATCTGCTTGAGGTTGTTCTGGCACTGCATGCGGGCCGCGGCGTCCCGCACCTTCTGCACCGCCGGCAGCAAGAGCCCGATGAGGATCGCGATGATCGCGATGACGACGAGCAGCTCGATCAGCGTGAAACCTCGGCGCGAACGACGATGGAACATGGAAAGCCCTCCGGAGAGTGGGGACGTGGGAGTCATCCTATCGCCCGGGCCTCACCACCGGAAATGAAATCCGGGTGAGCGGTGAACGCCGCCCCGCCCCGCCGTGTCTGATCGTGTGCCGTGGGCGCACGACAAGGATTGTAATCAGGCGGCCTGCGCGTGCCTATTCTGC
>CAZVZK010000011.1:0-103955 GCA_964630925.1 uncultured Alcaligenaceae bacterium
GGCACGCCGGACGCCTGCTGCCCTTGCCCGAGGAGATGGACGCCGAGCTGGAGGCCGAACGCACCGAACGCGCCGACTCCGAACGCCAACGGGACGCAGCGGAACGGCAACGAGCCGACGAGGCACGCCTCCGCGAGCTGGCCGAGTGCCAGCGTGCCGACGCCGAGCGCCAGCGCGAGCTGGCCGAACGGCGACACGCCGACGAGGCACGCCTCCGCGAAGAGGCCGAGCGGCAGCGGCAGGAGGCGCAGAAGCAGCGGGACGAGGCCGCCCGACTGCACGAGGAGTCGTTGCGCCGGCAGGAGTCGATGGAGGCGGAGCTGGCCCGCCTGCGGGCGCTGCTCGCCCGGCCGCCCGAGTGATCACCCCCGCCGCGCCGTGATCGCCACGTACATCTCCGGGCGGCGGTCCGCCATGCGGTCCATCTCGTGCTCGCCGGGGATGCGCACCACCTTCTTGTTCCGCGCCAGCTCCGGGTCGATGTCGGCGTACAGGACGGCGGCGTCGGCGCCGGCCGACGCCAGGGCCTCGCCGTCGGGGGAGATGATGCTGCTCTGGCCCTTGAAGCGCCAGCCTCGCTCCTCGCCGACGCGGTCCACGGCGGCGTAATAGACGCGGTTCTCCATCGCCCGCACCACGCACGCCTCGCAAACGCCACGGGCCGACAGAGGCCAGTTGGTCGGCAGGACCACCACGTCGGCGCCGAGGAGGGCCAGGACGCGTGCCGACTCGGGGAAGGAGCCGTCGTAGCAGATGCTCATGCCGACCCCCAGGCCGCCGATGTCGTGGACGGCGAACGGCCTGTCGCCGGGCGTCGTGAAGCGGTCCACGCCGAGGAACGGCAGGTGGATCTTGCGGTACGCCGCCACCAGACCCGCCGGCCCGACGAGGGCCGCCGAGTTGAACAGCGCCCCGCCATCGCCGCGCTCCAGCGTGCCGACCACGGCGAACACGCCCAGGCGTCGGCAGTCGGCGGCCAGGGCCTCCGTCTCCGGGCCGGGCAGCTCGACGGCGTGGCGGAGGCCCTCGTCCTTGCTCGTGAAGCAGTACCCGGTCAGCACGCACTCGGGGAGGACGGCGAGGCGGGCGCCTGCGGCGGCGCACTCGGCCAGTTTGGCGCGCACGGCGGCGAGGTTGCCCGGCACGTTGCCGAGGGTGCAATCCATCTGGACGGCGGCGATCTTCCAACTGCTCATCGGCGGCCTCACATCGAGCTGGGGGCCAGACGCCCAAAGGCACATGAGGTCAAGGCGAGCGGCACGGCGTAAGCGTGCCGTGTCTACGTCACACGGCACGCTTACGCCGTGCCGCTCGCCCCAAGCATCCGGACTCGAGTGCCATTGGGCAAGACGCCGCCAGTCCCGAGCGCGGGGCGGATGGATATCATCGTAGTGAGGAGCCACCCATGAAGTTACTGCTGACGAACGACGACGGGATCGACGCGCCGGGCCTGGCCGCCCTGGAGCGGGCCGCGGCGGCGCTGGGCGACGTGTACGTCGTGGCGCCGCTGGAGGCGTCGTCGGGGTGCGGGCATCAGGTGACGACGCACCGGCCGCTGCGGGTGGAGCGGCGCGGCGACAGGCGCTGGGCCGTCGCCGGCTGGCCGGCGGACTGCTCGCGTGTGGCCCTGCGCGGGCTGACACTGGACGCCGACTGGGTGCTGGCCGGGATCAACGCCGGGGGCAATCTCGGGGCGGACGTGTTCATCTCCGGCACCGTCGCCGCCGTGCGCGAGGCGGCGCTGCTGGGCAAGCCGGCCATCGCCCTGTCGCACTACAAGCGCAAGCACCTCGATTTCGACTGGGACGCGGCGGCGTCGTGGGTCTTGCCCCTCCTGCGTGAATTGCTGGCGCGCCCCCTGGAGCCGGGCGAGTTCTGGAACATCAACCTGCCGCACCCGGAGCCGGGGTCGCCGGCGCCGGAGGTGGCGTTCTGCCCACTCGACCCCAACCCCCTGCCCGTCACATTCCGCCTGGACGGCGAGCATTACGTGTACTGCGGGGATTACCACGGCAGGCCGCGGGCGGGCGGCACGGACGTGGAGGCGTGCCTGGGCGGTAAGGTGGCGGTGAGCCTCCTGCGGGTGGGGTGAATCGTGCCGTCTGGGGCGTCTGTTTCAAGTAAGCCGGGCGTGATGCCGATTCCATCTAGGACAGCCTGACAGCCGGCCAACCGCGTGCCATCCCATCATCTGGGAGGCGGACGGGATCGGGCCAACGGCGCGATCCGTCCTGTCGGGGACGCGGTGGCAGGGAGGGGGACCTCATCATGAAGCGATGGTGGAAGGGCGTGGCGGCCTTCGCCGCCTGGCTGGGGCTGACGGTTGGGGCGTCGGCGCAGACGGCGTCGCCCAGCCCGGTGGGTGCCGCCCGCATCCCCGACCCGTTGCGTTACGACCCGGGCCCGCAGCCGAACCTGATCCCCGGGCCGATCACCCCGCAGCTCGCCCCCGCGGGGCCGGGGCCGGACCTCGACCTCAACGCCCGCCACTCCAACGCCTTCCCGGTGGAGAAGTGGTCGGTCGAGGAGTCGGTGTTCTTCCACGTCGGCATCCAGGGGCTGCGCCGCCAGCGCGTCGAGCCGCTGCCCATCGTGTACGGGGATGTCGGGATACCGTTCGACTTCGTGCCGCGCACGCCCGCTACGCTGCCCACCCTGGGGTCGGCCAACCAGGCGAACCCGGCCTCCGGGGTGGGGCCGAGGGCGACCCTGGGCTACCTGATGGGCAACCACGGCGTCGAGCTGACGGGCTTCTACCAGCCCGAGATCGAGCAGACGCGGTTCTACCAGAGCCAGGGGCGGCTGACGGCGGACTTCAGCCAGGCCGGCGGCAGGCCGCTGCCGGGCTTCGAGGGCAACGGCAACAGCATCTGGGAGAAGGCTGATCAAGCCACGATCAGCTTCCGCTCCATCCTGGCCGGGGCCGAGGCGAACTACCGCATGTGGAACGGCGGCCTCAACCAGCTCGAGCTGATCCTCGGCATACGGTACATGTACCTCCAGGAGCGTCTGGGCATCTTCTTCAACGACGACGGACTGACCCGCAACGGCTTCGGGCAGTCCAACCCGGCGTTCGCGGCCACCTACGAGACGCAGGTGCAGACGCAGTTCGCCGGCCTGCAGGTCGGCACCGAGTACTCCTACCAGGTGCCGTACACCCTCGGCGTCGTCTGGCTGCACGGCATGGGCAAGGCGGCCTTCGGCGCCAACTACATCAACCGGACCCTGTCGCTGCGGCGTGCCGACGGCCGGGTCGGCTTCAACGTCCGGGATGACCAGATCCAGGGTGGCGGCCTGTTCGACATCCAGGCGGGCCTGGACTTCCACCTGATGGACAAGTTCCGCCTGCGCTGCGCCTATCAGGCCTTCTGGCTGACTGGCACGACGACGCCGACCGCGCAGGTCGATACCCGCCTGGACCAGCAGGGCACGAAGGACTATGGCTACAAGACCATCATGTACCACGGCCCGCAGCTCGAGCTGTGGTTCCTCTTCTAGCCGGATGAGGGATGAGGGATGAGAAAAGGGACGCCCGGGGGGGGATCACCCCGCCGGGCGTCCTTTCTCCTGTTCCTGGGGGGGGGCGGCGCTAGAATAGACCGGGAGCAAGGCGCGACGAGGGACACCATGGCCCGCGACTACTACGAGGTGCTGGGCATCGCGCGTGACGCCTCGGACGCCGAGGTCAAGAAGGCGTACCGCAAGCTGGCCCGGCAGTACCACCCCGACCGCAACCCCGGCGACAAGGCCGCCGAGGCCAAGTTCAAGGAGATCCAGGAGGCGCACGACGTCCTGGGCAACAAGGACAAGCGCGCGAAGTACGACCAGTTCGGCCACGCCGGCGTCGGCGCCGGCGGGCCGTTCCCCGGCGGCAGCCCGTTCGGCGGCGGCGAGGGCCAGCCGTTCGGCGGGTTCGACGCCGGCTCCTTCGACGCCGCCGACCTCAACGACATCCTCCGCCGCTTCGGCATGGGCGGCATGGGCGGCATGGGCGGCGAGCCGGGGGGGCGGCGTTCGCGTGGCCGGGGCAGGGCGGAGCCGCCGCCCCCCGCCGAGGCCGAGGTCACCGTGCCGTTCCTGACGGCGGCGGCGGGCGGCAAGATCACGCTGTCCATCGACGGCCGGTCGGTGGAGCTGAAGGTGCCGGCGGGCATCGAGGAGGGGAAGAAGCTGCGTCTGGCCGGGCAGGGGCCCGGCGGGGCGGACCTGCACGTCCGCGTCAGGATCGAGCCGCACACGTATTTCCGCCGCGAGGGGAATACGATCATCCTGGAGGTGCCGCTGTCGCTGGCCGAGGCGTGCCTGGGCACGAAGGTCGATGTGCCGACCATCGACGGCTCGCAGGTGACGGTGAAGGTGCCGGCCGGGGCGTCGTCGGGGTCGCGGCTGCGGCTGCGTGGCAAGGGGGTCGCCGGGGGTGACCAGTTGATCGAGGTCAAGGTGGCGGTGCCGAAGGTCGAAGAGGGCCGGGGCCGTGAACTGGTGGAGGAGCTGGCGCGTCTGTACCCGCAGACGCCGCGCGCGGGGCTGTGGCCGGAGGGATGAGGGTTGAAACGACGAGGGGGACGCCCAGCGGGTGTGTCTATTCCTTTCATCCCTCATCCCTCATCCCTCATCCCTCCTGGAGACGCCCGTGGACTTCCGCTTCCGCAAGCACGAGCACCTGAGAAAGCCCGCCGAGTTCGAGGCGGTGTACGCGCGCCGCCGTTCCGTCAGCGACGCCTGGCTCATCGTCTACGGGCGCGAGAACGGCCTGCCGCACCTGCGTCTTGGCCTGTCGGTGTCGAAGAAGAACGGCGGGGCGGTGCAGCGGAACAAGCTGCGGCGGCTGTACCGCGAGGCGTTCCGGCTGACGCGGCACGAGATGGCGGTCGGCCTCGACCTCGTCCTGATCCCGCGCAAGCCGGACGAGCCCCCCCTGGAGCAGCTCAAGCAGTCGCTGCCGAAGCTGGTCAACCAGTTGGCGAAGAGGCTGGAGGCGGAGGCGGCGAAGCAGCCATGATGCGCCTCCTGGGGTGGATCGGCTGGCCGCTGTCGATGCTGCTCATCGGCGGCGTGCTGGCGTACCGGGCGCTCATCAGGCCGCTGCTGCCGCCCCTGTGCCGCTTCGAGCCGTCGTGCAGCGAGTACTTCATCCAGGCGGTGAAGAAGTACGGCCCGCTGAGCGGGCCGGTGCGCGGGGCGTGGCGCATCTGCCGGTGCAACCCGTGGAACAAGGGTGGCTTCGACCCGCCGTGAGCCGTGCGGGTTGTGTCGATTCCGCCGGGCGTGCCGGCCGATGAAGGGAGGAGGCACGTCTGGGGGGCGAGGGGATGAGATACGCGCTGGTCCTGCTGATGGCGGCCCTGCCGGCGTTGGCGTCGGCGCAGACGCCCGAGGTGCAGATCGTCCCGCCGCAGGCCGTCCTCGACCCGATGGGGCCCCCGGACGCCTTCACGGTGCGGTTCGATGTCGGCTTCCTCAACCCGCGTCTCCAGGGCCAGATGCGCACGCCGTCGCGGCTGTTCAGCACGGCCACGGCCCCGGTGCTGTTGCCGCTGGCGGAGCAGGAGTGGCTGGCGGCGCCGCGGATCACCCTGGAGGGGCTGCTCGACCCCGGCCTGGGCAGCCTGCGGGGGAGCTTCCGCTACCTGGGCAGCGAGGGCTTCACGGTCATCCCCGCGGTGCGGCAGGGCGGGCAGGTGGTGGAGGCGATGCAGACGGTGCGGACCATCTTCGACATGCCCGACGTGATGGGGGCGTACCTGACGCCCTCGCTGCTGGCGGGGCAGGAGCTGCGTGCCGGCGTCGGCGTGCGCTTCGCGGACGTGTTCATCGGCAGCAAGGCGCGGGGCAACCCGACGTTGGAGACGAGCGTCGGCAGCTTCTGGATCGGCGCGGGGCCGATGCTACTGGCGGAGTGGGACGGGCGGTTCGGGACGACGGGGCTGGGGTGGCACGTCGCGGGCGTGGGCGGGCCGATGTTCGGGCAGATCCGGCAGCGGTTCTTCCAGTCACGCCAGGGCCGCACATCGGTGACGGTGGGCCGGTTGGACACGACGTTCCTCTCGCACACGGTGACGACGGCGGGGGTGGAGGCGGGGCTGACGTGGTCGGCGACGCTGCTGGGCCGCCCGGTGAAGCTGACGGCGGCGTACACGGGCGAGGAGTGGTGGCAGGTGGGGCGGCTGCGGCTGTCCGACGGGCGGCTGACGCTGCAAGGCGTGGTGCTGCGGGCGGAGATGTCGTTCTGAGCGAATCTCAGCCGTCGTCGTCACCGCCGAAGCGGAGGCTCTCGATGTTCACCCGGCCGCGGCAGGCGTCGAGGAAGGTGTCGGCGACCTTCGGCGAGTAATAGGGGTCGAAGTCGAGGCAGCCGGCGGAGGCGCAGAGGATGGGGTATTCGCCGTCCTTCGACGCCGGCTCGCGCATGTCGAAGAGGTAGAAGACGCCGCCGCCGTTAAACGCGAAGGGTAACACGCCGGGCATGTACTCCGGCACCTGGTAGGAGAGGAGCATCGAGCGCAGGCCCGTGCCGAACATCTGGAAGTGCCTCTCGCCGTTGGAGAAGTGGCCCCCGTTGGACCAGCGCAGGAACGAGAGGAACGACGGCGGCAGGGGCCGATCCGGCATCCGCCACGCCGACGGGTCGAACGGGCGCCAGCGGGCGTGCAACGGGTCGCTCCGCGGGTACGGATTGCTCTGCGTGCGGTTGATCCGGTCCAGCTCCGCCGCCGACAGCGGGGCGCCGACGGCAGCGAGCTGGGCGATCTCGGCCTCCGAAGCCCCCGGCCTCGGGTTGGCCTCCTCGAAGACTGTCGTCCAGTCGATCATTCCTCCCCCTCCACGATCTTGAAGTCAATCTCCCAGCGCACCGAGAGCGACTTCGCCAGCTCCGGCGGACGCGGGTTGACGCAGGAGAAGTCGAGCTCCAGCTCGACCACGCAAGGGATACGCTTGCGTCCCGCCTTGCCGAAACTCAACCGTCGCAGGTGGATCTGGTTGTGGACGCCGCCGAGGTAGATGGCGCCGTCCGTCTCGTAGCCCTCATCGAACGCCACATCCTTTCCGGCCAGCTCGCGCCATCCGGGGACGCCGAGGTCCACGTCCTCGATGATGACGCGCGTGGCCGGCAGCCCACGCGGGTAGATCGCCGGTGACACCGGCGAGGAGAAGCCCAGGCGCACCGGGATCTCGATGTCATACAGGGGCTCGGACACCCCCGCCTTGGCGTCGCCGTCCGGCCTCTCCCGCAATTCGCCCCCGGTGGGGATGATGACCGCCGCCGACATGGTCAGGCCCTCGTCCTGGGGAAGCGGTCCTCGAACGCCTCGATGACGCCGAGCATCCTGTCGTCCAGACGCGCCATCACCTCGGCGCGGACCGCCGGGGGCACGCCGCCGTAGAACGCATCGGCGATGCCGCCGGTGATGCACGCCAGCGTGTCCGCGTCGCCGCCCAGCGACACCGCCAGCCGCACGGCATGCTCCCAGTCGTCCGACTCCAGGAAGGCGCGGATCGCCGGAGGCACCGTGCCGCGGCACGACACGTCGAAGCCGAACGTCGGACGCATGTCGTCGATGCTCGTGCCGAGGTGGTACCCGAACTTGCGTTCGATGTACGCGGCGATGTCGCTCCGCGTGGAGCCGGTGCGGGCGAGGAAGATGGCGGCCGCCGTGGCCTGGGCGCCGGCGATGCCCTCGGGGTGGTCGTGCGTCACCTCGGCGGACCACCGTGCCCGGATCAGCACCTCGTCGAGCATGCCGTAGGCGAAGCCGACGGGGGCGACGCGCATCGCGGAGCCGTTGCCCCAGGAGCCGTAGGGGGCACGCTCGTCGGACAGCGCCCACTCGGCGAACTTCCCCCCATAGCCGGCGCCGGGGTAGGCGCGGCCATACTCCTTGAGGAGGTCGGTGAGGTCGCGGCCGGTGAGGATCGATTCGGCGACGGCCACGGTGAGGACGGTGTCGTCGGTGAAGCACGCCTTGGGCGCGAAGAGGGGCTCGAAGTCGGGGCGGCGCAGGGCACGCCACGACTGCCTGCCCTCGTAGACCGAGCCGATGATGTCGCCGGCGATGGCACCCAGCATGAGACGGCCCCCGATGGATAGGGCCATCTCACACGATCCGCCGGCGGCTGTCAACTGGCCGCTCGCCCGGCGCGGCCCCCGCGGCCGAGCTGAGCGATCACGCCCTCGGCTACTCGCCGCCGACCAGGTCCCAGAGCTTGACGACGTTGCCGCCCCCCGTGCCGGCGGCGAGGGCCTTGCCGTCGGGGCTGAATGCCACCGACCAGACGCCGCCCTTGTGGCCCTTGAGGGCCGCCAGCTCCTTGCCGGATGCCGCATCCCAGACCCTGGCCATCTCGCCCTTGTCGCCGGTGGCGATGGACCTGCCGTCCTTCGAAAAGGCCACGGAGGCGAGGGCCTTCTCGCCACCCTTGAGGGTGGCTCGGGCCTTCGCCCCCTTCACGTCCCACAGGACGGCGTCGTTGCCGGCGCAGGCGGCGAGGGTCTTGCCGTCGGGCGAGAAGGCGATCGCGCACGTGCCGTTCTCGTCGCCCTCCAGCGAGGCCAGCTCCTTGTCGGCCTTCACGTCCCAGATCACGATCATCTTGTCGTTGGCGCCCCACGCGAGGGTCTTGCCGTCATGGGCGAAGGCGAGGCACTGGACCCGCCACTTGGCGTCGATGGTGGAGGTCTCCTCGCCCGACTTCGCGTCCCACAGCTTCACCTTCCCGTCCTCGCCCCCCGAGGCGACGGTCTTGCCGTCGGCGCTGAACGCCACGGCCCTGACGGCGTCGGCGTGGCCCTTGAGCGTGGCCCGCTCCTTGCGCCCGGCCACGTCCCACAGGATGACGGCCTTGTCGTCGCCGGCGGAGGCGAGGGTCTTGCCGTCGGGGCTGAAGGCGACGGCTCGGACCCACCCCTTGTGCCCCTCGAAGGTGGCGAGGACCTTCTCCTCGGCCACGTCCCACAGCCTGATGGTGCCGTCCCCGCTGGCAGACGCGAGGGTCTTGCCATCCGGGCTGAAGACGACGGACCACACGTCGCGCCCGTGCCCCTTGAGGGTGGCCTTCTCCGCGGGCGCGGCGGGGGCGGCCACCGGCAGGGTGGCCAGCGCCAAACAAACGAGGCAGGATGTGGTCTTGTTCAATGCACGTCTCCGATCATGTGAGGATCGCCCGGATCACCTTGCCGCGGCTCGCCGGGATCGGCCTGCCGAGGTTGTCCTGGATCTCCGCGTCCGGGGGGATGCCCAGGCAGTGCAGCGCCGTCGCCGTGATGTCCGCCGCCGACACCCGGCCCTCCCTCGGCCTCGCGCCCCGGGCGTCCGACGCGCCGTACACGGTGCCGCCCTTCACCCCGCCGCCGGCCAGCGCCACCGAGAAGACGTGGCCCCAGTGGTCGCGGCCCGCACGCCCGTTGAACTTCGGCGTCCGGCCGAACTCGGCGACGCACATCACCAGCGTGTCTTCCAGCAGGCCGCGCTGCGCCAGGTCGTCGAGCAGCCCGGCGAACGCCTCGTCCGCGACGGGGCACAGCACCGTCTTGAGGCGCTGGCTCTCCTTGGTGTGCGAGTCCCAGCACGGGTTGTCCTGCGGCTCGTCGGGGGCGCGGTACCAGTTCACCTGCACCAGCCCCACGCCGGCCTCGACCATGCGGCGGGCCATGAGGCAGCTCTGGCCGAAGTGGTGCCGCCCGTAGCGGTCCCGCACCCGCGCCGGCTCGCGGCCCAGGTCGAATGCCGCCCGCGCCGCCGGGGCGCCGAGCAGGTCGAGCGCCTGCTCGGTGTGGCGCGACGTGGGCACTGCGCCGGCGATGTGGCGGTCCAGCTTGCGCAAGAGCGACCGGCGGTCATCGAGGCGGCCCAGCGGCACGTCCTGCGACAGCGTCAGCTCCGGCATCTTCACCTGGGCCGCGCCCGGCTCGCAGCGGAACAGCCACGGGTCGCTGCCGCGTCCGAGGAAGCCGGCGTCCTGGCCCGGCCAGACGGACGAGTCGGTGTTGAAGATGTGCATCGGCAGACGCATGGACGCCGGGAGGCCGCCCTTGTCCCCACGCAGCCGGCGGACGATGGCCCCGAGCGTCGGCCAGTCGTTGGGGGCGCCGGGGTTGACGTTCTCGGCGTTGAGGGGCTGGTGCGGCACCCCGGTGAGCATCTGGTAGCCGCTCGAGCTGTGGGCGTTGTCGTCCGTCGAGACGGCCCGCAGGATGCACAGCTTGTCGGCCTGCTTCGCCAGCCGCGGCAGCAGCGAGCAGACGCGGACACCGGGGACGTTGGTGGCGACGGGGCCGAACTCGCCGCGGTACTCGGCGGGGGCGTCGGGCTTCGGGTCCCACGTCGAGTGCTGCGGCGGGCCGCCCATAAGGAAGAGGACGATGCAGGACTTCGGCCGGCGGGCCGGTGTCGCCAATAACTGGGGCAGGGAGAGGCCGAGGGCGGACAGGCCGCCGATGTGGAGGAGGTCGCGGCGGGAGAGGCCGCCGCATTGGGGGTGCATGGAAGCCTCCTTCGTGGCGGCTGGCATCCAGCCTGGCTGCCGGGCGGGCCGGCGAGGGCGCCTGCCGCCACGCGGCAGGTGAGTTTGACCTCATCATCGCCTTTCATCCCCGCCGTGTCCAGCACCCTCCGGCGAAATGGAGCACCCGGCCACGCGCCTTCCTGCCACACGGAGTGTGGAGTGTGACAGGCCTACTTGACAAACCCCGGCCGCCCGTGTGAGATGGAGCCGGCGATCCACCCTCGAGGGAGCCCCCGATGGCCGATTTCACCCCAGCTTACCCGACATGCCAGGCCACCCGGCCGGTGGACACCGATGACGGGACCATGTGCCGGGCCGCCTCGGCCTCGCCCGGGCCTGTCCAGTCCGACGTATTCGCGGAGGCCGCGCTCCGCGTCATCCGCACCGATGAGGTGAACGCCGTCAGCGACTCCGTCGTCGGCAACATCGCCCAACTGAGCTATGACGCCTTCATCCGCAAGCACGTCTACGAGCCGGCAGCCCGGGCGATCAGCAAGCAGGGCGAGGAGTTCGTCCGCATCGGGGCGATGACCAACGCCAAGGCGGCCGAGTGGGTCAACGCGGAACGCAACGCCCTGCTCGTCGCCATCAGGGACGAGAAGAACAGCCCCCTCGGGCGGGCCATCTCCGAGTACCTCAAGTCGCGCGACAAGTTGCCCTCCGTCGGCGACCTGGCGGCCAAGTACGGGGCGAAGATGCCCGGCGCGACGGAGGAGGAGGTCTTCGCCGCCATCATCAAGAGCGGGGCCCGTACCCGCGGCTCCGTCAACCGGCTCGCCGTCGGCCTGCGCTGGGCCGGCCCGGTCATGATCGGCATCAGCATCGCCTACTCCGCCTATCTCGTCGCCGAGGCCCCGCCCGAGGAGCGTGGGCGCCTCGCCTCGCGCGAGGCCGGCGGCCTGGTCGGCGGCATCGGCGGCGGCTGGGCCGGCGCCAAGGGCGGCTGCGCCGCCGGCGCCGCCGTCGGCGTGTGGTTCGAGGGGGTGGGGGCGGTCCCCGGCTGCGTGATCGGGGCCGTCGTGTTCGGCCTGGGCATCGGCTACGTCGGCTCCGAGGTCGGGTCGTGGGCCGGCGGGAAGGCCTACGACTTCACCAACGCCGTGCTCGAGTGGGAGCCCGCCAAGCACTGATCCGGAGATGCCATGCCGCCGCTCGCCGTCCTCCTGCTGACGCTGGCCCCGCCGGCCATCGACGCCAACGACTGGCCGTCGTACAACGCCGACGCCCTCGGCACGCGCCACAACGCCGCCGAGAAGACGCTCGGCAAGGCTACTGCCGACAAACTGGTGGAGCGGTGGCGTTACCCGTCGGGATTCGCCTTCCCCATCGGGGCCGTCCACGCCACGCCCATCGTGGTGAACGGCCACGTCTACTTCGCCACCGCCACCATCCCGACGGTCTACAAGCTGCGGCCCGACGGCAGGTTGAAATGGTCGTACTCGCCCAAGGGGCACAAGGAGCCGAAGGACGCGGCCTGGCTGCCCGAGGGCGGGTTCATGGCGTCGCCGCTCGTGACGGCGGATACCGTGTACGCCTGCGACCTCGCCGGCTTCGTCCACGCCCTCGGCCGCGCCACGGGCAAGCCGCGGTGGGTCGTCAACACCCGCGACGTGCCGTTCCCCGGCGCCCACACCTCCAACGGCCTGTTCGCCTCGCCGATCCTGGCGGACGGGAAACTGATCATCGCCGGCGGCGGCTACGAGCACGCCCTGGCGGTCAAGCCGGGGCACAAGTGCTGCACGGGGAGGGGATTCGTGGCGGCGCTCGACCCGAAGACCGGCAAGGCGCTGTGGAAGTACGACGTGGGTGAGGAGCCGAAGGAGCTGAAGCCGCCGGTGGTGGTCAAGCAGGGCGGCGTCGAAATGACGTTCTTCTACGGCCCCTCGACAAGCAGCGTGTGGTCCACGCCCTCGCACGACGGCGGGATGATCTACTTCGGCACCGACACCAACAACGCCCCGCGCCAGCCGACGAAGGACGACCCGGGCCTGTCATCGAAGCACTCGTGCGCCGTCATCGCGGTGGACGCCAGGACCGGCAAGGAGCGCTGGGTGACGCAGGTCAATCCCGGTGACATGTGGAACTTCGCGTTCCCGGCCTACGACGCCGCGACGGGGCAATACAAGGACCAGTCGGTGGGCGACACGCCGAAGCCGTTCACGATCCTGCACGGCGGCAAGCCGACGCGCGTCGTCGGCGTGGGGTGCAAGAACGGCGTCTTCTACGTCATGGACGCGAAGACGGGGAAGATCCTGCACCACACCCCGAAGCACACCGCCGCCCCGTCGAAGACGGCGAGGCCGGGGCCGCGTGTGCTGGCCCTGCCGGGGGCCGCCGGCGGATTGCAGACGGGCTGCGCGACGGACGGCAGGGCGGTGTACACGAACGGCATGGACATGAGCCTGCTGGGCGTGTCGGTGGACCCGAAGGAGCGTTTCCAGCCGCCGACCGGCGGGCGCGTGACGGCCATCAGCCTGGACACGAGTGAGGAGCATTGGCGGCACGAGCGGCCGAAGGTGAAGGATGTGGGCGGGTTCAAGGACGTGGGCGACCCGGTGGCGTCGGGCATCGCACTGGCGAACGGCGTGGGTTACTTCACGACGACGGTGAGCGGTCAGCTCGTGGCCGTGGACCTGGCGAGCGGGAAGACGCTCAAGGAGCTGAAGTTGGGGGCGGTGTGGTGCGGGCCGTCGGTGTCGCGCGGGCGGGTGTACGTCGGGACGGGGAACGTCCTGTTCTCGCCGTTCAACGCCAAGGAGGCGTACTTCCCCAAGAGCGTGACGGGGGCCGTGGTGTGCTTCGGCCTGCCGGGCAAGGACGAGGTCGAGAAGATGGGCGCGGGGGACGAGTAAGGGGATTGGAGCGTGAGCGGCTCTGGCGAGCGGGGATGCGTGAGCGCCCCGAGTGGAGCGTCAGCGGATCTCGATTCGTGGAGCGTGAGCGGCTCTGGCTGTTGGCGAGCGGGGTTGCGTCAGCGCCCCGAGTGAACAGCGTCAGCGCATCTCGCTGTGTTGGTGCTCGTCGATGCGCGTCAAGCCAGAGAGCCGCTGACGCTCCAAAGACTCGGGGCGCTGACGCATCCCCGCTCGCCAGAGCCGCTCACGCTCCATAGGATCAGAGCCCGAAGCGCACCTTCGAGGCCGCCTCCTGCGACGGCGGCCTCGGCCAGCAACGCCAACTTCCTGATCGTCGGATCCTCCTCACAGCAGCGGCAGCGCGAAGCGGCCCGCGGGCTCGGGCGTCGCGCAATCGTCGCCGCACGAGCCGACGTGCTCGCCGGTCAGCACCTCGCCGAAGAGGGTGAACGCCGTCGCCTCGTGGATCACCACCTTGACCAGCTCACCCGCCAGACGCGGGTTGCCGTCGAAGACAACGATGTGGTCCGTCGCGGTGCGGCCCACGAGCTGCGCCGGCCCCCCCTTCTGGGCCGACTTGCTCGGCCCCTCGACCAGCACCTCGGCCGTCTCGCCGATGAACCGCCGGTGGTCCTCCAGGCTGATCGCCGACTGGATGGCGAGGAGGTCGTTGTTGCGGCGCTTCTTCACGTCCTCGGGGATGTCGTCGGGGTACAGGTCGTCCGCCTTGGTCCCGGGCCGGGCGCTGTACTTGAAGATGAAACTGTTCTTGAACTTGCCCTCGCGGACGAGGTCGCACGTCCTCTCGAACGATGCCTCCGTCTCGCCGCAGAAGCCGACGATCCAGTCGGAGGAGATCGCCACCCCCGGGACCTTTTCGCGGCTCCGATGCAGCATCTCGCGGTACTCCGCGACGGAGTACAGGCGCTTCATCCGCTTCAACACGTCGTCGCACCCCGACTGGGCCGGCACGTGCAGGTACGGGCTGACCTTCGGGAGGTCGCGGACCGCGTCGAGAAGCCCGTCGCTCATGTCGCGTGGGAAGTTCGTGATGAACTTGATGCGGACGATCCCCGCCGTGTCGTGGATGCGTGCGAGGAGGTCGGCCAGGCGCTCTTCGCGCCCGTCCGGGTACCGGTAGCGGTAGCTGTTGACCGTCTGGCCAAGGAGGGTGATCTCCTTCGCGCCCTCGGCGGCGAGCTGGCGCACCTCGGCGGCGATGTGCTCGGGCGGGCGGCCCTGCTCCGGGCCGCGTGTGCTGGGTACGACACAGTAGGTGCAGAACTTGTCGCAGCCGAACTGCACGCGGACGTAGGCCTGGAACGGCGTGGGCCGCATCGACGGGTCGCGGGCCGGGTCGTAGCTCTCGAAGCTGGCCGTCACCTCCAGACGCGACGCCTCCGCCCGCGCGAGCGAGACGGCGATCTGCGGGGCGCGCTCGGCCCTGGCCTTCTCGATCAGCTCGGCGATGCGGCCGAGCTGGCCGGTGCCGCACACGATGTCCACGAAGGGCGCCCGTTTGAGGACCTTCTCCTGGTCCTTCTGGGCCATGCACCCGAGCACGCCGATCACCTTGTCGGGGTGACGCTGCTTGTGGCCACGGAGGCGCCCGAGGGCGGAGTAGATCTTCTCCTCGGCGTGCTCGCGGACGGAGCAGGTGTTGAAGAAGATCACGTCCGCGTCGCGTGGCTCGTGGGTGACCTCGTAGCCCTGACGGCGGAGGGCGCCGACGACCAGCTCGCTGTCCAGCACGTTCATCTGGCAGCCGACGGTCTCGATGTACAGCTTCTGCTTGCTCATGCCGTCATCGTACCGCGAACCAAAGCGGAGTAGAAGAGGTTCCCGTTCATCCGGGTGTGGGAATGAGACGGAAGTAGACAGGTGGCGTGGCGGGGTGGGTGCGGATTGCATTGCATTGCACCCCCCCCGGGCACCCCCTGAAATGCAATGTCCTAGCTGAATTTGCATTGCACGGCGAGTGGTCAGACCTCCAACACCAGGGCCGTGGCCGCCCTCCCTGTCTAATTCTGTCCAATTCCACAAGCCGGTGAACGGCTACCAGCAGAGACCCCGATTCGGGGAAGTCTACCGACCTGACACCCGCCCCGCCTGGCGTGGTACTCTCACACCACGGAGGGATGCCGTCATGCCGATCGAATACGTCACGGGCGACCTGTTCGCCGAGGAGCACGCCGCCGGGGCGCTGGCCCACGGGTGCAACTGCCAGGGGTCAATGGGCGCCGGCGTCGCCGTCGGCTTCCGCACGCGATACCCGGCGATGTTCGAGCGCTACCGCGAGATGTGCCGGGCCACGCCGCGCCTGTTCAACCCCGGCGACTGCTGGCTGTGGCGTGAGGGCGGCGGGCCGCCGGTGTTCAACCTGGCCACGCAGGAGACGTACTGGCGCGGGCGGGCCACCTACGAGGCCGTCGAGTCGGCGCTGCGTTCGATGCGCCGGCAGGCGGACGAGGCCGGCATCGGACGCATCACGATGCCGCGCGTGGGCGCGGGCATGGGCGGGCTGTCGTGGAAGAAGGTCAAGGCGGTCATCGAGCGAGTCTTCGCCGGATGGGCGGGGCGGCTGGTGGTCATCGAGGAGTATGCCCCCCGCCCATAGGCCGGCCTACGCCGCCTGCCGCTGGCCCAGGCCACGCTGCCACGCCACCTGCCGCGTCAGGCCCTCCTCCAGCCCCACGCGCGGCCTCCAACCCGTCAGCCGCGTCAGACGCGACGTGTCAGCGCCGGTGACGCGCTGGTCGCCGGCGCGTGCCGCCTCGCGCTTCACGATGGCCCGGCAGCCGACCGCCTTCTCCAGCCGGGAGATCACGTCCCACAGGCTGGCCTGTTCGCCGCCGCCCACGTTGAACGTCTCCCCCGCCGGGGAGTCGAGCGACGCGATCACCGCCGCGGCGCAGTCGCCGACGTAGGTGTTGCCGCGCACCTGGTGCCCGTCGCCGCACACCGTCACGGGCTGGCCCTGGAGCATGGCCTGGATGAACTTGTGGTACGCCATGTCGGGACGCTGCCGCGGGCCGTACACCGAGAAGAACCGCAGCACGGTCAGCGGCAGGCCCTGCTCGTCGGCCATCGCCCGGCACAGGTTCTCCGCCGCCAGCTTCGTCACCCCGTAGGGCGACACGGGGCGCAGCGGCAGATCCTCGCCGCCGCAGGCATACTTCCCATAAACCGATGACGTGCTGGCCAGCACGAAACGTTTGAGGGTGGGCACCTTGCGGGCGGCGTCGGCGAGCCGCTGGGTGGCGGTGAGGTTGCAGCCCTGGTAGAGGTCGAACTCCGTCCACGAGCGCGTCAGGCCGGGCACGGCGGCCAGGTGGAAGACCGCCTCCGCCCCGTCGAGCGCCTTCGCCACGTCATCGGTGCGCAGGTCGAGCGGGTGAAACGTGAACCTGGGGTGGCCCGAGAAGGCGGCCAGGTTGGCGTCCTTGTACCATCGCGGGTAGTACGGCACGAAGGCGTCGATGCCGGCGACGGCGTGCCCCTGCGCCAGCAGCGCCTCGCACAGATGAGAGCCGATGAACCCGGCGGCCCCGGTGACGACGGCCTTCATGGCGTGCCCCCCTCTGGGAAAGAGGGCGGAGTCTAACACGGGCGGCGGCGCCGGGGCAAGCCGTGTCGGCGCGGCGTTGCCGGGGCGATATAATACCCCTGAGACCCCCTCCGGAGCCGTCATGGAAATCGTGTTGCCGCCGCTGAAGATCGTGCAGTTCCCGCACCCGTCGTTGCGCCACCCCGGCGTGCCCTTGAAGGAGATCAACGCCAGGGTGCGCCGCATCGCCGAGGAGATGTTCGAGCTGATGTACGAGGCCAAGGGGCTGGGCCTGGCCGCCCCGCAGGTCGGACTGCCGTTGTGCATGTTCATCTGCAACTACGCCGCCGACCGCGAGAACAAGGAGGCCGAGGCGGTCTACATCAACCCGGTCATCACCGAGAGGGCGGGCAGCGTGGAGGCGGAGGAGGGGTGCCTGAGCTTCCCCGGCTTCTACCGCAAGGTGCGCCGCGCGAAATCGGTCACGGGGGTGGCCTACAACCTCAAGGGCGAGCTCGTCGAGGTCAAGGTGAGCGAGCTGCCGGCACGCATCTGGCAGCACGAGACGGAGCACCTCGAGGGGAAGCTGTTCATCGACAAGATGGGCACGATGGGCCAGTTGACGGCCAAGGCGACCCTGGCGGAGTTCGAGCACGAGTACCGGCGGGCGCAGCGGAAGGGCGAGTACCCGCCCGACCCGGAGATCGAGAAGGCGCTGAAGGAGCTGGAGGCCCTCGCCGAGCCGTCCCCGGCCGCCCCCGCGCCGGCGGCCCCGGCCGCGGTGATGTGAGGAGGCCAAGAAGAAGGCATACCACGAAATACACGGAAGACACGAAAGGAAGACAAAGCAAGGCAGAGAGGCAGAAGAGGACAGCAGCCCGGCTTCCTGCTTGATACCTGCTTTGCTTCTTTGTCTTCCTTTCGTGTCTTCCGTGTATTTCGTGGTATGCCTTCTTCTTCCTCGCACTCACACGATGCCGCGTAGCTCGTCCAGCAGGCGGGCGATCTCCTCGTCCGTGCCGACGGTGACGCGCAGCCCCTCGCCGAAGCCCTCGTAGCTCATCAGCCGCACCAGGATGCCGCGGCGCTTTAGCTCGTCGAACATCGGCCGCACCGGGCGCTCGTGACGGCACCACACAAAGTTGGCCCGGCTCGGCGTGACCGCGAAGCCCAGCGCCGCCAGGCCACGCTCCAGCACGGCGCGGGTGGCCAGGATTCGCCGCCGCATCTCACGCATGTGCGCCTGGTCGTCCAGGGCGGCGGCGGCGGCGGCGAGGGACAACACGTCGCAGTTGTACGAGTCCTTCACCTTGACCAGCTCGCGGGCCACCTCCGGCGTCGTCACCGCGAAGCCGAAGCGCACGCCCGCCAGCGAGTACGACTTGGACAGCGTCCTCGTGACGATCACCCTGCCGGCGCGGGCGAGTGACAGGGCGTTGTCATCGGCGAAGTCGGCGTATGCCTCATCCACCACCAGCGGGCAGCGGGCGCGGGCCGCGTACGCCTCGATGGCCGGCGGCGCGACGGACGTGCCGGACGGCGAGTTGGGGTTGGCGAGGTAGAGGAGGTCGGCCTCGGGGACGGCGTCGGGCAGGCCCCAATCGGGTGTGAACGGGGCCGTGGTGAAGCGCGTCCCTTGCAGCTCGGCGAGGGTGCGGTAGAGGAGGTAGCTGGGCGTGAACGACGCGACGCACCCGCCGGCGGGGACGAACGCCCGCGTGAGGATGGTGAGGATGTCGTCCGAGCCGTTGCCGATGACGACGCCGTCAGGGTCCACGTCGAGGACGCGCCCGGCCACCTGACGGAAGTGGGTGCCGAGGGGGTCGGGGTACTTGCGGAGGCGTTCGCCGGTGAGGGCGGCGCGGACGGCGTCGAAGACGGCGGGCGACGGCGGGTAGGGGTTCTCGTTGGTGTTGAGCTTGACGATGCCGCCCTCGCGTGGCTGCTCGCCGGGCGTGTAGCCGGCGACGGCGCGGATGTCGGCGCGGATGGATGAGAGCATTCGAGGGCTCCGTACCGCCCACCCCTGAAGGGGTGGGCTACAAATCGAAAGCCCCCTGAAGGGGGCTGAAGACGGGCGATGACTGTCAGCCCACTTCAGGGGGCTTTGGTTCGTAGCCCACCCCTTCAGGGGTGGGCGTCGGCGGGCCGGGACTGTCAATCGCCAGCAACGGGCCGATTACGCTTCGGGGGAGTCCGTGCCTCCTTCGCGCTCTCCTTCTCTTTCACCCCCAGGAGCGAGCGCAGATCCTTGATGTCCGTCCCATTCCCGTCAACCGCATGGAGGTACGTGTCCTCGATCCAGACGTTATGGAGAACCTGCCCTCGCTGCAAGAAATCGACAGAGATCCGCACGCCAGGGAGGACGCGCACTGCTCTGTGCCAGTCCTTGTTCAGCGACTCGATCCGCGTCAACACGGCTTCGATCATCTTCCTGTCACGGATGACGATGCCGAACTCCCTCTTCTCGCCGGCGGGTGGAGTTTCAAGTCCCGGAAGCATCCAGACCTCGATCCGGTCTACCTTCTCGGCGGCCGGGAGCTGAATCCGCCCTACCGGGGGAGAGCAACCAACGATCAGCACACAAAGGAAGCCGAGCGGGAGCAACAGCGTCACGCGTTTGAACAGCATTGGCCGCCCTCCGATCATCCTCCACCAACCATCCGCGCCGCCACGCTCGCCGCGTGTGCCGTCAGGCCCTCCACCTCCGCCAATCGTATCACGTCGCCCGCCATCGCCGCCAGCCCCTCGCGCGTGAACGACAGCACGCTTGTTCGCCGCAAGAAATCATTGGCCGACAGCCCGCTCGCGAACCGCGCCGTCCCGCCCGTCGGCAGCACGTGCGACGGCCCCGCCGCGTAGTCGCCCACCGCCACCGGGGACCACGGCCCCAGGAACACCGCCCCCGCGTTGTCGATCCGCCCGAGCGTCGCCTCCGGGTCCGCCGTCAGGATCTCCAGATGCTCAGGCCCGATGCGGTTCGTCACGTCGGCCGCCTCGCCCTCGTCGCGCGCCAGCACCAACGCCCCGAACCGCTCCAGGCTGTCGCGCGTCAGCTCGCCCCGCGACAACGCGCCCAACTGCCGCGACAGCTCCGCCTCGACGGCGTCCACGAGCGGCGCGTGCCACGTCACCAGGATGCTCGACCCCGGCGAGTGCTCGGCCTGGGCCAGCATGTCGGCGGCGATGAAATCCGCCCGCGCCCCCGCGTCCGCCAGCACCACCACCTCGCTCGGCCCGGCGATGCAGTCGATGGCCACCTGCCCGTAGACGTGCCTCTTCGCCAGGGCCACGAACAGGTTGCCCGGCCCGACGATGATGTCGGCCGGGGCCAGCCCCTCCACGCCATACGCCAACGCCGCCACCGCCTGCGAGCCGCCGAACCGATACACCTCCGTGACGCCCAGCTCGTGGCACACGGCCAGCAGCACCTTGTTGCCGGCGCCGAACGGCCCCGGCGGCATCACCACCGCCAGCTCCTTCACGCCCGCCGCCTGCGCCGGAACGATGGTCATCAGCAGCGTCGAGGGGTACGCCGCCGCCCCGCCCGGCACCAGCACCCCCGCCCGCCGCATCGGCCTGTAACGCAGCCGCAGCTCATGCCGCCCAGCCTCCTTCACGCCCGCGTCACGGTGAAGCACCGCCGTCTGGAACGCCAGCACGTTCGCGCGCACCCGCCGCACCGCCTCCAGCAGCGCCGCGTCGGCCGACGCGTGGGCCGACGCCAGCTCGTCGGCGGAGACGCGCATCGTCTCGGGCGTCAGATCGACGCCGTCGAACTTCGACGTGTAGTGGAACAGCGCCTCACGCCCGCGCTCGCGCACGTCGCCGCAGATCCGCTCGACCACCTTGGCGGGCGGCAGCGCCTCGCCGAAGACGGCGAGCGTCAGCGCCTGCCCGCGCGGCGAGACGACGTTTCCGGAATTGCCCAGCTCGCGGCGCATGGCCTCCAGCCGGGCCGCCTCGCCCTCTCGCGACAGATCGAACTGCCTCATCCCCTCGGCACTCCAAACGGGCACGGGCTTATTATCGCACGGCGGCGCCGGGGGACTACCCCACCCCCCCGCCCCTCCCCGAAGCGGAGAGGGGGAGCCGTCAGAGCATCGCCTCAGCGGTGGGGTGCAGTACGCCTCCCTTGACCTGAATCTGGCCCAACAAGAGCGGCGGACAGGTCCCCGCCGCCACTCTTCTCACTCTTGCGGCTCCCCCTCTCCGCTTCGGGGAGGGGGCGGGGGGGTGGGGTTGACCGCCGCATGCAGCTCCGACCAGAGACGCCGCCAGGCGTCGGCCTCCTCCGGCGGCAGCGCCCGCAGGGAGTCCCCGCGCAACGGCGCGAACGATGCCTCGCTGAGGATGCTCCACAGCGTCCGCCGGTGGGCGGCGGCCTCGTCCTCTCCACACCCCGGCAGGCGGGCCAGCGCCGGCCGGGCCATTCCCACCAGCCAGGTCAGCGCCTGCCGACGCCACCGTGGCCCGCCCGCGCCCGCCGCCGCTCGCAACGCCTCGACCCGCCAAGGCCCCTTCAGACGCGGGTCGGCGGCGAACGCCTCGACGAACAGCTCGCACGCCCTCACCCGCGTCCCCGGCGAATACCGCATCGACCACGCCATCAAGGCCGTCTGTGCCGGCGAGCCGCTCACCGGCGCACCGCCGGCCACGGCGTCGAGCTGTCCACGCAGCGCCGCCAACGCCTCCGCCCGCTGCGCCGTCAGCACCAGCGGCGGCAGCCGCCCCGCCCGCCGCATCCCCTTCCGGGCCACGGCGAGCGACGCCTCGATCTCGCCACGCTCCAGCAGATACCGCGCGAGGTGGGCGTACGGCTCATACCCCGTCGGCCGCAGCCGGATCGCCCGACGCGCGGCGGCCACCATCTCGGCGTGCCGTCCGGCCGCGCGGTAGACGTTCACCAACTGGCACGGCGGGTCGTAGGCACGCGGGTCGGCGGCCTCGCGCGCCTCCCACACCGCCGCCGCCTCGCCGTGCCTGCCCTGCGCCGTCATCGCCAGCGCCAGCGGCATGGGCAGCGCCGGCGAATCCGGGGCCAGCCCGCCGTGCCGCCGCAGCGCCGCCTCCGCCTCGACGAACCGGCCGTCGAAGTTCAGCAGCATCCCCAGCATCAGGTGCATCTCCGCGTCCTCCGGCGCCAGGGCCGCCGCCAGACGCATCTGCCGCACCGCCGAGGCGTACATGCCACGCCGCGACAGCAGGGCCGCCAGGTCGGCGCGCACGTCGGCCTTCCCCGGCTCCAGCCCGATCAGGTGCTTGCTCACTTGCTCGGCCTCGGTGACGCGGCCCAGCGCCGTCAGCATCCGCCCCGCCGAACGCCACGGCTCCTCCCACACCGGGCTCGCCGAGATGGCCCGCCGGGTGGCCGCCAGGGCATCGGCGTTCTTCCCCTGCTTCTCCAGGATGTACGCCCAGGCCGTCCACACCGCGCCGCCCTCCTTGCCGCGCGCCAGCCGCGCCGCCTGACGCAGATGACGCCCCGCCGCCGCGTGGTCTCCGGCCAGGGCGGCCAGCCTCCCCAGGTGCAGCCACGCCGACGCGCCGCCGGGGGCGTCGCGCGCCGCCCGCTCCATCTCGACGCGGGCCTCGTCGTAACGCTTGCCGGCCATCAGGACCAGCCCGAGGCTGATGCGGCTGTCGGCGCGGCGCGGGTCGTGCCTCAGCACCTCGCGGAACGCCTTCTCCGCCCCGGCCACGTCCTTCCGCCGCATCGACAGGATCAGCCCGATCCCGTGCCACGCCATCGGCGCCGCCCCCTCCAGCTTCGTGGCCGCGTGATACCACCGCAGGGCCTCGTCGTCCTCCCCCTCCTCCGCCAGGAACGACCCCAGCGCCCACGTCAGCGCCCCCGACCCTGGCCGCGCCGTCACCCCCGCCCGCAGCAGCGCGATGGCCTCCCGCCTGTCGCCCGCCTTCTCCCACTCCCCGGCCAGGAACAGACGCGCCGTGTCGCTCTCCGGCTGCACGGCCAGGGCCGCCATCAGATGGCGGATGCGCTCGTCACGCGCCCCCGGCTCGTCGTCCGGCAGGGCGAGGTGCAGGTAGATGTGCGACAGGAAGTCGCCCGGATGCTCGCGTGTCAGGCGGCGCAGCAGCGCCAGCGCGTCGTCGCTCCGGTTCACCCCCGCCAGCCGATACGACTGCCCCACCTGCGCCCACGGCGGCTCGGCCCGCCCGTCCATGTCGGCGGCCAGGCGCGAAACCGCCTCCTCGCGCCGCGCCAGGTCCGGCTCGCGGTCCGCACGCCGCCCCGCCTTGCGCCACGCGCCGGCATCCACCTCATCGATCAACGCCTCCACCCAGGGCAGGATCGGCGACATGGTCAGACGGGCCTCGCGCGGCGCATCCCCCTCGCGTGGGCCACGCACCCGCAGCCGGATCACCGGGTTGCCCGGCGAGTTGAGCCAGTAGCGCACGCGGGCCAGCCCCCACCCCGTCACGTCGTGCCAGGGGCCGTCGCCGACGGCGACCGCCAGCAGCGTGTCGCCCCCGGCCACCCCGGCGCGTGCGGCGGCCGTGTCGGGCGGCACGTGGGCGATCACGTGCGGCGGCGGATAGCCGCGGTGGAAGTCGATCGGCTGCGTGGACTCGTGCCACGACCACACGTTCAGCGCCTGGATGAGGTCCGCACGCACCGCCGGCGCGAGGCGGCGCATCCGCGCCGCGGCCTGATCCGTCGGCGTCTCGCCCGGCGTGACGCCCCACTCGCGCAGGGCCGCCGCCGTGCGCGCGGCGCTGTGCCGGTTGTCCCACCGCGCCGTCCCCGGCTCGCTCGCCCCCATCAGCCGGATCGCCTCGCGCAGCCCCGCGTGCAGCCGGGCGTCGCGGTCCTCGGCGTCCGCCTCGGCGATGAGGCGGTCCGCCTCGGCGGCCAGGGCCTCGTCGCCGCCCTCCTCGGCCAACAGCGCCCGGGCACGCTGGAGGCGGTCGCGGTAGGCCCGGCGGTCCTTGTCGCGCAGGGCCGCCGCCTCGCGCAGCTCGGCCTCGGCGCGGCGGGCGATGTCGGCGCGGCGCACCAGGCGGTCCTGCTCGCGGGCGGCCTGCTGGCGGGCGACCAGCACCCAGCCGCCCGCGACGGCCGCCGCGAGCAGGACGACCAGGCCGGCGGCGGCGAGCGTCAGCCGGTTGCGTGCGGATGCCTCCGCCGCGCGGGCCTCCGACTGGGCGGCGTTCAGCTCGGCGGCGCGCAGCCGCTCAGCCACCCCGGCCCGGTAGGAGGCCACGCGTGCCGCGACGGCCTCGGCGTCGCGCGGCCTGGCGGCGGCGTCGGCGGCCAGGCAGTCCCGCGCGAGGGCGACGAGGCCGGCGTCGGCCCCGCCGGCGGCCAGGCGGGCGTGGGCGGCGGACACGTCGCCGCAGGCCGCCAGCGCCAGCGCCTCGGCGCCGCGGCCGTCGAACGGCGGCTTGCCGGTGAGGATCTCGCACAGGATGGCCCCGAGGCCGAACACGTCGGCACGCTGGTCGATGTCCTCGCCGCGGGCCTGCTCGGGGGCCATGTACGCCGGCGTCCCCATCACCGCGCCGGCCTGAGTGTGCCCCGAATCGCCCGCGGCTCGGCCCACGTCGATGTGGGTGCCCGCGCCCCCGCTGGGGGGCCCGCCGCCGAGGACCTTGGCGAGCCCCCAGTCCATGACCAGCACCTCGCCGAACGCGCCGACCATGATGTTCGCCGGCTTCAGGTCGCGGTGGATCACCCCGTGGGCGTGGGCGTACGCCATCGCCTGGCACACGGATTCGAAGACGGGCAGCAGCTCGGACAGCGGGGCCTTGGCGCGCAGGCGGGCGGAGAGGGTCTGCCCCTTCACGAGCTTCATCGTGAAGTACGGGCGGTGGTCGGGCAGCGAGCCGGCCTCATGAACGGGGACGATGCCGGGGTGCTGGAGCTGCCCCGCGATGCGCGCCTCCTCCACGAATCGCTGGTGCAATTCGGGGCGGAAGGCCGCCTCGGGCAGCAGCACCTTGACGGCGAGGTCGCGGTTGAGGGAGCGGTCGCGGCCACGGTAGACGACCCCCATGCCCCCTCGCGCGATCTCGTCGATCAGCTCCGGGCCGGAGTGGGCGGCGGCGCGTGCGGGCGGGACGGGGCGGTCCGAGGACGGCAGCGGCGGCGCCTTGGCGGTCAGGTCGTCCGGCGGCTCGGTGGGGGGCGTGGTTTCCATGCCGTTGATTATGCAAGGGCGCGGCGGGGGGCCGCAAGGGTTCGAGGCGAGCGGCACGGCGTAAGCGTGCCGTGTGAGCGTACACGCCGGATCGTCACGTTCACATCGGGCGAAGTCACGGCACGCTCACGCCGTGCCGCTCGCCTAAAGCAGGAGAACTCAAGTGCCATTGCCCCTCACGCCCGAGCCGCCGCGTCCGCCCGGCGGCGCATCTCCCACCATTGCAGCCCCAGCAGCGCCGCCACGATCACCCCGAAGACGAAGCTCACCGCGATGTGTCGCCAGTTGAACGGGAAGACCACCTGCTGGTTGACCTGCGGGCCGACCGGATCGCGGGGCTTCCGCTGCTCCTCCTCCCACTCATGCCATGCCTTCGCCGCTTCGGGGCTGGCGACGGCGGCGGCGGCGAGGATGCGGGACGCCGCCCCGCCTGGGCCGGGCGGCAGCCACGCGGGCGCCGGCATCAGATACCCCACGGCGAGCAGGGCCCCACGCCCCTCCGTGGGCCGGAACACCTTGAACGCCTCGGCGGACCGCTTGACGATGGAGCAGTGCCGCCGCAGGTGCCTGTAGTTGGGCGGGTCGCGGAAGAAGTCGTCGAGCATCAGCCACGCCAGCTCGACGTGGCCCGCCGCCGCCAACACCTCCGCCGTCTGCCACCACAGACGCAGGTCGTGCGGCCACCACACGAGGAGCTGCCGCAGGATGTGGAGGGCGTTCGGCGGCAGCCGGTCGAACACGTCCAGCGGCATCTCCCCCGGCGCGTAGTAGCCGCTGGGGTCCTCGTCGTCCTTCGGCGTGCCGGGACGCTCCAGGCGGAAGCTGGGGAAGATGGGGTCGATGGGCCTGCCCTCGGCGGGCATCGCCCGCAGCGACTCCTCCTCCCGGCTGACGATGACGCGCAGCAGCGCCCGCTCGCACACGCGGTAGTAGTCGTTCAGGTCCAGCCGCCCCTGCCACGCGACGAACGTCCGCGGCCACAGGGATAGCACCTTCTCCTGGCAGATGCGCGCCTCGCGGTAGTTCTCATCGGCGAGGTGGGACATGGCCAGGTTGGCCTGCACCAGGAAGTGGTCCTGGTCCGCGTCCTTCAGCACCGCCCGCGCCTTCGCCGGCTGGCCGAGCCGGATGTAACACCCCGCCAGGTTGACGCGGTTGATCGTCGTGGCCGTGCCGGCGGACACCAGCTCCTCGCCCGCCCGCGCCAGCTGCTGGTAGCGGAGCCGCGGGGAGCCCTCCGCGAGCGCCCCCTTCGGCTCCGCCGCCGCCCCGCGCAGGCCCTTGATGTAGGCGGGGAGCTGGTCCAGATGCACGTCCGGCTGCGGGTCCTCGAAGTTGTACAGCCCCGCGCGGGACACCCCCGCCAGGAGCAGGACGACGGCGACGGCGCGCATGACGATCCCCCCCGGTCCCCGCGCCGCGGTCACTTCGGCGCCGCGGTGAAGTTCTCCGTCTGCTCCGGCTTCAGCGTGATCTTGCGGCTGCCGAGCGGGCCGAGCGACTCGTGCCAGGCGTGCAGCGTGACCGTCGCGCCCACCGGCACGCCCTTGATCTCGTAGGTGCCGAAGTTCGCATCCTTGCGGTCCTGGTACACCTTCTTCTCGAGGTTCTCGCCGACGCGCGTAAGGGCGGCGTAGGGGTGATCGAACGCCCGGAGGTGCCCCTTCATCCACGGGTGGATGTTGCACACGACCGTCAGCGCCTTCTTGCCGACCGACAGCGTCGAGGTCGCCTTCTCCTCGCCACCCTGGGGGATGGCGCCCGGCTTGCCCGTGTTGTCGATGTTGGCGTTGTGCGTGACCTTGGCGTCGTTCAGGATGATCAGGTCCTGGCCGGTCGGCACCCGCTTGCCGTCCTTGTAGTGGACCGGGAACAGCACGGCGCAGTGCGGCAGGAACGCGCAGCGCGGCTGGCCGATCGTCACCTTCGCGCCCTTATACCCCTTGAGCTGATCCTCGGGCACCTCGAAGAAGTGGTCGGCCTCCGGCTCGATCCACACGAACACGTTGCCGAGCTTCTTGTTGTCGCCGACCCAGATGGAGGCGTCGCTCGTCTCGTACTCGTCGGCCCCCTTGGCGCAGTAGTCCTTATCGGTGCCGACGAACGACAGCGGCGCGGGCTTCACGTCGCCGCCCGTCCACGCGACCTCGCCCTTGATGACGCCGTAGGACTTCGCCTTGACCGGCTTCAGCTCGGCGGCCTTGGCCCCGCCGTCGCCCGAGGGGCGCGGGCCCTTGCGCGACGGGCCCCCGTCGTCGTCCTCGCGGAGGCCTCCGCAGCCGACGAGGACGGCGGTCGACAGGGCGGCGATCAGGGCGGCCTTCAGGCAAAATGCGAAGCGGTTCATGAGGACACTACCTTACTAGCGGGACGATGGTCCGGGTGGCCGGGGTCGGGCTCTGGCGACCCCGGCGGAGGGCGTGTGGCTGACTGTGGCGCTCATCCGAGGGGCCTGAACCGGGGTCGCCAGAGCCCGACCCCGCCACCCTGATCCCGAATGGCTTCAATCGATGCTCGACAGCTCGATCTTGGGGGCCTTGATGGTGCCGTCGGCCTTCACCTCGATCTCGACGCCGGCGTTCTTGCTGCCGGCGCCCGTCTTGAGGAGCCAGCCGCCCTTCTCGTGCCACGCCATCAGCTTGAACTTGCCCTTGGGCAGGTTCTCGATCTTGAACGAGCCGTCGGCGCCGGTGACGGCGAAGTAGGGCGAGGGGATGGCGAACAGGTAGCCCTGCATCCAGGCGTGGATGCTGCACGAGTAGCGGATGGGGAAGAGGCGGGCGTCGATCGCCTTGTCGTGCGTGTACTTGCCGCCGGCGGGGATGAGCGGGTTGATGTTCGGGCCGGCGGACCCGCCGAGGATCGAGATGTTGTGGGAGATGGGCGAGCTGTTCTTCACGACGAGGGTCTGCCCTTCGACGATGGGGGTGATGCGCGCGATGAACGCGCAGCACGGCTGGTCGATCACCACCTCCTTGTTCTTCGCCAGCCACGCCTTGGCGCCCGCCGTCAGCGGCAACTTCTTCTTGCTGTCCTCGGCGTCCACCAGCCAGATCATGACGTTGGCGATGCCCTTGGTCTTGGCATCGACGACGATCTCGTTCTTGAGGACGGCGCCCTTCGACAGGCAGTGCATCTTGTCCTTATCGACGTTGGCCTCCTCGTTCTTCGGGATGGCCTTGCCGGTCCACAGCGCGCTGCCGCTGATCGAGGCGGTCTGGGCCTGCGCCAGGATCGGCGTCAGGGCCAGGGCCGCCAGGGCGGCCAGGGTGGTGCGGATGATCAATTCTCGTCTCCGGATGAGGTGCGTCGGTGTAGGTAGGTGGGCCACGGGCCGATCAATCGGCCCTGGACATCTCTATTCTAGGCGCCTTGATCTCGCCGTCAGCCTTGATGTCGATCAGGACGCCCGCGTTCTTGCTCCCCAGGCCCGTGTTGAGCAGCCAGCCGCCCTTCTCCTGCCAGGCCATCAGCTTGAACTTGCCCTTCGGGAGATTCTCGATCTTGAACGAGCCGTCGGCGCCGGTGACCGCGAAATAAGGCCCCGGAATGGAATAGAGGTAGCCTTTCATCCAGGGGTGGACGTTGCAGGCGTAAGTGATGGGGAAGATGCTGGGTTCGATCTTGCCCGCGTGCTCGTGCTTACCGCCCGGCGGGAGGGACTGATTGAAGTTCACCCCGGCGGAGCTGACGTTGATGTTGTGGGCGATGGGCGAGCTGTTCTTCACGACGAGGGTCTGCCCCGCGACGATGGGGGTGACGCGCGGGATGAACGCGCAGCAGGGCTGGTCGATCACCACCTCCTTGTTCTTCGCCAGCCACGCCTTCGTGGCCGCCGTCAGGGGCAGCTTCTTCTTCGGATCCTCCGCGTCCACGATCCATACCAGCACGTTGGCGATGCCCTTCGTCTTCGGATCGACGACGATCTCATTCCGGAGGAGGGCACCCTTGCTCAGGCAGTGCTCCTTGTCCTTATCGACGACGACCTCCGCGTTCTTCGGGACGCCCTTGCCGGTCCACAGGGCCTGGCCGCTGATCGACGCCTTCTGGGCGAGCGCATCGGCGGGCGCCGCGGCCAGGACGGCCACGGCGACACCGGCCAGGAGCCCGCCGTTCCTCATTTCTTATCCCCCGGTGCCCCGTCCTTCGGCGGCGGCGTATAGGTCGGCAGCAGCTCGGACAGCCGCCGGGTGTCCATCAGCAGGTCGCGCACCGCCCGCGTCTGCTGTAGCGGGTGCCCGGCGAACTCCTTCTGCCACTCCCATTGTAACGGGTCCGGCTTGTTCTTGAAGTTCTGCGGCATCGTCGGCGGGTAGGTGAACATCCTCTGCGGGTGCGCCACCCACTTCTCCACCCACTCCGGACGCAGGCGGTCCGCGGCCAGGAAGAGGTTCGGGCCCTGGGCGCCCTGGATGTTCGTCTTGTCCCCCACGTTGTGGCACTTGACGCACAGCTCCTTGTTGCCGATCAGCGCGAAGGCGTTGCGGGCGTACACGTCGCCGGCCGCCCCCTTGTCCTTGTTGGCGTCGGCGGCCTTGAGCTGGGCGGAGGCGTCGGCCTGGAGCTGCTCCAGCTTGGCCAGACGCTCCTTGGCCGCCTTGGCCTCGGCCGCGTCCTTGCCCTTGGCCGCCGCCTCCAGCGCCTTCTTCTCGGCGGCCGTGATGATCCCCTCGCCCTTGCTCCACCGCGTCAGCTCCTGCCGATACGCCTCGGCGGCCCGCGGCCAGTAGCCCGGCTCGCGCTGCGGGATGTTGGCGTAGGGCACCGTCACCCCCGCCCCGGGGTTGGTCATCTTCGACACCGCCGCGAAGTAGTTCACCAGCGCCCGCGACTCGTCGGGGCTCATGTTGAACTTCGGCATGCGGAGGACCATGTTCTCCTGCGGGCGGATCACGCCGGGGTCGAGCAGGAAGCGGTACAGCCAGTCCGGCTGCACGCGCTCGCCCTCGCGCACCAGCGGCGGCGGCAGGACCGTCCGCTGGTTCTGCTCCGTGCCGTACTTCGAGGAGTCCTTCTTGCCCAGGTACCCCGTCATCAGGTCCGTCCACGTCCCGCCGTAGGGGTGGGCCGCCTCGTACTTGCCCTTCGGCAGCGTCAGGTACGAGCCGGCGGGGATCTCCTTCATCTGCCCGTTGGGCATCCGGTATCGCAGCGCCTCGGTGAGGAACAGCACGTCGTGCGTGTCGTTCTCCTCCGACTGCTTGGCGTCCTTGTAGCCCACCACGGTCAGACGCTCGGACGTGGGCAACGGCCCCGTCCAGGCGTTGTGCCCCGGATAGATGTGGTCGTTCGACTGCTCCTTGCCGTCGGGGCCGACCGCGGTGGCGTGGGCGCCCTCCAGGCCGGACTTCGGGTCCGCCCGGCCCAGCGTCTCGGGCGTCAGCTTGAAGTCGTACACGCCGGGGCGCACCTGGTGGCAGGAGGCGCAGTTGTACTTGTCCAGGACGGCGCGGCCGGCGGCCTCGGCGGCCTTCTCCCCCTTCGGGGCGTTGACGTACTTGAGCGGCACCGGCTCGGCCACCAGGCCCAGGACGAACGTCATGACCGCCTCGCGGGCCTCGGCCTCCTCCTTGTCGGCGCGGGCCTGGAACGCCTTGTCATCCTCGCCGGGCTTCTTGCGCGTGCGAGCGAACTTGAACTGCGGCATGCGCAGGCGGTCGTCCCACGCCCGGATGCGGTTGTAGTCGTAGCTGCGCGGCTCCATGAGCTTGAGGTGCAGGAAGCCCTCGCGCGACTGGTGGGCGTGCTCGAGCCCCTCGAAGAACGCCTCCTCATACGGCGGCTTCTTGCCGTCGCGCTCGAAGAACTTGTACTTGTGCAGCCGCTTCAGCTCCGCCTGCTCGGCGGCGGTCGCCTTGCCGTCGTGCTCCTTGTGCTCCAGCTCGTGGATGCGCTCCTGGGCCTCCACGCGCTTCTCCAGACGCGCCAGCTCGTCGGCCTCGTCGCCGGACGGCGTCTTCTTGGCCTTGAGGGCCTTGATGCGGTCCTCGACCTCGGCGCGGGTGGTGAGGGAGGGGACGAGGTTGTAGTGGCCCTTGGCGTAGGCGGCGCCGTCCTCGTAGGCGATGCGGGCCGGGTCCTTCTTGCCCCAGTCGTTCAGGCCGGTGCCGATGGGCTTGGCCGTCTCGAAGCCGGGGATGTCGTGGCAGGCGTAGCAGCCCAGCCGCCCGATGGCCTTCTTGCCGACGTACCACGTCAGGGCGTCCTCCGTGATGCCGTTCTTGCCCTTGAGCAGCGCCCGCTCGTCGGCCTCACGCTGCATGCCCTCGATGGCGCCCGCCTCGAAGCCGGCCTTCGACAGGTCCTCGCCCTTGGGCAGCAGCGTGTCGAGGGCGGCGGGCGTCATCCCGGGCGCCTTGGCCAGGTAGACGCGGGCCAGGTCCACCATGTCCTTCAGCTTGACCTCGCCGACGTCCTTGCCCTCCCACTTCGCCGCCTTGCCGGGGTTCGCCAGCAGCCACGCGGCGATGTCACCGGCCTCCGCGGGCGAGAGGTGGGTGATCGGCATCTTCGTGCGCGGGTGGTGGATGTTGGGGTTGAGGATCCACTGCATCAGCCAGGCGTATCCCGTGGCCGCCGGCAGCTTCTCGTGGATGCGGCTCAGCTCGGGGCCGAAGTTGGCGTCGCTCTGGACCGGGCTGATCTTCTGGGCCACGTCCTTGCCGTCGACCTTCCAGTTGATGGTGCGCGTCTCCTGCGTCGTCCCCTCGTGGGCGTGGCAGGCGAGGCAGCCCTTCTCGGTGAACAGCCGCCGTCCGTTGACCAGGGTGGCGTCGTCGGACTTGCGTTCGGGGACGGCCACCGGCTTGTTGTCGGCGCCGATCACCTGGCCCTTGAGCGAGGCGAGGCTCGTCGCCTTGCCGGCCGCCTCCAGGTCCGCCGTCACCTGCGTCAGCTCGCTGACGGCGCCGGCGGCGCCGTCGCGGACGGCCTTCACGGCGCTCTCCGCAGCCCCCTGGGCGCGGAGGTCGGCGGCCTGCTTCTGCACCTCGGCGAGCCGCTCCTGCAACTGCCGCTGGCGCAGGGCGGAGGCGTTGATGGTGGCGGCGTGCAGCGGCGCGGACAGCAGCGCGAGGTCGGCGTAACGCTTGCTGATCTCGGCCAGCTCCTTCGTGTCCTTGTCGCCGAGTCCGTCCTTGGCGAGGCGGGCCTGCATGGCGGAGATGGTCTTGCCGTGGTTCACCAGCGACTCGCGGTAGAAGTCCGTCCCGTCGAGGGCGCGGCCGCTCTCGCGGAGGAGGTAGGCGCTGATGGCCTTGATCTCCGCGTCGGGGAACTTCTCCTGCCCGGTGCCCTTGAGGGCCTCGGGCGAGTTGGTGGACAGGTTGTAGAAGTGCGGCATCTTGGTGTCGGGGCGGAAGCCGCGCGGGTCGAGGACCCACTTGCGGACCCACGCCTCGTCGGACTTCTCGCCCAGGCGGCGCAGGCTGGGGCCGACCTTGCGCAGCCCGCCGGGCGGGTTGGCGGCGTCGGCCTTGAGGCGCTCCTGCTCGGAGGCGGTGAGGTATTCGAGGGCCGGGGCCGGCTCAAGACGCAGGTCGGGGCCGACCCACCGGCCGCCCTTGACCCCCTGGATCTCGTGGCAGCCGAAGCAGCCCACGTCCTTGAGGATGTTGAAGCCCTTGAGGAGCTTGGGCGCCTCCTCCTTGCTGCCCTTGCTGACCAGGTCCGTCACCTGGTGGTGGCACTTGAGGCAGGCCGACTCGGTGAAGCGGCGTGGCAGCATGGGGAAGTCCCAGTAGTGCGAGGACTTCCAGCCGTACTCACGCTGCCACTTGTGCTCCTGCACGCTGTCGTTGGGCGTGTGGGCGGAGAGGTTGAACTCGGTGGCGCTGCCCTGGCCGGCGTGGCAGGTGGTGCAGCCGAACTTCTCCACCGGGTGGGCGGAGTTGCTGTCGACGAACAGGTCCATGCGCGGGTGGGCGCAGAACTGGGTGATCTGCCCCTCGGTCAGCGGGATGTCCTTGACCTTCGGCACCACGGGGGCGAAGATCGCCAGGAAGAAGCCCGTCAGCGCGGTGATGCCGAGGCAGACGAGGAGGGTCGTGACGCCCACGTTCACGGAGCGTTCCAGGACGCCGAGGGACAGGCCGGCGACCACGGAGGAGGCGATGAGCAGGGCGATGATGAGCCACATGTTGCCCTGGCGTTCGCCGGGCAGGTAGCTGGGGTCGAAGCCCAGGTTCTCACCGGAAGCCTGGCGCTTGAGGAGCGACTCCTGGGCGGCCTGGAGCTTGGTGGTGAGGCGGCGGCTCTCCTGCACGTCGCCGAGGCCCGCGAGGGCCTCGCGCGTGTAGTTGGCGCGGTCGATGCCGAGGTGGCAGGTGGTGCAGCGGTCGTAGCGGGGCACGTCCTTGAAGCCGCCGTAGTCGATGGTCAGGTCGGGGAGCCAGACCTGGTTGATCTTCTGGGGCGAGGCGAAGCCGTCGATGATGGGCAGGGCGCGGATGGTGTCGCCGAGCTGCCAGCCCTTCTGGACGGCGGTCTTGGCGAAGCGGTCGAACGGCCCGCTGATCCTCTTCATCTCCTCGTCGCGGGCCGTGAGGGCCTTCTCCGAGGGCGCCAGCACGTCCTTGACCTGCTTCTTGATGTCCTCGTCGATGGCGTCGAGCTTGCGGCGGGCGTCGGCGAGCCTGGCCTCAAGCGTGTCGAGCGTCTTGCGGATGCCCTCGGCCTGCTTGAGGAAGGCGGCCCGGCGCGGGCTGCCCTCGGGCTCCTTGCCGGCGTCGTCGGTGGCGATGTTCCAGTAGCTCATCTGGGCGTCGAAGTCGGCCTTGATGCCGCGGTAGGTGTCGTCGGCGCTCTCGCGCAGCGCCTTCAGCCTCCGCTCGTTGGCGAGGAAGGCGGCGTGAGCCCTGTCGAGGCGCTTCTGGGCGTCGAGGCGGGCGGCCTGGTCGGCATTCTGGTCGCGCCAGGTCTCGAAGGTGGCCTCGAATCCGCGCTTGGGGTCGCCGGTCTCGGCGGCCTCCTGGTCGAGGGCGGCGCGGGCGCCGCCGACCTCCACCTTGCGGCGGGCGCGCAACAGGGCCTTGCGGGCGTCCTCGGCCGCGTCGGGGTCGGGGAGCTTATCGACGGCGTCGCGCTCGGCGAGGGTGGCCTCCACGTCGCGGAACTTCCGCTGGACCGCCTTGAACTCGCGGTTGAAGTCCTGCACCAGCATCCAGATGGTGCTGAGCAGCATCGCGGCGCACGAAACGCCGAAGACGATGTCGAGCGTCCTCTGGCTGCGGTAGTGTTGATCGGTGGCGGCCATGTCCGCTCCAGTTTTCAGTTTTCAGTTTTCAGTTTTCAGCAGCAGCCCTCGGGGTCGGCGAGCACGGCGCGGGGCCGGCTGTTCCCTGAAAACTGAAAACTGAAAACTGAAAACTGCGAAGCTCAGATGTTGAAGAAATACTCAGGGATGGCGACGATGTACTTGAGGTTGAATATCCATCGCAGCACCATCTTGATGGGCAGCGACAGCATGAACAGCAGCAGGGTGATCATCGTCATGTAGCGCAGGAAGCCCATCTTCACGAACGACTTGCGGAAGCACGTGACGGCCAGGAGCGGCGGCAGGATCGCCAGGTAGAAGACCGTCAGGACGATGCCGGGGGCCTCGCGCTGGAGGATCGGCATGCCCTCGAGCGGCTGGCCGAACCACCCCCAGAAGATCTGCGAGACGTTGATGTTGTTGAGCGGATCGACCTTGTGCGGGTCCCAGTAGCTGAACGGGCCGAAGAAGTTCCAGTTGGGCCCGCGGAGGAAGGTGCCCAGGATGATGAGGACCACCCAAAGGACGAGGAAGCCGAACAGGAACGTCACGATGGCGAACGGGCGCTGGTTGAAGGTGTAGTAGCCGTTGCCCTCGCGGTTGTAGTCGAAGTACGGCAGGGCGACGAGGCCGACGATGATCATGGTGGGCAGGACGACGCCGGCCATCCACGGGTCGAAGTAGACGAGCATCTCCTGCAGGCCGAGGAAGTACCACGGGGCCTTCGACGGGTTGGGGGCCTTGGCGCTGGTGGCTGGCTGTTCGAGCGGCGCCTTGAGGAGGATGGCCCACACGACGAGGACGGCGGTGGCGATCACCATGCAGATCAGCTCGGTGTAAACGAGGTCCGGCCAGACCAGCACCTTCTCGTCTTCCAGCTTCTCCATCACGGGCTCGCCCCTGGCGATGCGGCCGTCATTCTGGACGGCGCGGGACAGCCCCAGCCAGGTGAAGAAGCCGACGGAGTAGATGAGCATGGTGATGGGGACGTTGTCCTCCTTGGCGACGATGGAGCGGAAGTTGGGGTCGGTCATCGACCAGCCGCCGAGGAGGAGGGAGAGGTTGAGGATGGTCCAGGCGACCTGCGGGTCCACGAACCACCGCCGCCAGTAGATGACGGCGGCGAAGGCCACCATCGACAGGACGGTGTACGTGATGGGGTTGGTCAGCCAGTCGATGCCCTCGCGCAGCGGCTTGGGCATCTCCCACGACGCGCCCATCCCGTAGGCGGCGGCGTGCAGGACGAAGAGGGCGGCCACGGCGAACCACGCCAGGGCGGCGGTGCGGCTCTTGCCGGCCCCGGCCGTGCCCGATTTGGAGTCGTTCCAGTAGTACCAGGCGAAGCCGGCGTTCATCAGGGCGCACAGGGCGTAGAAGCCGGCCAGGCCGTATTTCAGATTCGGGTCCATGTCTGTCAGTAGCCCCGCGGGGTCAAATCGATGGATGTCACAAGGGGCCGCTGATGCCGCCGTCCTTGCGGACCCGCCAGAAGTGGACGGCGATCAGCACGGCCACGGCGAGCGGGATGGCCACGCAATGGAGGACGTAGAACCGTAATAACGTGTCGCCCGACACGAAGCGTCCGCCCAGGAGCAGGTAGCGTGCGTCCGACCCGGAGTGGATCAGCGGCACGTCGCCGATCTTGAGGAACGTGGCGCCCGGGCCCTCGTGCCCGAGGATCGGCGTGGCGCGGGCCATGTTCGAGCCGACGGTGATGGCCCAGATGGCGAGCTGGTCCCACGGCAGCAGGTAGCCGGTGAACGACAGCAGGAGGGTCATCACGAGGAGCAGGACGCCGACGCCCCAGTTGAATTCGCGTGGCGGCTTGTAGGAGCCGGTGAGGAACACGCGGTACATGTGGAGCCAGATGGTGATGACCATCGCGTGGGCGCCCCAGCGGTGCAGCTCGCGGAGGATGCCCAGCGTGGCCACGTCGCGGAGCATCAGGATGTCGTTGTAGGCGTGTTCGAGGGTGGGGCGGTAGTAGAACATGAGCAGCACGCCGGTGACGGTCAATTCCAGGAAGAGGAAGAACGTCAGGCCGCCCATGCACCAGGTGTAGGACAGGTCGATGCCGGACTTCCGCACGCTCACGGGGTGGAGGTGCAGGAAGACGTTGGTGAGCATGACCACGACGCGGTTGCGGCGGTCACGCGGGGCGGGGTGGCGGAAGATCGACTTCCAGACCTGGCTGTTGCGGATCCAGTCGAGGACGGACATCTCGGTTAGCTCTCAGCTATTAGCTGTCAGCCATCAGCTAGACAGACAGCCGGGGGTTGTAAGTTGGAAATACGGCGCCACGCACTCAGCTCTGCTCTTCTCCGGCTGATAGCCGACAGCTGATAGCTGAGAGCTATACCTTGATGAAGGACTCGGGGTTGGACCACTCGCCACGTTCCTGCTGGAACTTCCTGGACTTGTCGACCACGATCTGGCCGTCGTCGCCGACGGCGAGGGCCCAGCGCTCCAGCGGACGCGGGGCCGGCCCTTCGAAGTTGATGCCGGAGATGTAGAAGCCGCTGCCGTGGCAGGGGCACTTGAACTTCTGGGCGCCCTCCTGCCAGTTGGGCGTGCAGCCGAGGTGGGTGCAGGTGGTGGAGAGGGCGTAGATCTCGCCGCCGGAGCGCACGACCCAGATGTTCTGGTCCTTGAAGCGCTCGACGACCTTGCCCTCCTCGAACGACTCGGGCAGGCCGACCTTGACCCGGTTGGGCGGCTCGGTGAGGACGTTGGGGAAGAGGAAGCGGAGGGTGCCGAGGGTCCAGATGCCCATGGTGGCGGTGAACGTGGTCCAGGCGAAGGCGAACCACGAGCCCACGAAGAACATCAGGAAGCCGCGGCGGTCGTCGTCTTCGTCCTTCTTGGCCGGGGCCTTGGCGGGCGCGGCGGCCGACTTGGGGGCCGGGGCGGCGGCGGTGGCCGCCGTGGCCGGTGCGGGTGCCGGTGCGGGCTGCGGCGTCGGCGGCTGCGGGGTGATGTCGGACATGGGAGGCCCAGACTCCAGGGGAGACAGCCGGCGCGAGCGGGCCGGCATCCTCGTTGTACGGCCGGGGGCGGGGGTGGCAACCCGATAGCAAACTCGGTGCCGTCCCAAGCCCTGCGTGGGCGTGGGCGCGCGTTCCCGGCGGTGGGAACGGCGGGCGGGCGGGGGCTCCCGTGGGCGGGAATCGCGGGGCGGAGGGGGGGATGACGGCGGGCGGGCCGGCCCCGAAGATGACGGGGCCGCCCAGGAGAGCCGACATGCCCACGATCCGTATCCCGCTGGACGAGGCGATCAAGAAGGGGAAGGTGCAGATCCGCCTGCCGGAGATGTGCATGGTCTGCGGCGAGAAGGACTGCGAATGGCGGCAGACGGAGTTCCACACGTCCTACCGCGCGTCGGACACCCACAGCGTCCACAGGAGCCTGTCGCTCAAGGTGCCGCTGTGCCGGGAGCATGAGAAGCACTTCGCCGGGCAGGCGTGGATCGGCATCCTGGCCCTCATCGGGTTCGTGGCGGGGTTCCTCGGCGTGGTCATCGGCATGACGACGGGCATCTACGTGGTGACCTTCGTCGGGGTGGCGTTGGCGATCCCGTCGGTGATCGGCGCGGTGATCGCGATGGCGTTGTTGAAGAGGACGATGATCCACGCGACGGTCATCACCGACGACGACGTGACGCTGGCGAACCTGGGCGAGGAGTTCGCCGAGGCGGTGCTGAAGATGAACGAGCGGGCGCGGCGCATCGAGGAAGGCGAGTACAAGGACTACGACGACGACTACGGCGAGGACGACGATGACCGTGGCAAGGGCAGGCGCGCACGTGGGCGTGGACGCCGGGACGAGGACGGTGATGACCCCGGCCGGCGGCGCGGGCGCCGGGACGACGATGACGATGATGACGATGATGACCGTGGCCGCCGCAGGGGCCGGCGCTAGGCGAGGGCGGCGCGGATGTTGGCCTCGGTGACGGGGGCGATGAGGCCTTTCTCGGTGACGAGGCCGGCGATCAGTGCCGCCGGGGTCACGTCGAAGGCGGGGTTGTACACCTTGACCCCGTCGGGGGCGGTCTGGCGTCCGAGGCCGTGCGTCACCTCGCGCGGGTCGCGCTGCTCGATGGGGATGAGGTCGCCGGTGGGCAGCGAGAGGTCGAAGGTGCTACTGGGGGCGGCGACGTAGAACGGGATGCCGTGGTGCCGGCACAGGATGGCGACGCCGTAGGTGCCGATCTTGTTGGCGGCGTCGCCGTTGGCGGTGATGCGGTCGGCCCCGACGATGGCGAGGTGGATGCGGCCCTCCTTCATGACCTGCGCGGCCATGTTGTCGCAGATGAGGGTCACGTCGATGCCGGCCTGGTGCAGCTCCCAGGCGGTGAGGCGCGCGCCCTGGAGGAGGGGGCGCGTCTCGTCGGCGAAGACGCGGAAGCGCTTGCCCTGGCGGTGGGCGGCGAACATGGCGGCGAGGGCCGTGCCGTCGCCGGCGGTGGCGAGGGCGCCCGTGTTGCAGTGCGTGAGGACGCCGGCGCCGTCGTTGATGAGGGCGGCGCCGTGACGGCCCATCGCCTCACACATGGCGATGTCCTCCGCCGCGATGCGGCGTGCCTCCGCGAGGAGGGCGGCGACGGGGTCGCCCGTGGCGGCGGCGAAGTGCACGGCCATGCGGTCCAGGGCCCACATGAGGTTGACGGCGGTGGGGCGGCTGGAGCGCAGGCGTTCGACGGCCTCCGGGAAGCCGGCGGGGGTGCGGTGCCGCTGCATCCACAGGACGAGGCCGAAGGCGGCGGAGACGCCGATGGCGGGGGCGCCGCGGACGGCCAATTCCTTGATGGCGGCGCGGACGGATTCGAGGTCGCGGCAGTCGCGGAAGGCGATCTCGGTGGGGAGGCGGGTCTGGTCGAGGAGGCGGAGGAATCCGCCCTCGTCGCCGACCCACTCGATGGCTCTGGGTGCGGTCATGGAGGCTCGTGGTCTGTTGCGGTCAGGGCCGAGGCATTGTATCGAGGCGGGCCTTGGCCGATGCCGGCGGGGGTCATGCCCCCGAAGATCACGGCCCCCTGCTGAACGCCCGCCCCATGCAATGGAACGAGGGCGGCCCCGGCATCCGCCGGGGCCGCCCTCCCTCCGTCCCGCCTCACGGGGTCACTTGCAGCACCGCTTCGAGTGCAGCCGGGCGAACCACTCCGAGTGGCTCACCGGCGGGCACGCCGGCTCACACACCGGCTCGCACACCGGCACCATGCGGCACCTGCGCACCGTCACGCAGTACGCCTCCATGCGGCACGTCGTCCGCGGCACCATCACGCACTTCTCCTCTGCCACCATGCGGCAGGTCGTGTACGGCACCTGGCACTTGTGCATCTCCGTCACCATGCGGCACGTCCGCACCTTCACCGTGGCGCACTTCTCCTCGGGCACCAGCCGGCAGGTCGTGTAGGGCACCTGACGGCACTTGACCTCGGGCACCATCTGGCAGTGCTGCCTCGTCTCGTACCGCACGTGCTCCTTCCGCTCGACGTGGCACGTGGTGTACGGCACCTGACGGCTCTTGACCTCGGGCACCATGCGGCACGTCGTCACCGGGATCATCTGGCAGTGGTCCTTCCGCACCATCCGGCAGGTCGTGTAGGGCACCTGGCGGCTCTTGACCTCGGGCACCATACGGCAGGTGGTGACGGGGATCATCTGACAGTGGTCCTTGCGGACCATGCGGCAGGTGGTGTACGGCACGTCGCGCACCTTGTACTCCGGGACCATGTCGCAGCGTGTCTTCGTGAGCATCACGCAGTGGTCCTTGCGCTCCATGCGGCAGGTGGTGTACGGGATGCGCTCGCACTTCTCCTCGCAGACGTAGTGGCAGCGCTTCCGCGTCACCATCGTCGTGTGCTGCTCGGGCACCATGCGGCAGGTGGTGTACGGCACGTCGCGCACCTTGCACTCGGGCACCAGCCGGCAGGTGGTGTACGGCACGCACTCGACGTGCTGCTTCACGACGTACCGCGTGCAGGTGACCTTCCGGCACTCCTGCCTCGGCACCCAGATGTGCTTGCACGTCCAGGTCCCGGGGCACTGGACCGGCTCCACCGTCGTCGGGCCGGGGCAGTAGTACGACTTGCAGGTGCAGGGGTCGAAGTGCCAGGTGCCGGGCTGGCGGACGCACCGCTGGACGACGGGGCCGGGCACGTATTCGCGGCGTGTCTCCCACGTCCCGGTGTTGACGACCACGTCGCGCGTCTCCTGCACCGGCTCGCAGGTGTAGCGCGTCACATGCCGGACGTGCTGCTCGGTGACGGTGCGGTAGGTGGTGTAAGGCACCTTGCAGACGTGGTTCTCAAAGACGGGGCGGTACGTCGTGTGGCAGACCGGCACCTTCTCCTCGGTCCACACGGCGCGGGGCACCAGGTAGCGGTGCTCGCGGACGTGGTTCTCGAATACCGGGTGGTAGGTGCAGTAGTGGTGGGGCACCTGATACGTCGTGTGGACGGGCTTCATCACCACGTAGCACTCCTTGCGGACGTGGTTCTCGTACACGGGGGTGTAGGTGCACCAGTGGCGCGGCACCTGGTGCGTCTCGTGCACCGGCTTCATCACCGTGTAATACTCGGTGCGGCAGTGGTTCTCGTACACGGGGGTGTAGGTGCACCAGTGGCGCGGCACCTGGCGCGTCTCATGCACCGGCTTCATCACCGTGTAATACTCGGTGCGGCAGTGCTGCTTGTACACGGGGTGGTAAGTGCAGTAGGGGATGCACACCTTGTACTCGGTGAACACGGGCTTACAGACCGTGTAGTATTCCGTGCGGACGTGTTGCTCGTGGACGGGCTTCATGACCGTCCAGCGGCGCACCTCGTCGCGCTCCTCGAACACGGGCCGCGACACGGGGTAGCAGTGCTCGCGGACGTGCTGCTCGTACACGGGGCGGAAGGTGGTGACCTTGCGCGGCTCCATGACCGTCTCGGGGACGGCGCGGTAGCGCACCTCCTGCGTGTCCTCGAACACGGGGCGGTACGAGACGCGGTAGCTGACGGCTGGCAACTGGCACTGTTCCGGCGCCGGTGCGTGGACGGGGTACGAACAGGCCCCGCAGTGCGACGCGGCCGCCGGGCTGGCCACCAGGCCCAGCCCCAACAGGGCGGCGGCCAGTGGGACGGCAACCTGGATTCTCATCGGATGGCTCCTCAACGGGTGAGCGGCAATTCCGCCTACAACTCTCGCCGATGGGGGGCTCTGGGTAAATAGTTCTTCCTGCGAAAGTAAGGCGATCCGGGCTGACGGGGCGGGATATCCGCCCGGTGACGCGCCGCCGGCACGACCGGCGCCGCCGGCGCTTCTCGCCCTTTTCTCACCGCCCGACCCGTGGTATAAGCCGGGGCGGATGCACTCTGCCCGGCACCGCATGGCTCCCCGGTACGGAACAGGATCGGCCACCGAACATGGACCAAGCCCCCTCGCGGCCCGAGGCCGCCTCGCAGCTGCGCCTCCACGGCGCCGCCGAGCCCGCGCCCCTGCGCCTCGTCCTCCAGCCGTCCGGCATGGTGCTGGAGGTCACCCGCCCCGAGGCCGTCATCGGGCGCCACTCCGAGGCCGACGTGCGCCTGCCCCTGCCCGACGTGAGCCGGCGGCACTGCAAGCTCACGTTCATGGGCGGCGGCTGGCAGGTGATCGACCTCAACAGCCTCAACGGCATCCAGGTCAACGGCGAGCAGGTGTTGCAGGCGCCCCTGGAGCATGGCGACATGCTGCGCATCGGCGGCTTCACCTTCGCCGTCGACCTGTCCGAGCCCTCCGGCGTGCCCGACGACGGACACGTCCGCAGCATCCTGGAGACACTGGCCGCGCCCCCGTTCCGCAAGGCGTCGTGACCGCTCCCGGAGGTCGGGAGCGTCCGGGGGCGGTTGGACATGCAGTCGGGCCTCCCGCACGGCCCGCCCCCGGCACGAGGGCGCCCCGCCGGCCACCGAATGTCACAGGCTCACCGGCTCCCTCCGTTGAGCGTGTGACTCGGCGTCATCTGACGCATGGTGTCACGGATAGGCGGCGAGTGCGGGAGTCACATGCTCACCCGCTCACCTGCTCACTGTTTCACAGCCTGGCGGGAGGCCCTGCCCAGTAGAGTCGCTGGCCGCAGGTGCGGACCAGCGGCGCCCGATGGGTGCCATTCGACGGGCCACGGTCCCGCACCCGGCCTGATTGTCGCCCGCGGTCACCCACACACCGGGCGGTCCGCTGAGGTCAGCCCCTCGGGGCGTTGACGAGTAGGCAGCCGCCCCCAGCCTCGCTCAGCCCATCCTGCCAGCCCCTCGGTCGGTGGTAGATGCCCGTCTGGACGATCTTGTGTCCACCCCGGACTATCGATGGAGGACATGTGCGGGGCTCAGTCCACGAAGACTTGAAGACCAGGGATCTGCTTTTTCAGTGCCTCGATGCCTTCCGCCGTCGCCTTCGGCTTCTTGCCGAGATTCAGGGAGCTCAGCCTTTTCAATGGTGTGAGGGACTTCAGCCCCATATCGCCCACCCCCGTCTCAGAGAGGTCAAGGTAATCGAGCTGCCCCAGACGGGCTACCTCGGCCATCCCGGCATCAGTGACCTTCGTCCGCTCAAGGATCAAGAACTCAAGGGCCTTCAGCCCCGAGATCCCCTTCAGAGCCGTGTCGTCCGCGCCGGTCCCCGTCAGATCGAGGGTCCGGAGGCGTGTGAGCGACCCCAGCTCCTTCAGCCCCTCTGTGCTGAGCGGTGTGTCCTGGAGTGCCAGCCGCCGCAGCTTCTTCAGGGCGGCGAGCGCCTTCAGGCCCCGCCCCGTGACGCCCGTTTTGTGCAGGCGGATATCCTCCAGCGCGGCACACCCGGCCAACTCGGGCAGGGCGGCGTCCGTCACCTTGCAGGATCTCAAGGACAAGATCTGGAGGTTTCCGACCCGTCTGAGATGCTTTAGGCCCGCATCCGTCACCCCCGTGCTGTCCAAGGAGACCCACGTCAAACCGCCGAGCCCGGACAGCGTTTTCAGCCCGGCGTCCGAGAGAGCCGTCCCTGACAGGAATAGATCCTGGAGCCTGCCCAGCTCGGTCAGCTCCTTCACCCCCGCGTCGGTCACCTTCGTATTCCTCAGGTCGAGTTGGCGCAGCTCCTTAAGGCGTGCGACATCCTTCATCCCGGCGTCCGTGACGGGGGTGCCGTACAGGGAGAGGGACCGGAGGCCCTTCATCGCGGCCGCCTCTTTCAGCACGGAGTCGTCCGCCTTGGTGCCGTCGAGGACGAGCATCCGCAGCCGGGGCAGCGCGGAGATGGTCTTCAGGCCGGCGGGGGCCAGCGCCGACCCGGAGAGGGAGAGCGTGTGCAGACGCTTCCCGGCGCCGAGCGCCTTGACGCCCTCCCCGGCGTACCCTTCAAGGAACAGCTCCTCCAGGGATTCCGCGCGGGCGAGGTGGGCCAGGCCTGCCTCCGTCACCTTGGGGTCTTTCAACTCCAGCACTCGGAGCCGCCTGTACGCGGCCAGATCCTTCAGTTGCGCGTCGCCCACCCAGCCGCCGTGTAGACACAGGCCGAATGGCACGGACGGCTCCGGCAGCTTGCTGAACGGGACCTCCCGACCTTCTGTCTTCGGCGCGACCAGACACCAGAAGGCCGGGAGGGCATCCGGGTCCGGGTCGGGGTAGAGGTGCGTCATGATCCTCCCCGGACGCCCTGGCGCTATCACGCAGACCTGCGCCCGAGCTTTCTCCCAGGCCGCGATTACCTCCGCCGCCAGCACGGCACCCTTCTTCGGCTCGCGCTCCTGCGGGCAGGCCGCCCACGGCACACCCAGCAGCCAACACAGAGCCAGGGCAACGACGGCAGTTCCTCGCGAAGCAACCATGTCTCCCCCTGTCGCGATCTGTGGTGACGTGCTGCCCGGCGGGGAGGCTGTCCACTCGGTTGGGGGGTCGGACATTGCCCGTCACCGGTCGTGCGTGGCTGTCATTCCCATGTTAGGATTGAGGGTGGGATTCTGCTGCGCGGACGGGGAAGGAAAAACGGGCAGGCGTTGGACGGGCCCGTAGAATGCGCATGACTCACGGGAGGGCGCGGGGTGGTGGCCGGCGAATCGACCATCCTGATCGTGGACGACGAGGCGGTCAACCGCCACGTCTGGAGCTTCTTCTTCCGTGAGGCGGGTTTCCACGTCCTGGAGGCCGGCACCGGCGAGGAGGGGCTGGCGCTGTCGCGGACCGGCCCCGACCTCATCATCCTCGACGTGAACCTCCCCGACGTGAGCGGGTTCGAGGTGTGCCGCCGCGTCAAGGCCGACCCCGCCACGCGCTCGGTGTCGGTGGTCCACCTGTCGGCGGTGTTCAAGAACAGCCACGACCGCTCCGAGGGGTTGGAGGGCGGGGCCGACGCCTACCTCGTCAAGCCGGTCGAGCCGCGCGAGCTGATGGCGACGGTCAAGGCCCTGTTGCGCATCCGGGCGGCGGAGGAGGCGGCCCGGCGTGCCGCCGCCGAATGGCGCGCCACGTTCGACGCCATCAGCGACGCCGTCTGCCTCGTCGGGCGCGACGGTCTGGTGCAGCGGTGCAACAAGGCCCTGGCTGCCCTCCTGTGCCGGGCGCCGGCCGACGTGCCGGGGCTGCACCTGGCCACGGTCCTGCGCGAGTCGGCGGGCGTCGAGGGCGGCCTGCCCGAGTCCGGCAGCCGCGAGGTCAACGCCGGGGCCAGGGGCTTCCGTGTCAGCGTGGACCCGATCCGCGACGACGCGGGCCGGCCCGCCGGCGCCGTCGTCACCCTCGCCGACGTGACGCGGCAGCGCGAGCTGGAGGAGCAGGTCCGTCAGGGCCAGCGTCTGGAGGCCATCGGACGCCTCGCCGCTGGCATCGCCCACGACTTCAACAACCTCCTCACCGCCATCCTCGGCAACACGGCCCTCCTGCTCCGCTCCGCCACTCCCGGCGGGCCGGACGCCCAGCGCCTCACGTCCATCGACCGCTCGGCCTGGCGCGCCGCCGAATTGACACGCCAGCTCCTCGGCTTCGGACGCAAGACACTCCTGTGGCTACGCCCGGTGGACCCCGCCGAGCTGCTGGAGGATGTGCGGCGGGCGGCCACGGACGAGCTGCCCCCCGGCGTCATCCTGGCCGCCAAGGTGCCCCCCGCGCTGTGGGCCGTGCAGGCCGACCCGGATCAACTGACGCAGGTGCTACGCCATCTGCTGCGCTGGGGCGCCGAGGCGATGCCGGGCGGCGGCGACCTGCGTCTGGAGGCGTCCGACGTGGAGGTGCCCTCCGCCCCCGACGGGAAGTCGGGGCCCCACGTCCTCATCCGCGTCCAGGACACCGGCGAGGGCCTGGCCCCGGACGCCGTCGAGCGGGTCTTCGACCCCTTTGCCGGCACGCGCCCCATCGGCGAGGGCGCGGGCCTGGGCCTGGCCTGGGTCCACGGCATCGTCAACCAGCACCTCGGCTGGATCGAGTGCCACAGCGAGCGCGGCAAGGGCACCCGCTTCGACATCTACCTCCCCCGCGCCGGCGACACGGCGGCGCACGCCCCCATCCCCGCCACCTCCGCGGCGTCCGCCGGCGTCCGCCGCGTCCTCGTCGCCGAGGACAACGAGACCCTCCGCGCCCTGGCGTCGGTTTACCTGCGGCACGGCGGCTACGATCCGCTCGTGGCCGCCGACGGCGCCGAGGCCGTCGAGGTGTTCAGCCGCGAAGGCGGGCGCATCGACCTCGTCCTGCTCGACGAGTCGCTGCCCGGCGGCGAAGACGCCCTGCGGCGGATGCGGACGGCGCAGCCGCGCCTGCGGTCGCTGGTGGCGACCGCTTCGCCCGACGAGGGGCACGGCGTCGTCCGCAAGCCGTACCGCGAGCGCGAGCTGCTCCGCGCCGTCGAGGCCGCGTTGGCTTAACGGTCCACGTCCCAGATGATGACTTCGCCGTCGTTGGAGCAGCACACGCCACGGCCGCCGGCCGCGTCGAAGGCGATGGCGTTCAGCCTCGCCGCGCTCCAGGCGAAGGACCCGCGGCGCTCGCCGGTGTCGGCGTCCCAGTAATCGACCTTCCCGTCGCCGTTGGCGGTGGCCAGGAGCGGGGCGGAGGGGTGGAAGGCGAGGGCGTTGAAGTGCGTCTTGCCGAGGCGGTGGCGGACGATGGGGCTGCCGGCCTTCTGGATGTGCAGGGTCGTGGAGGCGGCCCACGCGGCGGCACGGCCGCCGGGCGAGACGGCGACGGCGGTGACCTCCTTCGTGTCGGCCTCGCCGAACGTGCCGACGGGCTCGCCGGTCGGGGCGTCGCGGAGGGTGAGGGTGCCGCCGGGGGCGGGCTCGATGAGGAAGCGGCAGCAGGGCGACCACGCGTGCGGCCCGGAGAAGTAGTGTGCCCTCGGGCGGGGCTTCTTCCAGAGGAGGGTGGGGCGGCCCGCGAGCGAGTACACCCAGACCGCCTTCTCGCTCGCCCGGAAGGCCGCGGACCCGTCAGGCGACACGGACGGCCAGCCCGTGCCGCTCGGCAGGGCCAGCTTCTTCCAGGCGCCCTCGCCGTGGATGTCGCGCGTGAACAGGTCGAACCCGTCGCCGACGGCCAGCCGCGTCCCGCCGAGGAAGGCGACGGGGCATTTCATCGTCGTCCCGAAGGGCGTGTCGGCCAGGACGGCCTTCGTCCCCAGATCCCAGACGAGGACGTTACCGCGGTCCCCGGCGGCGGCCACCTTCGTGCCGTCGTGCGAGAAGGCGACGGACAGGAGCCGGGCCTTGCGGCGTTTCAGGACGAACATGACTCCTCCTCAATGATCGATGTCCCAGACGACGATCTCGCCGGTGTCGGAGCAGACGGCGGCCCGCCCGCCATCGGCGTCGAACACGACCTCGTCGAGTTTGCCCACGCCCCAGCCGAAGGACGTGCGGCGCTCGGCGGAGGTGGCGTCCCAGAGGTCCACCTTGCCGTCCCCGTTGACCGTGGCGAAGAAGGCGCCCGACGGGTGCCATGTGGCGGCGACGAAGTGGGTGCGCCCGAGCGAGACGTGCTTCACCATCTCCGGAGCGGCCGAGACGCGGTAGAGGAAGAGATGGGCGCCGGCGCTGAAGGCGAGGCGGGAGCCGTCGGGCGACAGGGCGACGGCCCGCACGGCGGGGCGGCCGGTGTCGAGGATGCGTGCGAGCGGCTTGCCGGTGTCGGCGCGGAGGACGTGGGCCTCGCCGGTGATGCAGCCGGCGGCGACGGACGCGCCGTCGCCGCTGAACGCGACGGCGCTCACGAGGCCGGGGGTGAACATGCCGCGCCTCGCCTGTATTCCGGCGTAGGCGTCGCCGGGGAGGTTGGCGTTCCACAGCCTGCGTCTCTCGGGGAAGGTGTAGCAGGAGAACGACTTGCGTCCGTTGTAGGCGGTGCAGTAGCGCGTGACCGGCGCGGGGCCGGGGGTGAGAAGGAGCGGGAGGAGGCCCGTCGTGCCGGGCAGTCGTGCGTGATCGCCGGACGCCACGTCGAACGAGTAAAGTTGGCCGGCGAACGAGACGACGCGGTCCGATCCGTGGAAGAAGATGGCGGAGTGGTTCAAGGTGCCGACCTTGGCCTCCCAGACGAGGGAGCGGGTGGTGATGTGCCAGAGCTGGACGTAGCCCCAGTAGCAGCCGGCGGCGAGCGTCTCGCCGTCGGGCGAGAAGGCGAGGGAGGTGACCCCGGTCTTGCGGTGCTTCAGGACGAGCATGGTCGGCCCTCAACGGTCCACGTCCCAGACGACCACGTCGCCGTTGACGGAGCAGCATGCGCCGCGGTCGCCCGCCGCGTCGAACATCACGTCGTACAGCTTGCCGACCCCCCAATCGAGCGACGCGCGGCGCTCGCCCGTGGCGGCGTCCCAGAAGTCGATCTTGCCGTCGCCGTTGGCGGTGGCGAGGAAGGCCCCGGATGGGTGAAAGGTGACGGCGATGAAGTGGTTCTTCCCGAGGTGGTGGTGGGCGTGGAATCCGCCGGCCCTCTGGATGTGCAGGTGCGTGGAGGCGGCCCAGGCGACCGTGTGGCCGCCTTGCGAGAGGGCGAGGGCGGTCACGTCCAGGCCGTCGGCCTCTCCAATGGCCCCCACGGGCTCGCCGGTCCCGGCGTCGAGGATGCTGATCGTGTTGTTCGGGCACACCTCCGCGATGAACCGCCCGCAGGGCGACCAGGCATGTAACAGGAGGCGATCGGCGGGTGGGTGGGCATTCTCCCACACGAGCCTCGGCAGGTCGGCCAGGGTGAAGCGGGCGCTGGACAGCTCCCCGGAGAAGGAGACGGCGGACCCGTCCGGCGACACGGACGGACGCCGCCACACCCGGCCCTCCGGCAACGGCAGCTTGCGCCACGGCCCCTCGCCGTTGATGTCGCGCGTGAGGAGCGAGCTCCACTGAACGACGGCCAGGCGATCCGGGCCGAGGAAGTGGATGGAGTGGTTCATCAGACTCCCGGAGGGGAGGTCCGCCACCAGGGCCTTCGCCGCCAGATCCCAGACGAGGACGGTCCCGCGGCTCCCGGCCGCCGCCAGCTTCGTCCCGTCGGGGGAGAAGGCGACGCCCGTCAGGCGGATCTTGCGACGCTTCAAGACGAACATGACGCATCCCTCAATGGTCCACGTCCCAGACGACGAGCTGGCCCGTGTGCGAGCAGGCCGCCGCGAAATGGCCGGACGGCGCGAAGGCGATGCCGGACAGTTTGCCGACGCCCCAATCGAGAGACGATCGGCGCTCGCCTGTGCGGCCGTCCCAGGTGTCCACCTTGCCGTCACCGTTCGTCGTGGCGAAGAAGGAGCCGGACGGGTGCCAGGCGATCCCCAGAAAGTGCGTCCTGCCGATGCGGTGGTGGGCCGTGAAGCGATCAGGCAGGCGCTCGAAATGGAGGTTCGATGCGGCGCACCAGGCGACACCGTCGCCGCCGGGGGCGATGGCGATGGCCCTGGCGCCGCCACCGCTGCCGGCGTTGCCGGTGCGGATGATCCAGGCCCCCGTGTCGACGTCGAGGATGCTGACTCGGCCGCTCCTGTGCCCGCAGGCGAGGCGCTTGCCGTCGCCGGAGCAGCTCAGGCTCTCGGGCGGCGCGAGCTGCTCACCCGGCACCTCGTGGCAGGGGGTCGCCCACAGGCGGGCGAATGTGTCCAACGAATGGCAGGTCAGGACGGGCAGAGGCTCGTCGATGCGGCAGAAGACACGCCTGCCGTCGGGCGCGGGGGTGACGAGGTGTGCCTGTCCGACGCGGCGTGAGGGGCCAGCCCCGACGGGATGCGCCCTCAGGGCGCGCGTGACGTCGTGGGTGAACAGCTCATGGCCGCCCGCGCCGAAGAACGTCGTGAGGTTATCCCAGTGGAACGAGAGCGAGTGGATGCATTCGCGTGAGGCGAGATCCCAGACGCGGGCCTCGCCCCCGTTGCCGCAGGCCGCCAGCCGCGTGCCGTCCGGCGAGAAGGCGACACAGCGGAGGGGGTGCTTGTTGTGACCATGCGCGAGGATGAACATGGCGGCCCCTCATCGGTCGATGTCCCAGACGACGATCTCTCCCGTGGCCGAGCAGGCGGCGGCGCGCTCTCCCGCCGCGTCGAACGTGACGCCGAACAGTTTACCCACGCCCCAATCGAACGACTCGCGCCGCGCCCCGGTGCGGGCGTCCCACAGGTCCACCTTGCCGTCGCCGTTGCTCGTGGCGAAGTACGCCCCCGAGGGGTGGGCCACGGCGCCGTTGAAGTGCGTCCGTCCGAGCGAGTGTTTCGCCACGCACTCCGCCTCGGGCTGGCGGACGATGTGGAGCGAGGGGCCGACGCAGCACGCCAGGGAGCGCCCGTCCGGCGTCATCGCCAGGGCGCGGACGAGCGGCTGCTTCTCGGTGACGCGGTACGACACCATCGGGACCGGCCCGGAGCCGTCGAAGATGCTCACGACGCCGCCCGCGTCGCCCAGCGCCACCAGCGGGCCGTCGCGCTGGGCCGCAAGGGCGAAGCAGCCTTCCGGCAGGCCCGGCGCGATGGCCCACAGGCGTTCGTAGCCCGGCAACGCCAGGCAGGCGAGCTGCCCCGTGTACGCCACCACGAGGCGGCCGCCGCTCACCGCCATCTGGTCGACGATCGCGTCCGGAAGCGTGCGTCTGCCCAGGGCCGCGCCGTCGGGGCCGTACGCCTCGATCTCACTCTGGCCGCGCACGAGCAGCTCGGCGCCGTCGGGCGTGTACGTCAGGGACTCGTTCAGATGGTGCGGCCTGGGGACCTCCAGGGCCAGGGAGCGCGAGGCCAGATCCCATACCTGGATCGCGTCGCGCGGCCCCATCGCGGCGAGACGGCCGCCGTCCGGCGAGAAGGCCAGCGCTCTCACGGCCGCCTTGCGGCGCTTCAGGATGAACATGGATCACCCCTCAAACGTCGATATCCCAGACGACAATCTCGCCCCTCTCCGAGCAGGCGGCGGCGCGGCCGCCCGTGGCGTCGAACGCGATGCCGTTGAGCTTACCGAGGCCCCAGTCGAACGACTCGCGGCGCTCCGCGGTGCCGGCGTCCCAGAAGTCGGCCTTGCCGTCGCCGTTCACCGTGGCGAAGAAGGCGCCCGAGGGGTGCCACGCCACGCCGAGGAAGTGCGTCTTGCCCAGCGAGCGCTCGATGAAGTCAGGGCAGTCACGACGGGCGAGGCGCAGGCGGGAGCCGGCGCACCACGCCACGGCCTTGCCGCCCGGGGAGAGGGCGACAGCAGCCGCGCGGGATCTGCTCACCTTCCACGTCTCAAGCTCCGCCCCCGTCGCCGCGTCGAGGAGGGCGACACGGCCGAGATCCATCCCGACGGCGAGCGTCTTGCCGTCGGCGGCCAGTGCCAGCGACCAGACGTCGCTGCGGTGTTCCGGGCCCCACGACCACGCCGGGGCGGCGGGCTGGGGCAGCGGCAGGGCGTGGACGCTGGAGCTCAGGGCGAGGTAGAGCCGTGAGCCGCCCGCCGCCATCGCCGCGCCGCGCACCGCGTGGTACTCGTACCCGTCAGGCCTGGGGACCACCTGCGGGACCGTGACCGGCCCGTCGAAGTGCCACAGCGCGGCCCAGGTGTGCACGAAGAGCTGGTCAACCGCGGGGTACAGCACGCCGAGGGCGTAGCGGCCCGTCACCAGCCTGCACTCCGCCTCGCGCGACGCCAGGTCCCACACGACGACGCCGCCACGCGCCTGCGCCGCCGCCAACTTCATCCCGTCGGGGGAGAAGGCCGGTGAACGCAGCGGCGTCCTGCGGTGGAGCAGCGTGAACATCAGTCCTCCCCTCAGCGGTCAACATCCCACACGACGATGGCCCCCGATTCGCCCCCGCAGGCGGCCCTGTCCCCGGCCACGTCGAAGACGACGACGTTCAGTTTCCCCACGCCCCAGTCGAAGGACTCCCGGCGTTCGCCCGTGACCCCGTCCCAGTAATCAACCTTCCCGTCCCCGTTGGCGGTGGCGAAGAAAGCGCCCGACGGGTGCCACGCCGCCGAGAGGAAGTGGGTGCGGCCCAGTGCCGTCTCCCTGACCTTCTCCTTGCCGTGCCAGAGGGTGAGCGACTTGGTGGCGCAGACCGCCGCGCCTCGCCCGTCGGGGGAGAGGGCGGCGGCCCGGATGGTGGCCAGGCCGTCGGTGATGAGGGCGTGGGTCTCGCGTCCCGTCGAGGCCTTGTGGACCGTGGCGACGCCGAAGTTCGTCCCGCCCAGGAACGTCTTGCCGTCCCTTGAGAAGGTGAGGCAGCCGTGGGCGGTCCCAGGGGCGGAGGAGATCTTCTCTCCGTCGGGGGTGTAGCAGTCCACAGACCGGGCGAAGCCGAGGGCCAGCCGCGAGCCGGCGGGCGTGACGGCGGCGAGGTAGACCGGCCGGCGTCCCGCCAGGCGCGTGCGATCAAGGAGGCGGCCGGAGAGGGGGTCGAACGCCAGGGCCCGGCCGTCTTGCAGCGCGAGCAGGCGGCCGGCAAAGAAGCCGACGAAGGTGCTCCCTTCGTACCCGGCCGTCAGATCGTGGCGCCGCACGCCGGCGGGGAGGTCCCACACCTGCACACTACCCTGTCGGCAACCCGCGGCCAGGGCGGTGCCGTCCGGCGAAAACGCCAGACTGAGGATGCCGGCCGAACGCATCTTGAGCCTCAGCATGCCTCATCCCTCAGCGGTCAACGTCCCACACCACCACCTGCCCGCCTCTGCCGCACGCCGCGGCCCGCTCGCCCGTGGTGTCGAACGTCACGCCGAACACCTTCCCCAGCCCCCAGTCGAACGACTCGCGGCGCTCGGCGGTGACGGCGTCCCAGAAGTCGATCTTGCCGTCGCCGTTGGCCGTCGCGAAGAAGCGGCCCGACGGGTGCCACGCGACGCCGAGGAAGTGCGTCCGTCCGAGGTTGTGTTCCGCGACCTGCGCCGGCGGGCCGAGGCGCCAGACGTGCAGGCGCGAGGCGGCGCACCACGCGGCTACCGATCCGTCGGGCGACAGCGAGATCGAACGCACCATCGACTTCCCTGCGGGCAGGCCGCCGAGGTGTGTGCCCGTGGCTGCGTCGAACCAGTGGACCGAGCCGTTGTAGCGGCCGATGGCCAGAACCCGCCCGTCGCGCGAGGAGGCCATCGCCGCGTCGCCGACGTGATCGTCAGGCAGCGGCGCCGACCAGCCGAGGCCGCCATCCGGCATATGGTGCTGCCGCAGAACCTGCCTGCAGGCGTCCGCATCCGTGTAGCAGAGGCAGGCCTGGCGGGCGTCGCCGGAGAAGGCGGCGGCGTAGGCGTCCTCGGCCCCCGGTAGCGTGGCGATCAGGACGCCGTCCGCGACGCCGAAGTGGGCGAGGCCGGCGTCGTCGGCGAGGACCAGCAGGCCCCCGCCGTCGTGCGTGAAAGAGAGGGCGCGGTTGATCGTCCCACACCTGATCTCGCGGGCGTGCCGGCGGCCCGCAATGTCCCAGATGTCGATGGGCGTCCGCAGTCCGCACGAGGCCAGCCATCTGCCGTCTGGGGAGAAGACGGCGTGCTGCAGGTCGGCCTTCTTGCCCTTGAGGATGAACATGGCCCGGCCCTCATCCATCGATGTCCCAGATGACGATGTGCCCGTCGTCGGAGCAGGCTGCCGCCCGGTCCCCCGAGGCGTCGAAGGTGACGGCGGTGAGCTGGCCGACGCCCCAGCCGAACGACTGGCGGCGCTCGCCGGTGACGCCGTCCCACAGATCGACGTTGCCGTCGCCCTTGGTGGTGGCGAAGAAGGCCCCGGAGGGGTGCCACGCCACGCCGAGGTACGGCCGCTCGTTGAGGCGGTGGTGGTTGGAGTCCGGCGTGGGCCTGAAACGGTGGAAGTGCAGGAACTGGCCGGCGAGGCAGGCGACGGCCTTGCCCCCGGGGGCGACGGCGAGGGCGTCGATGCCGTGGGAGCCGCTGAAGACGCGGCCGAGGGGGCGGCCCGACGGGAGGTCGAACACGGCGACGTGGCCGCCCTCGGAGAGGGCGAGGGCGGCGCCGTCGGGGCTGCACTTCAGGGCATTGGGTGGCGGCGCCGGCCCCTGGTGGGAATCGGGATGCGTCCACAGGGCGCGGAAGGCGGGGAGGGCGAACAGACCGAAGTCGGGCGGGTCGCGGAGGACGCACACGGCCCGCCAGCCGTCGGACGGGACGGCCGCGACGTAGGGTCGGCCCGGCGGGCCGACCTCCTCCCACCGGGCCGATCCCGGCGCGGCGTGCAGGAGCCGGCGGCCCGTGAGGACGTGCAGCCCGGCGGGGGTGTCGAAGACGGCCTCGGCCGGCTGCCCGCCGGTGTGGTGCCGGGTGGCGACGGCGCGGGCGGCGAGATCCCAGACGAAGACCTCACCGCCCTCACAGCCGACGGTGAGGCGGGCGCCGTCGCCGGAGAAGGCGAGGCAGGCGGGCAGGGCGCCGTCCGGCACATCGAGCAGCAACACGGCGTGACCTCAGCGGTCGATGTCCCAGAGGATGATATGGCCCGACTCGGAGCAGGCGGCGGCGCGGTCACCCGCCGCGTCGAAGGTGATGTCGGTCAACTTGCCGAGGCCCCAGTCAAACGACCCGCGGCGCTCGGCGGTGTGGCCGTCCCAGAAATCCACCTTGCCGTCGCCGTTGACGGTGGCGAAGAAGCCCCCCGAGGGGTGCCAGGCGACGCCCAGGAAGTGCGTCTTGCCGAGGCGGTGGTGCGCGTGCGTGCCTTCGGGGAGGCGGAGGAAGTGCAGGTTGGATGCGGCGCAGAAGGCGGCGGCGGAGCCGTCGGGGGAGATGGCCAGGGCGGTCGGGGACGCCTCGCCCGGCCTCTCGTGGAGGGCCACGGGCTCCCCCGTCGCCGAGTCATAGACGGCGACACGCTCGCCCCCCACGGACGCGACGCGGCGCCCGTCCGCCGAGCAGGCGAGATGCCAGGCGTCCCCCTCCGGCCTCGCCCAGGCCGGCGCCCCGTCCGCCAGCGATATGACGGCCAGGCGCCGCGAGATCCCGTGCTGCGCGAAGCAGGCGGCCAGCCCGTCCCCGAGCGGCGTGGCCGACGAGACGATATCCGCGGCGGCGTGACGGGTGCTCCACTTGCCTGCCGGGAGCGGCAGGGCCAGGAGGACGCCGGGCCGGTTGACGAACAGCTCACGACCGTCGGCCGCGAAGAAGACGCGGTCCGCGGAGCGTCGGCCGGCGCCGGGGCATTTTAACGCCGCGCGTGTCACCAGATCCCACAGCTTGACGGCGCCCATCTCGCCGCAGGCGGCGAGGCGTGCGCCGTCGGGCGAGAAGGCGACGGCGTTGAGCCGGCGTGGGGGATCGGCGCGGAGGGTGAACACGTCCGCCTCTCAGTGGTCGAACGGCGTGCCGACCTTGAAGTCCTCGTAGGCCAGGTATTGCTTGATGTAGGCGAGGGTGACCTCGCCGGTGGGGCCGTTGCGCTGCTTGGCGACGATGATCTCGAGGATGCCCTCGTGCTGGCCCGGCTCGTAGCGGTCGGGGCGGTGCAGCATGAAGACGGTGTCCGCGTCCTGCTCGATGGAGTTGTGGGCGATGATGTCGTCGGCGACGAAGTTGTGATGGCCGGGGACGGTCAGATCGAAGACATCCTCGTCCCCGTCGGGCGTGACGGATACGACTTGGTCCCAGTACACATCGCTCGCCGCCAAGGCATCAAGGGTCGGATCACCGCCGGCCGCCCTCGACACGCGAGACAAGCGGTCACGGCTGACGTTCTGCTTGTAGAGCGTCGAGCCGCAGAACGACAGCTCCATTCGGCTCTGGAAGGCCCGCATCGAGATACCTCGGGCAGCGAGCAACGGGACGGCGTGCTTGCGCCAGACCTCCGCCGGGATCACGTCCCTGTTGGTATTCTCCTTCCGTTCGGCCAGGCCCGCCACCGCCGACGCGAGGGAAGCCATCCTGTACGCCCCGCTCGCCCCGATCCGTTCGGCGAAGGCGAGGAGGTCTGTCCGGCCACTGACCCAGACTTGATGTTGGGGCCTCCCTTTCGTCCCTTGGCTCTGAAGCCTGAGCCTGCCGTTAATCCCGACTCGGAGGAGAAGGGATTGCACGTCACGCGCGAGCCGCTGGCTGCTCGACGCGAAATAGACGGCGGGGTAGGCCAACCCTTTTCGCACGGCCGGGCGGATACATCCGTCTGTCGCCCAGAGGCCGCGCAGGTACGCGGCGACCGCGGGTGTCGCAAGCGAGAAGATGACCTCCGGAGTCCGCTTCTCCCAGGCCCGGAGGCCGAACGCCCCGAGGCCATCGAGCCAACGCGCGATCGGGTTCCGGCGGCCGTGAGTCAGTTGGTCGGCCGCCGAGAGGTACACCTGGAACCACTTCCGCTCGCGCTGAATGCGGGGGCGGATCGCCTCACCGAATACCGCCTCGGTGAGCGAGACGACCTGTTCGGCGAGGTCCAGCTCGCGGGTGGTGTATTGGATCGCGTGCCTGGGGAGGGTGCAGCCATCCCCGATGAGATGGCCGAGGAGCCCGGCTTCCGCTTCGGAAAGGGAGGTCCCCTCCCTGGGCGGGATTCGCCGGGGCAAGGCAATGTGTTGGCCGGCCCTCAAATCATCGAGCCGCCGCCAACCCTCGAAGGCGCGGAACGGGTGGTTCGCCGTCGCACGGATCGTCCGCCCGAGACGCGTCGTCAGGCGGAAGACCGGCTTCCTCCCCGTGCAGAACGCACGGCTCACGGCCGCCGGCTCCAACCGCATCGTCCGCTCGTTGAGCGCCCACACGCGGAAGCCCGCCCGGCCCTCCAGGTCGCGGATCGGGACGCGCTCGCCGGATCCCAGCGTGATCAACGTATCGCCGGCGAGGCAGCCCGACTCGCGGAGGTCCGACAGCCTGGGCCTGTGATCCTGGCGGTCCTCGGCGGCCCGGTTCACCTGGGCGAGCGCGATCACCGGGACCTGTAGCTCCTTGGCCAGGAACTTGAGCCGGCGGCTGATCTGGGCCACCTGCTCCTGCCTGGGGTCGCGGCGGTTCTCCGGCTCGATGAGCTGGAGGTAGTCGATGACGATGAGGCGTATGTCCTTCTGGTGCTTCAGCCGGCGGGCGTTGGCGGCGATGCGCAGCATGCCCTGCTGCGGGGAGTCGTCGATGAACAGGTGCGCCTTCTGGAGGGAGCTGCCGGCGTCGATCAACTTCTCCATGTCGTCGCTCGTCAGCGTGCCCTTGCGGAGGCGGTGGCTGTCGACGCGCGCCTGCGAGCAGAGCATGCGCTCGGCCAGCTCGATGCGCGACTGCTCCAGGCTGACGTAGAAGACGGGCACCTTCTCCATCAGGAGGACGTTCTTGGTCAGCGCGAGTGAGAAGGCGGTGTTGTGGACGCAGATGTCGTTGGCGATGAAGTTGTGGGTGCCGGGGATGGTGAGGTCGTAGACCTGTTTCTCGCCGAGCGGCTCGACGGAGACGATCCGATCCCAGCGGGTGTCGCGCGGTGTCGGTGTGCCGCCCTCAAGACGGGCCAGCCCGTCGCGATCGGTCACGGCCAGCCGCCACTTGCCGGCCCTCTCGCGCAAGCGAGAGGGGATGCCGAATCGGAGGAGGAGGTGCTGCACCTGTCGGGCGAGGCGTTCGCGGCGTGTCCTAACCTTCAGGCCGGCGCGGCCCGCGAAGAGGAGACGCAGGAACAGCGCGAGCTGTTGGCGGGGCAGGCGGAACACGCGAGCCGGGAGTGACGCTGCGACCCGTGGCGCTCGCGTCGCCACGGCAACACGGGAGGGCGTGGCTTCCGCCGAGCCGACGATGCCCGAATTGTCCGAGTGGCTGTTCCTGAACCGGTGAAGGCGGGTGTCGTGCGGCTCGGCGGGAGCCTCGCCCTCCCGTCCGCCGCCCCGCCGGCCAAGGGCGCGCCCGAACCGCACCGCCAGGCGCTCGATCTGCCCGACCGACATCGGCTCCCGGCCTTCGGCCGGCAACACCCGCGGCACCGCCACCGCGTCCCCCACCGCCAGCTCCGCGAGCGGACGCCACCCCTCCACCGTGCGGAAGGGATGCGACAGCGTCGTCTCGATCCGCCGGCCGCTGTGCAGCGTCACCCGATACACCGGCTTCGTGCCGTCATCGACGAACGCCGACGGCTCCGTCCACCCCAGACGCCAATCGTCGCCCAGCGTCAGGAGTCGGGCCTGCTGGCGGCGGTAGACCTCCTCGATGGTCGCGATGCTGCCGTCGCCCAGCACGATCTCACTGTCCGCCGCGAGACACTTCCCGACACTCGGCCTGGCGGCGATGATGATCAGCTCGCCTTGCTGAAGGCCCGCCGTCAGCTCGTTCAGCTCGGTGAAGCCGGTGTTCAGGCCGCTGTGGGCCATCGTCGCCTGGGTGGAACGGGCGTCGATGCGGTCGTACGTCTCCCGGATCGCCGCCTCCAGCGTCACGAGCGACCCGCCCAGGCCCTTGGACGCCATCTCGAAGACCGTGCCGGCGGCCTCCTCGATGAGCTGCTCCGCCGGCGACGCCTGATTGTACGCCTTCGCCAGGATCTCCGTGCCCGCCTCGATCAGCCCACGCACCAGCGCCTTGTCACGCACGATGCGGGCGTAATGCTCCGCGTTCGCCGCCGACGGGGCGGCGTCCCACAGCTCGGCCAGGTAGACCGGCCCGCCCACGTCCTCCAGCCAGCCACGCAGCTTCAGCTGCTCGGCGAGGATGAGCAGATCGACGGGTTGGCCGCCCTTGTCGTGGTGGTCGGTGATCGTCTGGTAGATCTTCTGGTGGGCGTCCGCGTAGAAGTGATCCTTCTGGAGGATGTTGATCATGTCGCCGATGACGCGGTTAAGGCGCAGCATGCTCCCCAGCACGGAGCGTTCGGCGTCGAGGTTCTGCGGGGGGAGGCGGTCGGAGAGGGGGCCGGACATGGCAAGAACCTCCCTGTCGGTTTCGGGGACGCGCGGCCATCCTGCGCGCGTCCCATCGCCCGGCGGGGTGCCCCGCCGGGCCGAGCCGGTCAGCTCACTTCTTCTCGGCGGTCTTCAGCACGACGACCTTGACCTCGGTCTCGATGTCGTAGCCGAGGTTCAGCTTGACGGCGAAGAGGCCGAGCTCCTTGATGTGGCTGTCCATGCGCACCATCTCGGAATCGACCAGGATGTTCTTGCCGCGGAGGGCCTTGGCGATCTCGGCGGGGCCGACGGAGCCGTACAGGTGCCCGTCCTCGTTGGCCGCCGACTCGACGGTCACCCCGGCCATCTTCTGGATCTGCTCGGCGAGCGCCTTGAGGTCGGCGACGCGGGCGTCCCGCGCCTGGCGGACGCGGATCTTGAAGCGCTCCAGCAGGCGGAGGTTGTGCTGGTTGGGGATCGTGGCGAGGCCGCGTGGCAGCAGGTAGTTGCGTCCGTAGCCGGGGCGTACCTCGACCACGTCGCCCTGCTTGCCGAGAAACTGGACGTCCTCGGTGAGCACGAGCTTCAAGTTGCCGTGCTTGCCGTGTGGGACCTGATGCCTCTGCTTCGTCGCCATGATCCCCCTGCCTTCACCCCTCAGAAGGGGATGTCCTCGTCGTTGTGGGGCGGGGCCGCCGGCTTGCCCGGACGGGCGGGCGGCGCCCCCATGTCGTCCCCGTAGTCGTCACCGCCGCCATTGTAGCTCGGGGCGGGCTTACCGTAACCCCCCCCGCTGCCGTTCGCCGCGCCGGCCCGCGCCGGCTGCCGGGCCGCCGCCGGACGAGGGGCGCTCTCGTACCGCGCCCCGCCCTCACCGCCGCCGTCCTCGCGGCGCTCCAGGTACTGGAAGTTCTCGACCACCACGCGGAGCGCCGAGCGCTTGCCGCCGCCGTTCTTGTCTTCCCACGTGTCCAGCTTGAGACGGCCCTCGATGAAGATCTGGTGGCCCTTGCGGACGTTCTGGAGGATGCGGGTGGCCTGCTGGCCGTTCTCGCCCCGGTTCCAGATCTCGCAGTCGATGAAGACCGGCTCGTCCACCCACTCGTTCTTGACCTGATCGAGCTTGCGGTTGTTGACGGCGAAGCCGAACTTCGCCCCCTTGTCGGTGAGGATGGCCTCCGGGTCGCGGGTCAGCCGTCCGATCAGCATCACCTTGTTCAGATTCGCCATTGGGCACCCTTCCTGTCTTCTCGACGATGAACACCCGTCCCCCTCGTCTCAGGGGACCAGCGTACTATACACCTGTCAGTCAGGGTTTGGCAAGCCTGGTAGGCCCCGAGATTCCCAAATCGTCGCCCGATGCCGTGCCGTGCCCGTTGCACGGCGTCGGGGCTCGCCAACCGTCTCAGCCCTCCTTCTCGGCGTACTCGCGGCGCGGCCCGCGGCGGCCGCGGCGGTCGTCGTCGCCCCCCATGCCGCCCACCGGCGGGCCGCCGAGGCCGGCGCCGAGGTTGGCGATGGCGGCCTCGTCGAGGGCCACCTCGGTGACGGTGGGGAAGAACATGGGGCCGCCGTCCTGGCCGCACTCCAGCATCTTCTCGACGTGCTTGGGGATCAGCTTGCTGACCATGTAGCGGAGCACGGTCTCGCTGAGGCGGAAGTCGCCCTCGAGGGGCTCCATCACCTTGCCCTCGGCGCGGAAGTAGACGAGGATGTACAGGCCCTTCTTCTGGCCGTTGACGGGGTAGGCGAGCTTGCCCTCCTGCCAACGGCGTGTGGAGATGACCTCGGCCCCGTTCCGCTCGAACAACGCGTGCAGCGCCTTGACCGCGCCGGCCTCGTCCCCGGCCACCTTGCTGGTGTCGAGGATGAACATGCACTCGTAGACGTTCGCTGGCATGCCTCGCCGCCCCTCACTTCTTGCCGTCCGGCTCCTTGGCGGAGTCGGCGTTGAATCGGTTCATGCAGGCCTCGATCCCCTGTCGCACCCACACGCTGACGGCCTGCAACGCCAGCATCCGCGCCTCATCGATCACCGGCCGCTCCGACGGCTTGAACTTCCCCAACACGTGGCCGGTCAGCTCCTCCTGCTCGCCGCCGCCCACCCCGATCCGCAGCCTCGCGAACTCCTGACTCCCGAGGTGGTTCTGGATGTCGCGTAGCCCGTTGTGCCCGCCGTGCCCCCCCTTGCCCCGCACCCGCAGCTTGCCCAGCGGGAGGTTGACGTCGTCGCACACCACGAGCAGGTCCTTCGCCTCCACCTGATAGAAGTCCAGGATCTCCCTGACGCACCGGCCCGAGAGGTTCATGAACGTCTCGGGCTTGACCAGCAACACCTTCTCGCCGCCCTCCATGATGTCGAGCACCTGGGCGGAGAACCGGGACGAGAACCGCCCGGCGCCGGGCGCGGATGCCATCCCGTCGATCACGTCGAACCCGACGTTGTGCCGGGTGCCGGCGTACTGCCTGCCGGGGTTGCCCAGTCCGACGACGACGCGCATGGCCCCTGTTACTTCTCCTCTTCCTCGCCCTCGGGCTTGGCCTTCTTGATGACCTCGGGCTCGCTGCCCTCGGCCTTGGGCTCGCCGGGCTCGGGCTCGGCGGCGGGCGTGGTGACGTGGACGACGATGAGGTCGGGGTCGTCGGTGGCCGTCACCCCGGCGGGCAGGGTGAGGTCCTTGACGTGGATGGCCTGGCCGAGCTGCAGCTCGCCGATGTTGACGCGGATGCTGTCGGGGATGCTGATGGCGGGGCACTCGACGTGCAGGTCGTGCAGCGGCTGGTCGAGGATGCCGCCCCCGGAGACGCCGGGGGCGATGCCCTTCAGCTCGACGCGGATCTTGATCCTGATCCGCTCGTCCGCGGAGACGCGCTTGAGGTCGATGTGCAGCACGTCCTTGCCGAGGTGGTCGTACTGCAGCTCGACGATCTGCGCCTTCTCCTTGGCGACCCCCTCCACGTCCACGACGCGGGCGCCGGCCTTCAGGACGGCGGCGAGGGCGTCGCGGGTGACGGTGAAGGAGATCGTCGCCTCCTTGTGGCCGTACAGGACGCCGGGGATGAGGCCGGCGCGGCGGATCTTCTCGGCGCGGTGGCCGCCGCGGCCTTCGCGTTTCTCGGTCTTGAGGACCACGGTCTCGGCCATGATTCGGATCGCTTCCCGTGCCGTGGACAATAAAGGAAGGAACACCTCCAACGTGGTGGTGTTCCAGGGGTCTCCCATGAGGAAAGGGCATTATGGCAGCGCCAGGCCGGGCTGACAAGGGCCCGGCTCAGAAAAATGGGCAGGGGTCAGGGGCCCGGCGATCACGGGAGACCCGCACGCCCCGTAGGGGGCTCGCCCGAGCCCCGGGCCGGGCGGGCGGATGACGTGGACGATCACGCCGGACGCCCGCCGTCGGCCAACACGGATGCTGGCAGGCGTGGGCAACCAACGACGCGGACAGGGCACGGGCGTCCCTGAGCCACGTTGGCCGATAATCGTCCGGAGTGGCACACGGGATGTGGGCCGGAGACCCGCCTTGACTTCCCGCGCCGTCCCCGGCATAGCCCCCCTGTCTTCCAACGGAACATAGGAGGCAGTACGCGATGGCCCGATCCCTGCCGGCCGCGGAGGTCGTCCGCAAATTCATCGACGAGGCGTTCGACCCCATCGCCCCCGTCCTCGTCCTCCGCTGGCCCGCCCTCGAGGGTCAGGCCGAGCGCCTCTGGGAGCTGCCCGAGGGCCTGTGCGTCGCCGGGAGCGCCCCCACGCGCTTCGGGTGGCGGATCCGCCGCACCGGGCCCGACGCCTACACGGTACGCCTCGTCTGGGACCGCACGGTCCTCGCCTGGAGCAACCTGCCGCGGCTGGAGATCCTCGGCTGCTGCCTGGGGGCGGTCCTGGCGGCGCTGGGGATCGAGCTGTGGTCGGTGTTGGAGCAGCCGGTGCCGGGGGCGGCGAGCAGGCCCCGCGCCGCGTGACCGACAAAATCGGTACGATCACGGGCCGCCCCCTTGCCGGGGCGGCCCGTTGCTGTTACCATACTTTCTTTCCGCCATTGCGCTCACAGCGAGAGGCGACAGGGCCATGAAGGTTCGTGCCAGCATCAAGCGTATCTGCGAGAATTGTAAGATGGTGCGGCGGCACGGCAAACTGCTCGTGATCTGCAGCAACCCGCGTCACAAGCAGCGCCAGGGCTAAGAGGTAGAGCAATGCCGCGTATCATGGGTGTGGACATCCCGAACGACAAGAAGACGCACATCGCCCTGCGCTACATCGTGGGTATCGGGCCGACCACGGCCCTGCAGGTGTGCGAGATGGCCCGCATCGACCCGCTGCGGAAGGCGCGCGAGTTGAACGACGAGGAGATCGCCCGCATCGCCGGCATCCTCGACCGCGACTTCACCGTCGAGGGCCCCCTCCGCCGCGAGGTGCAGGGCAACATCACCCGCCTGCGTGACATCGGCTGCTACCGGGGCTATCGGCACCGCCGCGGCCTGCCGGTGCGCGGGCAGCGTTCGAAGACGAACGCCCGCACCCGCAAGGGGCCGCGTAAGACCGTCGCGGGCAAGAAGGGCGTCAAGGAAATGCGCTGATCCCGTCAGGGCGCGGGGGGCGTCTCGCCCCCGGCTCACGTGGGGTCTGGCGGGCCGCCTCTCCGGTGGCCCGCCGTGTCGTTCCGGGGTCGTAAGTAAGGGGCACCGTCCGTGGCGAAGAGCAAGAAACGCAAGGCCAGGCGCAACGTCGCCAAGGGCGTCGCCCACGTCAAGGCGACGTTCAACAACACCATCGTCACCATCGCCGACACCAACGGCGATGTCCTCTGCGCCGCCTCGGGCGGGGCGGTCGGCTTCAAGGGCAGCCGCAAATCCACCCCCTTCGCGGCCCAGCGGGCCGCCGAGGAGGCGGCCGGCAAGGCGATGAAGTTCGGCATGAAGGAGATCGAGGTGAAGGTCAAGGGCCCCGGCTCCGGCCGCGAGTCCGCCATCACCGCCCTGCAGGCGAGCGGCCTGACCATCAAGGCCATCGAGGACGTCACGCCCCTGCCGCACAACGGCTGCCGCCCCCCCAAGAAGCGCCGCGTCTGACCCTCCCCACCACCGGACCACGAAGAGCCAATGGCACGCAACACCGACCCCGTTTGCAAACTCTGCCGGCGTGAGGGCATCAAGCTCTACCTCAAGGGCTCGCGCTGCGACTCGCCCAAGTGCGCCATCGACCGCCGCAACGTCGCGCCCGGCATGCACGGCTACCGCCGAGGCAAGCTGTCCGAGTACGGCCTGCGTCTGCGCATGAAGCAGAAGCTGAAGAGGTTCTACGGCCTGCTGGAGCGGCAGTTCCGCCGCTACTTCGAGATCGCGGCTCGCTCCCCGGAGAACACCGGCGAGCAGCTCATGGCCCTGATGGAGCGGCGGCTCGACAACGTCGTCCACCGCCTGGGTTTCGCGGCCAGCCGGGCGGCGGCGCGGCAGCTCGTGCTGCACGGGCACATCTCGCTGAACGGCAGGCACTGCAACATCCCCAGCGTGCTGCTCAAGGAGGGCGACAAGGTCGGGATCATCGTCCGCGCCCGGTCGCGCCGCAAGGGCGGCGAGGGCGGCGAGGGCCCGAAGCGCAAGCGCAACGCCCCGGCCCAGGTGCGGCAGCACATGCAGGACCACAAGACGCCGGTGCCCGACTGGCTGGAGCTGCAGCCCACCGACCCGCCGGAGGGGTCGATCAGGCGCCTGCCGTCGCGCTCCGACGTCGATCCGCGTATCGCCGACGAGATCAACGAGCAGCTCATCATCGAAGTTTGCTCACGCTGACCGTAGATTTCAGTTTTCAGTTTTCAGTTTTCAGCGAACAGCCGGGCCCCGATGGAGCGGTGTGGCCCCTGGAGCCGCTGCTGAAAACTGGAAACTGAAAACTGAAAACTGGAGGGACGACAGATGCGAATCCGCTGGCGGGGCCTTGAGCTGCCGAGCCGGGTCGGCTCCGACCGGGCGACGCTGACCGACACCTACGGCAAGTTCAGCGCCGAGCCGTTCGAGCGTGGCTTCGGCGTGACGGTCGGCAACAGCCTGCGCCGCATCCTGCTCTCCAGCCTGGAGGGCAGCGCGGTCACCCGCGTGAAGATCGAGAAGGTGGATCACGAGATCCAGACCATCGCCGGGGTGGTCGAGGACGTGACCGAGATCATCCTCAACATCAAGTCGCTGGTCGTGAAGAACGCCAGCGACCAGCCGCAGACCATCACCATCCGCCGCGACACCAAGGGCGTGGTCAAGGCCAAGGACATCATCACCGGCTCCAACGTCGAGATCATCAACCCCGACCACGTCATCGCCACCCTCACCGACGACGTGCAGTTCAACGTCGAGATGACGGTCGAGAACGGCCGCGGCTACCGGACGGCGGAGGAGAACGCCGGCAAGGAGCGCGAGATCGGTGTGATCCCGGTGGACTCCAGCTTCTCGCCGGTGGCCCGCGTGAAGCACGAGATCGAGGAGACGCGCGTCGGCCAGCGGACCAACTACGACAGGCTGGTGCTGGAGATCTGGACCAACGGCACCGTGTCGCCGCAGATGGCGCTCGTGGAGGCGGCCAAGATCCTCCGCAAGCACCTCAACCCGTTCATCCAGTACGCCGAGCCCGGCCCGGAGATCGGCGTCGGCGAGGAGGCCGCCGTCCCCGGCACCGAGGACGCCGCGGCGAACTCCGAGCTGGAGCGGAAGCTGAACATGAGCCTGGCCGAGCTGGACCTGTCGGTGCGGGCGACGAACTGCCTGGAGTCCGAGGGGATCACGACGGTGCGCGACCTGGTGATCCGGTCGGACGAGGAGCTTCTGGAGGTCCGCAACTTCGGCGAGACCACCCTGCGCGAGGTCAAGCAGAAGCTGACCGAGCGCGGCCTGACGTTGGGGATGAAGACCGCGACCGCGAAACGCTGACCCGCCGCAAGAAGAAGAAGGACGACCGTCATGCGTCACCTGCACAAGGGCCGCCGCCTCAACCGCAGCCCGAGCCACCGCAAGGCCCTGTTCCGCAGCCTGGCGCTGGCGCTGTTCCGCCACGAGCGGATCATCACCACCGTGCCGAAGGCCAAGGAGGCGCGTGGGTACATCGAGCGGCTCATCACGCTGGCCCGCAAGGGCGACGTGAACAGCCGCCGCCGCGTCCTGGCCGAGCTGGGCGACGGTGCGGCCAAGGCCGAGATCCGGCCCGAGGCCGACGTGCCGAAGAACCCCGAGAAGGCCGACACGCGGCAGGTGATCCAGAAGCTGTTCACCGAGATCGCGCCGCGTTACATCGGACGGCCCGGCGGGTACACGCGCGTCCTGAAGAGGCCGCAGCGCCGCCTCGGCGACGCCGGCGCGACGGCGTTCCTCGAGCTGGTCAAGCCGGGCGACAAGCCGGCGAAGAAGAAGGCGACGCCGGCCCCCGTCGCGCCGGCCCCGGCGCCCAAGGTGGAGGCCCCCCCGCCCCCCGCCCCGGCGGCCCCGGCCCCGACGGCCGAGACCCCGCCGCCGGCCAGCCCCGAGGCCCCCCCGGCGAGCTGAGGCCCCCTGCACGCAGGCTACGCGGCGTCCGCCCGGTGTTCCGGACGGACGCCGTCTCATTTGGGCGTGACCGGCGTGGCGCTGGGAGAGCGGGCTGCCTTCCCGTGGCTCGGGCGTGTCGCCAAGGGTGCCAAGGGTGCCAAGAAAGCCAAGGGTGCCAACGAGGCCCCGGCATCGCCGCCAGCACCGCCGTTCCGATGACGATGACGCCCTTTCATCTCAAGGGTGCCATTCAAGGGTGCCAAGAGTGCCAACGCCCCGCCGGGGCCACTGCCTACCGGCAGCGCGTGGGGGTCAGGGCGGGGTGTGGATGGCCCCCGGGGTAGGCTCCCTGACCGCTCATCGGGCGTGATCCGTGTGGGCCGTCCCCATGAGGCGTCACCCGCGCAAGCGCCCCCGGCCATGAATGGCTCCCTGGGGCCCCACCCAGTTACGCCAGCCTCATTTGAAGACCAGCGGCAGCCACAGCGGCGCCATCCAGATCGCCATGCCGAGGGCGGCCACGAGGAGGCCGGCCCCCAGATGCAGCATGTAGCGCATCCCCAGCCCCCTCCGCGGGGCGAACGGGTCGGCGATGTCTCCCACCCGATACAGGTCCGACTTGCACGTGCGGTAGAGCGCCCAGCCCGTGGCGTGCTTGTCCTTGTGGTGCAGGCCCCGCAGCACCCCGAAGACCGGGAAGAACAGGGCCAGGGGCCAGACGAAACTGAGGATCGTCAGCAGCAGCACGCCCTGCCCAACGATGAGCAGGATGACGGACATCGGCGCCATCACGATGCAGAAGTCCGTGATGCCCGCCAGGAAGCCGATGAACACCGCATCGCCGTGGTCCAGCGGGCGGGGCGGCGGGATGTCGCGGCGCGGGGGCGGGTCGGCATCCCGCGGCGGGGTCGGAGCGGGGTCGTCCATCGGCTCACCTGGCGCGTCGTGGTCTCGGGATGCCGCTGATTCTATCCGCGGCCCCACTCACCCGTCCAACCCCCGCTGAGGCGAGGCGCCGGCCGCCTCATCGGATGAGCAGGGGGAGCCAGAGCGGCACGGTCCAGGCCCCGAACCCGACGATGGCCGCCGCCCCCGCCGTCCGGAAGTCCTTGAGCCAGCGACGATCCACGTCGTCGTTCGATGCCCCGTACCGCCAATCCGCGAGCGGCCCCCAGTCGGTGATGCACATCCGGTAGAGGCGGAAGCCCTCCGCCTTGTCGTCGAGGTGGCGGAACGCCCGCAACACGCCGAAGATCGGGAAGAACATCGTGAGCGGCCAGCCGTTCACGATGCCCAGCCAGGGGCCGGACCAGCCCATCTGGAGGTAGAGGTAGAGGAGGGCCGGCGGTGAGAACAGGGCGACCCCGGTCAGGCCCGCGAGGAGGCCGAAGAGCGCCGCTTCCCACCAATCGGCCGGGCGGGCCGGGGGCAGGTCACGTCGTGGCGGGGCGGGCTCATCCATCGTTCCCTCGTTCGTCGAGCCGGCATCTGCGGATGCCGTCGATTCTACCCGCCGCCCCGCTCACCCGTCCAACGTCACCTCCACGACCTCGTAGAAGTGCAGCCGGTCGAGCAGCCCCCACACGCCGTCGCGCTGCTCGTCCGTCAGCTCATCGACGCACTCGTCCCACAGATCCGCCCAGCAGTGCGGCATGTAGCGATCCCACTCGCCGCCGCCCCACCGCCCCCTCTTCTTGCCGCGCGGGTACAGCCCGAGGCGTTCCGCCCCCTCACGGAACGCCGGGAATTCACGGCTCGTGACGTACCAGATGTTGTGGTGGTAGCCGGGGAAGTCGAACGGGCTGGCCACGCGGCGGGCCTCCGCCTCCCGCCAGCCCGCATCCGCCTCCGCCGCCCCGCGCGTCGCGTAGAGCGCCAGCGGCACCACGCCCTCCGTCGGGTCGCCGTTGTAGTTCGTGCAGAAGCCCCCCGGCTCCAGCGCACGCCGCTGTAACAGGTACGCTGTCCTGCCGTCCACCTCATCCATCATCGGCACCTCGATCATCTCGCCGAGGGGCACCTGCTCCACGCTCAATGCCCCCGTCGGCCAACTGCCTGTCAGCCGCTCCACGACGTAATGCCCGTGCGCCGCCCCGTCCGCGATGCCCGAGAGCTCGCCCTCACGCAGCACAACCTCAAGACGCGCCAGCGCCGCCCGCGCCGCCTCTGCCGTCCGGTGAATCTCGCGCACGAGGCCGCCCTCGGGGTCGCACGGCATCCCGTCGCCGGTCTGCACGCCCACCTTCCAGCAGAATTCCATCACGAGGAACGCCGAACGCGCCGGCACCTCGCGCACCTCGAAGAACCGCACCTTGTCCAGCGCCCCCCACATCGCCTCCTGCTGCGCCGCGTCGAGGTTGGGGAACTTGTTGTAGCACCACAGCCGCCAGTCCTCCTCGCCCGGCGGGTGCTGGATGCCCTGGTCGAGGAGCCAGTCGTGCAGCCGGCCCGCGTCGAGGCTCGCCTTGTGGAACAGTGCCGGCCCGCCGAACGAGAACGGGTTCACGCCCCGCCGCGCCGCCCTCTCACGCTCGCGCTGGCAAGCCTTCGCCTCGGCCCCGTCGGCGAACGACGCCACGGGGAACGACCCCGGCAGGCGGCGGCCCTCCGGCGTCCAGCGGAGCTGGTGGACGACGTAACGGGACGATTCTTCGGGCATGGGGTTTCCTCCGTTGGGACGGCCCGTGATAGAATAGCGGGCGGCCCGCACGCCGGAGCGTCCCCTCATGCCGCGATACCTCATCCCGCTGCTGCTCCTTTCGCTCACCCTCGCCCCGCATCTGCGCGCCGACGATGACGAGGACGACCCACTGGTCCGCAAAGACGCCATCCTCCGCGAGCTGGCCGAGAAGATCCGCGAGTCGCCGCCCCCCGCCAAGGTGACGGCGGCGGCCATCGTCAAGGCCCTGCCGGAGCGCGTCGCCCTCATCGACTTCCTGGAGCACGAGTCGCTCAGCCGAAAGGAGGGCAAGAAGCTCCTCGCCATCATCTACCGCCCCTCCGGCGTCGAGCGCGTGGAGCTGGGCTTCATCGCCCCGATGGAGGCCGCCCTGCAGAAGCACCTCGCCCCGCTGGCCGGCGACCCGCCCGGGGAGATGGACGCCGAGGCCGGCAAGGCCCTCCGCAAACTGCTCTGGCAGCCGATGGCCGAACACCTGTCCGGCGTGGACCGCGTGTTCATCGCGCCGGACGGCTTCCTGTGGGGCGTCCCCTGGCCCTCACTGCCCGGCGCGAAGGCGGGCTCGTACCTGATCGAGGACCACTCCGTCGAGGTCGTGCGCTCCGCCGCCCACCTCCTGGAGAAACCGGCCAAGGTCTCCCCCGGCGTGCCGCTGCTCGTCGGCGGCCTCGACCACGGCAAGGGGTCGAAGGTGCGCGCCCTCGCCGGCAGCGCGGCCGAGGTGAAGGCCGTCGCCGCCCTGTACGCCGCCACCCACGACGGCGCGAAGGCCGACGTGGTGTCCGCGGCCGACCGCGCCGCCCTGACCGCCCGCCTGGGCGGCAAGAAACGCGCCCCCTCCCTGCTCCATCTGGCGATCCCGGCGTTCAGCGGCCCCGCGGAGAAGGACAAGGTGGGCCGGATGCGCGCCGGCCTGGCGATGGGCCTGCACCTGACGGGCGCCAACGCCGAGCCGCGCAAGGGCCTGATCACCGCCGTGGACATCGCCGGCCTCGACCTGCGTGGCTGCGGCCTGGTCGTCCTCACGGGCGGCGGCACGGGCCGGGCCGTCTACGCCCGCGGCGAGGGCGGCCTGGGGCTGTCGCTGGCGTTCGGCATGGCGGGCGCCCGCGCCGTCGTCGGGGCGGCGTGGCGGCCGTCCGAAGCCGACACCGCCAGGCTCATGCGTGGCTTCTACTCGCGCCTGTGGGCGAAGGGGATGCCGGCGTGGCAGGCCCTGCGCGAGGCCCAGCTCGAGGCGCTGAACGGCCCGAAGGGGAAGCGGGCGCACCCGTCGGCGTGGGCGGGATGGGTGCTGTCGCACCAGGGGCGGTGACTCGCCCCCTTGGTATCCCGGGGGTGATCCCGGTCTTGTAGGCCGGTTGAGGTCGGCGCCAGCCGGGCGAAGCCCGACGAGACGCGCCACGCCCCTCGTCGGGCTTCGCCGGGCCATGCACTCGGCTCAACCCGTCTCAACCCGGCTCAACCAAGCCTACCCCCGCGCAGCCGCCTGTGGTCGTATCCTGTTGGGTAGACCGCCACCAGCAGGAGGGGCCCATGCGCGACTCGTCGGACCGGAACCTCCTGGGAGGGGTCCTGGCCCTCCAGATGGACTTCGTGACCGGCCCGCAGCTCCTGGCGGCCATGAACGCCTGGGCCGCCAACAAGGACGCCCCCTTGCTGGAACTGCTCCGCGACGCGGGCGCGCTTTCGCCCGAGGACGTGGACGCCATCGCACGCCTCGTCGAGCGGCACCTCGCCCGTCACGGCGGCGACGCCACCAAGGGCCTCGCCGCCACCCGCTTCGACCCCGACCTGACGCGCTTCCTGGCCGAGTCCGGCACCCACGCCCTTCCCGGGCCGTCATCCGCCGGCCCCTCACGCTACCGGAAGGTCCGCCCGCACGCACGCGGCGGCCTCGGCGAGGTGTCGGTGGCGCTGGATGTGGAGCTGGGCCGCGAGGTGGCCCTGAAAGAGATCCAGCCGCGCTACGCCGACCACCCCCAGATGCGCGCCCGCTTCCTCCGCGAGGCCGAGATCACCGGCCAGCTCGAACACCCCGGCGTCGTGCCCGTCTACGGCCTGGGTGCCGGGCCGGACGGGCGGCCCTACTACGCCATGCGCTTCATCGGCGGCGAGAGCCTGGAGGCGGCCATCGCCCGCGTCCAGGCCGGCACATCCTCGGAACGCCTGCGTGACCTGCTCACACGCTTCGTCGCCGTGTGCAACGCCGTGGCCTACGCCCACTCGCGCGGCATCATCCACCGCGACCTCAAGCCGGCCAACGTCATGCTCGGCGAGTACGGCGAGACGCTCGTCGTCGATTGGGGGCTGGCCAGGCGCATGCATGGCCCCGGTGACGAGACGGTGACCGACGCCCCTCTCTCGCTCCGCGACGACGTGGCCGCGACCCTCGCCGGCACCGCCGTCGGCACGCCGGCGTACATGCCGCCCGAGCAGGCCGCCGGCCGCGTGGATGAGCTGGGGCCGCGGAGCGACGTGTTCTCCCTCGGCGCGACGCTGTACGCCATCCTGACCGGCAAGCCGCCCTATCACGGGCCGGACCCGCTGGCCGAGGCGTCCGCCTGCCGCCCCGCCCCGGCGCGGGCGGTCCGCCCCGACGCGCCGCCCGCCCTGGAGGCGGTGTGCGTCAAGGCGATGGCCGCGTCCCCGTCGGCCCGGTACGCGTCGGCACGCGACCTCGCCGGCGAGGTCACGCGCTGGCTCGCGGACGAGCCGGTGGAAGCGTACCCGGACCCGTACCTCGTGCGTGCCTCCCGCTGGGCGCGGCGGAACCGCACCCTCGCCGCCTCCCTCGCCGTCCTCCTCGTGGGCGGCGTGGTGGCCCTGGCCGTCGGCCTTTTCGCTGTGCGCGCCGAGCAGGCCCAGACGAGGAAGGCCCTCAAGGACGCCGAGGACAACCTCGCCCTCGCCGAGGAGAACCACCGCCTCGCCCGCCGGGCGGTCAACGAGTGCCTCGACGTGGCCAGGGATCATCCCATGTTCCAGGAGCCGGGGATGAGGCCGGCGAAGAAGTTGCTGCTGGAGAGGACGCTGCCGTTCTACCGCGACCTGCGGCCGGGCGGCGGCTCGGGCGCCGAAGAGGGCCTGCAGGCGTTCCGCGTGGGCTACATCTCCTCGCAGCTCGGACTGGATGAGGAGGCGATCCAGTCGTTCCGCCGCGCGGAGGCCATCCTGGCGGGGCTGGCGGAGGCCTCGAAGTCCGTGCCGGCGTACCGGCACGACCTGTCCATGGTCCACAACAACCTGGCGATCGTCTTGACGAGGATGGGCAGGCTCGACGAGGCGATGAAGGCCAACCGCCGCGCCGCCGAGCTGCTCGAGGGGCTGCTGGCCGAGCGCCCCGGCACGGCGGGCTATCTGCTCTCGCTGGCCCGCACGCGCGGCGCCCTGGGCGGCGTGCTGACCGAGGCGGGGGAGCATGAGGAGGCCCTGGCGGAGACGCGGGCGTCCGAGGCCGACTTCGCGCGCCTCGTGGACGCCGGGGAGGCCGGCGCGCTGCACGGGCTGGCCACGGCCCGCCTCCAGCTCGGCACACGCTTGCACAGGGCCGGTCGTGACACGGAAGCGATCACGGCCTACCGCCTCGCCGCCGAGACGTACCAGCGCCTCCTCGACACGGACGAGCCGACCCCCGAGACGCGGGCCTCGCTCGCCGGCGCGATGCAGGGGCTGGCCGCCGTGCTGCGCGACCGCGGGGAGAACGCCGAGGCCGTCGCGGCCACACGCGCTGAGGCGGAAGCGCGGCAGACGCTCGCCGACCTGTACCCCTCCGTCCCGCAGTACCACTTCGACCTCGGCCACGCCCTGCTGCGGCTGGGCGGCCTCCTGGAGTCGTACGGGACGCCCGCCGAGGCCCTGGAAGCCCTGTCCAGGGCGGAGTACACCTGGACACGTTTCGCCGCGAGATACCCGGCATACCGCACCGGCCGGTATCTGCACGGCCTGACCAGCTTCCGCATCGCGGTCCTGCGCGAGCGCGACGGCTCCGCCCTCCCGGCGTACCGCCGCGCCCTGGCCCTCCTGCGCTCCGCTTGCGACGCCGACCCCTCGGCCGCCACCCCGCGCGAGGTGCTCGCCCAGACCCTCGGCAAGGCGGCGGCGTATCTGCGCAAGCTCGGACGCCGCGCGGAGGCCGCCAAGCTCTACCTCCTCGCCGAGGAGACCCACCCCGTGGAGGAGGCCACGCGCCGTCCGCGGGCCGATGAGGCCTACGAGGCCGCCATCCTGCTGCGTGGCCTGGGACGCCCGGAGGAGGCGTTGGCCGCCTACCGCCGGGCCGTGGCCGCATGCGAGGGCGCGTCCGACCACCGGGCCCGCGGCACGATGGCGCGTGTCCTCAACAGCGCCGCCTTCCTCCTGATGTCACAGGGCAGGCGCGGCGCGGCCCTGACGGCATTCGGACGCGCCGGCGACGTGTACGCCCTGCTCGCCGCCTCGAACCCCGAGGAGCCGGCTTACCGTGGTGGTGCCGCCGTCGTCGCCTACAACCTCGCCTGCCTGTACGGCCGCGACGCGGGCCGAAGTGTCCTGAGCGCCGCCGAGGCCGACAAGCTGGCCGGCGTGGCGATCAACCATCTGCGGCAGGCGAGGGCGCTGGGGTACTTTGAGAACAGGAAGAACCGCGAGTTCTTCGCGACGGAGGAGGAGTTGAATCCCCTGCGTGGGCGGCCAGGATTCAAGGCGTTCGCCGCGTCGCTCCCGAGGTGAGGGCCTTACTCCTTGCGGTGGGTCAACCGCGCCGGGTCGGGTAGAATGGCACCGGAGGGAGGGCCGTACCCATGAACGTCGAGCCGGTCGTGATCCAGGGCGTGGTGCGTGCGGACGGGACGCTGGAGCTGGAGGGCAAGGTGCCCTTGCCGGCGGGCAAGGTCAGCGTGACGGTCCGTCCAGCCTCAGCCGATGAGAGAGTGGCGGGATTCGAGGATTTCATGTGCCGCATCCGCGCGATCCGGGAGCGCGACGGCGTGAAGCCGGACGCCGAGGCGGCACAGGCGGCCTTGCGCAAACTGCGTGATGACGTCGCCGAGGAGGTCGCGGAGATCGGCCGGCTTCAGGATGATTGCCGTCGTCAGCGGCTGGAGGCCGAGGCGGCCGGGAAGGTGGGCGGATGATCGTCTGCCTGGACACCAACATCGTCGTCTACCTCGTCGAGACGGACGCCGTCTGGACGCCCAAGGCGCATGCCCGCGTGCGGGCGATCTACGCGGCAGGCGACGAGGTGGCGGTCTGTGACGCCGCGTTCCTTGAGTGCCTGCTCAAGCCGCTGGCGTCAGGAGACACCGGGGCCGAGGCCGGCCGCCTTTCGGGCGTTCTTCGCCGACCCGCAAGTCCGCCTGCTCCCGGTGGCCCGCACGACCTGGGAGCGGGCAGCCCGGATCGGCGCGGCCAACAACTTCAAGCCGATGGACAGCCTGCACCTGGCGACGGCGGTGGAGCATGGCTGCGGCATGTTCCTGACCGCCGACGGCCAACTGGGCCGGTGCACCGACATCCCTGTCGAGGTGCTGAAGTGACCTGATGACGGCCTCCACGCAGGTAGATCGGCCGGGCCGCCTCACATGCCGCCCTTGGCCGCGCGCTCGATGCGCTTGCGGTCGTTCTCCTTGAGGTAGATCTTGCGCAGGCGGATGAACGACGGCGTGATCTCCGCCAGCTCGTCCTCCTCGATGTACTCCAACGCCGACTCCAGCGAGAAGACGCGTGGCGGCTTCAAGGGGACCGTCTTCTCGCTGCCGGAGGCCCGCATGTTCGTCAGCTTCTTCTCGCGCGTCACGTTCACCGGGAGGTCGTTGTCGCGGCAGTGCTCGCCCACCACCTGGCCCTCGTACACCGGCTCGGCCGGCGCGACGAAGAGGGTGCCGCGCTCCTGCAGGTTCTCGATGGCGTGGCCGGTCGCCTTGGCCGTCTCCGTCGAGACGAACACGCCCAGGGCCCGGCCCTCCAGGGCGCCCTTCATGGGCTGATATTCGCGGAAATTATGGTGCATGATCGCCAGGCCGCTCGTCGCCGTCATCATGCGTGTCCGCATGCCGATCAGCCCCCGCGCGGGGATGATGAACTCGAGGTGGGTGGACTCCTGGCCGCCCTCCATCTTGACGCACTGCGCCTGCCGCTCCAGCACCAGCCCCATCACCGTGCTGGTCATGTGCCCCGGCACGTCGATCACCAGGTCCTCCATCGGCTCCATCTCGACGCCGTCCACCATCTTCGTGATGACCTGCGGCTTGCCGACGGACAGCTCGCTGCCCTCGCGGCGCATCGTCTCCAGTAGGATCGTCAGGTGCAGCAGGCCCCGGCCCGAGACGATCATCTCCTCCGGCTTGTCTGGGTTCTGGCGGACACGCATCGCCACATTCGACAGCAGCTCCCGGTTCAGCCTGTCGCGCAGCTGCCGGCTCGTCAGCGGCGTGCCGTCCTGGCCGGCGAAGGGCGAGTCGTTGATGCGGAACACCATGTCGAGCGTCGGCTCGTCGATGGCAACCGGCGGCAGGGCGACGGGGTTGTCGGGGTGGCACACGGTGTCGCCGATGTCAACGCCGTCGAGGCCGACGAGGCAGCAGATGTCGCCGGCGGAGCACTCCGGCACCTCGACCCTGGCGAGGCGGTCGAACTCCAGGATCTGGACGACGGTGTCGTCCACCTTCTTGCCGTCGCGTTTGACGATGGTGACCTTCTGGCCCTTCTTGACACTGCCGGCGTAGATGCGTCCGATGCCGATGCGGCCCACGAACTCGCTGTGCATGATGTTCAGGACGAGCATCTGGAGGGGGTCGTCCGGCTTCACCTCGGGCGGCGGGACGTACTCGAGGATGGCATCGTACAGCGGCTTCAGGTCGGTGCCGGGTACGCTCACGTCGCGCGAGGCGACGCCCTTCTTGCCCGAGGCGTAGATGATGGGGAAGTCGGCGGTGGCGTCGTCGGCCCCCAGCTCGATGAACAGGTCGAAGACGGCGTTGAGAACCTCCGTGGGCCGGGCGTCGGGGCGGTCGATCTTGTTGATGACGACGATGGGCTTGAGGCCCTCGGCGAACGCCTTGCGCAGCACGAACCTCGTCTGCGGCAGCGGGCCCTCGGCGGCGTCGACCAGCACGAACGCGCCGTCGGCCATCTTGAGGATGCGCTCCACTTCGCCGCCGAAGTCGGCGTGGCCGGGGGTGTCGATGAGGTTGACCTTCACATCGCCGATGCGGAACGCGCAGTTCTTGGCGAGGATGGTGATCCCGCGCTCGCGTTCGAGGTCGTTGGAGTCCATGATGAGGCCGTGCTGCCCGCCGACGAGCCTGTCCAGCTCCTCCATGCGGAACAGGCCCGACTGGCGCAGCATGTTGTCCACGAGCGTGGTCTTGCCGTGGTCAACGTGTGCGATGATGGCGACGTTGCGGATGTCGTTGCGCTTCATGGACGGTCCCGGATGTCTTCGGCCTCCTACGCCGGGCCAGGGCGGGAGAGTTAGATATCATAGCAGGCACGGGCCGGGTGCGACAGGCCGGCCCGCGTGAAGAGGCGAAGAGGAGATGAAGCTGTACATTATCCGCCACGCCGAGGCGGTGCCCCTGGAGACCGAAGGCGTCACCGGCGACGAGGCGCGTTACCTCACGCCCGCCGGGCACGCCTCGTGCGGCCCGTTGGCCGCCGCGCTGCAGCGTGTCGGGGTTCGCCTGGACCGCCTGTACACCAGCCCGCTGGTGCGGGCGCGGCAGACGGGGGCCGGCCTGCTGGCCCACTGGAACGAGCCGGCCCCGACGCTGGTGGAGACGACGCTCCTCGCGCCGGGGGCGCGGAAGCGCGAGCTGGTGGACCTGCTGAACGGCACCGGCTGCGACGCGCTGGCGGTGGTCGGCCACAACCCGGACCTGAGCGAGCTGGTGGGCTGGCTGATCGGCGACAAGACGCTGGGCATCAACATGGAGAAGGCGGGGGCGGCGCTGATCGATTTCGACGGCCGCATCGCCAAGGGGGCCGGCACGCTGGAGTGGCTGGTGACGCCCGCCTGGGCATGAGAAGACAACTTCACCACAGAGGCACAGAGGACACGGAGAAGAGGAAGCAGAGAAGACAAGCAGACGAGGTAAGAAGACAAGTCTTTGCTTTCTACCTCTCTACTTGTCTTCTCTGTGCTTCCTCTGTGATCTCTGTGCCTCTGTGGTGAATCCTGTCTTCCTCCTCTTGACACGGCGGCGCCGTCTCGCCATCCTCCCGGGCCGTCGCCGCCCGGAGGGGTCACGTCATGGACGGCCTGTCTCTCGTCCTCCCCGCCTACAACGAGGCCGCCGGCATCCGCCAGGCCGTCATCGAGGCCGACGACGCCCTCGCACGCCTCGGCGTCCCCTACGAGGTCGTCGTCGTCGATGACGGCTCCTCCGACGATACCTCCGCCATCGTGAGCGAGGAGGCCGCGGCGCGGCCCCACGTCCGCCTATTGAAGCACGAGAAGAATCAGGGCTACGGCGCCGCCCTGCGCACCGGCTTCGAGGCCGCCCGCTTCGGCCGCGTCGCGTTCTCCGACGCCGACTGCCAGTTCCACCTCGACGACCTCGGCATCCTCCTGCCGCTCACGGAGGACGTGGACATCGCCGTCGGCTGGCGGATCGACCGCAAGGACCCCTGGCGCCGCCGCTTCCTGTCGAAGGGTTACAACCTCATCGCCCGCACCCTGCTCGGCACCACCGTCCGCGACATCGACTGCGCCCTCAAGGTGTTCCGCAAGGACGCCCTCGCCCGCATCCTGCCCGAGGCACGCGGGTTCTTCGTGAACACCGAGATGCTCACCCGCGCCCGCCAAGTCGGCCTCACCGTCGCCGAGGCCGGCGTCCGCCACAGGCCGCGCGTCCGCGGGACGAGCACCGTCTCGCTGATGGACGTGCCGCGCGTGCTGTCCAACCTGCTGCCGTTCTGGTGGGGCAAGGCCCTGTTCGCCGGCGGCCCGCCACGGCGCGAGGCCGGCTGGCCCGCCGTCGTCGGGGCGCTGCTCGTCCTGGCCGTCGCGTGCCTGCTGTTCTTCGCGAGGCTCCGCGCCCCGCTGCTGGAGCCGCAGGAGGCCCGCTACGCCGAGATCCCACGCCAGATGCTGGCCGCCGGACAGTGGGTCGTGCCGACGCTGCACGGCCAGGACTACCTCGACAAGCCGCCGCTGCTCTACTGGATGGTGATGGGCAGTTACAGCGTCTTGGGCGAGCGCGACTGGGCGGCCCGGCTGATCCCCGGCCTCGCCGGCGTGCTGACCGTCCTGGCGACGCTCCTGTGGGGCTGGCGCGCGTTCGGCCCCAGGGCCGCCGTCTGCGCCGCCGCCGTCCTGTGCCTGATGCCGGAATTCGTCTATCGCGGACGCATGCTGACCTTCGACACCGTTTTGTGTCTCTGGGTGACCTGCGCCCTTGGCTGCGCCTGGGCCGCCCTGTCGAGGCCGGCGCTCTCCGTCAAATGGTGGCTGGCGTCGGCCCTCTTCTGCGGCCTGGGGCTGCTGACCAAGGGGCCGGTGGCGCTCGTCCTCGTCGCCGGGCCGGTCCTCGGCGTGTCACTCATCGACCGCCGGCTGGCCCGCGTGTCCTGGGCGAGCGGGGCGATCTACGTCGTGGCGGCGGCCCTCGTCGCCGCCCCGTGGTTCGTGGCGATCATGCAGGCCCGCCCTGAGTTCGGCCCGTACTTCTTCTGGAAGCACAACGTCGTCCGCTTCACCGCGCCGTTCGACCACGCCCGCCCTCTCTGGGGCTACGTCCCCGGCCTACTCATGGGCCTGATGCCCTGGACGCTGCTGCTGCCCGTCCTCGCGTGGCACCTCGCCCGCCGCCCGTGGTGCGCCGCCCGCCGCCGGCCCGCCGGCCTCGGCTTCGCCCTGGCGGCGTTCGTGTGGGTCTTCGTCTTCTTCTCGCTCGCCGGCAGCAAGCGTCCGACGTACCTGTTGCCCGCCTTCCCGCCTCTCGCCCTGGCCCTCGGCTGGCTCGTCGCCCGCCAGGCCCCGGCGTGGCGGCTGATGCGGGCGCGGGTCTCAGCCCACGCCGACCTCGTCGCCGCGGCCTGCCTGACCTGCGCCCTGTGCTGCTCCACGGCGGCGGTTTGGATGAAGTTCGTCCGCGCCGACATCGGCCTGATGCTGGCCGCCATCGCGCTCGCCGGCCTCGCCCTGATCGCCTGGACGCGCCGGCTGGCGTGGCCGGGCGCGTTCGGCCTGATGGCCGGGGCGATGGCCCTGGGCGTCGTCCACCTCCTGCCGGCGTACAACGACCAGTTCAGCGTCCGCGGCGAGCTGCGCCGCCAGTCGGCCGGCGTCAGCCCGGCGCGGGCCGTCGTCTGCTACCCGCAGCGCTACGACTCGGTGAGCTTCTACCTGCCGGGCCGCGACGTGGCCGTCTTCGGCGTGGGGCACCGCCGCGAGATGGCGGCCCACCTGGAGGCCAACCCCGGCTCTCTGGTGCTGGTCAAGGGCGGGCGCCCGCTGGAGGATCTGAAGGCCGCCCTCCCGCCGACGGTGCGCTTCGTGACGCGGCAGAAGGGGGGGGCGATCATCGTGGGCCGTGTGGTGCCGACGCCGGAGGCCGTCGCGGGGGTGCTTGAATAGGCCGGCGGTTGGCGGAGTGAGGCATCTTCGTCTCATCAGATGGGCCGCATCACCTCCGCGCTCACACCGAGGCAACGCCATGCGATACTTCCGCCTGCTGGCCGGCCTCGCCCTGTCCGCTGCCGCCCTGAACGCCGGGGAGATCACGCTGCTCAAGGGCGGGGCGATCAAGGGCGACATCCTCTCCGTCACCGACTCCGAGGTGACCTACGCGCAGGACGGCGTCAAGAAGTCCAGGGCCCTCAAGGACGTCCTCAAGGTCGAGTATCGCGCGGCCGGCAAGCCCGGCGCCGACGACAGGTACTCCCTCGTCGAGCTGACCGACGGCTCCACCCTGCTTGCCAGGACTCTCCTCATCAAGAAGCGCGAGGCCCACCTGACACTCCTCTCCGGCCCCGAGGTGAAGTTGCCCCTCGCCAGCGTCGGCGGCATCCTGATGAAAGGCCATGTGGAGAAGTTCCGCCGCGACTGGACGGAGAGGACGAAGAGGGTGCGGGGGCAAGAGATTCTAGTTCTGGACGACAGCGGCACCATCTCCAACCTCAACGATGTCGAATTCGGCGATGGGGACGCCAGAACGGGAGATAGCATCAGGATCGCCGTGGATGTCGGCGGCGTGCGAGTGGTCACGAAGCGGGAGCTGTCGAAGATCCATGGGCTGATCTTCAAGCACATCCTCGGGGAGAAGGCTGCTGCGGCCACGTGCCGCCTGAGCGGCGTCCGCGGTGACCTGGTGGTGGTGTCGTCCCTCAAGGCGGCCGAGGATGGCCTGATGGTGACGACGCCGTCCGGGGCGACCCTCTCGTTCCGGAAGGATCAGATCGCCGCCCTGAGCTTCGCCAAGACAGCACGTCTCCCATAGGGACGGGATGCGGCGGCGAGATGGCGTCCCCCACGGCTCGCCCGTGCTGGTGAGGGGCGGCCGTCCTCACCCCCGGCAGAACGCCGATGGCTTGCCGAGGAGAAGGTCCACCGCCCAGCAGCCCGTCCCGTGGTCGCCCGGCTTGCGGCAGTGATTCAGGAGACGCTTGTTGGTACAGCCGGCCTCTTCGAGGGCGTCGGCCAGGATCGGCAGGCCGCCGAGGTCGCCGCTGGCCGCGATGCCGCCGGCGATCTCCTGAACGGCCCTGGCCCCACGCAGGGGCCGCAGCTCCTCGGCGGTCATCGGGTCGAACGGCCGGCCGCCGCCCAGCTTCGCCTTCGACCACTCGCGGTGGACGTTGTAGAAGTTGTCGTGCGCAGGGGCCGGGGCGATGAGAATGAGGCCGGCTTCTTCCGCCTCGCCGTCCCCGAGCCGGAAGTTGCCCCTCTCCATCTCGTCGGCGAGGTCGTGGAGGAACCACCCCCAGCTCCACGCCAGGACGGTCTTGTGCTCCTCGTCCCTCCCGAAGTTGATCACCTGCCCCCTCAGCCCGTTCTCGCCCGGCCCGAGATCGACGCCAAAATAGTTCGAGCCGCCGGTGCTCGCCAGCTCGATCCAGTCGCGGCTCGTGTACCCGAGGCGGATGGCGGCCTCCGGGGTCGAGCTGCCGTGGTCCCGGAAGTGCTCATCGATGTCTTCGACCCTGTCCGCGAGGTCCACCCACATCTTCCATTCCGCCCGTGACTCTTTCACCGAGAAGAACGTGATGCCGTTGATGACCGCATCCCACGACCTCGCCGCCTGCCCGTCGTGCGTCAAGAACGATTGACGCACCTCCTGCGGCAGCTCGCGGCGGATGGCCTTCTCGAACGCCAATACGTCCTTCTCCTTCGCGCCGGCGCGAAGGTGTCCCGGCAGATCGGGCGAGAAGGCCGCCAGGCACGCCTCGATCCGCCCCCAGGCCGCCGCCACGTCGATGGGGCCGCACGGCGGCCGCTTCCGCGCTCGCAGCCCGCGTACCTTCGCCATGCCCCACCTCCGGCTTCATCTCACCGTCACCGGTATCTTCACCACCTTCGCCGGCTCCGACAGCTCCACCTCGACCTCGCCGGTGAACGGCCCCGGCACCGCCTCGAACGCGATCCGCAGCACCGCCCGGCCCTCGCCGTCCGCCCAGGTGCAGCGGATGGACGGGTGGCTCGCCTTCACCGCCTTGACACGCACAGGGGTCTCCCCGCTCACCCGCAGCATCACCAGACGCGCCGGCACCGCGCCGCCGGCGTCGCGGCTCGCCTCCGCCGACTCCGGGCTGACCTGCACCGCGTCCGCCGTACGCTTCACCACGCTGAACGGCACCCGCAGCTCGGGATAGCCGGTGTCTTCCGTGTGGATCACCAGGGCGTCCTCGTGACGCCCCTCGGGCAGCGTCGGCAAGACACGCACGTTGATCCGCCGCACCCACGCCTCGCCCTCGCGGCGCGGCTGCTCGGCCTCCGCCCGCAGGTGCGGCGAGACGCACGACACCGCACGCAGCGTCATCGGCGCGGCCCGCAGTTCGGTGAGCGTGAACGGGTGGCCGGCGACGCCGGCGGCCAGGACGAGGTTCGCCGGCGAGATGCGCACGTCGGCCTCCAGGGTGGCCCGCATGACGAGCGACAGCACCCCGCCGGCGTGGCGCACGTCGGCCCGCCAGGCGTTGGGGCCGGCGGCCTGCGTCACCGTGCCGACCTCCATCCGCAGCGTCGTCGTCTCGCCCGGCGCGATGCGCGTCTTCGCCGGGACCGCCGACGTGCAGCCGCAGCCCGCCTTGACGCCGAGGATCTCGACCGGGGCCGTCCCGGTGTTCTGGAGGGCGAAGGTATGAGTGAGGCGCGTGCCGGTGCGAGCGGCGCCGGCGTCGTGGTCCGGCGCGGGGCAGACGAGGTCGGCGCGGGCGATCAGCGGCAAGAGCAGCCAGACGAACGCGGCGCGGGACATGACGAGGCCCTCCCGATGTGTGTTACTACCTCACCCCCTAACCCCCTCTCCGAAGCGGAGAGGGGATCGTCAGATCATCGCCTCAGCGGAGGGGTAGTGTGCGCCCCCTTGAATGGCTTCGTCCAACAACAGACGCATGGACTGCCCCACCGCGCAGGCGATGATCTGACGATCCCCCCTCTCCGCTTCGGAGAGGGGGTTAGGGGGTGAGGTAGTAACAAGTGCCCCGACAAATAGCTGCAGTCGGTGGGGCGTCAAGAGCAACGCCGAGAAGGGCCCGCGAATCCCGCACAGCCCCGACGGCCAACACCGACGCCACGCCCACACCCGGCGGGCTGTGCGTATTCCCGATCCGACCGGGCGGCCCGGTCCGACATTAGAGGGGACACTCGTTCCACAGCCAGGATGGCCACGCATGCTCTCACGACACACCCCCCTCCTGGCCGCGGCCATCCTCACGGCCCTGGCCTCCCGGCCGGCGTCGGCCCAGGCCCCCGGACACGCGCCGGCCCCGCAGGCCGCGCCCCTCTCCTACGCGGAGGCGGTCCGCCTCGCGGCCGTGCAGCGGCCGAAGGTCCGGGCCGCCGGCCTCATGGTCGCCCGCGCCGAGGCCCAGCTCGCCGAGGTCACACGCCTCGCCCACCTCCTCGGCCGCGTCCGGCGCGACCTCCCGACCCGCCGCGAGCAGGCGGCGCTGGGCCTGGAGATCACGAGGGCCGACCTGGAGGCACAGGAGTCAGATGTCCGCTACGCGGCGGGGCGCATGTACGTCTCCGTGCTGTACGCCGCGACCGCCCGCCGGCTGGCGGGCATGGCGGCGAGCCGGGTGGAGCAGTACCGGGCCGCCCTGGCTGCCATCAAGGTCCCGCTCCCGGCCCTGGACCCGTTCCTCGCCGAGGTCGCCGGCACGCCCACCCTCCAGGCGGAGAACAGGGTCATCGAGGCCGACAAGGCCGAGGTGATCGCCCTGGCCGCGTTAAAGCAGGCGGTCGGCCTGCCAGGCGACGCCCCGCTCGCGGTGCCCCCCGCCCCGCTGCCCCGCCCCTCCCCGGCCATCCCATCCGCCGACGAGGTGCTGCGTCTGGTCAAGGCGCGGAACCCCGAGCTGCGGCGGGTGTCCCTGCTGGCGGGGATCCACCGGCTGGAGGTGGAGGCGCAGGGCAGGATCCCCCTGGCGCTCACCGCCGACACGTTCGCCGCGTCCGCCGACATCCACGCGGCGGCCATCCCGCCGGAGGGGGGCGACGAGTACCGCCCGGCCCCCATCGTGCCCGAGATGCCCGTCCGCCTGGCCGGGTCGAAGGCCGCCCGGGTGAGCGCCGCGGGGCTCCTGGCAGGGAAGGCGTCGGAGGTGGCACACGGGGCGGAGCGGCTCATCGAGCTGCGCGTGACGGCCGCGTGGGAGACGCTGCGCGAGAAGCGCCGGAAGCTGGAGGCGCTCGAGAAGCGCCACGCCGGCAGGCTGGAGAAGGCGGAGGCGGCCCTCCTGAAGCTGCCGGAGAAGGGCAGGGAGACGCTGCTCCAGCAGGGCATCCTGGCCATCGCCGCCGCGTCCGAGCTGGAGGCCGGGAAGTTCGAGTACCTCATCGCGCTGCTGGACCTGGAGCGGCTCACCCTCGGCGCGTTCTGCCCGGGGATCGCGGAGGCGCTCGACCAGTGAGCTACCCCACCCCCTCACAATCGCGTGCTTGAGGCGAGCGGCACGGCGTCAGCGTGCCGTGTGATTCAGACACGGCACGCTGACGCCGTGCCGCTCGCCTCGAACCAAAGTGCCTTTGGGGGGTCGTCTCAATCCGTGCCGAAGTCCTCCACGAAGCTCGAATCCTCACGCACACGCGACAGCGGCACGCCCAGATGCTCGGACACGATCAGCCGCACTTTGAGGGCGATGTCGCCACGCGACCACCGGTAGCCGCTCGCCTTGTGATCGCGGAACCGCGTGCAGGACACCGCCAGCTCGCCGAGCGTCATCCCCCAACCCGGCGACGGCACAACAGGCGTCCGCGGCGCGGGCACGGCGGCGAAACACGCAACCACAGCGAGGTTCAGCCCGAAAGCCAGCAACCCCACCAGCACCCCGGCGTTGGCCGCCACGGCCAACCCCACCGCGACGGCGATCAGCACCACGCAGCCGATGGCCACGTAACCCGAGACCCACCACCACGGCGGCTCCAGGCCCTCCCGCCGCAGGCCCTCGGTGACCTCACCTCCGCGTCCCGGCGGGATCACCGTGTCAAGCGGCGTGTCGGGGCGGAAGCACCCGCGCGGCAGGCCCGTCACCTCCATCAGCACGCGGCGGACCAGCCCGAACGTCCGCACGATGGGGTTGTAATAGCCGTTCACGCCTCACCCCCGAACCTGTGGACCATGACGCCCGACCTGTCCGACATTGTGCCTTCCCGCCCGTGCGCGTGCAAGAGCGACGACACCCCCGGCACGTCCATCACGCCCTGCGTCAGGAGCCACCCCCCCGCCGGCGCCTCCCCGATCAGCCCCGCCAGCATCCGCGGCCCCGCTCCGAAGTAGTCCATGCGCCCGTTCACCGTCGCCGCCATCGACGGCCCCCGGTACGCCGCCGCCCGCGTGCCCGGCCCCAGCGCCAGCAGCGCATTCACTGCGTCCGCCGCGTCCTGGAACGCCAGCAGCCCGCCCTCCCCCACCGCCTTCACCACCGCCCCCCCGTGCCTCTCCGCCAACGTCTCCAGCTCCAGCAAGTGCCCGCGCAGGAGGCCGAACGCCTTCGCCTCCCCCTCCCCCTTCGCCGCCTCCCGCACCCCAGGCACGTCGGTCAGCACCAGGGTCACGCTCGCCACGCTCACGAGCTGCCCCGCCGTCAGCACCTCGCCCCCGAACAGCTCGCGGAACAGCGCCAGCGACACGGCCCGCGCCGCCGTCAGCGCGTCCTGCCGGTCCGCCGTCCGCTCCACCCGCACCACCAATTCCTCCCTGGTCGGGTTGGCCACCTCCAGCCGCTGCGCCCCCGGACGCAGCAGCACCGGCGGCCCCGCCTGGATGTGCGACAGGTCCACCTCCCACCGCGCTTGCCTGGCCCCCGCCTCCACCCGCGCGTCCAGCGCCGCGGGGAGCTGCGGCCCGCGCAGCCTGTACGCCCCCTCGCCCAGCGTCAGCGGCAATTCCAGCCGCTCCCCCGGCGCCACCCGCACCTGGGCCACCACGTGCGGCGAGTGCGCCGGCCCGCCGATGCAGTACACCCCCAGCTCCACGTCGCGGATCGACGGGTGCGCCCGGAACACCGCCTCCACCGACCGGGCGAAGTCCAGCTCGTAATCGATGTTGCACGCCTCACAATGCCCATGCTCCTTCATCGACTTCAGCGAGTCGAGCGCCTGCGACGGGATGCGGCACAGCGGGCACAGCAGGTCCCACATCAGCACCAGCAGGCCCTCGCTCGCGCCGTGCAGGCACGCCGCGACCGCCTGCTCCTCCGGCAGCCCCAGACGCCGCGCCAGCGCCAGGGGGCGTATCCGCGCCAGCTCCTGCGCCGGCGCCGCGGCCAGGTACTGCCCCAGGGCGTCCGCCGCCTGCGCCGGCACGTGCCGCGCCACCGCCTCCACCCCCTCATCCAGCCGACGCCTCTGCGCACGCGACAGCCCCGCGCCCTCCTCGAACGGGTCGTCCAGCGGCCGCCCCGCCTTCACAACCGCGTCGATCCGCCGGTACACCCTGTCCAGGTTGCCCTTCGTGCGGAAGGCGATCTCCAGCGACACCGCCGCACCGCTGAGGAACCCGCCCGGTTCCACGCGGATCGTGTGCGTCAGCGTCGTCCCCCCCCCAGCACGCGGCTCCAACGCCACCTCGCTCACCATCCACTTGATCGGCCCCGACGTGAACTTCCGCAGCACCCCCAGACGCCGCCCCTCCACCCACTCGAACGGGTGCTCCTCCCACGCCGTCTCCATCCCCAGGACCTTGAACCTCCCACGCCGCCGCACCTTGCCCGCGTCGTCCGGCCCCGTCTCCCACTTCACCGCCTGGAGCTTGATCGCCCTGTTCAGCCGCTCCGTGTTCGACACGTGAGGCCACAGGCGTTCGGGGGACGAGCCCAGCTCCCAGGTGAAGTCCCACCTCTTGATCGCCGACGGGTCGCACGCCGGCAGGAGTGGGTGCGCCCGCACGCTCGACGGCTCCCCACGCACCAGGCGCTCGATCTCCCCCAGCATGTCCGCCGCGTCCGCGTACCGGTGCGCCGGGTCCTTCGCCATCGCCCGCTGCACCACCCGGCACGCCCCGTCCGACACCGTCGCCACCACGGCACGCGGCGACGGCGGCGGCGTATTGCAGTGGTGGTTGATCAGCGCCAGCGCCGTGTCCCCCGCGAACGGCGGCCTCCCCGTGAGCAGGTGATACAGCGTCGCCCCCAGCGAGTACACGTCCGACGCCGGGCCGAGCGGCCCGCCGATGCACTGCTCCGGGGCCATGTAGAACGGCGTCCCGACCACGGCCCCCGTCCGCGTCAGGTGCAGCGACTCCGTCTGATCGACGTGCCGCGCCAGCCCGAAGTCCGACAGCTTCGCCCGCTGCCCCCCCGGCCCCTGTCCGCTCAGAAGCAGGATGTTGTCCGGCTTGATGTCGCGGTGGATCACGCCCCGCGCGTGCGCCGCCGCCAGCGCCCGGCACACGTCCGCCGCCACCGCCAACGCCTCCGCCTCCGGCATCGCGCCGCCCGCATCGAGGCGCTTCCCCGCGCTCAGCCCCGCCACGAACTCCACCGCCAGGTAGTGCGCCCCCCCGTCCTCGTTCACCTCCAGCAGGTTCGCCACGTAGGGGTTATTGACCTCCTCCAGGAGCCGCGCCTCCTTGCGGAATCGCTTCACGGCCAGGGGGTCGCGTGCCCACACCGGCAGCAGCGTCTTGACCGCCACGATCCGCCCGTCGCTGGTGTCCTCCGCCCGGTACACCTCGCCCATGCCGCCCTGCCCGAGCTTCTCCAGCAGCCGATACCGGCCAAGCACCGCCGGCGTCTCGGCGTGGGGCGCCGCCGCCGCCGGCGGGCGCTCCTGCCCGTGGGCTGTGGAGGACCGCCCCGCCTCGAACATCCCCGCCACCCTCGACAGCCGATCCGCCACCGACGGCATCGACGGACGGTCCTCCGGCGGCGCCAGCGCCTCCTCCAGCAGGACACGCAAAGGCGCCGGCGCCGCCCCCAGCGGGCCCTCCTCGTCCCCCGTCAGGAGCCAGGCGCCGACCCGCGCCAGGGCCGCCACGTCGCCGGCCGGGTCGTCCCCCGGCGGCGGCCCGTCCGACGGCAGGATCGTCGTCCCGCTCACGTCGATCTGCACAAGGCCCGCCGCGTGGAACACCGTCGCCGGCGACAGGCGCCCGTGGACCGCCCCCACCCGGTGGGCGTCCCCCAACGCCTTCGCCAGCGCCAGCAGGATCCGCGCCGCCTGCAACGGGTCCAGCGGGGGCTTCAACGACCCCGTCAGCGGAGGGCCGATCAGCGGCGCCAGCGCCACCCACGGCGGCAGTGCGTCGAGGCCCACGTCGAGGATCTCGCGCACGCCCGCCGCCGCCGCCGCCAGACGCGCCCGCCGCAGCCGCCGCAGGATCGCCTCTCGCCGCGGCGGGTCCGCCCACGCCGGCCCCAGCAGGCGCAGCTCCACCGCCCCGGACGGCCCCCGCGCGCGGAACGCCGCGCCGTCCGGCCCCGCGCCGAGCTGGGCGACCGGCGAATAAGGCCCGGTGTTCATCGGGTCACCCGCCCAGAGTCGCGAGTGACTCCCGCGCCGCCTTCAGGGTCTCCCCCAAGACCGCCTCGGTGTGGACGACCCCGTTGAACGCCGCCTCGAACTGGCTGCACGGCAGGTACACGCCCCGGTCCATCATCGCCCAGAAGAACTTGCCGAACCGCGCCCGGTCGCTCCTCTTCGCGCTCTCGTAGTCCGTCACCTGTTCGGGGTTGAAGAACAGCGTCCACATGCTGCCCACCTGATTCACCACGGCGGGGATGCCGGCGTCGTGGCACGCCGCCCGCAGGCCCTCCGCGATCAGCCTGCCCAGACGCTCCAGATCCGCGAACGGGTCCAGACGCCTCAGCTCGCGCAGCGTGGCGATGCCCGCCGCCATCGCCACCGGGTTGCCCGACAGCGTCCCCGCCTGGAACACCTTCCCCGCCGGCGAGATGTGTCGCATCACGTCCGCCCGCCCGCCGTAGGCGCCCACCGGGAAGCCCCCGCCGATCACCTTGCCCATGATCGTCAGGTCCGGCGTCTGGCCGAGCAGCTCCTGCGCACCGCCCATCGCCAGCCGGAACCCCGTCATCACCTCGTCGTACACGAGGAGCGAGCCGTGGTGGTGCGTCAGACGCCGCAGCTCGCGCAGGAACTCCTGGGACGGACGCACCAGCCCCATGTTCCCCGCGATCGGCTCCAGCAGCACCCCGGCGATCCTGTCGCCGTGCGCCTTGAACGCCTCCGCCAGACCCTGCGTGTCGTTGAACGAGAGGGACAGCGTGTCGGCCGTGCAGCCCTTCGGCACGCCGGGGCTGTCCGGCACGCCGAGCGTCGTCGCGCTCGACCCCGCCTGCACGAGGAGGCTATCGACGTGCCCGTGGTAGCACCCCGCGAACTTGACGACCACGTCGCGCCCGGTGAACCCGCGCGCCAGACGCACCGCGCTCATCGCCGCCTCGGTCCCGCTCGACACGAAGCGCACCATCTCGACCGACGGCACCGCGGAGATGACGAGCTGGGCCATCTCGCTCTCGCGCTCGGTCGGCGCCCCGAAGCTGGCCCCGCCGCGCAGGGCCTCCTCCGCCGCCGCCACCACCGCCGGGTGGCAGTGCCCCAGGATGAGGGGGCCCCACGACCCGATGTGATCGATGTAGCGCGTGCCGTCGATGTCGTACAGGTACGGCCCCTCGCCCCTGGCGATGAAGACCGGCTCGCCGCCGACCCCGCCGAAGGCGCGGGCCGGGCTGTTCACGCCGCCGGGGATGAGGCGGCGGGCCTGCTCGAAGGCGCGGCGGCTGTTCTCGCGGCTGGGGGGCATGTCAACCTCCGGGGGGGCCCTGGCCGGGACGCGGCCCGCTCTGGACCTCCTTCACCCGGTCCCACTTGAAGCCGGTGACCCGGAACTCCTCCGGCTTCACGGCACGGGCCTCGAACGGCCCTTCGAGCTGCATCCGCCCGAAGGCCATGTGGCCCGGCGGCCCCGCCGGGTGGTCCCGGATGACCGCCTGCACGTCCAGCTCGAAGACCACCCTCCCCCCGGCGGCCGTGAACAGCGCGAAGTTGATGTTCGGCAAGGGGGTGATCTGGGTGAGCCCCGCCTTCGGGCCCCCCTTGAGGGCCGCCGTCACGCCGTCACGCGCCGCCGCGAGGATCTTGTCGTTGAAGGTGTAGGCTTCGGAGAAGTCGCTGAACCCGGGCGGGGGGAAGGCGGCCCGCCCCGTCATCGCCGTCTTGGGGTCGCGCCCGGCGGCCGGCCGCGTCATCAGGAACGCCCCGTCGATGTCCCCGTTGGCGAGCGCGACGAGGAACGCCTCGCTCCGCCCCCGCGCCGCCGCGAAGCTCGGCCCCAGGGGCTTCGACTCCTCGGTCAGGTGCGGAGGCGTCTCGCGCCCCCCGGTACCCGTGCCCCTCTCCACGACGTGCCACGCCCGCCGCTTGACGCTACCCTGGGAGACCTCCACGCCCTCAAGCGCGACGGTCAGGTCGAACTCGAAATACCGGCCTGCCACCCGGTAGATCAGCTCCGCCTCGGTGTTCTTGTTCGACAGGTCGATCTTGATCCCCTTCTCGGTGATGGTGGCGTCCTCGCCACTCAGACGCAGCAGGCGGACGTGGTCGGAGCAGGTGTACGTCGTGTACACGCCGGGGCTGGACATGGTCGGGTTGTTCCGCGCCTGCTCGACCATCGCCAGGTTCACGCCCGTCGGCCGCTCGCGCTGCGCCCGGATGAACGCCTGCAACGTGTCGCCCTTCTGGAGGAGCCCGATGTACTCCCTGGCCGCCGCCCGCGCCTGGCTGGCGATGGCCAACTGGATCGACGACTGGTAGGCGGCGTAAAGCAGCGAGACGAACAGCGTGGTGATCAGCCCCCAGCGCGCGTACCAGTCGCCGGTGAGCGTCCCCTCCGACGCCTGGATCTGATAGCGGGCGATGACGCACACCAGCACCGCCGCCGCCGCCAGCCCCCAGAAGGCGAAGCCCAGCACCCACGGATTCGTCCCCGCCGACACCACCAGCCCGCCGATCCCCAGCAGGAAGGCCCACGCCCCCAGGGCCAGGCCCGCCCCCGCCGAGACGCGCGCGGGGTTTCGCCCCTCGCGCGTCGCCGCCGCGGCCGCCGCCCCGAGGATCGGCGCCAGCACCAGCGTCGCCAGGAAGATCACGGGCCGCCCCACCGCCAGGGGGATCAGCCCCCCCAGCAGGACCGCCGCCGCGCACACCGCCGCCAGGACGAAGCCGCCCAGCGCCACCAGCGACAGCGTCTGATACGGGGGCGGCTCATACGCCGGCGGCGGCGCCGGCGCCGCGTCGGCCGCCTGGATGGTCTCGGCCATGGCTGGATCCCTCGCGTGAGTGCCCCGGTCTCAGTCCCCGTCGTCCAGGCCGCTGCTCCGGCGCATGCCGGGCTCGCGTGTCCGCACCTCGTCGGAGGCGTCCAGGTAAATGCGGTCCTGCAAGATCTCCTGGATCACGATCGCCATGCGGTCGCCCCCGCGCACCTCCACCAGAGGCCGCGCCCCGCCGTTCAGCGCGATCATCCGCTTCTGGATCAGCGTGGACAGCTTGAACCGCCCGCCCACCTTGTTGACGATCGCCTCTTCCTTCAAGTCATCATGCATCGTCGCCCCTCCATCGTGTCCCGTGCGTCCGGCATTCAGCCCGGCGGCGGTCAGGTGAATTGCCTCTCCACCAACGCGGAGAACGCCGCCGCCGCCGCCTCCAGGTCGTCGTTGACGACCCTGTGTTGATACTCCCCGGCCCGGGCCAGCTCGCGGCGGGCCGTCTCGAGCCTGCGGGCGAGGGTGGCCTCGCTCTCGGTGCCCCGCCGGCGGATGCGCTCCTCGTACATCTCCCAGCGCGACAGCTCGACGAACACCGTCACCAGCTCAGGATACAGGGGACGCACCTGTTCGGCCCCCTGCACGTCGATGTCCAGCAGGACGCCGACCCCCTTCTCGCGATACCCATCGACCTCCGCGCGTGGCGTGCCGTACAGGTTGCCGTGGACCATCGCGTGTTCGAGGAACGCCCCCTCCGCCAGCTTCTTCTCGAAGGCGTCGCGCGTCCAGAAGTAGTACGACACCCCCTCCTCCTCGCCCGCCCGCTTCTCGCGTGTCGTGGCCGACACCGCCAGCCGCAGACGCCCGCGGAAGCGCTCCTCGGCGAGGACGCGCCGGATGAGCGTCGTCTTGCCGCTGCCGGACGGCCCGGACACGAGGATGAGTGGCCCCTTCTTCAACGCGTCCTCACTCGATGTTCTGAACCAGCTCCCGCACCTTCTCCAGCGAGCCCTTGATCTCGACGACGTGCCGCGAGATGTCCACGTCGCTCGCCTTGGACCCGATGGTGTTGGTCTCGCGGAACATCTCCTGCGTCAAAAACTCCAGCTTGCGCCCGGCGCTCTCCGGCTCCTCCACCACTTCCTGGAACTGCGCCAGGTGGCTGTCGAGCCGCACCACCTCCTCGCTGATGTCGGCACGCTCGGCGAAGATCGCCACCTCCTTGATAAGGTCATTACGGCTGACGTTCACGTCCAGTTCGGCCAGCAGGCCACGCACCCGCTCCAGGAGGCGTGTGCGGTACGCCTCCGCGACGTGCGGGATGCGTGCGCGGATGAGGGTGAGCTGCCCGGCGATGTGGTCGCGCGACTGCAGGAGCTGGGCGGCCATCGCCCTCCCCTCGTCCAACCGCATCTGCTGCAGCCGCGACACCGCCTGCTCGATGACGCGCTCCACGACGGGCCACTCGTGCTCGAGGTCGAGGGAGGCGCTGGCCGGCTCGGGGACGACGCCCGGCAGCGCCAGCACCTGCCCGAGCAGGTCGCCCGGCGACAGCCCCAGGTCGCCGGCGGCGGCCTTCGCCTGCGCCAGGTAGCTGCGCAACGCCACCTGATTGATCTGGAAGTCGGAGGCGGCGGCGGGGCGCTGGCAGCGAAGGTGGACGAGGACCGTGCCGCGTTTGACCGTCTTGCGGATGACCTTCTCGACCTCCGGCTCCAGCAGCGTGTACGGCTCCGCCGCCCGCAGGGTGACCTTCAGGTAGCGGTTGTTCACCGCGCGCAGCTCGGCGCTGATCTGCAGCCCGTCACCCGAGTGGCTGGCCTCGCCGTAGCCCGTCATGCTGTACAACACACGCCGACCTCTGTGGAGAGCTGAGCTGGGCGGACCGAGGTCCGCTGATGGGGGGCGTCACGACGGGTCGCCGCGGTTCTCGACGCCCGGCCCGCTCTTGGGCTCGCCCTTCACGATGGTCTGGTTGATGATGAACATCACCAGCAGGAGCCAGATGGCGGCGGTCCAGATGGTGAGGCGCGTGAAGAAGTCGCCGGCCCGCGAGCCGAACGCGCTCGACCCGCCCGCCCCGCCGAACATGCCGGTCAGGCCGCCGCCCTTGCCGCGCTGGATCAGGACCAGCAGGATCAGGAACAGGCTGGCGAGGAACAGGATCAAGTTGAGGAACGCGACGGTCCAGGTCGCGAACACCGGCTGCATCAGGCTGGCCATCGGCCGCGGTCCTTTCATCGGCGTGTCGTGGTCGAAAACGGCATTATAGGCGCGTCGTGCCGCCCCTGGAAGGGCGCATCGCCGCGCGTCACCGGACCACGGCCCCGCCCCATCTCGCCGGCCCTTGCCACTTTCCTCTTGCGTCCCGCGCCGCCGATGCTATCACCCAGGGCGTGAAGGTGCGCGAGGGGTAGCCCATGTCCACGCCGTCCCGCCTGTCCGTCGCGTTCGGGCTGTCCTTCGGCCTGCACGCCGCCCTGGTCCTCGCCCTGCTGGCGGCCCCCGCCCCGGCGCGCAAGCCCCCCCACGGAACCGGCCGCGGCGGCCCCGGCCTGTCCATCAGCCTCTGCGAGTGGGAGCGCCCGGCCCCCGTCCGCGCCGTTGACCCCAAAGACTTCATCTCCGCCGACATCCTCCCCTCGGTCGGGAGCGCCCCGGCCACCCCGCTGGAAGGGCCGTCATCCAGCGGCGCCGTCGGCAAGGCCGCCCCGGTGCCCTCCGGCGGCCCGCCGGGTGGCGGCGCCGGCGCCGGCATCCTCGCCGCCCCCGGCACGGCCCGCCGCGTCGTCTACCTCGTGGACCGCTCCGCCAGCATGGGCCTCGGCGGCGGCCTCCGGCGCGCCCGCCAGGAGCTGCGCGAGGCCCTCGGCACGCTGCCGCCCGACGCCTGGTTCCAGGTGCTGTTTTACAATCAGGGCGTGCAGCCGCTCCTGCCCGCCGGCCCCGCCGGCCTGCTCCGCGCCGACCCCGCCACCGCCGAACAGGCCCTCGCCCGACTCGACGCCTTCCCCGCGTCCGGCGGCACCGCCCACCTCGCCGCCCTGCAGGCCGCACTGAGCCTGCGCCCCGAGGTGTTGTTCCTCGTCACCGACGCCGATGACCTGACGCAGGCGCAGATGCAGGCCATCACGCGCCTCAACGGTGGGCGCACACGCCTGCACGTCGTCGAGATGTCACGCTCCCGCTCCGGCAACGCCACGCTCGCGGCACTGGCCGGCGGCAACGGCGGGTCGTACCGGCTCGTCCCGCCCTCTGAATAGCTGACAGCCAGCAACAGCCGGCGAACAGCCAGCAACAGCCAGCGAAAACAGCCAACGGCCGGCCTACCCATCACCGGTGTGTCCGGCGGTTGTGGCTTTCACTGGCTGTTGCTGGCTGTTCGCCGGCTGTTGCTGGCTGTCAGCTACTGAGGCCGGGCGCGGTCGTCGGCTCGCCCTCGCCCGTCCACACCCAGCCGTACTGCGTGTTGCTCGGCTCCGGGCTCTTGCGGTACTCCTCGCGCGCGCTCGTCAGCTTGTCCGCCTTGATCGCCTTCCACGCCGCCTTCGGATCGACGCCGAACAGCTTCGCCGCGTTCAGGCCGAGGATCCTGTCCTTCACCGCGTCCGTCAGCTCGGCGTACTTGAACTTGTCGCGCAGGTCGTCGGTCATCTTCAGCCGGCGGAAGCGGTCGATCTGGCCCTGCGGCGAGCCGTTCCAGATGCTGTCGGTCCCCCAGAGGATGTGGTCGTCGCCGGCCACCTGGATCATCTGCCCGAGCATGTGCAGGCACTTCTTGGGGTCGCTGCCCGAGAGCATGTTGAACGTGCTGCCCAGCTCGAAGTAGACGTTCTTGATCTTCGTCTCCTTCTTGAGGAGGCGGAACAGCTCGCTCGTCCACGGGATCTCCTGCGGGTCGTCCGACTTCTTGTCCACGACCTTGTCGCCCGTGCCGCGCGACACCCACGAGCCGAGCAGCCCGCCGGGGCCGCGGTACGCCGAGTGGTAGATGATGAAGTTCAGGTCGGGGAAGTCCTTGGCCGCCTTGCCCACGTCGTCGGGGAAGCAGCCCTTCTCGTTGAACGTGCTGAGCGGCAGGCCCTTGTGGACGCACACGTTCTTCACGCCCAGCTTCCGCGTCCTCTCCCAGAACGGGTACGCCACCTTCTCGTCGTCGAGCCGCCACGCCTTCTCGCCCAGCTCGGCGCCCGTGTACATCTTCCAGGCGTCGATCTTCAGAGTCTTGACCTGGCGCTCCATCTCCTCCAGCTCTTTCTTGCCGAGGTTGGGGCGGATCAGGCCGTGCGACAGGACGCGCTTTGACCCGGCGAGGCCGTTGACGTACTCGCGTGTGGCCACCATCTGGTCGGGCGGCAGGGGGTTCTTGTCCCACGTGCGGGTCGGCACCCCGGAGATGACGGCCATCACCGTGTCGCTGTCGCCGAACAGCTCCTTGACGTAGTGCGCCCGGTTGAGCTGCTCCAGGGCGTCGTCGGTGGACTTCGCCGTCGGCCGCAGCAGCGTGAAGAAGTTGCGGACCGCCTTGCCGTCCTTGGTCGTGTCGTACCACTTCTTGCTGATGTCGACGTGGTGGGTCTGGATGTCGAAGATGAACTGCTTCTTCGGCCTGTTCTCCTCGAACCTCCTGGGGTCCTTGGCCTCCTCCGCCGCCACGGCGTAGCACTCGCCGAAGACCTTGTTGAGCGTCAGCAGGGCCGCCGCCATGCCGGCGCCGGAGCGGAGGAACCCGCGCCGGTCCGTCCCCTGTCGCCTCGCCTCCTGGCCGGCGAGGTCCTTGAGCCGCGCCTCGTACTCCGCCAATTCGGCGGACTGGGGGGGCGGGATGAACTCCTCGTTGGAGGCGATGCGGGCCGCGATCGGCAGCGGGGCCTCGTCCATCGCATCCACGTCACACTTGCGGACCCACATGGCGTGCCTCCGGGTTGATGTGCTCGCGGCTGGTCGGCTCGAGACATCCTACCAGCTCTCCGCCCGTGCGGTTTCACACCGCCGCGTGTCCACCCCGCACGCGCGGCGTGCGGGCCCCGCACACGCGGCCCACCGGATCGCGCACCCCGGCGGGGAATTCACGCACCGGCGGCGGCACGGCGGTTGCACCTTGAGAGGTCGTAAGGTCGATGATCCCCTCCCGTGGAGGGCCTCCCTGGGAATGCGGCGGCCGGCGTGTGCCGCCGCGCAGCGAAAGGAGGCGACGTATGTTGCCTGTCGCGAGGGCCGGTGTGCCGGCCCGCCTGCCGCCGGCCAACCGGCTGAGCGGGCTGTTCGACCGGCTGTTCGGCGAGGACGAGGTCCTGATGCCGATGCGTCCGCTGTCCCTGCCTCTGTCGATGTGGGAGGACGACGCGAAGGTCCACCTCGAGGTGGACGCCCCCGGCATGACCGAGAAGGACATCGAGGTCACGGTGCACGAGGGCGATCTGATCATCCGCGGCGAGCGTAAGGTCGAGAAGAAGGAGAACGGCTTCGACTCCCGCTGGTTCGGGCGCTTCGAGGAGCGGATCCACCTGCCCGCCGGCGTCGATCCCGCCAAGGTCGAGGCGACGCTCGTGGGCGGCGTCCTCAAGATCGTCCTGCCCAAGGCCCCGGAGGCCATGCCCATGAGGGTGGCCATCAAGGCCGAGTGAACACGTGTGCGGCCAATGAAGGGCCGCGGGCCCCGCGGCATGGTGCCGCGGGGTACTTTCGTGCGCGCGGCCCCGGTCAACCCTGCATCTTGCCGCTCAGCAGCTCGGCCGTTGGAGGGCCGGTGTCAGACGGGCTTCTGCGGCTTGCCGCTGAGGATCTCGAACACCTCCTTGTATGCCGCCGGGTTGACCGCCTCGAACACCTTGCGCATGTAGATCGGGCCGACGAGCTTCCCCCAGGTGTCCTGCCGCCGGAAGGCGAAGACCTCCTCCCAGGGCAGCGGGCCGGGGAAGGCGATCTCCTGCTCGTTCGGGTTGTTGTTATACCTGTGCCGCCCCTTGATGTTGAAGCCGCCCCGGACGCGCATCACGAACACCCACATGGGGTCCTTCTTCGCGTGGCTGGCGAAGTCCTGGGCGACCCCGAGATACCTGGACGTGGAGACGAAGTTCTTCAGGGCCTGGTCCTTCACCATCTCACCGACGTGGTGGGATTCCCTCTCGACCAGATCCCACCAGGCGACGTAGCACCTGATCATCAGGCGGTCGCGCCCGTCGAAGATCACCTGGTTGTAGGCCCGGTTGAACTGCTCCATCGACACGTCCAGCCCGTAGCACTTCTGCATGTACTTGCTGAACCTGGGGTAGATCCTCTTCTCGACGTGATACGCGTCCGTCCTGGTGACGGGCGGGTGGAGCCCGCCGGCCGCCTCGATGTCGAGCGGCGAGCGCCCCTCGCCGCGGAACGTGTAGGCGTTGACGCGCTCCAGCTTCTCCGTCAGCTTGAAGTCGCTGATGAGGCCCTGGAAGTCCAACGGGCCGAGTGTCTTCTTGTACTCGGGCGCGTTCGCTGGGGCCTGCTGGGCCCTGCCCGGGCCGTTGAAAGGGAAGTTCGGCGCCATGTTGGCCCCGATGGTGACGGGGCCACGCTTGGCGCCGGTGTTGACCTTCCCGTGGACCCAGCAGAGCTTCATCAGCTCGATGAACCTGGGGGCGAGGTCCACGAACGGGAGGTGCCCCTCTGCCGGGATGTACGCATACTCCCTGTTTGCCGCGTTCAGATCCCTGATCGGGCTTTTCCACTGGGTGCTGGGGTTCAGGCGGTCGAACCCCTTGACGTTCAGCACCGACTCATTCGGCCCAGGCAGCGGGGCCGTGGGGCGGTGGGGCGTCTTGTTGAACCACGACATGGCTCTATCCTCCGCTAGTGGGCCGGCGGGCCGTTCGCTCGTCTTGCCCTGTCACCGAATACCTGTCCGGCGGCCCACGCGGGCGGACACGAAAACCCCGCCGGCCGCGGTCCTGTCAGGGTGTCTTTCCCTGGGACAGGAGTGCGCGAGCGGTGGCTTCCTTTCAGGAGGCCGAGCTGTTTTTCGAGGCCCAGGCGCGGGTCACCCCGGTTGGCCCGGTTTCTCCCACCGGCCACCCCACCCCAGATGAAGGTGGTGGAGGAACTTGTCCCACTCCTTCTTCGGGCGCGTGCTCGGGTACGGGGCCGGCTCGATCGGCTCCTCGGAGGTGTAGGCCACCGCGAAGCGCCGCCCCTCCACGATCTTGCCGATGCGCACCGTCTTGAACGTATGCTGCGTGGCCGGGTCGATCCGGACCGGCCCCCCGGGGGCGTCGAAGCTCTGGCCCTTGATCGCCTTGCGGACGGCGGCCACGTCGGCGCTGCCGGCCGCCTCCGCCGCCTGCGCCCACAGGTGGACGCCGAAGTAGGCGGCCTCCATCGGGTCGGACAACAGCCGGTGCCGCCCGTACTTCGCCTGGAAGCGACGGATGAACGCCTTGTTCCGATCCCCGGGGATGCTCATGAAGTAGTTCCAGGCCGCGTAGTCGCCCGTCACGTCGCGGGCGTTCAGCGCGGCCAGGTCCTCCTCGGCGATGCTGAACGAGATGGTCGGGATCTTCTCCGACGTGACCCCCGCGGCACGCAGGGCCCGGAAGAACGCGAGGTTGGAGTCTCCGTTGATCGTATTCAGGATGATGTCGGGCCGGGCCGCCTCGATCTTCTTCACGGCCGCGGCCACGGCAGCGGCAACGTCCTGGCCGCTCAGCGGCAGGTACTCCTCGCCACCGACCTCCGCCTTCAGCTCCTTCGCGTGGTCCTTGATGATGGCGTTGGCGCAGTGCGGGAAGACGTAGTCGCTGCCCACCAGGAACAGCCGCTTCTTGCCCAGGAAGGCGCAGCACCACCTGACCGCGGGCAGGATCTGCTGGTTGGGGGCGGCACCGAGGTAGACGATGTTGGGCGACTGCTCCAGCCCCTCGTACTGCACCGGGTAGAACAGTAGGTGCCCGTGCTTCTCGAAGATCGGCTTGACCTCCTTGCGGCTCGCAGAGGTCCAGCAGCCGAAGACCGGGCAGACCCCGTCCTGGGTGATGAGCTTCTCCGCCAGCCGGGCGAATGTCAGCGCGTCGGAGGCCCCGTCCTCCACGACGGCCTCGACCGGCCTGCCCAGCACGCCGCCGCGCTCGTTGAGCTGCTCGACGGCCAGGAGCGTTGCCTCGGCGACGGGCTTCTCGCTCGTGGACATGGTGCCGGTCAGGGAGTGCAGGACGCCGACCTTGATCGGCGGCCCCGAGGGCACGGGCCGGCGCGCCGGAAGGCTCATATACCAACCGACCCCGCCGGCCACGGCGGCGGCCCCGGTGATGGCGGCCGCGATCCACGCCCGGCGTGTCGGCCGTGCTGCCGGCGGCCTGGAGGCGTCGGGCGGCCCCGTCCGCACCGTGCCGCTCGACAGGTAGCCGGACAGGTCGCACCCGGCGGCGAATGGCGCGAGGGCCGCCCCCACCTCCGCAGGGGCCGCATGGCGTTCGGCGCGGTCCTTGGCCAGCATGCGGGCGAGGACGGCCGCCAGCGCCTCCGGCACGTCGGGACGCTTCTCGCGGATCGGCGGGACCGGCGCCAGGCTGTGTGCGTACATCTGCCGCATCGCGTTCGGCGCCTTCGAGACCCCGAACGGCGGCGACCCCGCCAGGAGGTAATAGAGCGTGCAGCCGAGGCTGTAGATGTCGGCCCGGATGTCCACCTCGTGGCTGTCCTGCCACTGCTCCGGGGCCATGTAGTCGCTGCTGCCCATGCTCTGCTGCGGCATGGTCAGGTCGCGCTGAGGGGCGCCCGCCTTCAGCAAGGCCAGGCCGAGGTCCAGCACCTTCACCTGCCCGCCGTCCGTGAGGATCAGGTTGGCCGGCTTGATGTCGCGGTGGACCAGCCCCTGCTCGTGGATGTGTTGCAGCCCGGCGGCGGCCTGGCGGGCCAGCTCGCAGGCGGCGGCCACGGGCAACGGCCCGCGCTTGCGGACCAGCTCGGACAGGGTCTCTCCGCCGATGTACTCCATCACCAGCAGGTACGTCGGGCCGACCTGCTCCGCCTCGTACACGGCGACGACGTTGGGGTGGGACAGCCTGGCCGCCAGCCGGGCCTCGCGCTGGAAGCGCAGGACCAGCCCCTCGTCGTGGACCAGCTCGGGGTTGATGACCTTGACCACCACCGGCCGGTCCAGCAGGCGATGCTCCGCCTTGTAGACCGTGCCCATCCCGCCGCCGCCCAGCACGCCCAGGATCTGGTAGCGTGGGTGGCCCAGCAATTCCGGCGGCGTCTTCGGCGCCCTGCCCGACAGCGTCGGGGACGAGGCGTCGGGGGCGTCGGCGGGCCGCCCCGCCGCCTTGATCCTGGACTGGAAGGCGTCCGGGGTATCCAGGCCGGCGAGCGCCTCGCAACAACGCGGGCATCCGCCGAGGTGGGCCTCGATCTCCGCCGAGCCGATGTCATCCAGGCGCCCGAGGGTGAACGCCCGGAGCTGGTCAGCCGTCGGATGTATGCCGTCTCGATTCATCGGGCCCCGGCCCTCAGGTGAGGCAGGTCGAGGGCGGCTCAACCCAGCCCGACCTCGATCAACCCTTCCGCCTCCGCACGCAGCCGGCGCAGCACGCGCGACTTGGCGATGTACACGGCCCCCACGGTCATCGACATCTCCTCGGCGACGCGCGAGGCGGCCGCCCCGTCGAACACCAGCCGGTGGAACGCCCGGACCGTCTTCTCCTCGAATTCGTCCGCCAGGCCGGCCAGCATCTGCCGCAGGATGCCCAGGTCGTGTTCCTGATCCCACCTGCCTGCCGGATCGTCCTCCGGTGCCGCGATGCCTTGCAACACCCCTTGAAAGTCCGTCCCGCCGACCGGCGCGCCCCGGAGCCGGCGTGACCGGCGGTGGGCCTGGAGTCGGTGCAGGCACACGCCACGCAGCCAGGTGCGGAAGGCCCCGGCCCGTCCGGAGTGGGCGAACCCCTTCATCCCCTGGAACACCACACGCATCACCTCCTGGGTGAGGTCCTCGGCGTCCTCGGGCGCGGCGCCGTTGCAGTGGAACCAGCCCAGGAGGAACGGGCGGTAGAGACGATCCAGCCGCGCCCACGAGCCCTCGGCGCCCGCGGCGGCCTGGGAGAGCAGGCTGTGGCTGGTGGCCTCCACGTCAACCCCCGGCGTCCCGCCATGTCATTCCGCCGGCAATCATAGTCGCCCTCCCAGGTCACCGCAACACCCCCCAACCGGGATACCTCGGCCGCGTGGCAGTTCCGCCAGCGAAATCTTCACCCCTTCCCCAGGACGAGATCGAGGGCCCAGCACCCACGCACATGCGTCCCAGCCGAACGCAGGTGGGTCAGGATGCCGGCGTCGTCGCAGCCCGCCTCCTCCAGCGCGTCCGACAGGACGGCCAGACGCGCCGGGTCGAGCAACCCCGAAGGCAGCTCCCGCTCCTCATACGCCGCCTGTGCGAGCGACAGCACGGCGGCGGTGCGACTGCCCTCGGACAGCGTGGCCGGGCGGTACGGGTTGCCGAACACCTCGCGGACCAGGGCGGCGGCCTCGGACGGTGACAGGCCGGACGTCGGTTCGGCCGCCGCCTGGACGGCGCCGACGGCGGCGCCCTCGGCGTCGTGCCACGCGCAGTCCTGCGCGAGCAGGTCGCCCCGCACCGTGTACCCCTTGCGCCCGGCCTGATACGCGGCCCGCCACGCCGACTGCATCGCACGGGGCGTCGCCGCGCCGTCCGCGAACCGCTCCGCCGCCTCGACGGCCTTCCGGCCACTGGCCTCCGTCAGGCCCGCCCACAAGTGCCGGCAGCACGCGCAGGCGAACAGCCGGAACTTCCGGGCGGCGGGCTGGCCGGAAGCCGACGGCCAGCCCCGCGCCTCCGCCACGAGCCGCCCCGGATCGTCCGACCCCAGCCAGTCCGCCTCCGTCATGCTTCGGCCCGTCACTCCTCCTCCACCCGCATCGACGCCGTCAGCGCACGCAGCGGCGGCTCGTGCTCCACGCGCTCCGCGTCCGGCACCTGGCACACCACCAGCACCGTCCCCGCCGGCCCGTGGAAGGCCCGCAGCCAACCCACCACGTCCAGATCCAGGCTCAAAAACTCCAGGTCGTGCCCGAGCGCCAGGTCGCCCGCGATCGTCTCCAGCGCCGGCTCGACCTCCAGCTCCCGGTACTCCGACCGGAACCCCTCCAGGGCCGCCGCCAGCATCTCGGCCGGGTCGGGGAGGTTGCGGTCCAGGCGCACGACGGCGAACGCCGCCCCCGGCGACTGGAGCGTCAGCGTCCACCCGTCCGGCGATGCCTCCACGTCCGCGCGCCACGCATCCGGCACGGTGAATGTCAGCCCGTCGCGCGTCATCTCCCTCATGGCTCGATCTCCAGCCGGCGGAAGAAGAACGCCTCTTCCTCGCCCTGCACGCAGCGCACACGCAGGTTCAACCACTTGTACGCCATCTTCTCCGGCACCTTGAGCGTGACGCGGAAGCCGACGCCCTCGATGGCCCCGGCGGCATGGGCGATGCGGAAGTCATTCGCCGCCTGATGGTTCTTCAGGATGGCCGCGTCGCGCTCGGCGCCCTTCTTCTCGGGCACCGGCACCAGGCCCTCGGGGGATGTGCCCGCCGTCCGCTCCAGCGACACCTCGACCCGCCCGCCCTTGCACCGCGCCGGCAGCGTGCCCGTCAGCGTCACCTCGCCGCCCGGCTTGAACGTCCTCGGCGCCGTCACCTCCAGATCCTCCGCCACGCGCGGCAACCGCAGGGCCGGGTCGCCCAGGAGCAGGAACATCTCCAGATGCTCGCGCCGCTGCGTCGCCTGCGGGATCTTCGGGTCGCCGTCCGCCGCGTCGAGCATGCGGAACGTCAGGAAGTCCATCTTGCCCTTCGCCACGCCGGCCAGCGCCGCCAGATGGCACTCGCCCAGCCGAGCCGGCATCTCGCCCACGAACGCCTTCTCGACCAGCCCGTCCGCCGCGAGCTGGCACATGGCCGCGAAGCAGACGCCGTGCGAGCCGAACACCGCCGCCGGCCCCTGCGGGTTGCGGATGGCCGCCACGCCGTACCCCTCGCCGTCCTTGCCCGCGAGCTGGCAGCCGTTGCACCCCAGGGTCACGAACACACCGCCCCCGCCGGGGATCGTCACCTTGGCGAAGTCATCGCGGCTGAGGAACGGGTCGTCGCCGCCCCACAGGCCCGTCGGGTCGGAGTGCCCCAGGTACAGCAGCACCGCCTGCCCCCTGCCCACCGAGTGGAACGAGTCGCGCCGCAGCCGCGCCGGCGGCAGCGTGAACCGCGACGACGCGCTCGTGTAGATGGCCCGCCCGCCCCACGACGGGTGGATGCGGTCGAACCGTGCGAACGCCATCGACTCCACCAGCCGGTCCACCACCGGGTTGAAGGCCGGTATCCCCGCCAGGACGTTGATCTCGCGCTTCCACCACCCCGCCGCCATCTTCTCCATCGCGAGCGTCTTCGCCACCATCGCCCTGGCCTCGGCCTCGTCGCGTGCCGGCATGCGGCCCACCGCCACGGACGGCATCCCGTCCGCGTCCGGCAGGCCGTAGGGCGCGTCCGTCGGCTGCCCCTTCATCCGCGAATGCGTCCCGACGCACGGCGGCACCACGCGGCCCGTGTGTGCCGACGACACCGCGCCCAGCAGCAGCACCGATGAGCGCCCGTGCCAGGCGTTGCACAGGTCGGCGATCTTCTTCCGCAGCGGACGCGTGTCGCCCGCCAACATCTCGCGGACGGACAGCACGTCCCCCGCCGTCACCACGGCCACACGCATCCCCTGCGCCCGCCGCTGGGCCACGAGAGGGGCCGCGGCCTTCTCGAAGTCGCCGGCCACCACGAGGATCCACTGGTCCGCCGGGGGCGCGGCGGCGGCGGGCAGCAACAAGAGGAGCGCGAGCATGGGGAGGGGCCTCCGTGTCCGGGCTGTGCTGGAGGAGGGGCTCGAACCCTCACGGGGCTTACGCCCCGGCGGATTTTAAGTCCGCTGCGTCTGCCGATTCCGCCACTCCAGCGACCGGCTCACGATATCGGGCGACGAGCCCCGCCACAAGTCCAGCGGCTCACTCCCCGGACGAGACGCCGGGGCGGTGCGCCTCGATTGGAGCGTAAGCGGATCGGGATCGGGCGAGCGGGGTCGCGTCAGCGCCCCGAGTAAACAGCGTGAGCGCCTCGTTGGCGTGGCGCGCATGAATGAACAGCCGAATCCAGATCCGCTGACGCTCCACTCGGGGCGCTCACGCGACCCCGCTCGCCAAGAGGCGCACACGCTCCGCTCGGCGTGGCAACAGGCCGTCCCGCCAGCGCCCTTGTCGACGCCCCGCAAACGCCGGCGGGGGGGGGGGGGGGGGGGGCGCCCCCGCGCCCCCCCGGGGATGCCCCGCCCGCCCCCCAAAAAAAGGGGGGCGAAGCAAAACC
>CAZVZK010000011.1:103965-115664 GCA_964630925.1 uncultured Alcaligenaceae bacterium
CCCGCCCCGGGGGGGGGGGCAACGGGCGGCCCCCCCCGCGCGCTGGGCGCCCCCCCGCACCCGCGGGGGGCGGGGGGGGGACGGGCCCGGCCGCGCCCGCCCGTGAGTAAGCCCGGAGCCGCGATCAATCCTTCGGCGGAATCCACTTCCCGGTCTTCGGATCCTTGGTCCAGCCGAGCCGGCGCTTGATCTCGTCGTCGCGGATGGCCCCCAGGATGCGCCCGATGTCCTCCTCCGTCTTCTCGATGCGGGCCAGCTCCGCGATCAGCTCGTTCAGCTTCGACAGGCCCTCCATCAGGTCGAGGATCCTGTTCATCTTCGTCACCAGGTCGGTGAGGTTATCCCGCACCAGCTTCGCCGACTGCTCGCGCACCTCGCGGCTCGCGCCCGGGTCACGCAGCTTCTGGGCCAGGGTCGTCACCGACGCGATCGACTTGCCGTACAGCGCGTCCACCTCGCCCAAAGGCTTGTGGATGCGCAGCACCTTCCCGAGCATGTCCTCACGCAGCTGGTTCAGACGCATCTCCTTGATGATGCGCTCGTAGGTGTCGTACACCGCCTTCGCCTCGCCCTGCGACTGCTTCAGCACCTCGTCCAGCGCCTCGCACCGGGCCACGAAGTTATTCAGCTCGACCTTCGACACCTCGCCGCTCAGCGCGAACCAGATGTCCGCCATCCGGCCACGGTTCTCCGGCAGGGGCTTGTAGGCACGCTGCAGGTCGCGGTACTTGACCTCCTCCTCCTTGCCGATCTCCGCCAGCAGCTCGTTCTCCGGCACCACGTTGAACGTGAACGTCTCGCTCGACGGCGTCCGGTTCGGCACCCCGCCCTCGCCCTCCAGGTGCGTGTCGTCCGCCACCAGCGTCACCTCGACCAGGAAACGCTTCTGCGGCTTGCCCTCCTCACGCTCCCACAGCCCGGCGTCCTCGCCCTTCTCGTTCTTCCACTTCAGCGTCCACAGCCCCAGGTCGCCCCGCAGCGGCGCCTTGGGCGGCAGGCCGAGCGGGTCCTGCGCCGGCAGCCAGCTATTCGCCAGGTCCAGCCTGTCCCGCCCACGCGCGTCCGTCGTCCACGGGTTGGGGCTCGGGTCGTTCGACATCCAGTCGTCGGGGTTCAGGATGTACTCGCTGTACAGCTTGCGGTACCTCGTCGGGTCCTTCATCGCCAGCTTCAGACGCTCCGCGACCTTCTCCCCGGTGATGTACTCCGACCCCGCGATGGCCTGCTCCGGGTCGTTGCCCTGCCGGTTGCCCAACACCGCCTGCAAGAAGCCCGGCAGGTCGATGGTGTTCGTCGTCTTCGTCGGGCCGCCCGCCGACTCCGCGTCCTTCTGCACCTTCAGCAGGTAGGGCATCGCCTGGAAGATGGCGCTCTGCCCGGTCAGGGCAAGCGGCACGGCCCCGACGCCCTCGATGGCCTTCAGCTTCGCCTCGCCCAGGAAGTCCGCCGGCGTCACCACCGCCACGTAGCGGACACGCCCCAGGCCCTCCTCGTCCCGGATGCGCCCGCGGAACGGGATGCGCGCCCGCGCCGACACCATGAAGGTGCCCTTGTCACGGCGGATCACGTCATCCGGGCTGAAGTCGCGCACCGTCGGCCCGCGGTCCGCCCTCGGGTTGATGATGATCTTCCGCTCGCCCGGCACCCCGTCCTCGTCGATGAACCTCAACGTCATCGGGAACGTCACCCGCACGTCGGGGATCGTCACGCTGAACCTCACCTTCTCCGCGTTCAGCTCCAGGGCACGGTTCTGCATCGGCAGGCGGTCCTTCGGGTCGAACGTCACCTCCACGCTCTTGAGGGGCTTCGTGCAGGTCGCCTCCAGCGTGACCGTCGTCCCCATCGGCACGTCGACCGGCGTCGTCTCGCCCGTGACCTGCATCGCCATCGGCAGGAACTTCTGCCTCTTGCCGGCCAGGTCCGCCGCCGTCGGCGCCGCGCCGTCGCGGCCCGGCCGGTAGTACAGGTACGCCGGGCGCTCCTCGACGCTCAGGATCTCCGAGAGGGTCGGCCTGTCCACGCAGGTGAAGCTGTGCGTCTTCGTGGCGTAGTCCTCGCCGCTGACGCGGTAATAGGTCGTCTCCTCGATGTCGCCCCACGCCGCCGTGAACATGTTGTCCGCCTCGGCGTTCAGCTGCCCCGTCGTGGACGACGAGCGGTTCCACGAGGTCAGCACCACCTCCTTCGGCACGATCAGCCTGCGGGCCGTCCGACGCATCGAACGCGGCGCCACCTTCTCGTCCAGCCGCGCCAGGGTCGCCCGCAGGTCCTCCAGCCGCTCCAGGTGAGCGAAGGCCATGCGCAGGGCCGCCGCCGCCTGGGCGTCGATCTTCTTATCCGACTCCAGCTTCGCCCACACCTCGTCCGCCGACAGCGTCACTTCCTCCGCCTTGACCAGGCCCGGCCCCTTCCCGCCCGCCCACGCCGCCGGGATGCCGGGCACCGCCAGGCCGCCCAGCCGCTCCTTGCTCAGCTCCTTCCACAGGAGGGGCCGCGTGCCGGCGTCCTCCTCCTCCGCCTTGATCACCCACCGCGGCTCGCCGTCCTTGTTCAGACTCACGGGGAACGCCGCCAGCCGCGCCTCCGCCTCGTCGACGGTCAGGACGTCGAACCCCTCACGGGGCGTCCACGCCGCCGGCAGCTCGGCCGCATCGATCTGCAGCCCCTTGAGGTCGGTCCAGACCATCTGCCGCCAGCCCTCGCCGTTCGGGGCGGCGCCGTCGGCGATCACGTACTTCCACGCCCGCACCACCAGGCGCGACGGCCGGCTCTTGCGCGGGATGCGCACGTCCTCTACGTGGCTGACCACCTCCAGGTAGCTGCGCCGCGGCCAGATGGTGTTGTGGAGCAGGACATTCCGCTCCACGAACATCCCCGACACCTCATGAACGTCGGCCATCGCCTCGGCCGGGCTGCCGTCCTTCGTCGCCGCCCGCGCCGCCGCGAACCCCGCCGTCCACAGCACGTACAGCGCCAGCATGATGACGCCGAACGCCACGCCGCGGCGGACGATGCGGCCCCAGGCGAACGCCTCCTTGACCGGCACCTTGTCCACGGCCTCGGCGGCCTCGTTGATGGTCTGCCGCACCATGTCCGGCGAGTAGCCGTGCCTGGCCGCCTCCTGCGGGTCGTGCAGCTCGACCGCGGTGATGAGCCGGTCGCCGAGGAGCTTGGGGAACTGCCGCTCCAGCAGGAGGGCCACCGCCACGTCGCTGAACTGCACGAACAGGCGGATCAGCACCGTCGTGACGAGCAGGGCGAGCAGGCCGCCGACGATGCCGATGAGGACGACGATGCGGAAGATGCGCGCCCCGTCGAGCTGCACGAGGTCGGCGCCGAACAGGCGGAACATGCCCCAGTCGAGGGCGAGGCCGATCCAGAACCACGCGCACAGGAACAGCAGCACCGCCGCCACCCCCTCCAGGCTGACGTAGGCGCGGATCCAGCTCCGCAGGCTGTCGAGCGGGCCGCGGATGCGTTCCCTCTGGCCCTTCCGGTCGGCGGCGGTAGACATGGCATATCCCTTCGGGCAGGTTTTCGGTTTTCGGTTTTCGGTTTTCGGTCAGCAGCCACCGGCTACGGCCAGAGAGAGGACGAAGGCTCGTCCCCTCTACTGACCGAAAACCGAAAACCGAAAACCGAAAACGCGAGCCGTCAGGCGAGCCGCAGCAGCTTCCGCGTCAGCCACTCGATCGACAGCAGGCCGACCACGGCCAGCAGCACGTAGGAGAGCTTCACCGGGTTGGGGTCCGGGTCGGTCTCCTTGGCCTTCTTGGGCGTCCACAGCGTGATCCCCTCGTCCCACAGGTCCTTGTGCGGGCCGCGGGCGACCGAGGTCTGCCGGTCGGTGTTCATGCACGTCGGGATCAGGTGCGCGTTCCGCAGGTTGAAGAACAGGCGTGGCCTGTCCAGCGCGATCTTGTCGCCCTTCTCGCCCTCGGCCGCCGCCCCGTCGCCCCCGCCCAGCTTGGGCCGCACCAGCGCCTTGCGCAGGGCCGCGGCGTCCGCGTCCTTCATCCGCCGGAACACGTCGTCCGCGTCGCTGGCCAGCCGGTACATCAGGTCGAAATCCGGCCGCGTGTTGTCCAGCTCGGGGTTCGCCTCCGTGACCGTCGTCTTCCGCGTCTCCACCAGGTCCGCGTCCATGCCGGCCATCTTCGCCACGCGCACCGTCACCTCGTACTCGCCCGGCGAACGCGGCGCGAACCGGCCCGTGAACCACCCCAGCCTCGTCCCGCCCGACGGCGACATCTTGATCGGCTTGCCGCCGTTGATCTCCTTCTCGCCGACGCCCGGCGGCGGCTTGAGGGTGATCTCCACCTTGGCGTCCTTCGGCAGCGGGTCGCCCGAGGGGCCTTCGATCTTCGCCTCGATCGTGATGTCCTTCAACGCGGGGTAACGCGCGCCGAGGTCGAACTTGATCGGACGCTGGATCGTGCCCGAGCTCTTGCTCCCGGCGTACCGCACCAGCTTGGTCCAGAACCGCTCGTGGTATACCTCCTTGTACTCGCGCAGACGCCAAGTCTCCGCCGAGCCGATCCACACCACGCGCGGCTGCGTCTCCGCCTGCACCACGATGGCCGGGTGGAGCTGGCCGTCCTTCAGCTTCGTCGTCGGGTCGGTGAACCGCGCCAGCACCGGGCAGCCCGTCTTGTTCTTCTGCACCGGGTACAGGCTGTAGAAGCCACGCTGCGGCTTCTCGGTCTTCTCCTTGCCCACGCCGTAGAAGAACGCGTTCCAGTCCTCCTTGAACTTCGTCTCGTCCATCTCCTCGTCGAGCTTCATGAACTCGAACTCCGGCGTCGCCTCGCTCACGTCCAGCGCCCACGGCTCGTCCGCCTTGCGCTCGACGAATGCGTCACGCCGGTCGTCCAGCTCCACCGGCAGCATCTTCAGCAGGGGCTCGAACTTCTCCGCGTCCTCGCCGTCGCGCGGCCGGATCAGCTCCACCGTGTTCAGGTAGCCGCCGATCAGGATCAGGCCGCCGCCCGCGTCCGACCACCGCTTGATGTTCTTGACCTGCTCGCCCGTGATCTGCTTCCAGTCCGGGTCGTACATGATGAGGACGTCGTACGACTGCAGGTCGAAGAGGTCCTTCTTCTGCCGGAAGGTGTCCGGGAACGACAGCAGCAGCCGGTCCGGCGGCACGTTCTGCACCTTGCCCGTCCGCGGCGTCGTCTCGCCCGGCGCCATCTGAAGATGCACCGCCATCTCCATCCGCTTCTTGTCCACCTCGCGGGCCAGCAGCACCTGCACGAACTGGAAGTCGCGGTTCGCGCCCGCGGCGACCATGAGCACGCGCAACGGCTTCTTCAGGACCTTCATGCCCGTCTTCGGAGACTCGTGGAACTTCTTCTCCGGCGGGTGCCCTTCGCGCCTGTCCACGGGCACCTTCACCACCCAGCGCAGCTCCGAGTCGTCGCGCGTCTCGCCGATCTCCCACTTCCGGTCCTTCAGCTCGCCCTCCTTCTTCACCGCCGCGGCCAGGGCCGCCGCGTCGAACTGCCACTCGACCTCGGCACGCGGCAGCGCGCTCTTGTCGAGCACCACGGCGGCGGCCGGCTTGATCTCGATGGGGGCGGTGCCGAGCGGGATCTGCGCCCGGTCCTTGGCCGGCTTCGGGCTCTCGGGGTTGTCGCGCTCCACCAAATAGATCGGCAGCAGCTCCTCCTTCTCGACCTCGATGGTCTTGCCGTCCTTCAGCGTCTGCTTGGCCTTGAACGTGCGGACGTGCGACAGCACCAGCGTCACGTCGAGCGCCTGGCCGCCCAGGCCCTCGCCGGTCAGCTCGGCCTTCACCGGGAACTTGTCCTCGGGCTGGATCAGCGGGGGCAGACGCAGGTCGGCCACCTCGATCTTGATCTTCTGCCGGTCCTCGCCCACGCCCACCACGAAGAGGGGCACCTTGGCCGCCTTCGCCCGCGCCTCCAGCTCACGCATCGCCGACGTGCTGCCCTCCGTGTTCCGCCCGTCGGTGAACACCACGATGCCCTGCAGGCGGTTGTTCGCCTCCTTGCCCAGGATCGCCAGCAGCGGCTCGCCGATGTTGGTCCCGGCGGCGAAGCGCTCGCCGATCAGCTTGGCGTTCAGCGTGGCCAGCTTGTCGATCCGCTTCTTCTCGGCGTCCGAAAGCCCGGCCAGGTCGACCTTCCCCTCCGGCATCAGCCACGCCTTCCAGTAGGCGTCGGCCAGGCTCCCCACCTCCGGGACCACCTGCTTGCCGTCGACGATCTCCGGCTTCTCCTTCTCCGTCCGCGTCAGCACGCGGCCGCCCTGGAAGAGGAGGTACTCCTCGTCCAGCTTGCTGCCGAAGCGGTAGGCCACGACCGGGTTCTTGGCCTCGAGCTGGCCGATGAAGTTGAGCTGCTTCTCGCCCTCGGCGCCGCTCTTGCGCGTCAGGAACTCCAGGACCTGCTCCTGCCGCGTGACCCTGTACTGCTTCGGGTCGCCGGTCGGCAGCACGTCGGACGTCTGCATGCTGCCCGTCGGGTCGAAGACCGTGATGACGCGGCCCTCGCTGACGGTCTTCACGAAGCTCTGCCGGGCGGGCAGCAGGAACACCAGGGCCAGGATGGCGTAGACGGCCAGGCGCAGGGTGCCCAGCAGGGACGCCCACCAGGGGCCGACGCCTCGGGCGTCCTTGACGTACATGATCACGACGTAGACGAGGGCCGCCGCGAGCACGACGGTGAGGCAGACGACCCACATCCACTCGGGCAGATTCCTGCCGAAGAAGGGGAACGGCTCCTCCAGGCGGCGGAAGACGAACTTCTCGAATTCCTCGGGGCCGGCCATCCCGGCGGGGTTGTCGTTCATCGGTTCGTCTCCTATGTCAGGCCGCCGCGGCCGGCGAGGGTGTGGGGGCGGACTGGCTGGCCTCGGCGCTCTTGAGGTGGTAGCTCAGGTGGACGGCCATCGCCTGCTCGACCACCAGGATGAGGATGAAGAACAGGTACAGCCAGGGCGACTCGGAGGCGTCGGGCACCTTCTCCTGGAAGCTGGGGGGCGGGTCGCCGGGCATCACGAGGACGAGCTTGCCGGCCTTGGCGTCGGTCGGCTTGCCCGAGTCGGGGTCGAGGCGCTCGGTCGCGGCCCGCTTCAGGTCGCTCTCCGCGAGGGCGTCCACATTGTACGCGTAGGCGCGGGTCTCCTGGCGGTCCTCCGCGGGCCCCTCGCCGAGGCCGGTGAGGGTGAAGCGGAACACGCCGGGCCGCCGCCGTGACGCCTCGGGCAGCTCGAACAGCAGCTGCGACCCGACGACCTTCATGTCGGCGTTGTCCTTCTCGACCTCGGGCTTGCCGCCCATGAGGAGGTCGGGCTGCGGCTCGAAGGTGTAGTTCACCTTCTTCTCGTAACGCTTGGCGTCCACCGCGAACTCGACGCCCTCGCCGAGGACGCGGTTGGGGGCCTGGCCCTCGCTGATCAGGAAGCGGTGCAGGTCGTTGAGGAACAGCACGTACCAGGGGGCGCATGCGACCTCCGTGCCCCAGTCGTTCCACTGCACCTGCTCCTCGCCGCCCACCCCGCGGCGCTGGCTCGTGCCCGCCGTCGAGAGGAACGCGACCAGCCGCCCCTTGCCCTGACGCTTGGTCACCAGCAGCGGGTCGCCGAAGAGGATCTGCTCGCGGAAGGTCTTGATGTCGTCGTGCAGAGCCCTCAGCTCCGTCGCCTTCCACAGGTCGGCCATGCTCGGCTTCTTGTTCGCGCCCTCCTTGACACCCTGCGCCGTGAGCATGTCCTCCAGGACCTCGGCCACGAAGTACAGCTCGCCGGCGGCCAACCTGTTGCGTACGTCGCGCGAGTAGCCGTCCATGAGGGCCGTGTAACCGGCGTCGGCCGTGCCGGCGACCGTCATGCGGTTGACGGCGGTGCGGGCCTGGTCCATCAATTGCGTCGCCCGGTTGCGGTACGTCTCGATGCCCGCCGTGTTCGGCAGCGCGATGAGGCGCTGGGTCTGCTTGCCGTCGGGGTCCCACGACGACGACGGCTGGGCCTTCCAGTACACGTTGACGCTCAGGAAGCGGAACAGACGCGACGCCGGCACGATGCGGCGGACGACCGGGTGGTCGGCCAGCGGGAACAGGATCTTGGGCTTGGGGTCCGACTGCCGCAGCCGCGCCCGCTCCTTCTTGCGGTTCTCGGGGTCGGTCATGTCACCGCCCTGGGCGTGGAGCGGGTCGAACGGCCTGTCCACCAGCAGCAGCGGGAAGATGCCCGACTTGAACAGCAGGGTGTTGTAGTGGTCGGACTTGATCTCATCGCCGAGGAAGTAGCACAGGCTGCCGCCGTTCTCGACGTAGCTCTTCAGCCGTTTCACCGTGGACTCGGGGATCTCGGCCACGTTGACGAGGAAGATGCTGGGGTACAGGTCGAGGTCGGAGACCTCGAGGTCGGCGAGCTTGCGTTCGATGAGGTCGTAGTTGCCGGAGGCGTCCACGAACGCCCGCAGGTGGGTCAGGTCGGCCCCGTCCGGCGCCGCGCCGGGCTTGTTGCCGTCCACCACCAGGGCCGGGACGCGCTTGCGGACCTCGAGGACGAGGTCGCGGACGTTGTCGGCGTTGAGGCCGTTGTCCTCGCGGCCGAACGAGACGCGGACGTTGTAGTACTCGCGTTCCGCCCGGAGAGCCTGGTCCTGGGCCTGGATGCTGGCCTTGGGGTCCAGCACGCCGCCGGGGCGTTTGCGTCCGAGGAACTTGAGGGGGAACTTGTAGGCCTTGCGCTCGCCGGCCGGGATGGGGTCGATCACCTGGTCGGCGCCGGGGTTCTCCTCGCCGTTGATCAGCACCTTGAGGAGCTTGCCCTGGCTGGCCGCGCTGCCGTAGTTCACGACCGTCGCGGTGAACTCGATGTCGGTCTCCTCGATGGCCACGCGCGAGTCGGCCGTGAAGTCCACGATGGCGAGGTTGTCGTGGTTGAGGGTGACCTTGACGTTCTTGCTGCGTGCGGGGGCGCCCACGTCGATGAGGCTGAGGTGGATGCCGGACTTGAGGATGTCCTTGACCTCCTCGACGAGGTCCTCGGCGCCGGGGCCCGTGGTCCAGTCGCGGTCGCGGAAGTCGCTGACGAAGTGCAGCACCTTCTGCACCTGGTCGCCCTGCTTCTCGCTGAACATCGCCCGCGCCTTCCGCAGCGTTGTCAGCGCCGACCCGGCCATCAGCGTGGGCTTGTTGTTGGCCCGGGTGACGAAGCCGTTGCTGATGTCACTGTCGAAGGTGGAGGTCACGCGCCCGTCGGCGATGGGGGGCTTGTCCATCTCGTGGGTGAGGAAGACGCGCATGGTCTGCGCCGCGCTGGCCTTGGCCGTCACGCGGGCGATCTCGCCGGCGCGGGCGCGGGCGAGGTCGAAGGCGGTGGTGGCGTTGCCGCCCTCGTCGTGGCGGTCGTTCATGGACAGCGAGGTGTCGATGAGGACGGTGTGGCTGGCGCCCTTGGGGCCGGCCCCGCCGTACAGGAAGCGTGCGACGAGGAACGCCGCGAGCAGCACGAGCAGGATGCGGAGGAGCAGCAGGATGAGCTGCTCGATGATCATGCGGCGGCGGTTGCGTTTCTGGGACTTGAGGAGGAACTCCATCGCCGCCCAGCGGATGCGCTTGAAGCGCATGCGGTTGATCAGGTGGATGATGATCGGCGCGCTGATGAGGATGCCGCCGAAGGCCATCGACCAGGGGTGAGCGAAGAATTCCATGGGTGTCTGCTCTCGGTGTCTGGTATTGGGCCGGGCGGCGTTTCCAGGAGGGCGAGGCTCCTGCCGAGCCGATCGATGATCGTACTGTCCGATCGGCTGTCCGTGAATCGGCTTCGGCGAGGGTCGTGCGGCTCGGCAGGAGCGTCGCGCCCTCCCGTATCGCGAATCGCGATCAGCGGTTCCGCGCCGCGCGGTTGCGCACGTCGGCCCGGAAGTGCAGGAACTTGGACAGGATGGCGTCGAGGTAGTCGTCGGTGTAGACGAGCTGGTAATCGACGCCCAGGCGGGTGCAGCCGCGGCGCACCTCGATGAGGTACTCCTCCAGCGCCTCGAGGTAGCCGTCGCGGAGGGCGCGGGGGTCGCAGAGCAGGTGGGGCATGTCCTCCATGCCCTCGAAGCGGGTCGTGCCCACGAACGGGAAGGTCCGCTCCTCGGTGTCGAGGACGTGGAACATGAGGATGTCGTGCCGGCGCTGGCACAGCATCTCGAGGCCCTTGACCATCTCCTCGCGGTCCACGAGGTTGTCGCTGATGATGACCACCATGCCGCGGCCGGGGATCGACTCGGTCACCCGGCGGAGGATGCCCATGATGTCGGTCTTCTCGGCGGGCTTGCTGACGTGCATGGCGTTGCAGATGGCGTCCATGTGCGTCGTCTGCGAGCGTGTCGCCACGATCTTGCGGACCGCGCTGTCGAAGGTGATGCAGCCGACCGCGTCCATCTGCCGCAGCACCAGGTAGGCGAGGCAGGCCGCCGCGGTGCAGGCGTAGTTGTACTTGTTGAGGGGGCCGTTGCCGTAGTGCATCGACTCGCTGACGTCCACGACGATGTGGCAGCGGAGGTTGGTCTCGGCCTCGTACTGCTTGATGTAGAAGCGGTCGGTCTTGGACCAGACCTTCCAGTCGAGGTGGCGGATGTCGTCGCCGGTGGAGTACTCGCGGTGCTGCTTGAACTCGATGGAGTGCCCGAAGACGGGGCTCTTGTGCATGCCGGAGATGAACCCCTCCACGACGCGCTTGGCGCGGAGGTCGAGCCGGCTGATCTTGGCGATGGTCGCCGGGTGCAGGAACCGGCGTGGGTCGTCGGCCTTCGCCTTGGTGGGGGTCATTGCCACGGGTGCGTTCTCGGTTGGTGTGCCGGCGTGTCCGGGTTGCATGCCGTCCGATAGGCCCCATGCGCCACATGGGGCCTACCACCGGCTTCAGGGCGTCACGGGTCAGGACGCGAAGATCTTCTTGAAGCGCTCGTCGCGCATCAGGGCGTTGTCGTCGTTGGGCGTCTCCTCGAGCAGCTTCTTGATGACGGTGTCGGAGGAGATGCCCTCGGACGCCGCCGTGAAGTTGGTCAGGATGCGGTGACGCAGGACGGGGAAGGCCAACGCCTGGATGTCCTCGTGCTGCACGTGGACGCGGCCGAACAGCAGGGCGCGGGCCTTGCCACCGAGGATCAGGTTCTGGACGGCACGCGGGCCGGCGCCCCAGGCCAGCCAGTCGCGGATGAACTTGGGCACGCCCGGCTCGCCGATGCGCGTCTGCCGCACCAGGGCCAGCGTGTAGCGGATGATGGAGTCGGTCACCGGCACGCGGCGGACGAGGTTCTGCAGCTCGAGGATCTGCTCGCCGGACAGGACCGGCGTCACCTTGTCCATGGTGACCGCCGTCGTCTTGCGGGCGATCTCGAACTCCTCGTCGAACTTCGGGTACTTGACGAACACCTTGAACATGAAGCGGTCCTGCTGGGCTTCCGGCAGGGGGTAGGTGCCTTCCTGTTCGATGGGGTTCTGCGTCGCCAGCACGAAGAACGGCGCCTGCAGCTTGTGCCGCGTGCGGCCCACGGTGACCTGCCGCTCCTGCATGGCCTCCAGGAGGGCGGCCTGGGTCTTGGGGGGCGTGCGGTTGATCTCGTCCGCCAGGATCATGTTGGCGAACAGCGGGCCCTGGAGGAACTTGAACTCACGGCCGCCCGTGCTCTGGTTCTCCTGGATCACCTCGGTGCCGGTGATGTCGGAGGGCAT
>CAZVZK010000012.1:0-11562 GCA_964630925.1 uncultured Alcaligenaceae bacterium
GTGGTGGGTCCGGATTGCTCGCCGATGTGGGTCTGAATTGGTTGCCGATTACCACCCCGCGCGTGTCTGGGCGAGGCATTCCAGGGCCGCCTCCCGCCGGCCAAGGTCGCCCGCGCTGGCGAACGGCTCGTGCCGACGGAACGCGCTGGCGAAGACCGGCACCAGGGCCTCCCAGTCGTCGGGCCGCAGCGGGCGCGGGGCGACGCGGGTGGCGCGGGAGGGGGCGTACTCCCGCAACCCGAGCCGGGCGTTGCAGAAGACCGGGCGGGGGGTGACCCAGACCTCCCCCTCGATCACCTCGTATTCGTAGGCCGGGTGGCACGGCAGGCGGGCGAGCTGCTCCGCCGGCAGCGACAGCCGTGAACGGGGCATCCAACGGGCGCTCATGGCGCGGCTCCGGGCGGCGCGGCCCCTCAGGATACGGACGCGTGTGGACCGTCCGAGGATTGAGCGTCACCGAACATGGGTGCCGCCCGGCGAGGGTCGCTCGCCGGGCCGACAGGCGTTCTCGCGTCCCGCCAGGCGCGGCGGGGGTCAGGGGCGGGAGTGGACGGTGACCCTACCGCCGGCCCTGGAGATCTTGAGCCAGCCCGTGTCTCTCGTGAATTGCAACATCTGCATGGGGAAGTCGAAGGTCGCCGCCTCGGCGGCCGAGATGACGGCGTTGGCGATCCACTTGATCAGTTGCTTGCCTTCCTCGGAGGTCTTCCCGCCGTCGGTGAATCCGCCGCCGAGATTGGCCGTCGCGTAGAAGTGGTTGTTGCCGGCGTTGATGGCCCCCTGGAGCTGGATCCAGTGCCCGGCGAGCCCCGGGAACGTCCGGAACAGGTCGGCCACGCGGTTGGTCGTCAGCTCTCGCGCCCAGCGCGACGCGTCGTTGTTCGGCATGGTCGGGTTGTGACGGTCCCCGGCCCTGGCGTCGTGCTTCACCTGTCCCTTGAGGTGCTCAGGTTTCATCGTCGTCCTCCTCTGCGGGTGGGGCGTATTCGCGGGTGGTAGTAGAACGATGATGAGACTACCAGTCCACGGAGCCACGTCAACCGAATTCCAGCCGGGCGCCTGAGATGACCGGGGCGGCGCTCCTGGCCCGAGTCGGCCTGCCTCCGCCTCCGGCCGATTGGCCGGGAAAAATCTCCGAGGGTGTCGATCCGCGCCCGTCCCGTTCGACCAATGGGTGAAGGAGAGTCGGGCGGCGCGGTGTCAGCCCGCCGGTGGTGCCTGACTCCAAAAGTAAGCCGCTCGAACCGAGGAAAGACCATGTCACGCCAGAAGATCACCGCCTGCCTGTGGTTCGACAACCAGGGCGAGGAGGCCGCGAAGCTCTACACCGCCATCTTCCCCAACTCGAAGATCGTGGCCGTGACGCGCTACAGCGAGGCCGGGCGGGAGATCCACGGGAAGGAGCCGGGCGCGGTGATGACCGTGGAGTTCGAGCTGAACGGGCAGCACTTCACCGCCCTGAACGGCGGGCCGATGTTCAAACTCAGCGAGGCCGTCTCGTTCCAGATCCACTGCGACACGCAGGACGAGGTCGATCACTACTGGGAGAAGCTCGGGGCCGGCGGCGACCCCGCCGCCCAGCAGTGCGGCTGGCTCAAGGACCGCTTCGGCCTGTCCTGGCAGGTCGTCCCCTCCATCCTGCCCAAACTCATGGAGGACCCCGCTTGTGCGCAGCGCGTCATGGGCGCCCTGATGGGGATGAAGAAACTCGACATCCGCGCCCTCCAGGCCGCGGCCGACGCGAAGTGAGGAGGCCCCATGAAATACATGCTGCTGATCTACGGTGCCGAGGGCGCCTGGACCGAGGACGAGCGGCGGGCCTGCATGGTCGAGTCGTTGGGCATCTGTGACCAGCTCGCGGCCCAGGGGAAGTTCCTCGGCGCCTCGCCGCTCCAATCGGTCACGGCCGCCGCCAGCGTCCGCGTGCGTGACGGCCGCACGCTCGTCACCGCCGGCCCGTTCGCCGAGACCGCCGAGCAGCTCGGCGGCTTCTACCTCCTCGACCTCGCCGACCTCGATGAGGCCATCGCGGCCGCCGTCCGCCTGCCGCCCGCCGCCGTGGGGACGGTCGAGATCCGCCCGCTCGCCGATCTGGACGGGCTGCCGCCGGAGCGCCCGCTGCCGGCCGACAGAGGATCGCTCACCCCCTTCATGCTGCTCTGCTACGACGACGAGGCCGCGTGGCAGGCCGCGGGGCCAGCGGCCCACTCCGAGGCTCGGGCGGAGGCCGCGGGCCTCGCCCGGCGGCTCGCGGATGAGGGCCGCTACGTCAGCGCGTCGCCGCTGCACGCGGCGGCGACGGCCACGTGCGTCCGCGTGCGCGGCGGCCGGCGGCTGATCACCGACGGACCCTTCGCGGAAACGCACGAGGCCCTCGGCGGCTACTACCTGATCCTGGCCGAGGACCGCGACACGGCGGCGCGGGTCGCGGCCCGACACCCCGGCGCGCGGCTCGGCACCGTCGAGGTGCGCCCGCTCTTCGACGTGTCCGGCCTGCGAAGACCGTCCTGAAAAAACCCGGCGGGCCTGTCGATCCCGGCCGCCCCCGAACGACTATCTGGCGAACGTGACGAAGGCAACCAACCCGAACGAGAAGAGGAGCAATCATGACCGGCACGACCATTACCCCGTACCTGATGTTCGGCGGCCGCTGCGAGGAGGCGCTGGAGTTCTACAAGAAGTCCCTCGGCGCCGAGGTCGAGATGATGATGCGCTTCAACGAGAGCCCGGAGCCGACGCCCCCCGGCATGCTCCAGGCCGGGTTCGAGAAGAAGATCATGCACGCCTCGTTCCGCGTCCACGGGGTGCCGCTGATGGCGTCCGACGGCTGCGACGACGGCTCGAAGTTCGGCGGGTTCAGCCTCGCGCTGTCCCTCCCCAACGAGGCGGACGCCCGCCGCGCCTTCGACGCCCTCGCCGACGGCGGCAGTGTCCAGATGCCGCTCACGAAGACGTTCTGGTCGCCGTGCTACGGCATGCTCACCGACCGCTTCGGCCTGGCGTGGATGGTCATGGTCCCCCAGCCCGTGGCGAAGTGAGCGATGGCGCTGGCATCTACCCCACCCCCCCGCCCCCTCCCCGAAGCGGAGAGGGGGAGCCGCAAGAGCATCGCCTCAGCGGAGGGGAGGTGCGCGCGTCCCTTGAATCGCTTCGTCCTACAGGGGAGGAGTACACCTCCCCGCCGTGTAGGCGATGATCTTGCGATCCCCCTCTCCGCTTCGGAGAGGGGGTTAGGGGGTGAGGTAGCAGGCCGTACCCACACCGGTTACGCCCTTTTCAAGACAAGGAGCGCGTCATGAAGGTCATGGTCATCGTCAAGGCCACCGGGGCGTCGGAGGCGGGCGAGATGCCCAGCACCGAGCTGCTGTCCGCGATGGGGAAGTACAACGAGGAGCTGGTCCGGGCCGGCATCATGCTCGCCGGGGAGGGCCTGCACCCCAGCTCGAAGGGGGCGCGGGTGCGCTTCTCGGGCAAGGACCGCATCGTCACCGACGGCCCGTTCGCCGAGACGAACGAGCTGATCGCCGGCTTCTGGATGTGGAAGGTGAAGTCCCTCGCCGAGGCCGTCGAGTGGGTGAAGCGCTGCCCCAACCCGATGAACGAGGAGTCCGACATCGAGATCCGCCCGGTGTTCGAGGCCGAGGACTTCGGCGCGGCCTTCACGCCGGAGCTGCGTGAGCAGGAGGCGGCGCTGCGTGCCCGGACGCTGGGGCTGTCCGCCCCGACGTTCCAGCAAGGCCCCGAGCTGCTCATCGCCGGGCTGAACGAGCACTACGACAAGGACACCCGCACGAGGATCCCGGCGCAGTGGGGGCGCCTCGCCCCGCACCTGGGCAAGGTGCCGGGCCAGGTCGGGCGGGACGCCTACGGGGTCTCTCACGCCGCCCACTCCGGCCGGTTCGAGTACCTGGCCGGCGTGGCCGTCTCGTCGCGGGACGGGCTGCCCGAGGGATTCACGACGGTAAAGGTCGAGGCCCGCCGCTACGCGGTCTTCGCCCACGCGGGGCACGTGTCGTCCCTGCCCGCCGCCATCGACACCATCTGGGGCAAATGGGCCCCGGACTGTGGGTTGCCTGTCGCGTCCGGGGCGCCGTGCTTCGAGCGGTACACGCCCGAGTTCGACGCCTGCACGGGCCTGGGCGGCATGGAGGTCTGGATACCGCTGGGGGCGTAGGCGCTGAGTGGAGCGTGAGCGGCTCTGGCGAGCGGGGATGCGTCAGCGCCCCGAGTGGAGCGTCAGCGGCTCTCGTTTCGTGGGAGCGTCAGCGCCCCGCCCGCCGGAGCCGGGCGGGGCGTACCCCGTGTAACGCCCCCGCGTTCATCTACACTGACAGGAGCCCCACGCCCCACCACGAGCGCGCCGATGAACCCCTCCCGGTGCCCCTCGCCCGCACAGCTCCGCGCATTCGCCGTCGGCGGCCTCCCCGAGACCGACCTCGGCCCCCTCGCCGACCACGTGCTCGATTGCCAAACCTGCGACCTCGCCCTCCGCTCCCTCGACGCCGTCACCGACCCCCTCCTCGCCAGCCTCGACGGCCTCGCCGCACCCGACCCCGACCCCCTCCCCGACACCCTCCTCCGCGTCGCCCGCGACGCCGCCCACGCGGCCGGCCCACTACCCGACATCCCCCTCGACTCGGGCCGCCGCCTCGCCCGCATGCTCGGCGAGGGCGCCTGCCGCCTCGGACGCTTCGAATTAGAGGCCGAGCTGGGCGTCGGCTCCTTCGGCCACGTCTTCCGCGCCCGCGACACCCAGCTCGGCCGCCCCGTCGCCCTCAAGATCCAGCGCGCCGGCAGCATCACCTCCGACGAGTCCCGCGAGCGCTTCCACCGCGAGGCCCGCAGCGTCGCACGCCTCACCCACCCCGGCATCGTCGCCCTCTACGACACCGGCACCAGTGAGGACGGCGTCTGCTTCCTCGTCTCCGAATTCATCGAGGGCCGCACCCTCGAAGCCCTCCTCCGCGACGGCCCCCTCGACCCGCGCCACGCCGCACGCCTCGTCGCCGACATGGCCGACGCCCTGCAGTACGCCCACGAGCACGGCGTCATCCACCGCGACGTGAAGCCCTCCAACGTCCTCATCGACGCCGACGGGCGGCCCCACGTCACCGACTTCGGCCTGGCCAAGTGGGACGCCGCCGGCGACACCATGACCTCCGACGGCCGCGTCATGGGCACCCCGGCCTACATGCCCCCCGAGCAGGCCCGTGGCGAGTCGCACCGCGTGGACGCCCGCGGCGACGTGTACAGCCTCGGCGTCATGCTCTACGAGATGCTCACCGGCGAACGCCCCTTCCAGGGCAAGGAGCGCCTCCTCCTGCTCCAGGTCCTCGAGGACGACCCCCGCCCCCCGCGCCGCCTCAAGGACGACATCCCCCGCGACATCGAGACCATCTGCCTCAAGGCGATGGCCAAGTCCGCCGACGCCCGTTACCCGCGGGCCGGCGCCCTCGCCGCCGACCTCCGCCGCTTCCTCGCCGGCGAGCCCATCCTCGCCCGCCCCGAGGGCCACGCCCGCCGGCTGTGGCGCTGGTGCCGACGCTACCCCCTGGCGGTGTGCCTCTTCCTCGCCGTCGTCTGCGCGGCCTGCGCGGCCATGCTCTCCCTCGCACGCCTGTCCGACCACTTCGTCCGCCAGACCGCCCTGGAGGCCGCCCGCGCCGAGGCCGCCATGCTCGACGAGAACTGGCGTTTCTACTCCGAGCGCGTGGACGCCCTCAACGGCCGCAAGACGAGGGTCCGCTTCTCCGAGCACTACGCCAAGGACGACATGGCGATGCCGCTGCCCGCCACCTACGCCCTCGACATCGCCGAGCGCATCAGCCGCAACAACCCCGACGTGCAGGCCCGCGTCTACAGCCACCACCCCTGGCCCGGACGCGAGGGCGGCGGCCCCCGTGACGCCTTCGAGGGCCGCGCCCTCGAATGGCTCGAGACGCACAACGGCCCGCCCGACAGGCCCGCGCCCGAGTATCACGAGATCAGCGACAGGGAAGGCGAGCCGTGGCTGTTCTACGCCCGCCCGCGCCTCATGGAGAAGAGCTGCCTCTCCTGCCACAACGACAGGAAGGGCAAGAGCCCCAAGACCGACTGGCAGGTCGGGGACGTGGGCGGCGTCATCAAGATCGGCCGCCGCCTCTCGCCCCCCGCCGCCTCGCGCCCCGAGATGGCCGCCGCCCTCGCCCTCCTGGCCGGCTCCGGCGTGGCCCTCCTGGCCTTCGCCGCCCTCGCCATCCGCCGCGCCCGCGCGGGGTCACCCGGATGACCCCCCAACCGGACGGCCGCGCGGGATCCTCGACCTCGCGCAGCCTGCTGCTGGAGCTGAGGGAGGGCGTGCCCGCCGCCTGGGAGCGCCTCACCTCCCTGTACGCCCCGCTGGTCTACCACTGGTGCCGCGCCATGCGCCTGCCCGAGCAGGACATGCCGGACGTGTTCCAGCAGGTCTTCCAGTCGGTCGCCGCCCACATCCACGCCTTCCGCAAGGACCGCCCCGGGGACACCTTCCGCCACTGGCTCCGCGCCATCACCCGCAACAAGGTGCGGGACCATTACCGCCGCGACGCCCACCAGGCCCGCGCCGCCGGCGGCACCGACGCCCAGATCTACTTCTCCCAGCTCGCCGACCCCGCCGCCGACGCGGAGCCCGACGCCCCCGACGAGGAGGGCGAGGCCGGCCGCCTCCTCCGCGCCGCGCTGCGGCTCGTCCGCGGGCAGGTGCAGGAGCAGACCTGGCAGGCGTTCTGGAAGGTGGTCGTCGAGGGCAGGACGCCGGAGCAGGCCGGCGAGGAGCTGGCCATGCGCCCCGGCGCCGTCCGCGTCGCCAAGTCGCGTGTCCTGTCGCGCCTCCGCGCCGAGCTGGGCGACCTCATCCCCTGACGCCGAGCCGGGTGGGTGTCCTCTCCGGCCGGGCGCCCGTAGGGTGAAGGAGGCGTCACAGCGTGGCCGCGAAGGATGATGATACCTTGAGGCATCGGCGGGGTGAGGCAGGCCCGCCAGGGCGCCCGAGGTATGGAGACGAGCGAATGAGTCGGAGACGAGCCTTCACGCTGATCGAGCTGCTGGTGGTGATCGCCATCATCGCCATCCTGATCGGGCTGCTGCTCCCCGCCGTCCAGAAGGTCCGCGACGCGGCGGCGCGCGTCCAGTGCGTCAACCAGGTCAAGCAATTCGGGCTGGCGATCCACGGGGTGAACGACACCTACGGGCGGCTGCCGCCCCTCCTCGGCACCTTCCCCGCCCACGTCCCCAGCTCCGCCGCCCTCGCGGGGGGCATGCCGCGTGGCAACGTCTTCTTCTACATGCTGCCTTTCCTGGAGCAGGAGCCTCTGTACCGGGCGGCGGACGGGCCGGGCGGCCCCGCGCCGTGGGTCAACAACGTCCACAGGCGCAAGGTGGCGGCCTTCGGCTGCCCGGCGGACCCGACCTACGGGCCTGGCACGAAGACCTACGGCGGCCAGGCCGCCCCCGTCCCCGAGACGCAGGACTGGGGGCTTTGCTCCTACGTCGCCAACACGCAGGTGTTCGGCGAGACGATCCAGGGCGTGTTCACGAGCTGGGACGGGCAGGCGCGGATGCCCGCCTCCATCCCCGACGGCCTGTCGAACACCGTGCTGTTCGCCGAGCGGCAGGCGGAGTGCAACGTCGGCAACCTGTGGGGGTGGTGGGGCGGCGACGGCTGGCAGCCCTCCTTCCTCAACTCGTCGGTCGGCCACTGGGTCGGCCCCGCGGCGGGGACGCAGTACCGCCCGCGGCTGACCGACTGCGGCGGCACCTACACCACCACGCACCACCACGCGGCGATGGTGGCCGGCCTGGCCGACGGGTCGGTGCGGACGGTGCCGCCCTCGGTGTCGGGGGCGACGTGGTGGGCGGCCTGCACCCCCGCCGGGGACGAGCCGCCTGGGCCCGGATGGTGAGGCAGGGGGTGGTCTGACATGCTCGCCGCGTTGATGCTGCTGGGGTTCGGCGTGGCGCCGCCCGCGGACGGGGAGGCGGCGGGGGTGGCGTACCTGGCGCGGCACGTCCCGCCGTGGAACCGCGAGCACCGCTGCTTCTCGTGCCACCACGACGGCGATGCGGCCCGCGTCCTGTTCGCCTCGGGCCACGCCCCCGGCAACACCCTGCGTTGGCTCCAGCGCCCGGAGGGGTGGAGGCACAACGGCGGCGACGGCCCGTTCAGCGACCGCCGTCTGGCGGCGCTGCAGTTCGCGGCGGCGCTCGCCGAGGCGGGCCGCGCCGGCCTGCTGACCAGCCGCACCGCGCAGGCCAAGGCGGCGCGCGTGGTGGCCGCCGAGCAGGGCCGCGACGGCGGCTGGCGCGTCGGCGACGGCCTGGGCGGCCCGACCACCTGGGGCGACGCCCTGGCGACGGCGATGGCCGTCGGCACGCTGCGCCGGGCCGGCGGGCACCGCGACGAGGTGGAGAGGGCCGAGAAGTGGCTACGCGGGCTGAAGGTGGAATCGGTCCCCGACGCGGCCGCCGTGCGGATGGCGCTGGGCGGCAAGGCGGGGCTGGCGTTCATCGAGAAGGCGGAGGCGCGGCGCGGCGGGTGGGGGCCTTATCCCACGTCGCCGCCGGAGGTGTTCGACACGGCGCTGGCGGTGATCGCCCTGCCGCCGGGGCCGGCGCGGTCACGCGGGCGGCGCTGGCTCCTGGAGGCGCAGGAGGCCGGCGGCGGCTGGCCCGAGACGACGAGGCCGTCCGGCGGGGAGAGCTACGCCCAGCGCCTCTCGACGGCGGCGTGGGCGGTGCAGGCGCTGCGGGCGTCGAGGGGGAAGTAGGGCGCGCTCAGGCGCCGGCCCCCGGATCGACGGTTCGGGAGAATCCAGGCAGAAGAGGCGTCGTGTAGGTGCCGCCGCAGGGGACGTTGATCGGGTCGGCCCAGCGGCGTCCGTCGCGGCGGAGGGCGATCAACGAGGGCCGGCGGAAGGACGTGCGCGTGTCGATCATCCAGTATTCGAGGATGGACGGGACACGGAGGTAGAGGCGGCGGTTGCGGGTGATGTCCTTGGCGGCGCTCTCGGGGGAGATGACCTCGGCGACGAGGGCGGGCGATATGTCGCGCCAGTCGATCTCGGCGAAGTCCCTGTCGGGGGGGATGTCGCGGTAGGCGATCACGTCGGGCTCCGGGGCCGTCGTGCCCCTCCGGGCACGCGGCACGAAGACACGTCCGCCCGGTCTGACCCTGTTGATCGCCTCGGGGTGAAGCGCAGAGTAGGCGTGCAGGGCCAGGAATAGCCAGGTCTGGATGGTGAGGTGAGGGTAGCCGGCCTCGGGCGACACGTCGAGCCTTCCCTCGATGATCTCGTACTTGTAGCCCTGCTCGTACTCGGCTGCGAGGAAGTCCTCCAGCGTCAGCTCCCGGCCGCGGTCCTCGTGGGTCAGCTTCTGGCGCGTCTCGGCCTTCATCGGGTGGCCCTCCCGTCCCCGCTCACTGTGCCACGGACGGGGCGGCGACGACAGCCCACGCCCCGGCCAGGGATCGTCCGTGGTGATGCACCCGCCGTGGCGGACGTCGCACCTCAGCGCTGGAAGATCGGCAGGTAGTTCATCGGCACGGACAGCGAGATGACGGCGATGGAGGTCTGATACACCGCGCCGGCGCTCTGGTGGTCGATGCTCGCCCACGAGCCGTCGTCCTTCTGGCCGGGGAGGAACTCCTTGAGCATCCGGGCGTACCACTCCTTCCACTCGTCGCCGCCCACCTGGTGCATGGCGTGCGAGGCGTAGTAGTGCCCGTACCAGTAGTGCGAGCGGTCGTTGAAGTGGTCCTTCAGGTACTTGATCGCCCGCGGCATCTCGGCGGCCTTGTACTCGCCGGTGAGGTGGAGGACGCACAGGCCGGCGGCGGTGCGGGCGAAGCCGGGCGAGCTGCCGGGCTGATAGGTGAAGCCACCGGAGGCGGGGTTGTAGCAACGCTTCACGTAGCCGATGGCGTTCTTGATCACCTCGTCCTTGACGTGGATGCCGGCGTTCTTGGCGGCCCGCAGGGCCATCACCTGCATGATGGTGACGGAGATGTCGGAGCCGGAGGGGCGCGGCGAGTAGCGCCAGCCGCCCTCGCGGCGGTCCTGGGCGTTGACGATGAGATCGACGGCCTTCTTGAGGGCGGGCTTGAGGGCCTTGTCGTGGCTCACGCCCCACAGCTCGGCCAGGGCGAGGGTGGCCATGCCGTGGTTGTACATGTTCCCGCCGCGCGTCCCGATCAGGTAGCCGTCCTCGGCGCGGGCGCAGGAGAGGAGGAAGCGCATGCCCTTGGCGATCTCCTTGCCGTAGACGCCCTTGTCGGGGACGTGGCCCTGCGACATGAAGGCCAGCAGCGCGAAGGAGGTGATGGCGGGGTTGTGGGGGTAGCGCGACTCGCTCCACGAGCCGTCCGAGTTCTGCGCCTTGGCCAGCCAGGCGAGGGCGCGGCCCGTCGCCTTGCGGGCGTTGTCGGGCATCTTGACCTCGTCCTTCTTCTCCGCCGGGGCGGCGGGCAGGGGGGAGGCCAGGAGCAGGGCGGCGAGGAGCGCGCGGCGCATGATTCAGCCTCCGGACGGTGGATCAGGCGAGCGTGGCGCGAGCCTACGTGGTCTTCGTTCTTGGCGAGCGGCGGGGCGTGAGCCCGCCGTGTCTTCATGCTTCGAAGACACGGCGGGCTCGTCCGGGCTTACTTCTTGGGCGCCGGCGGGGTGGCGGCCGGCTTGCCACGGGCGATGTTGACGAAGTACTGCTGGATCATGGCCGCGTACTCCGGGGGCAGCTTCTCCGTCAGGGCCTGGCGGAGCAGCTCGCGCTGGCGCGGGGGAAGGTTGAGCAGGCTGCTGGCGCCGCGGGTGTCGCCGGTGGCGCCCTTCTCGTCCTTGGCGGCCCCATCCGGGCGACGGTCACCGCTGCCCTTGCCCTCGGGGTTCTCCTGGCTCATGCCCATGCCCATGCCCATCCCCATGCCCATCCCCATGCCCATCCCTTGGCCCATTCCCATGCCCATCCCTTGGCCCATGCCCATGCCCATGCCCATGCCCATTCCCATCCCCATGCCCATTCCCTGACCCATGCCCATGCCCATACCCATCCCCTGGCCCATGCCCATGCCCTGGGCGGCCTGGAGGGCAGCGAGGGCCTCGGCGAGCTGCTGGGCGGCCATGCCCTGAGCCATGCCGGCCTCGCCGGGCTGGCCCATGCCGAGCGCCTCGGCGGCCTTGGCGAGGTCCTTGGCGGCCTTGTCGAGCTGCGGCTGGACGGCCATCGGGGCCTGGGCCTGGGCCTGGGCGAGCGCCGCCTGCGCCGCCGCGTTGGCCTGTGCCGACTTCTGGGCGGCCTTGGTGGCCTCCATCAGCTCCTTCTGGGCCTTGGCGAGGTCGCCGGCCTTCGGCTCGCCCTTGCCCATGTCGCCCTTGCCCATGTCGCCCTTCATGGGGTCACCCTTCATGGGGTCGCCCTTCATGGGATCGCCCTTCATGGGATCACCCTTCATGGGGTCACCCTTCATGGGGTCACCCTTCATGGGGTCGCCCTTCATGGGATCGCCCTTCATCGGGTCGCCCTTCATCGGGTCGCCCTTCATCGGATCGCCCT
>CAZVZK010000012.1:11662-113386 GCA_964630925.1 uncultured Alcaligenaceae bacterium
TCGCCCTTCATCGGGTCGCCCTTCATCGGATCGCCCTTCATCGGGTCGCCCTTCATGGGGTCACCCTTCATGGGGTCGCCCTTCATGGGGTCGCCCTTCATGGGGTCGCCCTTCATGGGGTCGCCTTTCAGGGCCTCCTCGAACTTCTCCAGGGCCTTCTTCTGGGCCTCAAGGGCCTTCTCGAAGTCGCCCTTCTCCAGCGCCTTCGCGGCCTCCAACGCCGGCTTCGCCGCCTCGGGCGTCGCCTGCTTCGCCGCGTCGGCGATGTCCTTCTGCAGCTTCGCCAGGTCCGCCTTGGCGGCCATGGGGTCGCCCTTCATGGGGTCGCCCTTCGTCGGGTCGGCCTTGGCCATGTCGCCCTTCGCCGCCTCGGCGGCCTTCGCCGCCTCCTCCGCCGCCGCCTTCGCCTGGTCCAGCGCCTTGGCGATGTTGTCCGCCGCCGCCGCGGGATCGGACTTCATCGGGTCGGACTTGGCCTGAGCCGCCGCTTCCTCGCCGCGCTTCTCCGCCAGGGCCTTGTCGATCTCCTTCTTCGCCTCCTCCAGCTTGGCGATGGCCTTGTCGGCGTCCTTCGCCGCCGGGTCGGTCTTCTTCGCGTCGAGGTTCTTCTTGGCGTCCGCCATCGCCTTGGCCGCGTCCTCGGCCTTGGCCGCCGCCTTCGGGGCGGCGTCGGCGATCTCCTTCGCCAGGTCCTTCGTCGGCGGCGTCACCGCGTCCTGCTTCTTCGCCGTCTCAGGCGCCGTCTTGGCCGCGTCCTTCGCCTTGGCGGCGTCGGCGACGGCCTTCTCCTTCTTGATGATCGCGTCGATCTTCTCGGCGGCCTTCTCAAGCGTGGCGATGTCCTCGCGGCGCTTCTCCGTCTCGGCGATGGCCTCCTCGATGCCCTTCTTCGCCTCCTCCAGGTTCTGGATGGCGTCGGCCTGCTTGGCGATGGCCGGGTCGTCCTTGCGGGCCGCCAGGTCCTTCGCCGCCGCCTGCATCGCCTTGTCGGCGCGGTCCAGGGCCTGCGCCGTCTCAGGCTTCGTCAGCGGCGCGGTCTGCGCCTTCAGCTCGTTGGCCTGCTTCGCCAGCTCGGCCTGCGGCGGCGCCAGCTTCGGCAGGTCGTTGGCCTTGGGCATCTTCTCGGTCGTCGCCTTCAGGTCCTTCTGGTCGGCGATGAGCTTCTCGACCTTGGCCAGCGCGTCCTTCAGGTTGACGAGCGGGTCGCCCTTCTTACGGTCCTCGTCGGCGAGCAGGCGGTCCAGCTCGGCCTTGACCACCCGCAGGTGACGCAGGGCGTCATCCTGGTGCGGGACGGCCCGGTGGTTCATCGTCCCGTGCCGCAGGAACTCGGGGGCCTCCCACATCGACTTCTCGGCGGGGAGGAGCTTCGCGGCGATGGACGGCTCGTGCGGGGTCAGCACGCCGCGCGCCGTGAACGTGTTGAAGCGGATCCAGCCCTGCTTCTCGGCCATCTCGCGGCCACGGGCGTGCGCCGGGCTCTCCTGGATCACCGGGGCCTCGCCGGGCAGGCCGGGCCGGCGGATGCCGCCACGCGGCGGCAGGCGCAGGATCAGCTCGCGGATACGCGGGTCGTCCATCCGGCCGCGGAGGGCCTCCGGGATGGCGCGGTCATCGACGGCCTCGTCGCCGCCCTCGCGCTTCGGCGGGGGCGACATGGTCTCGACCTTCAGGTTGAACTGATCCTCGATGGCCTTCTCGACGCGCTGCCGCGTCTCGCGCAGGGAGGCGCCGCGCTCGGCCGTGCCGCGGAGCAGGCGGGCGAAGTCGAGCATGGTGCCCGCCAGATCCCACTGGCTCTCGCACGCCTCACGCCACACCTTGGCGCGGGTGTCCGCCGTCCCGGTCTGGCGCAGCTTGGCGGCGACCTGCTCGAACCGGCCGTCCACCTTGCCGCCCGCCGTGGCCGACTTGAACTTCTCGGCACGCTCCTTCTGGTCGGCGGGCAGGACGCTCTCCAGCGCCTGCACTTGGCGGGTGAGGTCGAGGAAGTCCTTGCGGATGAACGCCGTCTCGCTGAAGAAGGCGTCGAGCCTGGCGGGGCCGCCGGACTTCGCGAGGGTGCGTCCGTTCTCGGTGTCGAACGCGAGCTGGGCCACGCGGAACGACTGCTCGGCGAGGTCACGGGCCATCTTGTCGAGGCGCTCGGCGGCCTGGTCGAGGCTGCGCACCGCGTCGAACTTGGCCAGCACCGCCTTCAGGCCGAGGACCACCTCCTCGTGCTTCTCGCGGGCGGCCTTGACCGCGGCGTCGCGGCCGTCTCCCTTGACCGCGTTGGCCTTCTCCAGCGAGGCGATCACGGCGGCCATCTGCTCGCGGCTCAGGCCGTCGAGCATGCCGTGCACCTCGGCGAGCATCTTCTTCTCGGCCGACTTCTCCAGCCGGTTGTACTGCAGGACGCGGACCATCGTCTCGATGCGCCGCGCCACGCGGTCCGTCTCGGCCTGGATGGCCCGCTGCTTGGCCTGCTGCTCCTCCAGGCTCTGCGCCTGGGCGAACGCGGGCGATAGGAGCAATGCGGCCAACAGCCAACGCGAGATGCTCATCGGGGCCCCCCCCTTAGGAACATGCCAATCGGGCACTTGCTCAACCCAGTTTAAACACTTCGGGCGGTCTTGGGTACCGTAAAATGGGCAACGTCTTGCCTCCCGCCATACGGATCACGGCGACCCGCCGGGCCGCGACGTGCGGGCGGCCTCCTCCAGGGCGCGGGTGCGCTCCTTCAGATCCTCCTTGCGTTCCAGCCACGTCAGGAGCGCCTGCACGTCCACCACCTCCTTCTCGCGGATGGCCGACCGCCCCGGCCTACCGTCGGGGTCTGCCTTGGAGTGGACCTCGACGAAGAACTGGATGCGGTCGCCCTTCTTCAGCTTGATCCGTCCGCCCTCGCCGTCGGGGATGCCGGCGATGGCGAAGTGGTATGTCCCCGTCGCCTCGCTGTCGGGCAGGGCGTCCGGCCCGGCCTCCTTCGCCCGGAACTCGTCCTTCGCCGCCTCCGACGGCGGCACCCCCTTGACCGGGCCGAGCGGCAGCGTCAGGAACCTGTCGGGGTCGACCTTGTCCTGCCCCTCGTCGCCCTTCGACTGCGGCACGACGCGGAAGCGGATGCGCGGACGTTCCAGCCCGTAGCGGGCAGTGGCCCGGTAGTCGACGCGGAAACGCTCGCCCTCCAGCACCGGGATGCCCTCCACCTCGCGTTCCTCCGGCGTGCCGAGGTCGCCCATCCGATACGTCGTCTCCGGCAAGAGCGCCACCTCCGGCGGGTCGAGCGGCAGGCGGCGCACGCTCCGCCGTGCGATCTCCACGTTGGCGAACCCGTGCGGGCATAGCAGGTGGATCTCGTACACGCCCTTCTCCACCTCCAGCGGCACGTCGCCCTCGGCCGCCATGCCCCCCTCCACCACCGCCAGATCCACCTGACGGCGGCCCAGCTTCACGGAGCACCGCTCCACCGGCGTCTGCGTCGTGACGCGGATGCGGCCGCTCGACCCCGGCACGCGCCAGACGATGTCGCCGCCCTTCTGCGCCTCCTCGTAGGCGGTGCCGTCCTTCTTCTTCGCCAGCGTCAGCGGCACCTTGACCCACGCCTGCACACTCTGCGCCACCGGGCGCGGCGAGTAGTCCACCCGGCCCGGCGTCTTCGTGCGCCCGTCCACCAGGAAGGCGGTGTAGGTGAACGGGATGTCCGACGGCGGAAGCTTGGCGACGTACACATCCGCCTCGGCGTCGTGGGTGAGCGGCCAGGTGAACGCCGGGCCGGCCTCGGGGGTGATGCGGACGTGGCCGTCGGGCCGCTCGTTCGCCCACAGGCCGGTCACGTCGAACTTCAGCGTGACCTCCTCGTTGGCGGGCCAGACGGGGGCGGCCTGCGCCGTCAGGCCGACGCGGCGCGGGATCTCGGCGCCGCCGAGGAACATGCGGTTGAGCAGCGCCATCGCCGTCCCCGGCATGACGGCGAACAGCAGGGCCACCACGGCAAGGGCCGGCCCGGCGGCCAGGGCGGCCCACCTGTAACGCTCGCCGGGGATCACGGCGGCGGGATCGACCTCGGCCGCCCGCCTCTCCGCCTGCGCCGTCGTAGCGGCGATCAGCTCCGCCGACATGCCCGCCGTCTTCGCGCCCTTGCGGTTGAGCTGCACCGCCGAGATGAGCCGGTGCCCCAGCGACGGCACGGCCTCCTCCGCCTTCAGCGCCAGGTCGTCGCCGCCGTGGAGGGTGAACGCCGGGAGGACGGTGAAGACGGCGGCGCCGGCCCAGACGAGGACCTGCACGCCGAGCAGGACGACGTGGACCGCCAGGGGCGTCTGGCCCCATCGGTCGATGAGCCAGTCGATGGACAGGCACACGACCAGCGCCGCGAGGCAGACGGCGGCGGCGCGGCCCGCCGCCCAGGCGGTAGCCAGGGAACGCTCGCGTCCGGCGAGGGCGCGCAACAGTCGATGGATGGCGGGGGTCATCGGGTCAGCTCAGGTTCGAGAACTTGCGGATGATCCACTCCGCCGTGATCAGGAGGATGAACAGGGCCATCGACAGCGGCCCCCACAGGACGATCTCGCGGCGCTCGGTGAAGCCGTGCGACAGCGACGCGACCCCGTCCGGCAGAGAGTGCAGCGTCTCCTCGCGGTGGAAGCGTCCGCCGCTGGCCGACGCCATCCCCGCCAGGGCCTCGTCGGCCAGGCCGACCTGCAACAGCTCGTGGCGTGGGGGCAGCTCGACGCGGAAGGGCAGGACGCCGGCCTCGGTGCCGTCGCCTCCGGGGAGGCGCAATTCATGGCGGCCGGCGGCGTCGTTGGGGAGGGCGGCGCGGTACTCGCCGGCCTGTCCGGGGACGCGCTTGAGGACGACCTCACGCGGCGCCTCCTCGCCCTTGCCGTCGAGGTTGACGAGGAACGCCTTCACCTCGGGGCGGACCACGGGCTCATACTTGGCGTCGAGTAGCCGGGCCTTGACGGCGCCAGGCCGTCCGACGACCGGCTCGCCGCGCTCCATCTCGACCTGCGTGCGGCGGGCGTTGCCGAGGAGGTGCGGCAAGCCGAGTTGGACGGCGGCGGTGCCCCAGAAGCGGGCGGTAAGCTTGTCGCCTGTGTTGTCGCGCCAGCGCCACGTCTCCTCGACGCCGACGTACAGGACTTCACCTTTGCCGTAGTAATGCGTGGCGACGAGGGGCATCGGCTTCTCGTCGGGCTTGCGGCCCGCCTTCCTCTCCGGGTGGACGAGCAGCGCCGTTGCGCCCGGCCGGAGGTCGGTGACCGGGTAGTACCAGAAGAACCCGGGCACGTCCTTCCACAGGTCCTCCTTCCACATCTTGAGGTTGACCTCGGCCTTGTCGTCCAGCGACAGCAGCGGGCTGTTCTCGCCCTCGTAGGTCAGCATCGGCTTGTAGGGGGCGGCGCGGGAGTCCGCGTCCGGGGCCGGCTCCTCGCGGCGGAATTCGACGGGGAGCATCTCGGCCAGCGTCGGGCTGGCGTAGTCCGAGGGCATGTGGTTGCGGCCGGCGAGGCAGGCGAGGCCGCCGCCCTCCTTGACCCACTTCTTGAGGGCCTGGGCGCCCTTCTCGGTGATGGACTTCAAGGCCACGTCGCCGAGGATGACGAGGTCGTAGGGGCGGCGGTCGGGGTCCTTGGCGTGCGGCTCGGGGAAATTCTCGGGGAACTTGTCGAGGAACATCGACCCGCTCTCCCGGTCCGGCTCCTGCAGCGCGAGGCGCTCGTCGCCCTCGGTGAGGATCAAGCGGAGCAGGACACGTCGGTCGCGGTCGAGGACGGGCTGGATGAACTTGTACTCGCGGCGCGGCACCGACTCGACGTACAGCACCTTGATGCGGCTGTTCTTGACCTGGACGACGCGGTTCACCTCGTCGCCCACCTTGGGCTGATCCACGAGCCTGATGCTGACGCTGACGGGCCGCTCGCCCTCCTTGCCCTTCTTCGGGTCGAGCTTCAACACCTTGACGAGGTTCTCGCCCTCCTGAACGGGCATCCTCTCGGTGACGGTCTGGTCGCCGACCTTGAGGGTGAATTCGATCATGCCCTTCTTGAACCCCCGGCAGCGGAACCGGACGGGGACCTCGATGGGGTCGTCCTTGATCTCGGGCTTCTCGTCGGTGAAGACGGTGCGCGGGACGCGCACGTCCTTGAACTCCAGCACGCCGGCCTCGGACGAGCCGACGCCCCAGATGTGCAGGGGCACCCCCCGCGCACCGCACGCCTTGCCGACCTCGTCGAGCGTCCGCGTGCTGGCGGTGTCGCGGCCGTCCGTCACCAGCACGACGGCGGCGGGCAGGTCGCCCTCCTGACGCGAGAGCAATTCGTGGACGCAGTCAGCGACGGCGGTTTGGGCCTCCGTGGCCTCGTACTTGTCGCGCCAGTCCTTGCCGACGGGGGTGGCGCGGCGTCCGAAGAGCATGACCTGGACGGGGCCCCTCTTCTCCAGACGGGTGAGGAGGTCGAGCTGGGGGTTGTCGAGGGCGGACTTGACGATGTCGAGGCGGGTCGCCGATGCCAGCTTGCCGGCGTCGAGCTTCTCCAGGGCGGACGGCTCGGCGTCGAAGGGGGCCTCGCCGGAGGCGATGGCGACGCGGAGGAGGTCGCGCTCGCTGACGCGGCGGTCGGCGATGGTCATGCTCTGGCTGTTGTCCATGAGGACGACGACGGGCCGGCGGCGCTCGCCCTTGTACGACGCCAGCAGCACGGGCCGCATGATGAGCAGGATGACCAGGCCGATGAGGAGCGTGCGGAGGGCGGCGAGGAGGACGCGGCGGACGCCGCCCATCTTGGCGTTCTCGCGGCGGTAGAAGAGGAAGGCCGCCACGCCCCCGGCGAGGAAGAGGAGGACGGCGACCCAGATGGGGAAGAGGCCGCGCAGGCCGAATTCGGCGGCCTCCAGGGTGGTGTCCCTGGGGGCCTCGATCAGTCCCAGGCGTTGGAGCCAGTATGTCATCGTTGTCTCCTCACCAGGACCGGCCGCAGTACCACGCCAGGGCCATCTCGCCCAGGACCAGGATCAGCAACAGCATCAACAGCCACGTCGTCCACTCGCGCTTCAGGCGTTCGGCGCCGGTCTGGGCGGCCCCCTCCTCGCCGGTGATGTGCGACGCCTTGAAGCCGATGGCGTTGTTGATCTCCTCCGGCGTCATCACCGTCAGGTCGTCCGTCTCGCGCAGGTCGGGGGCGACGGCATACAGCGGGTCGGCCTCACTCGGCGTCCGGCCCGCGCCGGTGATGCGGTACAGGCCGGCCCTGGCCGTGTCCGGGGCCGTCACCAGGTGACGGCCCTGGCTGGCGACGGGGACTTCGAGGCGTTTGGCGTCGCCGACGGGAGGGACCACGTCGAAGGCGGCCTCCTCCTCGCCCTTGGGCACCTGATACGACAGGGCCTCGCCGGCGACCCTGTTCGACTCCACGGGCCGGCCCTCCAGCAGGTGGCCGACCGTCACCTGCACGAAGGGGACGAACGCCGTCGAGACGAACCAGTCGGACCACGCCGGGTCGTGCAGCGACGTGGTGAAGAGCATCACCTCGCCCTGGCCGGGGTGCTTGCGCGAGGCGATGGCGGGCTTGCCGGTGCGGTAACGCACGAGGACGCGCGACTCCTCGGCGAGCGTCGCGTCCTTCTTATCCTCCAGGGCGTCGAGGGCGTGGCGGACCTCGATGTTGTCGATGTTCTGATACGCCTTGTTGTCCCTGAAGCGGGCGAACGGGCCCTCCGACGTGGCCCGGTCGAGCTTCCAGCCCTTGTCGCCCGGCGCGGTGACGTTCTTCGGCGCGAGCTTGTACGGCAGGAGGCGCATCTGGTCGAAGAGGATGGTGTTGTAAGCCGCCGCGTCCACGCGCGGGCCGGCGATGACGAGGAGGCTCTTGCCCTCCTCGACGAACGGCTTGAGGGCGCGGGTGAACTCCGGCGGCAGCCCCACGTCGCCCTTGGCGGTGGCCTCCAGGCGCACGTCGGTGAGGATGCACAGGTCCTTGCCGGCGAGGTCGCGGGGCGAGACGCGCTCGGCGGGGACGACGCTGACGGGCAGGCCGGGCGAGCCGGGCGTCGTGGGGTTGACGGCGTGGGCGAGGAAGTAGCTCGACGCCTTGCGCGGGTCGCGGATGTCGGGCGAGCCGTCCACGATCAACACGCCGGCCTGGTCGTTGAGGTACACCACCTGATCGAGGCGGTTATCGCCCTCCAGCTCGTCGGGCTTCACCGAGGCCGAGATGACGTGGCGGCCCGGCCTGGCGAGGACGCCGCCGAGGACGACGGCGCGTGTCTCGCCGGGGCCGATCTCGGGCAGGGCCTGCGACTCATGGTTCTTCTCGTCCGCGTCGATGGTGAGCGTCACCGTCAGGTTCTTCACCGCCTGCTTGCCGGTATTCCGGACGAGGACGGCGAAGTCGGCGCGTTCGCCGGAGCGCAGGGTCGTCTGCGGGGTGATGCCGGCGACGGCGACGTTGCGTGTCACCTTCGGGGTGCAGTGGATGAAGTGGATGGAGGCGCGTTCCTTCGCCTTGCCGAGGGCGGTGCGGAGGTCGCCGGACTTCTCCTCGAGGGCGTTCCTCTGCATGTCGCCGATGACGTACAGCTCCTTGTTGGGCGAGGCGCTGCTGGCGAGGAAGGCCTCGGCCTCGGCCAACGCGGCGGGCAGGTCGGCGCCCTGCTCGGTGGCGGTGATGTCGCGGATGACCTTGCGGGCCTCGTCGAGGTGGCCGGGGTTGCGTGGCCCCAGCACCTCGGCCTTGCCGGACGCGAGGATGACCCGCACGGTGGAGTGGACGGGGAGGTTGGCCACGACGGCGAGGGCGGCCTCCCTGGCCTTGGCGATGCAGGTGGAGCTGACGCCGGCGCTGGCCTGCATGCTGAGCGAGGTGTCGATGACGATGGCGGCATCGACGGCGTCGCCGCGGCCCCCGGTGGCGGTACTCTGGAAGTTGGGCCGTGCCAGGGCGACGGCCAGCAGGATCAGGACGCAGACGCGGAGGATGAGGAGCAACAGCTCCTGGAGCTTGAGGCGGCGGGAGGTCTGCTCGATGGCGGCGAGCAGGAACTTCATGGCGGCCCAGGGCACGTCGCGGAAGCGGCTGCGGTAGAAGAAATGCAAAATGATGGGGATGGAGCCGGCGAGGGCGCCCCACAACATCCACGGCGCGAGGAATGGCATTGGCCGGCTCCTTTCAGGCGGTCTGGAGGCGTCGCGCCAGCCAGCCGGCCAGCATGTTGCCCAGCGGCTTCGAGGTGTCCACGGGGACGTGGTCGATGCGTCCCGACTGGCAGCCGCCGGTGAACTCGTCCAGGTACTTCCGCACCTCGCGCAGGTAGGCGGGGCGGATGAGGTTGGGGCGTGTGAGCAGTTTGAGCGGGTCTTCGAGGCCGTTGAAGCGCGTCATGCCCTCGAAGTCGAACTGCGTCTCGTCGGGGTGGAGGGTGTGGAAGACCGTGACCTCGTGCCCCTGGAAGCGCAGGTGGTTCAGGCCGGTCAGCATGCCCGGCACGTCATCCAGACAATCGGAGATGAGGAACACCAAGCCCCTGCGCCGCACCTGCTGGGCGAGGTCGCTCAACAGGGGCCCGATGCTGCCCTTGTCGCGCGGATCGATCTCCTCGAGCGTCCGCAGGATGGTGTTCACGTGCCCCGGCTGCGACGACGCGGGCAGGCGGGCACGCCAGCCGTTGTCGAAGACGCCCAAGGTGGCGGTGTCGCGCTGGTGGACGACGATGTAGGCCAGGGTCGCGGCGAGGAGCTTGCCGTACTCGAGCTTGTTCGCCGCCCCGTCGCCGTACCTCATCGAGTTGGAGGCGTCGAGGAGGATGTGGGCGACGAAGTTGGTCTCCTGCTCGTACTGCTTGATGGTGTAGCGTTCGGAGCGTCCGTAGGACTTCCAGTCGATGTGGCGGATGTCGTCGCCGGGGACGTACTCGCGGTGCTGGACGAATTCGACGGAGAAGCCCTTGAAGGGGGACTTGTGGTCGCCGATGCGGAGGCCCTCGACGATGCCACGGGCCCGAAGGCCGAGGGCCTCGGCGCGGGCGAGAACGTCAGGCTGGAGTTTCAAAGGCATAAGAAGTTGTCCACGGATCACACGGATCAAACGGATAACAGCCAAGCAGGAAGCAAGCAATCAGCGGACGAGGCGTTTGATCTCCAGATCGGGGGAGTGGCCGAAATTAACGATCAACCCGAGCTTGTGGCCGGTGGCCTTCAGATAACTGAGCAGTTGGGCCTCATGCTCGCTGACGATTTCCGAGATGGCCTTCAGCTCGACGACGATCTTGTCGTAGCAGATGAAGTCAGGGACGAAGAAGCTGTCCAGCTTCGTGCCCTTGTAGAAGAGGTCAAGACGCGGATGCGGCTTCGCGGGAATACCCCGCGCAATGAATTCCAGATCGAGCGATTGTTGGTAGGCCGACTCTGGAAAACCGCACCCGTGATAGTTGTAGACCTCGAAGCAGGCGCCCCGGATCGCGAAGGATTCCTCCTGGTAGATCAGCATCGGCCCTTCCTCCGCTGTTTGCCTTCTCCGCTCTTCCTGTTTTTGTTTTAATCCGTGTTTTCCGTGTGATCCGTGGACAGTTCTTCGTACTCAGTTCTTCGACACCGCCGCGATCAGGCGCTTGATCACGTCCTCGATGGCGATGCCGTCCGACTGGGCCGCGAAGTTCAGGATCAGCCGGTGCCGCAGGATCGGCTCCGCCACCGCCACCACGTCGTCCGCCGCCACGTGGTAGTTGCCACGCAGGATCGCGTGCGCCTTCGCCGCCAGGATCAGGTTCATGCTCGCCCGCGGCCCGGCGCCCCACGTCAGCCACTTGTTCACGAAGTCCGCCGCCTCCGGCGTCTTCGGCCTCGTCATCCGCGCCAGCTTCCGCGCGAACGTGATGACGTGGTCCGTGACCGGCACGCGGCGCACGATCTTCTGCAGTTCGATGATGTCGTCGGCGTGCAGCACCGTGGACAGCGACGCGCCGGCGTCCGACGTGCCCTGACGCATGATCTGCTCCTCCTCCGCCGCCGACGGGTAGTCCACCTTGATCAGGAACAGGAAGCGGTCGAGCTGGGCCTCCGGCAGGGGGTACGTGCCCTCCTGTTCGATGGGGTTCTGTGTGGCGAGGACGAAGAAAGGGTTCATCATCGCGTGATCGACGCCGCCGATGGACGCCTTCCGCTCCTGCATGGATTCGAGGAGGGCGGCCTGCGTCTTGGGGGGGGTGCGGTTGATCTCGTCGGCGAGGAGGATGTTGGTGAAGATCGGGCCGGGGAGGAACTTGAACTTGCGCTCGCGGGTGACCGGGTCGTCCTGGATGACCTCGGTGCCGGTGATGTCGGTCGGCATCAGGTCGGGGGTGAACTGGATGCGCTTGAACTTCATGTCCAGCGACTGGGCCAGCGTGCTCACCATGAGCGTCTTGGCCAGGCCCGGCACGCCCATAAGCAGGGCGTGGCTGCGGCAGAAGATGGCCATCAGGAGCTGGTCCAACACCTTCTCCTGGCCGACGATGATCTTGCCGATCTCGCGGCGGAGGGCGGCGTGGGCGGACTTGAGGCGTTCGATGGCCTGCACGTCGGAGCCGGACAGGCCGGCGGCGGGCGCGGTCGTGATCGACATGGAGGGACGCTCCGGGGGTGGCGAGGTCAGGGTGTGACGGATGGAACCTTGGGGCGGGCGGCGGGTTCCGGCCTTGTCGGCCGGCTCGGGAGGGAGTATTCTCGTTGTAGGTCGGACGGTGGGGCGCAACAAGCCTCCCCACAGATTGATGCCGGCCACGCCGATCCTGACAGCCTTTCTCCCGTGTGCGCGGCCCGCCAGTGCCGCCTCTGAATGCTCGACACGAGCCCGCTCCGCTTCCTAAACCACTCCGACGTCCTCAACAGCCTGAACTTCGTGGGCCGCACGAACAGCGTGCTGCTCTTCGGCGTCGCATGCCTCCGCCGCGTGTGGGGCCGCCTCGACCACGACGTTCACCGCACGGCCGCCGACGCCACGGAGGCGTTCGCCCGGCACCGGCTGGACATCGAAACCCTCCTCGCCGCCTGGGCCAGGGCCGACCAGTTCAGCTCGCACGAGCTGTGGTCCGTCCGCGTCCGCTCCGAGTACTTCGACGACGATGGGGAGGGGGTGGAGATGGCCCTCGAGCTGCGGACGGCGTCGCTGCTGCGCTCCCCCAGCATGTTCGCCGCCAACGCCGCCCTCCGCGCCCGCGAGCTGTCCGCCGACGCCGCGGAAGAGCTGGCCGCCCAGCGCCGCCTCTACAGTGACATCATCGGGCCGCCCTTCGGGAAGCCCGATGGCGTGGGCGAGGCCCACCAGAGCCGGCACGTCCGCGAGGTGGTGACGGGCCTGGACCGTACCCGCGACATCGACCCCGTCGGCATGCTGGCGCTCTCCGACGCCCTGGAGGAGGCCGGCTGCACCGACGCCGAGATGCTGCAACACTGCCGGGGCGGCGGGCAACACCATCGCGGATGCTGGGTCGTCGAGGAGCTGTCGGGCCGGTCGGCATTGCGGCTGCCGCTGTCCGTGGACCCGGCGATGAAGAAGAAACGGCCCGCGCCGCTGATCCCGATGAGGAGGCACGCCGTCAGACCGCCGGTCCGCGCCTGATCTTCCCTTCCCCCGTGTGCGCGGCACGCCAGTGCCGCAGAGAAATGAAGGACTACTGCCCGAACGGGTTCGAGACCCGAGACGACATCATCCGGAGCCTCGACTTCGTCATGCGCAAAGGAGCGGTCCTGCTGCTCGCGGCTGCCGTCTTGCGGCGGGAGTGGCTTCACCTGGAGAAGGACGCAGAGCGGGAAGCCGTAGTGGCCATCGAAGGGTTCGCACGCCACAAGGCGAGCCGACGTACGGCCCTCGAGGCCCTCACGCTGGCGGAGCAGGAGACCGAGGCTCGGTTCTGGATTCAGTGGGATTATTGCGATTGCGATTGCTGCTGGGAACGAGAAATCCCTCCCGATGACGAGTCCATCCACTCTGGCGCGCGGACTCTGCTGACCGAGCCTTCGTTCTTCACGGCACGGTGTATCGAGAGGGTCCGCCGTCTCGCCCCCGATGCTCTGCTAGAGCTGCACGCCCAGCGCCAGCTCTACAGCGACATCATCGGCCCCGCATTCTGGACGCCGGACAGCATGGGCGAAGCGAGGCACGACCCGCACGTCCGCGAGCTGGTCGCCGGCCTGGACCGTGAACGCGAGATCGACGGGTTGGGCATGCTCGCCCTCGGCGACGCGCTGGAAGAGGCCGGCTGCACCAACGAGGAGATGCTCGAACACTGCCGGGGCGGCGGGCCTCACGTCCGGGGCTGCTGGGTGATCGAGGAGCTGTCCGGCAGGTCGGCGCTGCGGCTGCCACTCCGCGAGGAGGACGAGCCGGCGAAGAAGAAACGCCCGGCCCCGCTGATCCCGATGAGGAGGCACATCGTCAGGCCGCCGGCCCGGATGAAGCCCGTCTCGTAGACGACCGTGGCGTTGAACGCCATGAACGCCAGATAGCCGTAGACGGTTGCGTTGAGCCACCTCGGGCGTGGCGTGACCGGGGCGAGCCACCACCAGGCGATCTCGTAGACGCCGATCGCGGTGAACAGGTGCGAGAACCAGATGCCCTGGCCGAAGCCGCTGCGGCGCTGGACGTGGTCCACCGCCTCGGCGTGTGACCAGTTGTGCGCGTGGTGGAACGCCGTGGCGACGTGGATGAAGTACGCCAGCCAGGCGAGCGTCCACAGCAGGCGGGCGAGCCGTCCGCCGGCGGGGAGCCACGGCATCATCATGGCCGCGGGGAGGGCGAACAGCAGGGCGAGGCGGATGGTGTCGCGGACGCGGCTATCGGCGTCGCCCAGGGGGATGAGGGCGAGCAGGACGAGCCAGACGGTGACGGCCGCGAGGTGCATGGGATGCTCCGGGCGAGCCGGGGGTGCCAGGAGGGCGGAGGTCACCGCGTGCGCCTCGCCTTCGGATCGGGCGAGCGGGGTCGCGTCAGCGCCCCGAGTCGAACAGCGTCAGCGCCTCTCTCGCGTGACGCGCATCGAGAAGACTGGTCGCGCCTTGCATCAACGAGGCGTTGACGCTGCTCGACTCGGGGCGCTGACGCGACCCCGCTCGCCCAAGACGAGAGCCGCTCACGCTCCCACCGATCCGTCACGCATGCAATTCCACCACGTCCTTGTCGTGCAGCACGTGGGTCCGCGTCACGCTCTGGCCGTCGAAGACGCCCGTGCCCCAGATCTTCGCCGACTTCAGCGTCGTGGCGAAGTCCCGATGCACCAGCTCGGCCATCTCGCCCACCGTGCTGCCCGCCGGGCAGGTGAACGGCGCCTCCATGTCCGCCGGCTTGCCGGGCCTCTTCGTGTACACCCGGATCACGTTCAGCCCCTTGTAGATCGCCTCACGCAGCCCCTCCAGGCCCGCGCCCGACTCGGCGTCCAGCTCCACGATGGGGAACTTGCCGGCCAGCATCTCCTTGAGAACCTCCAGGCGCTCGGCGGCGCCGTCCGCCGCCATCTTGTTGGCGGCCACGATGGTGCGGACGTACTCCACCGACAGGTCCTCAGGGTCCGCCGCCGGGCTGCCCGTCAGCACCGTCTTGACGCCGGCCAGCCGGTCGATGACCGCCTGCGCCGCGAAGACACCGTCGTCGTCGGCCATGTCCACGACCAGCACCGCCAGCTCGCTCGCCCGCACCATGCTGCCGAGGTACCCCTCCAGGTAGTCGGCGGTGATGGGGGGTGAGTCGATGAGCTGGACACGCACGTCCTCCCACGACATCATCCCGGCGTGCGGCTCGCGCGTCGTGAACGGGTACGGCGCCACCTCGGGCGTCGCCTTCGACAGCCGCGTGAGGATGCGGCTCTTGCCGGCGTTGGGGCCGCCGATGAGCAACACCTGCCCGGCGCCCTGGCGGGGGATCTTGTAGCTCACGCCGCCCTTCTTCGGGGAGCGTTTCTCCTGCTCGATCTCCTTCTTGGTCTCGCTGATCTTGGTCTTCAGCTCGGCCTGCACCTTCTCGCTGGCCTTGTGCTTGGGCAGTTCGGCCCACATGACGCGCAGGCACTCCAGACGCTCCTCGGCGGTCTTCGCCTTCTTGTAGGCGTCCTCGGCCTCGTGGTACTGCGGCGTGAGATTGACGGCCATGATGGTGCGGGGGTTGGGTGCCGGGCGCTGTCTTTTATAGGACGAATAGGACACAGGGGACGCAGGAGCGGCCCCGTGAGGAGCCAGGGACCACGCGCCATGCTGTTCGACCACATCAACGAGGCCGCCGCCGCCGTCACGAGCCGCTGGGCCGGCAAGCCCAGGGTGGGCATCATCCTCGGGACCGGCCTCGGCGGCCTCGTCGAGGAGATCAAGGGGAAGACGAACATCCCCTACGGGGAGATCCCGCACTTCAGCGTCAGCACGGCGCCGTCGCACGCCGGACGGCTCGTGTGCGGGACGCTGGCGGGGCAGACCGTCGTGGCGATGGAGGGCCGGCTGCACGCCTACGAGGGGTTCACGCCGCAGCAGATGACCTTCCCGGTGCGCGTGATGAAGGCGCTGGGCTGCGAGTACCTCATCCTGAGCAACGCCGCCGGGGGGCTGAACCCGCAGTACTCCAAGGGCGACATCATGGTCATCGAGGACCACATCGGCCTGTTCATGGAGAACCCGCTGCGCGGCCCCAACGACGACCGCCTCGGCCTGCGCTTCCCCGACATGTGCCACCCGTACGACCCCGAGCTGGTCAGGCGGCTGCGCGAGATCGGCCTGAAGGAGAAGATCCCGACGCAGCAGGGCGTCTACCTGGCCGTGCCGGGGCCGAACCTGGAGACGCGGGCGGAGTACCGCATGCTGCGCGTCCTGGGGGCCGACGCGGTGGGCATGTCCACCACGCCCGAGGTGATCGTGGCGACGCACGCGGGGATGAAGTGCGCCGCCCTGTCGATCATCACCGACATGTGCCTGCCGGACGCCCTAGAGCCGGTCAACCTCCCGGAGATCATCGCGGTGGCCAACGCCGCCGAGAAGACGCTCCGGGTGCTGGTCAAGCGGCTGCTGGCGACGCTGACCTGACGCCCCGCCCTCAAGGGCGGGTCTACAAACCCAAGCCCCGTGAACGGGGCTCAAGACCCACAGCCACCCTCTTCAGCCCGGTTCACCGGGCTAGGGTTTGTAGGACCCGCCCTTCAGGGCGGGCCGTCAAGCCAGCGACGCCGTGAGCGTCACTTCTTGCCGTCCTTGTCGCCCTTGTCGCCCTTGTCGCCCTTCTTCTTGGGCCACGGCGTCTTCTCGTAGTGCTCGATGAGCGGCCACTTGCGCTTGAAGCCGCCCCCCTTGCCGTCGCCCTTGTCGATCCAGTGGACGTCGTTATCCATGTCGTGGCACTTCTGACACATCTGGTCGATGGCGTCCTCGCGTTTCTCCGCGGGCATGTACTTCCAGGGGTTGATGCGCCGCTGCCACTCCGCGTCGTTCTTGTTGGCGACGTGCAGGCTGCTCGGGCCGTGGCAGCTCTCGCAGCCGACATCCTTCAGCCGCGGCGTCTTCGCCGCCGTCACGAAGCCCGACTCGACGCCGTACCCGACCGTGTGGCACACGATGCACTCCGGGTCGTACTGGCGGTTCGCGGGCCGCTCCGCCTCCAGCAGCGTCTTGTAGGCGTGCGAGTGCCCGCTCGCCTCCCAGATGGCGTACTCCTTCTTGTGGCACGACTTGCACGCGGCACTGCCGGCGTAGGTCGCCTTGCCCGGCTTGTCCAGATCCTTCACCTCGGGCATCGTCTGGATGCGGTGACGCACCTGGCCGTAACGCTCGAGGTAGTTCTTCTCCTTCAACTCCTTCGTGTACGCCTCCATCAGCGCCGTGATCGGGTGGTCCTTCTCCTTGCCCTCCGGCGTGATGAAGTCCTCGGTCATCTCGACACGCTCGTACTTGAGATCGAAGGGGCGGTCCACCTTGCCCGTCTTCCACACGCCGACCACGACCACGAACTTACCCTTGCGCCCCGCGCCGATCACCAGGGAGATCGAGCCGGACTTCGTCTTCACCAGCGTGGGCCGCAGCGACGGCTCGTCGAAGTCGGTGAGGTGGGCCACGATGGGGAACTGCGGGTGGGCCTGGGCGCAGGCCGTCGCCTCCGTGGCGGCCTTCTTGGGGTCGCGCGTCTCGGGGCCCTGGTAGAGCAGGATCGGCAGGGCGACGCCGCCCTTGTCCATCTGCTTCCACAGGGCGGCGATGGTGGCGTTCGTCTCGCTGAATCGGGCGAGGGGGCTGCCGTTGGTCGCGGTCTTGATGCGGGCCGCCACCTGCGGCCCGACCAGCGACAGGACGCCGACACGCAGGTCCGCCGACTTCACGTCGGCGTACCACCACGGCTTCGGGGCCTCGGCGAAGTTCTTCTCGGCGTCCATCAGGTTGCCGCTCAACAGCGGCGGGGTCTTGTCGTTGATGATGGAGTCGAGGAGCGGCCCCAGGCCAAGGCTGGCCTCGGCCTCGCCGAGACCCACCCCGGCATAACCCATCTTCAGCATCGACATCATCGAATAACGGTACTTGATGACGGCCTGCTGGTTCGGCAGGCCGGCGATGCCGTGGGTCTGCGGCACGTCGCCCAGATCGACGGGGATCACGGGCCAGCCGGCGGCGCGCATCATCTCGAACAGGTTGTGCCGCCGCTCCAGGCCGCCCACCTGCGGGCGCGAGCAGCCGCACGGGAGGAGATAGCCCATCTGCTGGCCGGTGAAGGCGAGGACGAGGTCGGGCTTGGTCTTCCAGTCCTCGAAGGCGCGGGCGGGGAATTTGACGGGCTTCTCGGCGGGCCTCTCGTCGGACGGCTTGAGCCAGCGGGCGAGGGCCATCGCGGCGCCGGCGCTGAACAGCACCAGGGCGGCGGCGAAGAGCGGGAAGGCGACGCGGAACGGCGCTCGGGGCGACTGGGCGGCGTTGGCCGGCTGGTGCGGGGTGTTCGGCTCCATCGGCCTTCCTCCAACGAATGGGCTTCGAGGCGGGACGGCGGCTCGCCTCCCCCTCATCGGCATTGTCGCCCCACCCCCTTCGGAGATTCAAGGCCAGACGCCGGGGGAGCCCCCGGCGCTTGCCCATCCCCCCCGGATTCACTCGGTGGCGGTGCCGTGGGCGGCCACGCGGACGGGGTGGACCACGCCCTTCTGATCCTGGGCCTTGAAGTAGAACGCGGCGTCCTCATAGAGCGGGTCACCCCGGCGCGGGAACTGCCCGGACGCCTTGCCCTTGAGGACTTCGACCTCGATCTTCCACGACGAGCGCTCGCCCAGCACGTCGGGCTTCTCCGGCAGGGTGGCGTTCAGGAAGGCGGGGGTGCGCGCCCGGTCGAACGTCAGCTTGACGCCCGGCTCGGGGGACGACAGGCTGAGCGTGGTCTTCTTGCCCTTGACGCGCGGGAAGGGGCCGAACATCACGTCGCTGCTGTCGTCGTCATTGCCGATCTCGATGAGGCCGCGGACGCGGCCCCTGACGGTGATGCTCCGTGGCTCGGACAGGGCGGGGCTACGGACGAGGACGCTGCGGCGGAAGGGGCCGACCTCGAAGGGGGTCTTGCCGTCCGGGGCCAGGGCGTTGAGGGTGAGCGTGACGCGCCAGGCGGAGAGGGCCCTGCCGTTGGGCCCGTCGCCGGGCGGGGGGGAGGTGAAGTTCTCCTCGTCGAGGCGGCGCAGCTCCTCGCGGGTGAGGCGCACCGGCTCGCCGACGAGGAGCGGGTCGGCCTTCCTGTCGCCGGGGCTGGCCGACTCGGCGGTGACGGTGAAGTCGGGCCGGGTGGACGACCAGACGTGGAACTGCAGGGCCACCCCCTTCTCCAACTGGCCGCGGTTCAGCGTACCGGCCTCGATAAAGGGGCGGACGCGGACGACCTCGTGGGTGACGACGGAGGTCTCCAGGGTGGCGATCCGCCCCTCGGGGGAGTTGAACCACAGGATGGCGCTGAGGGCCTTGCTGCCCACCTTGTCCGCGTTGAACCCGAGGCGTGCCCAGCCGGCCGCCCCGGCGGGGACATCCGCCGACTCGCTTCGGGAAAGCAGCTCGGTGCCCTTCGCCCGCGCCTTGGCGTCGGCCAGGACCGCCTGGTAGGACAGCGCCACGGAGAGCGGACCGGAGGCGCCGGCGGACACCAGCTCGCGGGTGACGCCGGCCACCCACTTCGCCCCGTCGCCGGGCAGGACGAAGACCTCGACGGCGGAGCACTGGCACGACGTGCGGTTGACGCCGACCTTGACCGCCGCGTTGTTCGTGTTGAGGAAGAAGAAGTCCTGGCCGCCCCTGGACTTCTCCTCGACCTCGTGCGGGGCTGTCATCAGCTCGCCCATCTGCCCATAGGGGCCGAAGGGCAATACCTTCTCGATGAAGTGCAGCTCGACCTTCGAGACCTGCTTCCCCCGGTCGTCCGTATGCGTCGGCTGGTTGGAGGTGCCGATGAACTGGCTGGCGAACACCACGACGAAGACCAGGGCCGCCAGCACGACGGCGGCGATGACCCACTGCGACTCTTTCATGGCGGCGGCCCTCGGGTGACTCCTCTCGTTGTACGCACGGGGCGCGGGAAGGGTTTGCATCCGCACGCCCGGCGTTTTCCGTTGCCCCATCGCCCCCGCGCCGTTAACCTGAATTTGCCCTACCCCCTGGCGCCAATGCCATGCTCCGACTCTCCGCACGCCCCGACGGCGGCCTGGACCGCCGCGGCTTCCTCCAGGCGGGGGCCATCTCGGCCCTCGGCCTCACGCTGCCCGACGCCGCCCGCGCCGCCGGCGGCAAGGAGCCCGACGTCGGATGCATCATGCTGTTCCTGCTCGGCGGGCCCAGCCAGATCGACACCTGGGACCCCAAGCCCGACGCCCCCGCCGAGGTCCGTGGGCCGTTCAAGACCATCGCCACCAACGCGCCGGGCATGCGCATCAGCGAGATCTTCCCGCGCATGGCCCGCCTCGCGGACAAGTTCTCCCTCGTGCGGTCGGTCTACCACACGGCCACGGCGGTCCACGACACCGGCCACCAGATGATGCAGACGGGCCGGCTGTTCACAGGCGGCATCGAACATCCGCACATCGGCTGCTCTCTGGGCTACGTCAAGGGCCGCAAGGCCGACGTGCCGCCCCACGTCCTCATCCCGCGTCCCATGGGGCGGACCGGCGGCAACATGCCGCACGGCCAGACGGCGGGTTATCTGGGCAAGGCACACGACCCGTTCGTCCTCAACGCCGACCCGTCGGCGAAGGACTTCAAGGTGCCCGACCTGCTGCCGCCCGATTTCATCTCGGACGTGCGGGCCGCCCGGCGGCAGAAGATGCGCGCCGCCGTCGAGGGGGCGCTCGACGTGTTCGAGAAGACGCCGGCGGCGAAGCAGATGGACGACGACTTCGGCCTCGCCTACAAGCTGATGTCGAGCAAGGCGGCGCGCGAGGCGTTCGACCTCGGCAGGGAGCCGGCGAAGACACGTGAGCGTTACGGGCGCACCCGCTTCGGGCAGTCGTGCCTGCTGGCGCGGCGGCTCATCGAGCGCGGCGTGCGGTTCGTCACCGTCAACATGTTCGAGACGGTGTTCGACGAGATCACCTGGGACATCCACGGATCGAGGCCGTTCACCGACATCGCGGAGATGGCGCGGCTGGTGGCGCCGGACTTCGACCGGGCGTATTCGGCCCTCATCGAGGACATGGCGGAGCGCGGGCTCCTGGCCGAGACCATCGTGACGGCGATGGGCGAGTTCGGGCGGACGCCGAAGATCAACCCGGCGGGCGGGCGCGACCACCACCCCGGCGTGTGGTCGATCCTCATGGGCGGCGGGCCGATCAAGGGCGGGCGTGTGGTGGGCGAGTCGGACGCGCTGGGTTACGTGCCGAAGACGAGGCCGGTGACGCCGGGCGAGGTGGCGGCGACGCTGTTCAAGGGGCTGGGGCTGGACCCGCACAGGGAGCTGCCTGGGCCGCAGGGCAGGCCGATCCCGCTGGCGGACTTCGGGGTGAAGCCGATCAAGGAATTGTTCTGACGGGGCGGGACGACGTGGCACGGCTGCGGTTCATGCTGTCGGGGGCCGCTGTTGCCCCGAGTCACCGAGGAGGTCGCGAACATGGACAGGCGTTTCTTGTGGCCGGCGATCGGGGCCGTGGCCCTGGTGGTGCTGGCGTTGTCGATCGGCAGCACTCCGGCGCAGCCGGGCGGGATGTTCGGGGGCCCTCGGCCTGGGCGGTTCGTCGTGGCGCACGCCTCGGCGACGCAGGTCCTCATCCTCGACACGGCGACGGGCAACATCTACAAGGCGGGCGAGAAGGACTTCAAGGCGTTCGCCGAGATCGCCAAGGCGGTCGAGGGCGGCGGCTTCCCCGGCGGCCCGTTCCCCAAGGACGGCCCCCCGTTCGGGAAGGACGGCTTCTTCGGGAAGAAGGACGGCGACGAGAAGGACGGCGGCTTCCCCAAGAAGGAGGGCCGCAAGGAGGGATTCGGCAAGAAGGAGGGCAAGAAACGCCCGCCCGTCGAGAAGGATGATTGACGCTCCGGGGCGAGCGGGGATGCGTCAGCGCCCCGAGTCACACAGCGTGAGCGCCTCTCCGGCGTGACGCGCCGCGACGAACGAGAACAGCCGGATCCGCTGACGCTCCACTCGGGGCGCTGACGCATCCCCGCTCGCCGATGACGAGATCCGCTCACGCTCCAGAGACCCCGCCATGCTGCCGACGCTGCTGCTGCTCTTCGCCGCCGACCCCGCCGAGTGGAGCTTCCGCAACCACGTCGTGCCCATCCTCACCGGCCTCGGCTGTAACTCCGGCGCGTGCCACGGCGCCCTCGCCGGCAAGGGCGGCCTCAAACTCTCGCTGCGCGGCTACGACATGGACGCCGACCACTTCGCCCTCACTCGCCAGGCCCTCGGGCGCCGCATCGACCGCGAGCAGCCCGCCGACAGCCTGCTGCTCAAGAAGCCCACCCTCGCCGTCCCCCACGGCGGCGGGCAGCGCGTCGAGGTCGGCTCGCGCGAGTACCGCATCCTCTCCGAGTGGATCGCTTCCGGGGCGAGGGGGCCGGGCAAGGACGACCCCCGTCTCACGCGGCTGGAGGTGACGCCCGCCGAATCCTCGCTCAAGCCGAAGGACGGCGTCAAGCTCGCGGTGACGGCGCACTACTCCGACGGCACGAGCGGCGACGTGACCGCCTGGGCCAAATACGCCTCCAGCGACGAGCAGGCCGCGGCCGTGGACGCCGACGGCAAGGTGTCCGTCATCGGGCACGGCGAGGCGTCGGTGAGCGTGCTGTACTCCGGCCTGGTGGCGTCCAGCCGAATCACGGCACCCTTCCCGAACGTCGTCCGCAAGGAGGTGTACGACGCCTCGCCGAGGCACAACTTCATCGACGGGCACGTGGTGCGGAAGCTGGCCGGGCTGCGCCTGCCCCCGTCGCCGGCCTGCACCGACGAGGAGTTCGTCCGCCGGGCCCACCTCGACGCCGCCGGCATCCTGCCGACGCCGGAGGAGCAGGAGGCGTTCCTCGGCAGCGCCGACCCGCGCAAACGCGAGAGGCTCATCGACCGCCTCCTGGCCCGGAGCGAATTCACCGACTACTGGGCGTACAAATGGAGCGACCTGTTGCTCATCACGACGCGGCGCCTGCCGCAGCCGGCGGTGTGGGCGTTCCACCAGTTCGTGCGGCAGAGCGTGGCGGACAACAAGCCGTGGGACCGCTTCGCCCGCGACGTGCTGACGGCCAGCGGGTCGTCGCTGCGGAACGGGGCGGCCAACTACTTCGTGCTGCACAAGGACGTGAGCGACCTGACCGAATCGACCGCGGTCACGTTCATGGGCATGTCGATCACCTGCGCGCGGTGCCACAACCACCCCCTGGAGCGGTGGACGCAGGACGAGTACTGGCAGTTGGCGAACCTGTTCTCGCGCGTGGGGATGAAGAACGGCGACAGGGCCGGGGCGGTGTTCGTGCAGACCGAGCCATCCGGCGAGGCGTACCACCCGCGCCGCGGCGTCGCCATGCCGCCCACGCCGCTCGGGGGCAAGGCGCTGGCGCTCGACAGCGACGTGGACCGGCGGAAGTACTTCGCGGACTGGCTGACGGCCCCGGAGAACCCGTACTTCGCCAAGGCCGTCGTCAACCGCGTGTGGCGTGCGCTGATGGGCCGGGGGCTTGTGGAGGCGGAGGACGACCTGCGCGAGACGAACCCGCCGACGAACGCGGCCCTGTTCGACGCCCTGGCCCAGGACTTCATCAAGGGCGGCTACGACGTGAAGCGGCTGATCCGTACGATCATGCTGTCGGCGGCGTACCAGCGTTCGGCGAAGGCGGTGCCGGGGAACGAGGGCGACGACCGCTTCCACTCCCGCTACATCGTCCGCCGGTTGCAGGCGGAGGTGATCCTCGACGCCTACTCGCAGGTCACGGGGGTGCCGACGCCGTTCACGCACCTGAACACCAACGCCCGCGATTCGACGGTGGGCTACGGCGGGTTCCCGCTGGGCACGCGGGCGATGCAGCTGCCCGACTCGCTGGTCGTTTCGCCGTTCCTGGATGCGTTCGGCAGGCCGGAGCGGTCGCAGACGTGCTCGTGCGAGCGCACGTCGGACGGGTCGGTGGGGCAGGCGCTGCACCTGAACAACGGCAAGACGCTCAACGAGAAGGTGCGCGACAAGAAGTCGGCGGCGGCGCTGTGGGCCGCCGAGAAGATGGCGGACGAGGCCATCGTGCGCCGGCTGTATCGGCGGGCGCTGTGCCGCGAGCCGTCGAAGAAGGAGCTGAGCTACTTCGCGGGGCAGATCGCCGAGGCGGGCGAGGCGGGCCGGCGCGAGGTGGTGGAGGACCTGTTCTGGGCGGTGCTGACTTCGCGCGAGTTCGTCTTCAACAGGTGAGGTGCCCATTGGACACGCCGAGATCGCCGTTCCCTGACGGCCCCGAGGTGCCGCCGCCGGACGAGGAGGGGGGCGGCCCGTCGCTGGGCGACGTGGTGGAGGGCGCGGAGGCGCTGGGCGCCGCCGGGGAGTTTCTGGGGTCCGCGGCGGGCGACGCGGCCGCCGGTGTCGCCGAGGCCGGGGGCTCGGCACTGGAGGCGGCGGGTAGCTGCCTGGGCGGGTGTAGCTGGATGATCCTCGTCGTGGCGCTGACGGGGTGGGCGGCGTATTCGTTCGCCGACGGGCCGGCGAAGCCGCCGGCGGGCGCGCCGGCGTCCCCGAGTTACGACAAGGTGATCGACCCGATTTTGAAGAAGTACTGTGCGGGGTGCCACGGCCCGCGGATGGGCAGGGCGGGGTACAACGTGACGGTGTACGACTACCTGTTCAAGAACAAGATGGGCAAGGTGATGCTGGTGGCCGGGCAGCCGGACAAGAGCCCGCTGCTAACGACGATGGAGCGGACGGACGCGAAGCGGATGCCGCCGAAGCGGGAGCTGCTCCAGCCGACGAGGGCGGAGATCGAGCTGATCCGGGCGTGGATCAAGGCGGGCGCGAAGGACGATTGACCACCGGGCCACGTGCCGGTTGTAGGCTCGGGCCCGGGAGGCGTAGAATGGCACCGAGACGCCCGAGGGCGGGAGACATTCGATGAAGAGCCTGGCCGACGAGCTACCCCCTGAGGTGGCCCAACACGTCCACCTCGATTGGCGCAAGAACGAGGCCGGGTACTGGGCGGCGCGTGAGGGGCTGCTCGCGGACCGCCGTGGCCAATGGGTCGCATTCGCCGATGGCGCGGTGGTCGCGTCCGGGTCGCGTGCCGTACTGGTGATGGAAGAGGCCCAGCAGGCCGCACCGAACGCCTACATCGCCTGCGTCGGACACGAGGACGCGCCGCACGTCATCCGCCGGGGCAGCTTCGCCTATGACGCCGCCTACCCCGGCGAGCCTTTGCCCGTCCTCGCCGTCGAATTCCGTCCGGCCAGTGGGACGCCGGGGACGCTGTTGGACCGCGTCATCGCCGACACCGGGGCGGACACCACGGTCCTGCCCTGGGCGGATTGCCAACGGATGGGGCTCGATCAAGCTCAGGGGCGTCCGGGCCGGCTTCGAGGCGTGGCGGGAGGCACGGCCGCGACACTCACCTTCTTCGTCCGCGCCTACCTGGACGGTCAGGAGTACCCCTGCCAGCTCCTCGCGGACTTCGGCGGGAGCGAACGCATCCTCGGCCGGGATGTCCTCAACTCGCTGGAGGCCCTTTTCAGGGGCCCGGGCCGCGAGGTCGTCATCAACCCGTGAGGGTTGCCGACGAGGGCGGAGATCGAGCTGATCCGGGCGTGGATCAAGACGGGGGCGAAGGACGATTAGACCGTACCTGAATCGCCCCTGGGAGGGCTCGGCGATGCGGCCCGACTTCCGCGAGCAAAAGACCGACGACCTGATCCACGAGGCGGGCCGGCTCGCGCAGGAGATCGCCCGGTTGGAGAAGCGCCTCGACAAGTACGGCAACGTCCTGCGGGCGATGTTCGAGCTGATGCGGGCCGAGCTGCACATCGAGCCGGCCGCGCTGGCGGAGAGGCTGGCGGCCGTGGTGCGCGAGAAGGGCGAGCGGGAGCGGGCGTCCTGTGGCTCCTGCGGCCGCCCGCTCGGGAACAGGGCGAAGTGCATGTACTGCGGCACCGAGCGGAAGGCCGAATCACTCTTCGACCTCCTGTGACGCCGGGATCAAGGTTCCCAAGACACCGGAGGGAGTGCATGAGACGCCTGGCGATGTTCGCGCTGGCGGCCGCGGCCCTGGGGGCCGCCCCGCCCGTCGGTGAGCCGACCACCTTCCCGCACGCCAGGGGGGGCAAGTGGGAATACCGGCGGACGCTGTGGGGCCGCGTCAAGCCCCTCGTCTTGCAGGCCGGCGGGGTGACGAAGGACGGGGGGAGGGCGTTCGTCCGGTTCACGGGGGATTGGGAATCCCTCGGCCTGGAAGAGCGGATGGAGATGATCGGCGGGCGGCTCAGCTACCGCGTCTCCGTGGGGCGGGGCGATGCCCCCCGGGCCCTGATCGGGGGCCGGGTCAGGGAGGGGGACCGCTGGGCGTCGCTGATCCCCATCGGGTGCGGGGGGTTCGCCCCGGCGGAGGCGTGGGTGGAGGGCGTGGAGAGGGTCACCGTGCCCGCCGGCAGGTTCAGGGCGGTCAAGGTCCGGTACACGGGGGTCATCTTCGGCATCGAGGGCTCGATGGTGGTGTGGTACGCCGACGGGGTGGGGGTGGTGAAGCAGGTCTACCGGCCGGAATCGACGAACATGGTCATCGAGCTGGTGCGGCACACGCCCGGCGGGTGAGCCGCCGATCAGGCGGGTCCTTCAGGCATCGACGGCGGCTCGGCCGGAGCCTCGCCCTCCCGTCTCCGCACGCGCCACGCCATCCCCAGCAGCCCCGCCGCGCCCAGCAGCAGCGCCGACGGCTCGGGCACGGGGGTGTAGTCCGGGATCGGGCCTTGATACCTCGGCCAATCGACGAACACGTCGGCGAGGAGGCCGGCGCCACCGGAGCCGAAGGCCAGGGGCGCGTAGCCGGCGGTGTAGTCATGCCCGCCGATGGGCACGCCGGGGAACGGCGGGCCGATCACCGCGATGGAGTAGGAGTCGCCCAGCGGGCCGACGGAGCCGGAGAAGCCGAGGGAGACGGCGAGGTCTGCCTCGTCGCCGGAGGCCGTGTCGGTGATGTGCAGTTTGCCGGTCAGCTCGGCGAGGAAGCCGAAGTGGAACGCCGGTCCGCCGGGCTGGGCGGTGAAGGTGACGGGGCCGAGCGAGACGTTGGCCGACGACCCGCCGCCGGGGTTATCGACGGTGACGCCGGCGCCGGGCACGGCGGTGAAGGCCGCCGTCGCGCTGCCGTGGTTGATGGAGAAGCCGGAGCCGTCGGGGGCCACCTGCACGTCGAGGAAGACAGGGCCCGGCCCCCAGGTGGTGGAGTAGGTGGCCTGGTCGAGATTGAAGGAGAAGGTGAAGCCGACGGGGTCGGCCCGCGCCGCGAGCGGCAAGGCCAGCAGGGCGGCGATGGCGAGGGGACGCATCGGCGATATCCTCATGTGCGGAGGCGTGAAGTCGGCGGGATCGTACCCGTGCCGGCTCCGCGATGTCAACACGGAAGGCCGCCGGCCATGCATGTCCTCGTCACCGGCGCGACCGGCTTCCTCGGACGCCACCTCGTCCGCGCCTTGCTGGAACGCGGCCATCGCGTCCGCGCCCTCGGCCGGCAGGCGTCGGCCTTCGTCGCCGGGGCAGAGGCGGTCAGGGGCGACCTGCGCGACAGGGCCTCCGTCATGGCGGCGTGCGACGGCGTCGGGGCGGTGTTCCATGTCGGGGCGTTGTCGGCACCGTGGGGGCCGGCGGCCGAGTTCCACGCCGTTAACGTCGCCGGCACCGAGCACGTCCTCGCCGGCTGTCGGCTGCACGGCGTCCGGCGCCTCGTCCACGTCTCGTCGCCCAGCGTGACGTTCCGCGACCGCGACGTGTCCGGCGAGACGGAGGCCGCCCGATGCCCCCATCGCTACCTGTGCGACTACTCGTTGACGAAGCGCATCGCCGAGGAGCGTGTCCGCGCCTCCGGCGTGCCGGCGGTCATCCTGAGGCCCAAGGCCATCTTCGGCCCCGGCGACACGTCGCTCCTGCCACGCCTCCTCACCGCGGCCCGCCGGGGCCGATTGCCGCAGATCGGGCCGGGCGACAACCTCGTGGATCTCACCTACGTCGAGAACGTGGTGCAGGCGTTGATCCTGGCGCTGGACGCGCCGTCCGCCGTGGGGCGGACGTACAACATCACCAACGGCGAGCACGTCCCCCTGTGGCCGCTCATCAAGGGCGTGCTGCGCCGCCGTGGCATCGGTGCCGATTTGCGCCGCCTGCCGTACCGGCTTGTCTACCTGATGGCGGCCGGGCTGGAGGTACGGGCGACGCTGTTCGGGGGCGAGCCGCTGTTGACGCGGTACACGGCGGCGATCCTGGCGCGGACGCAGACGTATGACATCACGGCGGCACGGCGCGACCTGGGGTATGCGCCGGCGGTGAGCGTGGCCGAGGGCGTGGAGCGCACCCTGGCGGAGATGCCGCATGAGTGAGGTCGTGCTGTCGTGCCGGCTGCTGGTCACGGGCCATTGCGTGGCGACGGGGCATCACCTGCTCACCGGCGGGCCGCGTGGGAAGATCGAGGTGCCGTCGATGGTGGCGCTGCTCGGGCACCCGACACAGGGATACCTCCTGTGGGACACGGGGTATGCGCCGCGCATGCTCGACGCCACGAGGTGGCTGCCGTGGCGCATCTACCGCTGGGTGACGCCGCTGCGCATCTCGGCGGCGCAGGCGGCGGTGAGCCAGCTCGCGGCCCTGGGCGTCGAGGCACGCGACGTGCGGCGGGTGGTGCTGTCGCACTTCCACGCCGACCACGTCGCCGGCCTGCGTGACTTCCCCCTGGCGGACATCGTCGCGGCGAAGGAGGCGTACGCCGACGTGGCGGGCCGGCGCGGCCTGCGGGCGCTGAGCCGGGCATTCGTGCCGAAACTGTTGCCGAGGGACTTCGAGCGCCGGGCCTTGCTGCTCGACCACTTCACGCCGGGGGAGCCGGGGCCGGCCTGTGACCTGTTCGGCGACGGGTCGGCGGTGGTGGTGAGTCTGCCGGGGCACGCCCGGGGGCAGATCGGGTTGCTGGCCCTCACGGAACGTGGGCCGGTGCTGTTCGCCGCCGACTCGTGCTGGCTGAGCGAGGGTTACCGGACGGCCACGCCTCCGCACTGGATCACCAACCTGTTCATCGATGACGTGGCCGCGATGCGCGACACGCTGGGGTGGGTGCATCGTTACTGGAAGGACCACCCGGAGGCGATGGTGATACCCAGCCACTGCCCGGAGGCGTGGACGCGGTTCGGGCCGGTGTTCGGCGGCGGGGCTTGAACTCGTCCGCCTCGTGGGCGAGAATCAGCGGTGGAGGCGAACGATGAGACCGATCGACCGAATCACGCTGGACCCGGCGGTCATGGGCGGTAAGGCCTGTATCCGGGGCCTCCGCGTCACCGTGGGCGCCGTCGTCGGCCTGCTGGCGGCGGGCCGCTCGCGCGAGGAGATCCTCGCGGCCTACCCGTACCTCGAGGCCGCCGACATCGACCAGGCCCTGGCCTACGCCGCTTACAGGCTGGAGGAGCGCGAGATCCCGCTGGCCGTCGCATGAGCCTCAAGATCCTCGTTGACATGAACCTCTCCCCCGGCTGGGTCGTGCCGTTATCGGAGGCCGGCATCGACGCGGTCCACTGGTCGGACGTCGGCGACCCCCGTGCCGCCGATGCGGAGATCATGCGTTGGGCCGTCGCGAATGGGCGCGTCGTCTTCACGCACGACCTCGACTTCGGGACGGCGCTGGCCCTGACGCACGCGGCCGGCCCGAGCGTCCTCCAGGTGCGTGGCCAGGACGTCCTGCCCGATCACATGGCCCCGGTGGTCCTGGCCGCCTTGCGGGCCCACGGAGCGGACCTGTTGGCCGGGGCGTTGGTCGTCGTGGATGAGAAGAAGTCGCGGGTGCGCATCCTTCCGATTTGATCGCTGCCCTGGTTGGATCGAGGGCAGGGGGGACGATGGCCGACTGGCGCATTGCCCCCCGGCCAGGGCCGCCCGCGCGGGGTAAGATGACGGCCATGACCGACCTCGACGACATCCGCCGCCCCCTCACCCTCGACGGCGCCCACGTCCCTGCCGTGCCGCCGGGGGCGCTCGGCGAACGCGCCTTCCTCCGCGCCCACCGGCTGAAGTACGCCTACGTCTCCGGCAGCATGGCCAACGGCATCGGCTCCTGCGAGATCGCCGAGAGCATGGCCCGCGCCGGCATGCTCGGCTTCTTCGGGGCCGCCGGCCTGTCCGCCGCCCGCGTCGATCAGGCCATCACCCGCCTGCAATCCTCCCTCGGCGACCTGCCGCACGGCTTTAACCTCATCCACAGCCCCAACGAGCCGCGATTGGAGGCCGAGGTCGCCGAGCTTTACCTGCGGCGCGGCGTGCGTCTCGTCGAGGCGTCGGCGTACCTCGACCTCACCCCGGCCATCGTCCGTTACCGCCTGGACGGCATCCACGAGGGCCCCGACGGCGTGCCGACCTGCCCCAACCGCGTGATCGCCAAGGTGTCCCGCGTCGAGGTGGCGACGCGCTTCCTCTCCCCCGCCCCGGAACGCATGGTGGCCGAGCTGGTGCGCGAGGGCCACATCACGCCCCGGCAGGCCGAGCTGGCGCGGCGCGTCCCCGTGGCCGAGGACGTGACCGGCGAGGCCGACTCCGGGGGCCACACCGACAACCGCCCCGCCATCACCCTTATCCCGACGCTGCTCGCCCTGCGGGACCGATTGCAGGCGCAACTACGGTATCCCGTGCGGCCACGCGTCGGGGCGGCGGGCGGCATCGCCACGCCGGAGGGGGTGGCGGCGGCGTTCCAGATGGGGGCGGCGTATGTCCTCGTCGGGTCGATCAACCAGGCGTGCCGGGAGTCGGGGTCGAGCGACGCCGTCCGCGAGATGCTCGCCGGGGCGGAGCAGGCCGACGTGGCGATGGCCCCCGCCGCCGACATGTTCGAGATGGGCGTCAAGCTGCAGGTGTTGAAGCGCGGCACCATGTTCGCCATGCGGGCGGCCAAGCTGTACGAGCTGTACCGCGCCCACCCGTCGCTGGAGGCGATCCCCGAGGCCGAGCGGCTGAACCTGGAGAAGACGATCTTCCGGCTGCCGGTGTCGGAGGTTTGGCGGCAGACGGAGGAGTTCTGGCGCGGGCGTGACCCGGTGCAGGTGGAGCGGGCGGCCCGCGAGCCGAGGCACCGGATGGCCCTGGTGTTCCGCTGGTACCTGGGGCTGTCGTCGCGGTGGGCCAACGCCGGCGAGGCGGCGCGGCGGCTGGACTATCAGGTGTGGTGCGGCCCGGCGATGGGCGCGTTCAACGAGTGGGCGAAGGGCTCGCACCTGGAGGACTGGCGGAGCCGCCACGTCGATGACGTGGCCCGGCAGCTCCTGCGTGGCGCCTGCGTGCGGACGCGGCTGCACCTGTTGCGTCTCCAGGGCGTCGAGATCCCGCCGGAATGGGAGGCGGTGCGCCCCGTGCCGCCGGAAGAAGCCGCGAGGGCCTTCACATGAGCGACACGTTCACCCTGTTCGTCTACGGCACCCTGAAGCGTGGCGGGGTGCGGCACGCCCCGCTCAAGACGCAGCGTTATCTCGGCGAGGCGCGCACCCGGCCGCACTACGCGCTGTACGACCTGGGCAGCTATCCGGGCATGGCCGCGTCCGATCCGGGGGCGGCGATCGAGGGCGAGCTCTACGAGGTCGAGCGCTCCCTAATCCCGGTGCTGGACGCGCTGGAGGGGGCGCCGGCCCTGTTCGCCCTGACCGAGGTCGAGCTGGAGGCCGGCCCGGCGTGGGCCTACCTGTACCGCGGCGACGTCGAGGGCGTGCCGGTGCTGGCGTCGGGGCGGTGGGAGAACAGGCCCGGGGTGTGAGCGGCTCTGGGTTTCTGGGGGCCCGCCGAGTGAGCGGGGCGCTGACGCCGTGTGACCCGGGGCGCTCACGCGGCCCGGCTCGCCGAAGAGCCGCTGACGCTCCGGGGCCCCCGCCCGTAGCATTCCCCCATGACCGCAGTCCTCCCGTTCGACCGCCTCGACGCCACCCCCGCCGCCGGCGGGAAGGCCCTCTCCCTGGCCGACCTCCTCCGCGCCGGCCTCCCCGTGCCCCCGGGCTTCTGCATCCTCCCCGGCGCCCCCGACGACGCCATCCTCGACGCCTACCGCGCCCTCGGGGCCGTCGTCGCCGTCCGCTCCTCCGCCGCCGGGGAAGACGGCGCCGCCGCCAGCTTCGCCGGACAGGCCGAGACCTTCCTCGGCGTCGAGGGCGAGGCCGCCCTCCTCGACGCCGTCGGCCGCTGCCGCGCCTCCCTCGACAGCGAACGCGCCGCCGCCTACCGTGCCCGCCAGGGCGTCGAGGGCGGCGCGATGGCGGTCGTCGTCCAGGCCCTCATCGAGGCCGAGGTCGCCGGCGTCCTCTTCACCCGCGACCCGCTGGGCGACGCCGGGCACATGCTCGTCGAGGCGTCGTGGGGCCTCGGCGAGAGCGTCGTCTCGGGCCGCGTCACGCCCGACCGCTTCCACCTCGAACACGCCACCGGACGCCTCCTGTCCACCCACGTCGGCCACAAGGCCGTCGAGTGCACGCGCCACGGCGAGCGTGCCGTCGATCCGCGGCGTCACTCCATCCCGTGCCTCGACGAGCGCCAGCTCGCCGACCTGGCCGAGCTGGGCCGGCGCGTCGAGGCCCACTTCGGCGCCCCGCGCGACATCGAATGGGCCTGGGCCGCCGGACGCTTCTGGCTCCTCCAGGCCCGGCCCATCACCACGTTCGCCGCCATCGAGCCGGAGAAGGTGCGCCAGGGGGAGATCGCCGCCGTCAGGGCGAAGGCCCACCCGCGTGGCACCGTCTGGGGCCGCTTCAACCTGTCCGAAGTCCTGCCCGCGCCGACGCCGATGACGTGGGACATCGTCCGCCGCATGATGTCGGGGGGCGGCGCCTGCGGCATGATGTACCGTGACCTCGGCTTCGACCCCGACCCCGCCCTGGCCGAGGAGTGCGCGTTCGACCTCATCGGCGGGCGGCCCTACTGCAACCTGTCCCGCGAGCCGCGCCTGTCCGACCACCACCTGCCGCTGGAACACCCCTTCGCCGAGCTGAAGGCCGACCCGCGCCGCGCCCTGTACCCGACGCCGAGGCTCAACGCCTGGGCCTTCCCGTGGACGTTCTGGCTGACCCTCCCATATCAGTTACCCGCGCTGGCGTGGCGCATCTGGTCCGGCGGGCGCGTCCGCGAGCGCCTCCTCGCCACGTTCGCCCGCGAGTACCGCGACGAGATCGCCCCCGCCTTCCTCCGCGAGGCCGACGAGGCCGACGCCATCGACCCCGCGTCGCTGAACGATCAGCAGTTGGACGACCACCTCCGCCACTGGATCGCGCGGACCACGAGGCACTTCGCCCGGGAGAGCCTCAAGCCCACCGCCCTGGCCGCGCTGTGCCTGACGCACCTCGAGGAGCGCCTGGGCACGGTGATGCCGGCGGCGGCGGCGAAGTCCCTCATCCAGTCGCTCGTCATGGGCGTGCGCCCCGACCCCGACGCCGACCTCGCCGACGCCGTCCGCGCCCTCTCCTCCGGGCGGATGTCGCGCGACGAGTTCCTCGCCCGGTTCGGACACCGCGGCCCGGAGGAGATGGAGCTGTCGCGCCCGCGCTGGCGCGAGTCCCCCGAGCTGCTCGCCAACCTCCACGCCGGCGCCGCCCACGCCGAGCCGCCGACTGTCGAGGAGCGCCTCGCCGCCTGCCCGAACCTGCGCGGCGAGCAGGTGCCGCTCCTCGTCCCCGACGTGCGCCGCCTGCACGATTACCTCGGCCTGCGCGAGACCGCCAAGCACCACCTGATGCGTGGCTTCGCCGTCCTCCGCCGGGCCCTGCTGGAGGTCGGCCGCCGCGGCCGCATCGATGCGGGCGTCTTCTTCCTGCTGCCGGACGAGCTGCCACGCCTGACGAAGGGCGAGGACCTGTCCGCCCTCATCGCCGAGCGCAAGGCCCGCCGCGCCGCGGCCCTGGCGCTGGAGGTGCCCCAGGTGCTGTTCAGCGACGACCTGGAGGCCATCGGCAGGCCGCAGCCGCTCGGCGGGGCCGACACCCTGGAGGGCGTCGCCCTCTCCGCCGGCGTCGCGGAGGCGCCCGCCCTCGTGCTGGAACACCCCGGCGGCCCGGTGCCTGCCGACGGCTACATCCTCGTGTGCCCCTCCACCGACCCGGCCTGGGTGCCGCTGTTCGTCCACGCCAAGGGGCTGGTGATGGAGACCGGCGGCGTCCTCTCCCACGGGGCCATCGTGGCCCGGGAGTTCGGCCTGCCCGCCGTCGCCGGCCTGCCGGGCGTCACCCGCCGCATCCGCACCGGCCAGCGGCTGCGCGTCGACGGCGGCCGCGGCGTGGTCGTCATCCTGCCGGACGGGCCCGCCACCGCCCTCGCCCCCACGACGGATCGTTACTCGCCCCGGCTCTGACCGCCCGCTGAGGGCGAAGGTCGACGGCGGCCCGCCGTGCGGGTCGTCGGGTGGTCGGCGCTTCGTGCGGGTCGATCATGGGCCGCCGCGATGGTGAATGCCGGGAGACGCGCGGTTATCGCGGCGGGCCGCCCGCCTCGATGACCGCGACGAACGTCCACCCGGCGGGGCGCACGCGGGCGAACATCCAGGTGGCCGGCCTCCCCGTCGTCGGGTCGGCCGCCGTGCCGGTGCCCGACTCCTCGGCCAGGATGCGCCGGGCGAGGGCGGCGAAGGCGTCTCCGCCGCCCAGATCCGCGAGGTGGCGCGGCGGCCGGTCCGCCGCCGCCAGGGACGCGAAGTCGTACTCCGGGCGCGGGTGGCTGATGATGAGGCCCGTCTGGCTGATGACGAAGCCGTGGCTCGCCTCCCCGAAGTCCAGCTCCCGCAGCCACCCCCCGAGCCGCTCGAAATACTTGACCGAGATGTCCACGTTCGCGATGCCGACGAACCGCCCGCCGCGGCGGATCGGGACCGTGCAGCACACCATCGGGATGTCGCCGCCGTCCGCGTCGAGGAAGGGCTCGGTCCAGTGGGCGCCGCCCGTGGCGCGCCCCGCCGCGTAGAAGTCCAGCTCGCGGTAGGGGTACGCGGGCGGGACGAGGTGCTTCGTCACGGCGGCCCCGAGCGGCCCGCCGCGGTACTGATACAGGCCGTAGTCCTCCACCCCCGGCCGGAATTCGCCGGGCTCGAACGCCAGGAAGAGGCCGAAGATCCGCTCCTCCTTCCGCAGGAGGGCGTCGAGCCAGCCCACCAGGAGGCCTTCATCCCACTCCGCGCGCTGCTCGATCAGGAGGGCCAACGACTGCCCCACCATCTCGAGGCGGCCCAGATCTCCCCGGAGGCGTTCGGCCACCTGCCGCGTGAGTGTCCGCTGCAGCTCCGCCTGAGCGGCCAGGGCCGCCGCACGGCGCGCCCTCTCCTCCAGGTTGGCCAGCTCGGCCTCCCGGAGGCGGCACTCCACCGAGCTGAAGTAGGCGGTCAGCTCGGCGGCGAGGGCGCCCGCGTCGCACGGCCGCCCGGCGGGGCCCGCGGAGAGGCACCGCCGGGCCAGCCCGATCAGGGCGGGGTCGGCCCCGCAGCCGTCGAGCCGGGCCAGGGCGTCCTCCAGGTCGGCCCGGAACGCCTGCTCGAAGGCGCGGGCGCCGCCGTACGGCGCGCTCCCCGTCAGGATCTCGCACAGCAGCGCGCCCAGCCCGAACACGTCGGACCTCTCGTCGGCCGGCTCGCCGCGGGCCTGCTCCGGGGCCATGTAGGCGAACGTGCCCAGCACAGAGCCCGCCTGGGTGAGGAGGGAGGAGGGGGGAGGGAGGAGGGGTGAAAGGGGGCCCTCGTGCGCCTCTTCAACCCTGATCCCTCCTGCCTCCTCCCTCCTGCCGCGTGCGAGGCCCCAGTCCATGACCTGGACCTCGCCGAACGCGCCCACCATGACGTTCGCCGGCTTGAGGTCCCGGTGGATCACGCCGTGGGCGTGGGCGTAGGCGATCGTGTGGCAGATCTGCGCGAAGATGGCGAGGAACCGTGGCAATTCCTCCGCCGGGGACGTGCGGGCGGCGAGGAGGGCGGAGAGGGTGTCGCCCTTGATGAGCTTCATGGCGAAGAACGGACGCCCGTCGTCGGCCCGGCCCAGCTCGTGGACCGCCGGCAGGCCGGGGTGCTCCAGGCCGCCGGCGATCCGCGCCTCCTCGAGGAAACGGCGCTCCAGGTGCGGGTTGTCGCCGTGCCGCGCGAGCAGGATCTTGATGGCCAGGTCGCGGCCGAGGTCGGGGTCCCGCCCCCTGAACACGGCGCCCATCCCGCCTTTGCCGAGGACGCCGCCCAGGGCGAAGCGGCCCAGCGCGGCGGGGGCGTCGTCCGGGGCGTCGGCCGACGGCGGCCCGCCGATGCCCAGCTCGGCGGTCATCGGGGCCGCGGCGCCGCCGTCGGCGGTCTGCTCATTCGCCTGCGTCATCGCCCACCTCGTCTCGGGTGCGTAGGGGTCATCTTCCCACTTGCGGCGGCGCTCCGCCACCCGTTTCAGGCGCGGGCCGGTTTTTTCACTCCCGCGGCTTGATGCGCATGCTAGGGTTGTGCGGGCACTTTTCTCACATCCCGTCCGTTCCGGAGCCAGACCCCATGCGAAAGTCACGCGACGAAACGGTGCATGCGGGCGAGCCGGCCCTGGTGGTGACGCACGGCGAGACACGCCGCAAGGTGCGCGCGCTCAACCGCGACGTGGTCCTGCTCGGCAAGGCGCCCGGGTGCGACATCGGCCTGGCGTCGCCCGAGGTCGCGCCCGTGCACTGCGTCATCGTCCGCCTGCCCTCCGGGTGGCGGATCCGCGACTGCTCGGGCCGCGCCACGCGCGTCAACGGGCAGCCCGTCAATGAGGAGCCCCTGCGCGACGGCGACGTGATCCAGATCGGGGCGTTCAGCTTCCAGGCCCGGCTGCCCGCCCTGAAGGAGCAGCCGGTGCCGGTCAAGGTCGCCCGCCTCGACGCCGCCCGGCGGCGCCTGACCGACCTGGCGCTGCGCCTGCGGGCGCGGCTCCGCGAGAAGATGGAGGAGGCCCGGGGCGTCGAGAAGCAGCGCGACGACCTCGACCGCCGCGAGCAGCGTCTGCGTGTCTCGCATCAGGAGCAGCAGGCCCGCAAGGGCGAGCTGGACGCCTACTCGCGCCACCTGCGCAAGGAGGTGGCGAAGTGCCGGGAGATGGAGCGTGAGATGGAGGCGGAGATCGTCCGCCAGCGTGTCGATCTGGCCAACGAGCGTCGGTCGATGGAGCGTCTGCAGGCGGAGATGCAGGCCAGGCACGCGGACACCGAGGCGACGGCGTCGGCCCTGGCGGAGGCGCTGGAGGCCGAGCGCGAGGCGCTGGAGCGGGAGCGGGAGCAGCTGGCCAACGAGCGGGAGTACATCGCCCGGCAGCGGGACGAGCTGGTGCGGCTGCGCAGCGAGGCCGGCGCGGGGGAGCGCGACACGCGTCTCGACGGCGCGCCGGCCCGCCTCGAATCGGCCCGGCGGCTCCTGCGCGAGCTGGCGGAGAAGCGTCAGCAGGCGCCGAAGTAGGGCGGGGGGGGCCCCACCTGGCGGATGCCGCGGCGCTCCAGCTCCTTGCTGAAGGCGCTCTTGCCGCGCCAGGTGACGTACTGGCTGCCGTTGTCGGTGAGGACCTCCTCGGGCGTGCCGTGGCTCGTCAGGGCCGCGCGCAGCACCTCCAGGACGAGTGCCGTGGACTGGCTGGCGTGCAGGCCGTAGCCGGTGATGAACCGGCTGTGGTCGTCCATGAAGGCCACGAGGTAGACCCGCCTGTTCTGGCGCTTGAGGACGAAGGGGAACAGGTCGGTCTGCCAGAGCTGGTTGGGGCGGGCTTGAGGAGGGATGAGGGATGAGGGATGAGGGATGAGGGATGAGGGATGAGCACCAGAACCAGGCGGTCGCTCTCTTTGCTTTCTTTCATCCCTCATCCCTCATCCCTCCGAGAAGGCCCCAGTCGGGGTGGGACTGCTTGAGCATGACGATGGTGCGCCGCGTCACCTCGGGCAGGCGCGAGCCCTGCGGCGAGCCGCGCGGCCTGTCGGCCAGGCCGGCGGGGCCGTCGGCCTCGAAGCGGCGCTTCCACTCGTAGAGGGTGTACTTGGACAGGCCCACCAGCGGCGCGAAGTCGCCGGCGGGCAGGCTGGAGCGGCGCCACAGGTCGAGGACGAGCAGGCGCTGCTCGTAGGTCAGCCCCGTGGACGGCGCCTTGGCCGTCGGCGCGGGCGTGGCCTTGCGGGCGAGCCGGCGGCCGCGCGCCGGCGAGTGCAGGTGGATCGGCGTGTCGGCCTCGGGCGCCGCGTCGCCGGGCGGGGGTGTGTCGTGGGCGTCGCGGATCTCGTCGCCGTCGTGGTCGTCGTGGCCGGTGTCGTCGCGGATCTTGGACATGGCAATTCCCCTCGCGGCATCGCCGCATTCGGGGAGGCCGTTTCCTCCGCCCATTCTCGTCATTACTTTGACAGGGATTACCGGCGGTAGCACAGGCGTCATGGGCTCGCTCGCCCCCGTGCTGGAGGCCCTGCGCTCGCACCGCGCGCCCGAGGACTTCTCGGCCCGGCACTCCTGGGTGAAGGAGGACTTCGAGCGGTCCTTCTTCAGGAAACGGGAGCGGCTCAAGGTGACGCTCGTCGAGACGGTGGACGACCTGCCGACCTGGTCCGCCTGCGAGCCCGACGGCGATGGCGACGTGATGTTCCGCGACCTGCTGGCCTTCTTCGACCAGAGGAGCCGGCACCTGCTGCTGGCCATGCGCCACGGCAAGACGGTGTCGGAGATCGCGAGGGGCCTGGGCCACAAGGGCCACGCCGCCGTGGCCAGGCGCGTCCAGGCCGTGAAGGGGCGATGGGGAGGCTGCTCGGCGAGCCGCCAACGGGGGGATGATCGTGGCCCCGCCCCGCCGTGGAGAGCCACGTGCCCCGTGCCTGCCCTGCTGACCTGGGCGCGAGGCACCGCGCTGGGGTAGCGTGTTGGAAGGGGCCCAGCCGCCTCGACCAACCACGGAGGCCGACATGGCCGAACCGGACGACAACGAGGACTTCAGCGGGAGGCTCATCGCCTCCTACCGCGCCCACGAGTCACGCTCGGTGGGAAAGCACGGGATGCGTCGCCCCGCGCCGGCAAGAACACGATGAGGGTGGACAACTTCGCCGACGAGGTGCAACCCCTGAGTCTCTGCCAAGCGCCGGTCGAAGTTCTGCGGCACCGACTACCCAGATGCCCCACAGGCGCTATTTCCCGATAGCAACACTAAACACAAGGATATGGTCAGGATCTGCGGCGTCAGTCGAATCGTTCCTAGAAACGATCAACGTTTTCCCACTTTGAGTTACAATCATTTTTCCTGGCAATGCATTATTGAAGCATGTTTTTTTGAGACAGACATTGCCAGTATGAAGGTCTGTCACTGTGACCAGCCCTTCTTTGGCCGGGCCGGGGTTGGTCCCGGCAGAGAAGCCCCAACGGCCATCCAGGCTAAAGGCAGCCGCGCGTGCCCCTGTGATCTGGAGGCCGAAACCCGCGACTGCTTTCCCTGATCGTGTGTCAAATAGGGTGACACCGCGAGGGGGCACCTTGTGCTTTCCAACAGTAAGGGACTCATGTGGCTGCTTGATGATGCCCGCGAGGTATCGACTATTCGGGGCGAATAGCGCGTCAACGTAGTAGAAGCCTGGCTCAATATCCGGGTCTTTAAGACCAGCATCTATTGACCACTGCTTTTTCCACGATTTACACTCCCACATGTGGATGACAGCACTGCTCAGTACGACCGCGTAGTGCTGGCCGCACGGCGAGAAGCAAGCCGCCCAGACCTCCGAGTCTTTCCCGCCCGGTACGGCAAGCGTGCAGTGTGGACTCCACGACTTCGTTTCCCACACGTGGACCTTGCCGAGGGAACTGCCGACCGCGATGAACCGACCGTCTGGGGAGTACGCCAGCGTCCTTGCTTCACGAGGTGCCTCCAAGGTCCGAACGGCTTTCAAAGTCCGACGACTCCACACAGTCACGACCCCATCTAGCGCGACCGTGATGACGGTTTTCCCGTCCGGGGCGAAAACGACAGAGACGATGGGCGGGGAGTTCTTCTTCCAGAGGATTTCGCCCGATTTCTTCCCCGATTTGAGGTCCCAAAACCGCAAGGCTGGGGACACCTCTTCGTCATTCCCGCGCAGATAGCCAAGCGTGGCAACGGTACTTGAGTCAGGCGAGGCGGCCAGTTTAACTGCCTCAAGGCCGTGCTCGATCCGGTGCAACAAGGTCAACTCCGGCTTTGGGGGAGGCATGAGGCCCGCAGGGGGGCCAGCGCCGCCTGCCGTGGCACACACCAGCAAGAACGGTCCCAGCATGTTGCGGTCGGATTGGACTGAGAAAGCAAGCATGACCCCCTCATTTCGGCATTCTGCCTGGCGGTGATCGACTGTCCTCATTACTTCGGGACAGCCCACTTCGGAGCGGACACGTCCTTCCGGTGGTTACCCGTGTAGTCAACCTTGCCAGTAATCGTGAATTGGAACGGCTCCATCCTCCCGTTGTCTGAGACGTAGTCGGTCTTCCGGGTCATCCCCATCCCTTCAAACCACAGCGTACTCCTGTGCTGCCTGCGGAATCCCTGCCACTCCTGGGCTGGGAAACTGTGGAGGAAATCGCCCCCCATCCGCGCATGATAGCGGGGCGGAGACCGGCCCACAACCCCCGCGAGTGTGGCGGCGAGGCCGGCCCCGGGCGCACCCCGGCGTCGGCGGGCGCGGCCAAGCCCACCCCGTGGCGGCGCGGGCCCTGTCCCTGGCGAGTTGGCGGGAGAGGGCGTCCCGGGGGACGCCGGTGAAGCGGCCCGTCGCGCGGACGCCGCGTATGTGCCGGCCATTTGCACTCACGGGAGGGGCGTGAGCGTGCAGCGAGTGGGAGACACGGCGGGCTCACGCCGCGCCGCTCGCCCGGGGGTCATGCCCTCCTCGGGTGAAGGTCGAAGCACCAGAGTATCACACCATACGGGGCGGGCGATTCACAGAGCAGTTTGGGTGTCAATGAGCGCGGGCGCTGATTGTCCCCGACATTCCCTCACCGCCGGCGGACGCCGAAGGACTCGCTCTCCGTGGTGAGCATGTGAGCGGGTGAGCAGGTGACTCGCGCACTCGTAGACGATCCGCGACACGGTGCGTCGATCAACGCCAGAGTCACCTGCGCATTCGGGAGGGAAGTGAGCAGGTGACTCCCAGAAGTGGCCAGGTGACTCAGTGTCCAGGACTTGCATTTCAGGGGTGTGTGGGGGGGGGTGAAATGCAATGCAATGGCCCGGCCGCCGCCATCCCGGCGTCCTACCCGCCCTCCGCCACGGCGGCCGGCGCCGGCAGCACCGCGGGGCCGAAGTCGGGGTTGTTCGCCACGCGCATGGCGTCGGCGTACAGGGCCGCGTAGTCGCCGCGGTATGCCGGCGGCTTGACCGGCAGGGGCACCTGCTCGCCGGCCAGCATGTGGCCGAGGAAGTTGGACTTCGCCAGCAGCTCCGCGTGGGCGAACGCCGAGTCCGACTGGATGATGATGCGCGGGAGGATGTCGCGGCGCAGCAGGCGGTAGGGGCAGGTCGGGTCGGCGTAGCGCAGGCCGAACACCCACCACATCCACTGCCCGGCGGCGTGCCGCCAGAAGCCCAGCCAGCCGGGCAGGGGCCGGGCCTCGTAGCTGAACACCAGCCAGCAGAAGGACCGCCACAGCCAGCCGAGCGTGCGCAGCGTCGGCGGGACCGGCTCGCCGGCGCGGCAGCCGGAGATCAGGTGGACGTGGTCGATCTCCAACCCCTCCTTGCCCTCCTCGCCGACGGGCACCTTGTGCGTGAGCATCGCCTCCAGGCCGTCGGGCGTGTACTCCGGGCGGAGGAGCGTGTAGAAGATCAGCGGCGTCTCCAGGGCCGCCAGCCCCGTCCGCAGCGCCGCCCCCTCGCCCCTGGCCGCCTCGTGGCGGATCACACGCAGGCGCGGGTGCCCGATGGCCTGTATCTTCTCCGCCGTCCCGTCGGCGCTGGCGTCGTCGACGACCAGGAGCTGCCACTCGCCGCCGCGCTTCTCCAGCCAATCCATCCAGCGGCGCGTGACGGCCTCGGCGTGGGCCGTGTCCTCACGGGCCAGGAGCAGCACGCCCAGGGGGGCGTCGTGGATCTTCGGCAGCTCGGGGGCCAGCGGCATGGTGGTTCGTGTCCCTGATCGCCCGCACGAGGAGCAGCGGCCTCTCGTGCCGCCCGCCCGCCAGCTCCGCCGTGCCGGATACCCGCTCCAGCCGGATACCCGGCATCTCGCGGACCGCGTCGGCGAGGGCCTGCGGCGGCAGCACGACGAGCGTCGGCCCGATGCCGACGGCCTCGCGCAGCTCCCGCCATTCTACGAGCAGCGGCGATGGCCGGCCCACGCGGTACATCAGCGCGTGGGCCTCCGCACGGAAGAACACCACCTCCCCGCCCTCGCGGTGGATCACCCCCGCCAACGGCCGGTAATCACGGTACCCCCGCTCCGCCGGCAGGCGGACGTGCAGATACACGCCCCACGCCGCCACGGCGCCGGCCAGCGCCAGGCCGGCGCCCCACAGGACGAGGCGCGGGCGCGAGCGCATCCACCGCTCCAGCAGGCACCCCACGAAGAGGGCCGCCCCCGGATACACCGGCAGGAGGTAGTCGGCCCGCTTGAACTTCGCGGCGCTCAACAGCAGGACGGCCCCGCACATCCACGCCAGCCCGGCGCGGGCGAGGCCGTCGCGCCACATCGGGCGCCACAACGCGGCCAGCAGCAGCGGGCTGAACGGCAGCAGGTACAGCATCAGATACGGGCCGTACAGCCACCACACGTGCGCCCGCAGGCGCGACCCGCCCAGCCCGCGTGCCACGTTGTGCAGCCAGAAGAACTCCTCGGTGAACGCCCCGCCGGTCCGCAGGTGCAGCCAGGCGAACACCGGCACGGTGAGCGCCAGCACCAGCGGCACGCCCCACCAGAATCCGACCTCGCCCAGAACCCCCAGCCATGCACGCCCCTCCCACACCGCCGGCCAGCGGCCCTCGGCCAGCAGCAGGGCCGCCACGATGGAGGCGGGCAGGGCCAGGCCGATGGGCCCCTTGAGCAGCACCCCGGCGGCGCACGCAAGCCACGCCGCGATCAGCCACCCCCTCTCGCCGCGGAGCGCCAGGAGGAACGCCAGCCCGGCGGCCGTCGTCGTGAACGCCAGCGGCATGTCGATGCGGCCGATGCGTGCCAGCCAGGGGAAGTGGATCGACCCCACCAGCACCGCCGCCGCGAACACCCCCGCCCACGGCCTGCCGAGCCGCGCCCCGGCGAAGAGGACCAGCGCGACGACGCCCAGCCCGGCGAGCGCCGCCGGCAGGCGGACGGCCCACTCGGGGGGGCACCCGGCCCAGGCGAACAGCGCCGCCAGCCAGTAGTACAGCGGCGGCTTCTGGGTGTCGGCGCGGCCGTCGAACAGCCGCGGCACCCCGTCGCCCGAGGCCAGCAATCCGGCGACGTCCTGCGCCGCGCGGGCCTCGTGGCTGGAGTACAGCTCGCGCTCACCCAGGCCCGCGAGAAAGAGCCAGCCTGCCAGGAGGAGGAGTGCAGAGTGCAGAGTGCAGAGTGCAGAGCGGAAGAAGAAGTGTCGGGCGGGCGTCGGCTGTTCTTCTTTCACTCTGCACTCTGCACTCTGCACTCTGCACTCCTCCCTAGGCCACCATCCGCTGGGAGTGCGCCTCGTGCAGGCGCTGGTACACCGCGCACGACGCCATCAGCTCCGAGTGCGTGCCGACGGCCACGATCCGGCCCTCGTCGAGGACGACGATGCGGTCGGCGATGGCCAACGTGTTCAGCCGGTGCGTGATGATGAACAGCGTCCGCCCCTGCTTGAACTCCTGCAGCGTGCGGTGGATGTCGAGGTCCTTCTCGGCGTCCGCCGCGCTGGTGAACTCGTCGAGGATGAGGATGCTCGGGGCACGCAGGAACGCCCGTGCCAGGGCGATGCGCTGCTTCTCGCCGCCCGACACGTCGCGGATCTGCCCGATCCGCGTCTGGTAGCCCTCCGGCAGCCCCATGATGAACTCATGGGCCATCGCCAGCTTGGCGGCCCGCTCCACCATCTCGGCCGTCGCGCCCCGCGACCCGTAGGCGATGTTGTTGAAGACCGTGTCGTCGAACAGGATCGTGTCCTGCGTCACCAGGCACACCTCGCGGCGCAGCGACCGCAGGTTCACCTTGCGCAGATCCTGCCCCCCGACCAGCACGCTCCCGTGGTCGGGGTCCGCGAACCGAGGCAGCAGGCTGACGAGCGTCGATTTCCCGCAGCCGTTCGGCCCCACCAGCGCGATGGTCTCGCCGGCCCGCACCGCGAGGTTGATGTTCGACAGGGTGGACTTGCCCGGCTCGTAGGAGAAGCACACGTCGCGGAACTCGACGTACGCCCGCGCCGGCGACGCCTGCGGCACCGGGCGCGGCACCGGCGGGCCGTCCGGGTTGGCCGTCACCTTCGGCGTGACGTCGAGGGCCGCGAACACCCGGTCACTCGCCGCGAACGCCGACTGCAGCCGCGTGAACACGCTCGACAGCTTGCGCACCGGGTCGGCCGTCGCGGCCAGGAGGATGTAGAGCTGGAGGAGGGTCTCCGGCTCCATCGGCTGGCTGGTGAGCGGGACGCCGAACAGGCTGGTCTTCCGCGTCAGCACCAGCCACGACCCGGCGAGGAGGGCGAGGGCGACGGCGGTCAGCCCGAGGATCTCGATGATCGGGTCGCAGAACGCCTCGATGAACGCGACGCGGGCCGCCCGTTCGTGGTAGTCGCGCGTGGCCTCGGCGAAGCGGCGGCGCTCGCGCGCCTCCATCGTGAACAGCTTGACGGCGCGGATGCCCTGGAACGCCTCCTGGAGGATCTTGTACAGGCTGGACATCTGCTCGAGCACACGCCGCGTCGCCTTCTTCATCACCTTGCTGACGCGGTGCAGGACGAGGACGGCGACCGGCACGAGGATGAGGAACAGCAGCGTGAGCTGCCAGGAGATGAAGCAGGCCAGGGCGACGCAGGAGACGATGCGGAGCGGCTCGGCGACGATCTTGCCGAACAGGATCTTGAGGCCGACGCCGACCGCCTCGATGTCGTTGGTGAAGCGGGCCATCAGCTCGGTGGTGCCCTTCTCGCGGAACTGCCCGACGTCGTAGTGGATGGCCTGGCGGAAGAAGCGGTTCCGCAGGTCGCGGATGGAGCAGTTGACGATGGTCCCGACCAGCGACTCCTGGATGAACTCGAAGAAGCACTTGAGGACGAACCCGCCCAGCATGATGCCCACGATGAACGCCAGGGCCGAGAACGCCTCGTCGGGCAGGAAGGCCACGATGTAGCCCTTGGCGACCTGGAGCCAGTACTGCCGGTGCCGGGCGGCGGCGAGCTTGCTCTCCTTGCCGGCGAGCTGCCCGGCCACGTCCGCCTGCTGCTGCTGCACCTTCTTGTCGTGCGGGAGTTTGGCGAGGGCCTGGAGCCTGGCCTCCAGCTTATCGACCTCTGTCTGATACCGCTCGGCGTCCTGGTCGGCGAGTGACTTCGCGCCCTCCACCCACTTGTGCAGGCTCTCCCCCGTGTGCAGCATCTTGAGCACGGGGTAGATGGACGTGAAGTTCGCCCCCCACAGGAACGCCGCCGCCAGGGCGCACAGCATGGAGATCAGCAGGCGCCAGCGGTACGGCCAGGCGTGCTGGAGGGCGCGCAGGAAGTTCTTCATGAGCGTGGTTGGCTCGCGGAGGCCCTAAAGACGGGGTCGGCGGGGGCACGTCAAGCAGCGTGGCGGTTGTAACACGCCCCGCCGCGCCGCGGCAAGCCCAACGCGCCACTCCGCCTCACGCCGACGCCCTCCCAGTGCCGATGACGGCTGTTGGCAACCTGGGGGGATCAGGCGATGTCCGAGCTCCGCGGCGACGTGCAGGCGTTCACCCACTTCATCCGGTCCGAGCGCGGCCTGGCCGCCAACACGGTGCTGGCCTACGGCCGCGACCTGGAGCGCTTCGCCGCCTGGGCCGAGGCCGGCGGGCTGCGCGACCACCTCCGCCCCACCCTCCCGGAGCTCGCCAACTACGTCCTGCATCTGCGAGAGGATTGCGCCTTGCAGCCGCCCAGCGTGGCCCGCCATCTGGTCGCCCTCAAGGTCTTCTACCGCTTCCTGAAGATGGAGGAGCGCACCACGCAGACCGCCGTCGAGCTGCTGGCGTCGCCGTCGCTGTGGGTCAGGGTGCCGCAGGTGCTGGGGCCCGAGCAGGTGAACAGGCTGCTGGAGGCGCCGACGGCGGCGGACAAGTATTATCTGCGCGACCGCGCCCTGCTGGAGGCGCTGTACGCGACCGGCAGCCGTGCGTCGGAGGTGGTGACGCTGCGCATGCAGGACCTGGAGCTGTCCTCGGCGTTCTGCCGCTGCATGGGCAAGGGCGGCAAGCAGCGCATCGTCCCGCTGGGGCGGGTCGCCGTCACCGTCCTGCGCGAATACCTGGAGAAGCAGCGCCCCTCGCTGGTGAAGTCGTCGGCGGACTGCGAGTGGGTGTTCGTCAGCCGGGGGGGCAAACGCCTCCAGCGTGAGAACCTGTGGGCCCTGGTGAAGAAGTACGTCAAGCGGGCCGGCCTGCCGGGCAAGGCCAGCCCGCACACCCTGCGGCACAGCTTCGCGACACACCTCCTGTCGGGCGGCGCCGACCTGCGCACGGTGCAGGAGCTGCTCGGCCACGCCAGCATCCAGACGACGCAGCGCTACACGCACATCGACCGCGAGCGCCTCAAGGCGATCCACCGTAAGTTCCACCCTCGCGGCGGTGAGGGGGCGGCATGAGGCCGCCCGGCCCCCGCGCGTCGGCTGGGCCGTCCGGCGGGGGCGGGGGGGCGGCCGGCCGCAGCCCCGCCAGCGGTCCGAGGCCCCACAGCGACGGCGCGAACAGCCCGACCAGGCCCACGACGACGAGCGTCGCCACGCCGCCGGCCGCCGCCGTCGCCACGGCGCCGATCAGCGCTGCCAGCGCGCCGGACTCGAACTCGCCCAGCTCGTTCGACGAGCTGACGAAGACGGCGTTCACCGCCGACACCCGGCCACGCATCTCGTCGGGCGTCACCATCTGCATCAGCGTGCCGCGCACCACCACGCTCACGTTGTCGAACGCGCCTGCGACGGCGAGCAGCGCCGCCGACAGCCAGAGGTTGCGCGAGAAGGCGAAGGCGACGGTCGCCAGCCCGAAGCCGACGACGGCCAGCATCATGGCCCGCCCCGGCCTGGCCAGGGGCGGGCGGTGCGCCATCACGAACGCCATCACAAACGCCCCGGCGGCGGGGGCCGACACCAGCACCCCCAGCCCCCACGGCGGGGCGTGCAGGATGTCCCGCGCGAACACCGGCATCAGCGCCGTGACCCCGCCCAGCAGCACCGCGAACAGGTCGAGTGTGATGGCGGACAGGAGCAGAGGCGTCGCGAAGACGAACGACAGGCCCTCGAACAGGCCGCGCAAGGTGGCCGGGGCGCGGACGAGGCCGGCCCTCGGACGCACGGGGATCATCACCGCGGCGCACGTCGCGGCGCCGACGGCGGCGCACAGGTACGCCACCCACGGCGGGACGAACGAGATGAGCAGCCCGCCGGCGGCGGGGCCGGCGATGTTGGCGAGCTGCCAGCCGCTGCTGTTCCACGCCATCGCGTTGGGCAGGGCCTCCAGCGGCACGAGCTGCGACACCAGGGATTGGCGGGCGGGGATGGTGAACGCCCGCGCCGAGCCGGACAGGAACAGCACCCAGAGGAACATCGCCGGGTGCGCCTGCGTGTACGACAGCCACGCCAGCGCCGCCGAACACCCCGCCTGGGCGATGACCGCGCCTTGATACAGGTGCTTGCGGCTGAAGCGGTCGGCCGCCTGCCCGGCGGGGAGGGCGAACAGCAGGATCGGCAGGAACTGCACCAGCCCCGACAGCCCGAGCATCAGGGCCGAATCGGTGCGGTGGTACAGCTCGTAGCCGACGGCCACGGTCTGCGCCGCGGCCGCCAGGCTGGCCGTCATCGCGCCGGCGAGGAGGAGGGAGTAGCCGGGGTGCCGGAGCGCCTCGTAGGGGTCGTGCCGGGCGACGGTCACTTCTTCAGCACCTTGATCTCGACCTTGCGGAAGTCGATGGGGTGGCTCTCCGCCTGCAGCGCGATGTACCCCCCTTCGATGATCAACTTGTCGTCCTTGATGAGCTTCTTGGCGTCGGCGTCCTTGGGGTCGAATTGCACCTTCTCGTACTCGATGACCGCCTCGCCGTTGACGCGGTGGATGACCTTACCGCCGCCGTGGACCTCGATCTCGGCGGTGACCCACTGGTCGCCGTCGAAGGTCTTGGACTTGCTGGGGATGCAGTGCGTGGTGACGAGTTTGCCGCCCATGACGATGTTCGTCCCCGGCGAGCAGACGCTGCACGTCACCCGCGTGCCCTTGCCGACGCCGCCGAGGAATTGCGCCTCGACGGAGACGGGGAACTCCTGGGCCTTGCGCATGGTCTTGGGGTCCTGGCAGTGGAACATCAGGCCGGAGTTGCGCAGCGCCCAGCCGGGCCCGCCCTTGCACTGCTCGCCGACGAAGCGGTACTCGATGCGGATGACGTAGTGCGAGAACTTCTCCTTGAAGAAGAGGTGCCCGAACTGCTTGTCGAAGTCCTTGTAGCCGTCGTAGCGGACCTTGAGCAGCCCGTCCTCGACGCGGAAGGTCTTGGCGAAGTTGACGCCGAGGTCGTGGCCGGTGATCTTGGGCGTCCAGCCGTCGAGGTCGCGGCCGTTGAACAGGGGCCGCCACTCGTCTTTCTTGTCGTCGGCACGGAGGGGTGAGGAGAGGGCGAGGAGGACGAGCAGGGTGCGCATGGCGGGGCCTCTGTGGGGCTGTTGATGGGCTACGGACGCCGGGGCGAAAGGCAACGCCCGCGGTATAATGGCGTGGAAAGGAGGGATGACATGATCGACACCACGACGAACACGCCCATCGAGGTCCAGGGAGGGACGCTCCAGGCGTGGTTCACGCTGCCAGTCTCGCAGATCCCGGCCGCCAAACAGTTGCTCGAAGAGAACGGCATCCCACATCTGGTGGATAGCTGGATCGTCACCTCTGGTGGCCGGCCGCCCTGGAGTACGATCCACCTCGACCGGACGCGGGATGCACGCCGCGTCCAGGAGCTGCTCGACAGCGTCCCCTGACCCGGAGGCGGTCACGATGGCCCTCGCCGACGACATCCGGACGCTCCTCGCCCGGACCAACGCGGAGCTTGACGCCGCGCATGATTACTTCACCTTCTCGTGCCTCGCTTGGCTCGAGATCCAGAAGGACGTGAAGTCGGGCAAGACGTTCACCTTCGACAACCCGGACACCGGCACGCGCGTCGACGAGCAACAACTCATCGCCCTTTCCGCCGACTACAGACAGAAGAATCTCGCGTCGGCCACCTTCCAGCAGTTCGTCTCCGTCTTCGAGGACTTCGTCTTCGGCCTGCTGCGTCTGTGGCTCGCCGCCCACCCGCGCAGCCTGTCGAAGAAGCAGGTCGAGGTCGGCGCCATCATCGACGCGCCGGACAAGGAGGCCGTCCTCCTCTCGGTCGTGGACCGCGAGCTGAACGAGCTGAAGTACGAGCGTGTCGGCGATTGGTTCGCCTACCTGGGCAGGCTCGTGAAGATCGACGCGCCCACACCAGACGAGATCGAGGCGCTCGCCGAGATCAAGTCCACGCGCGACATCCTCGTCCACAACAAGGGCGTCGTGAACAGGACGTACCTCGCCAAGTCCGGCGAACGCGCCAGGGCCGCCGACGGCGAGGCGCTCGACCTGCCCGAACGCTATCACCGCGCGAGCTGGGCGGCGATCCGCAAGGCCTCCGGCGACGTGGCGGAGGCCGCCGCGGCCAGGGCGTGATCGCTGACCCCGCCGCCTGTGCCCCGCTCAGCGGCCCGGCTCCTCGATCCGTTTCATGGCGGTGAGGAACGCCGGCCGGTCCCGCATCCGGGCGAACCCCTTCTCCTGCCGCAGCCGGGGGAAATTCTTGAATCCCGCGGAGATCGCCCGCTCCAGTGCCTCGACGGCCTGGCGCTCGTCCCCGGCGTCACGTGCGAGCAGCGTCAGGGTCAGCGCCAGGCGGTAACGGAGGACTGGGTAACCGGGCGTCTCCGGGTCCTGGTAGAAGCTCCGGGCGTCCTCCAGGTCCTTGCGTCCGTCCTCGCCCAACAGGAGCAGGGCCTTGCCCCGCACCAGGAGAGCCCAGGCCCGCGCCGCGTCAACATCGAAACGGGGCTGCGGCACGGACTTCTCCAGCGCCCGCACCTCCTCCAGGGCGCGTTCGAGCCGCTTCAGAGGGCTGGCGAAGGAGGGCCGCGCCGCGCCCTCGGGCAGGGAGTTCAATTCCATGTTGGCGGCCCAGGTGAGTGCGTCGGCCTTCTCGGCGCGGAACTCGCCGGGGAGCGAGGACACGTTCCGCATCTCGTCGTCGTAATAGGCCACACGCTGGATGGCGCAGCGGCGGGCCTCGTCGAGGGTGCCGAAACGCTCGGCGTGCGCCCCGAAGTTCCAGTAATCGCGGGCGTGGAGGCACTGGGCGACGACCCGGCCCTTCACGTCCCCCGGCGGGACGAGGGCCAGGACGGCCTCGCGTGCGGCCTTCGCACGCTCGTAGGCCTGCCGGCACCGCGCGCCGTCCCCCAGCATGAGGAACGAGTCACCCATGTAGCCGTGGCATCGGGCCAGCGCCTGGAGGCGGGCCGGGTCGCCTTCCTCGGCGGCCAGCAGCGCCTCGCGCAGCGCCAGCGCCTTCCGGTAGGCGGGCAGGGCCTTCTCGTGGGCGGCCGGCGTGTCGGGGGCGCTGATCACCTCGGCCATCATCTGGCAGGCGTCGGCCAGCAGGGTGCGACGGGAGGCATTGTCGGGGGCGGCGGCCGACAGCGCGTCCAGCTCCTGCTCGGCGAGGCGCAGGTCCTCCTCGGCCTCCTTGCGGTCCTTCGGCTCGTCCTTCAGGAGGGCGGCCCGGCGGATGCGGGCCTCGGCCCGCGCCAGGTGCAGCGGCAGCGAGCCGGCGTCGGGCGGCGCATCGCCTATCACCCCCTCGTAGCGTTCCACGGCCCGGAAGTACAGGCGGATGGCTTGCCCCCTGTCGCGCCCCTCCTCCGCCAGGGCGGCCGCCGCGAACGCCTCGGCCTGGCGGCGCGTCTGCTGCGCCTGCCAGACGGGGATCCGCCAGACGGTCACGGCCAGCAGGATGAGGGCCACGGCGCTGGTCACGATGTAGCCGGTGCGGACCGGGTGCTTGCGCATGGACTGGAGAAGCCGGGCCCACGCCCGGCCCAGCCAGCCGGCGCGGCGCGGCGTGTGCCTGATCCTCGGCCGGCCCTCGAGGAAGTCGTCGAGCGCCTCGGCGAGCTGGCCCGCGCTGGCGTAGCGGTCCGCCCGCTCCTTGCGCAGGCACTTGAGGCAGACGTCCTCCAGCTCCGGGGGCACGGCGGGTGCGCGGAGGCCGGGGCGGTCCGGCTCCTGGTTGCGCACCTGGTCGAGGATCACCAGGACCGGCACGGCCCGGCCCGCGGGCTTCGGGAACGGGGGGTGGCCGGCCAGCAGGGCGTACAGCACCGCCCCCAGGCCGTAGACGTCGCTGGCCGGCCCGATGGCGTCCACCTCGCCGAGGGCCTGCTCCGGCGGCATGAAGCCGGGGGTCCCCATCACCTCGCCCTTCTGCGACAGCGACAGGCTGCTCTCCTCGGTCACCAGGCGGGCCAGCCCGAAATCGGTCAGGCGGGGGATGAACGACAGGCGCGAGTCGTCCCCGAGGTCGGCCTCGCCCGCCGCGGCGGCGGGCTGCAGGACGATGTTCTGCGGCTTGATGTCGCGGTGGATGACCGCCTTGCCGGGGCCGCGGTGGGCGTACTCGACGGCGAGGGCCATCTGCATCACCACGCGGGCGGCCTGGCGTGGCGTGAGCCGGGGGCCATCCACGTGGCGTGACAGGTCGCCGCCCGCGACGTAGGGCATGGTGAAGTAATGCTCGCCGTTCACGTCGCCCGACTCATACACCGGGACGATGTTCGGATGGTCGAGCGCCTTGCCCGCCTGCGTCTCGCGGCGGAAGCGTTCGACGGCCGCCTCGGACTGGAGGTATCGGGGGAGGATGCGTTTCAGCGCCACGCGGCGGACGACCTCCCCCCCTTCGGCGGTCAGCTCCTCGGCCTCGAACACCTCGCCCATCCCGCCGCGGGCGATGCGGCGCGTCAGGCGGAACCTGCCGAACGCCTTGGGGAATTCGCAGGGGGCGGGCTCGGGGGGCGGCGGCGCCGGCCCCGTGACGGTCGAGCCGGAGTGGCGTGGGGTGTCCTGCAGCGTGCGGCCCGAGTCGAGCGGCAGCGCCTCCGTGGGCGGCGGCCCGTGGCCCTCCAGGCTGTCGGCCGGCTTCGTCATGGCGCTCCCCCCCGGATGCCGCGTGCTCCCCCTCCACTTTACGCCGGCGCACGGGGGGCTCCAAGGGGGACGCGGCTCGGCCCTCGAATTGCGCGATCCCGGCGTCGGGCAGCCCGAAGCCGCCGGGGGCGGGCTGGCGCCTGGCCGAGATGCCCCCGTTTCAGCCGTGCTTTTTGTCGATGGCGTCCTGGCAGTACTTGAGCAGCCGCAGGTCGGCCAGCTCCTCCTGCACACGCTCCATCGGCGCGCCCTCCAGAGATCGGCGCACGTCGTCGAGCAGCAGCTCGCTGAAACGCTCGCGGGCGCGGTGCAGCAACTGCCGCACCCCCGCCGGCGTGTACTCCTTGCCGTGCTTCGCCCCGAGGCTCACCGCGATGTCGGCGCTCGCCAGGTCCGGCTGATCCACGCGCAGACGCATCACGTCGTGGTACGGCTGGCCGGTCTCGGCCTGCACCTGCTCCAGGCCACGCCACGCCCTGGCCAGCAGCTCCTGACGCCACGACTCGCGGAACGCCTCCTCGGCGGCGCCGGCCTCGTCGGGGGCCGCGACCTGGTGGTCGTCGTCGAGCGCCACCTGCTTGACGCGGGCCGCTTTGGCGCGGTGGTGGTCGTGGACGAGGCGGAACAACGCGGTCTTGACGTAGCTGCGGAACTTGCCCTGGGCGGGGTCGGCGTGGCCGAACCGCCCTTCGAGGAAGCGGACGGCGAACTCCTGGGTCAGCTCCTCGGCGAGATGCGGGTCGCGGACGACCTTGGCGAGGTAGCGGTAGACGGCGCCGCAGTAGCGGAGCATCAGCTCGCGGCGGGCCTTGGCGGCGCCGTCGTCGGGGCCCTTGTGGGCCTCGAAGAGCATGGTCCACTGGGTGGCGATCTGGCTGAGGTGCTGGTCGCTCATGGGGCCTCCCTCCGTGCCATTCTAGCGAACGGGCACGCAGGGATCGGGTAGAACGGGCGTGACCCCGCACGGGAGATGTTCTCATGACGACGGCCGTCCCGCGTGACGTGCAGCTCAAGGTCCAGAAGCTGGCCCGCCTCGTCGAGGAGGCCCGGCAGGCCAGGACGGCGATCTCGATCACGCGCCTCACATCGATCAAGGCGCTGTGCAAGGAGCGTGATCGCGCCAACCGCTTCGTGATCTTCCTCGCACGCAAGGCGTTGGAGCAGGTCCAACGCGCCCGCCCTGCGGCATCCGAGACGCCCGTGCAGGCGGCCCACAGGCAGATGATGATCGACGCCCTTGCCGAGATGGATACCTGGGCCGTCGATCCAACCGAGACCCACCACCGCGCTCTGCGCGATCTGTTGGCCCGGATGCGTGCGGCCCAGGACGAACATGAGCCGATCCAGTGGGGCTCCGTCCGGCTCATCATCGACCGGCATCTGCTGCTGGTGGAGTACGCGGCGGCTTGCCTGCTCGCCCGGCCGGACGAGGCCCCGACCTGGGCGTACCAGGCGGCACGGCACTACGCCGAGACCTACTCCCCCTCGATGGGGACGGGGCTGACCCCGTCCTCCGCACCGCCGTTGCGGGACATCGCGGATTTCTGGCTCCGCGAATTCGGGTTGGCCGAGGGGCCGGTCAGGCTGCCGGTGAAGGGCGGAGGGGTTGAACCGCCTCCAGCCTCACACCGCCCCGCCGAACCGCACTCCGCCGGGGCCGGGGCCACGTTCACGGCCCGGCAGGGGCAGTTCCTCGCGTTCATCCACCTGTACCGGAAGATGCACCGGCGCGGGCCGGCGGAGGCCGACCTCCAGAAATTCTTCCGCGTGACGCCCCCGGCCGTCCACGACATGCTCGTCAAACTGGAATCGCTGGGGCTGATCACCAGGGAGCCGGGCGTGGCCCGCTCGGCCCGCGTGGTCATCCCGGAATCACGGATACCGCCTCTGGCGGATGTCTCGGGGCCGCCCTGGTGAGCTGCTCGTGCCGGACACCGCGTCAAGGCCGGGGCGGAGGCGTAAACTACGCGGGACGCAGGATCGGACAACAACGCGAGCCGACACATGCCGTACACCGACGCCGAAGCCGCCGCCTGCCGCGCCCTGATCCGCCTCGCGCTGGACGAGGACCTCGGCTCCGCCGGCGACCTCACCAGTACCTCCGTCGTGCCCGGCGGGCTGAACGGCGAGGCGTCCTTCGTGTCGCGCTCCCCCGGCGTCCTCGCCGGCATCGACGCCGCCCGCCTCGTCTTCGAGGCCGTCGACCCGTCCGTCGCCTTCGACGCCCTCGTCCCCGACGGCACGCGGCTGGAGAAGGGCACACGCATCGCCGCCGTCCGCGGCAAGATGCGCTCCATCCTCACCGCCGAGCGGACGGCCCTCAACTTCCTCCAGCGTCTGTGCGGCGTGGCGACGCAGACGGCGAGGTACGCCGCCGAGGTGGCTGGCCTGCCGGTGAGGCTCCTCGACACGCGCAAGACGACGCCGGGGTGGCGGCTGCTGGAGAAGCATGCCGTCCGCATGGGCGGCGGGCACAACCACCGCATGGGCCTGCACGACGGCGTCCTCATCAAGGACAACCATCTCGCAGGATTGCAGATCGCAGATTGCAGATTGCAGATTGAAGCAGCCGTCAGGGGTGCGCGGGCGATGTTCCCGGGGGTGCCCGTCGAGATCGAGGTGGACACGCTGGAGCAGCTCGACGCGGCCCTCGCCGTGCGCCCCGACATCATCCTGCTCGACAACATGCCGCCGGACGTCCTGCGCGAGGCGGTGCGTCGGCGCGGGGACGCGCCGGTGAAGTTGGAGGCGTCGGGGGGCGTGACGCTGGCGACGCTGCGCGAGATCGCCTCGACGGGCGTTGACCGCGTCAGCGTCGGCGCGCTGACGCACTCCGCCGTCGCCCTGGACATCGGGCTCGACTACGGATCGTAGGGCAGGCTGCCAGCCTGCCAACGAGAACAGGCGGGCTGCCAGCCTGCCGGCCATCGTCGGGCGGGCTGCCAGCCCGCCAACGAGAACAGGCAGGCTGGCAGCCTGCCCTACGGCGGTGGACGCCTACGCATCGGCGGGGTACAACGCCGATGACCAACGCACGTCACCCGCGAGGCCGGCCCATGAATCCTCAGGAGGTCATCACGCGGCGGCGGCTCCCACACTGGTACGTGCCGGGGGCGGTCCACTTCGTCACCTATCGGCTCGCGGGCACGATCCCTGGCGATGTGCTCCGCGCGTGGCGCGAAATTCAGCCCGTGCCGACGGAAGGGGCAGAACCCCGCCGGGTCGCGCACAAGCAGCTCTTCGCCCGGTATGACGACTACCTCGACAGGAACGTGACGGTGGACTGGCTCGCAAGGCCGGCCATCGCAGCCATCATCAAGGACAACCTCCACCATCACGACGGTGTGAAGTATCATCTCGTCGCATACTGCATCATGCCCAACCACGTCCACGCTCTCTTCCAGCCCCTCGCCCCTTTACGCAGAGGAGCCCAGTTGATCGGGGAGACCGCCGACGCGGGCAGCCCGCTCTCGGACATCATGCACAGCCTGAAGAGTTACACGGCGAACAAGGCCAACGCCGCCCTGGGACGGAGAGGGACATTCTGGCAGGCCGAATCCTACGACCACTGGGCACGCGATGACGATGAGGTCGGGCGGATCGTCGATTACATCAACGGCAATCCCGTCAAGGCGAATCTGTGTGCCAGGCCGCACGAGTGGCCGCACGGGTCGGCCGGGGAGCGATTCCTGTTGGACGGCGACCTGTCAGGGGTGTTGGCGGCCCCCGAGCTCGCGTAGGGCGGGCTGGCAGCCTGCCCGACGGATGGCAGGCTGGCAGCCTGCCCTACGGAGCCACCGATGAGGGACACCTGGCACACCGGCAACCGTTACGTCGGCCGCGAGGTCGTCGTGCTCGAACGCGCCGCCAGCACCAACACGCTGGCGCTGGACGACGGGCGGCCCGGCATCGCTTACCTCGCCGACGAACAGACCGCCGGGCGCGGCACCCACGGGCGCGTCTGGCAGGCGCCGCCCCGGTCCAGCGTCCTGCTCAGCGTCGTCGTCCCGCCCGGCGTCGGACGTGCCGTCGTGCTGACCGCCTGGGCCGCCGTCTGTGTCGCCGAGACGGCGCGCCGGCTCACCGGCGTCGGGCCGCGCATCAAGTGGCCGAACGACGTGCAGCTGAACGGCAAGAAGGTCGCCGGCATCCTCATCGAGCGCACAGGCGGGAGGCCGTTCGTCGCCGGCATCGGGCTGAATGTGCGGCAGACGGAGGCCGACCTCCTCGCCGCCGGCCTGCCGGACGCCACGTCGCTCCGCGCGCAGGGGGCCGACGTGGCGACGGACGACGTGGCCCGGCTGCTGCTCACGATGCTCGACGAGGCGTATGGCCGCCTGCTGGACGAGGGCGAGGGGCCGCTGGAGGTGGGGTGGCTGCGTCACCTGGGCCTTGTCGGGCGGGAGGCCCGAGCTGAATGCGCCGGCGTCACCCACGAAGGCAGGATCATCCAGATGGGTTTCGAGAGTGGCGTGACGCTCGACACCCCTGCCGGGCGCGTCACGCTCGCGCCAGAGGGCATCCTCCGCCTGACCGGCACGGCCGGCTGACGTGCCGCGTGGTGGCCCGCCGTGGCATCAAGGCGGGCCCGGCGGGCGGCCGATGAAGAAAGGTTGTCTGCCCTGGGGGAGGGAGGCGCCGCGTGCTACTCGACGAAACATCGGCCGATCAGCAGCTCGTTGACATCTCGGACCTGGACCTGCGTGCCGCGTGTGAGGTGCGGCCTCACGAGCGGTTCGCCCGCGCCCTGGAGCCGACGCTGCGCTCGGCGGCCCTCCTGTCCGGCTCGCCGTGGGTGCGCGGCCTGGGGCCGCTCGCGCTCACCGTCACGACTCAAGGATGGAAGTTCCCCCTGCCGCCGGACCAGCCGCCCAAGGCGCCGCCCCCCGCCCAGGAGCCGCCGCCGGTGAAGCCGGGGGGCGAGCTTGTGCCGCTCAGCGCCCTGCCGCCCGAGGTGCTGGAGGAGTGCCCCATCGGGGACGAGCCGGCCCCCGCGGAGGGCGGACGCACGGTGAAGATCGAGGACGGCCAGCCGAAGGCGACCCGCCTGAAGCCGCCACGCGAGACGGTCGTGTTCAAGGAGCGGCTGCTGTACCTGCTCCAGCCGCCGCTGGAGTCGCTGCTCGGGGGCAAGGTGACGCTGCCCTTCGACCCGTTCCCTTATCAGGTGGCGGGCATCGCCTTCCTCATGCCGCGCAACCACGCCCTCATCGCGGACGAGATGGGCCTGGGCAAGACCGTGCAGGTGATCGTCTCGCTGCGTCTCCTGCTCCAGGCCGGCGTGATCCGCCGGGCGCTGATCGTGTGCCCCAAGCCGCTCGTGATCAACTGGATGCGCGAGATGCGCCTGTGGGCGCCCGACATGCCGTTCGAGGTGTTCGGCGGCGACACCGAGACGCGGCGGCAGATGTGGCAGGTGTCCAACTGCCCCGTGAAGCTGGTCAACTACGAGATCCTGTCACGCGACGTGGACCTGGCCACGGCACCGGGGGTTTCGTTCGACCTCGTCATCCTCGACGAGGCCCAGCGCATCAAGAGCCGCGAGTCGAAGACGGCCCAGGCGGTCCACGCCCTCAAGCGGGACCGCAGCTGGGCGATGTCGGGCACGCCCATCGAGAACCGCGTCGAGGACCTCATCAACATCATGGAGTTCGCCGCGCCCGGCCTCATCCCGCCCGGCGTCTCGCCCAGGCAGCTCCCCGACCTGACCTCGGACTACATCCTGCGTCGGACCAAGGACGTCGTCGTCAAGGACATGCCGCCGCGGATCATCAAGGACATGCACCTCGAGCTGAGCCCGGCGCAGCGCGAGAGCTACGACAAGGCCGAGAAGGACGGCGTCATCGAGCTGAACGGCATGGGCGCCCAGATCACCGTGCAGCACGTCTTCGAGCTGGTGATGCGCCTCAAGCAGCTCTGCAACTTCGACCTGCGCACCGGCGAGAGCGCCAAGCTCGACCAGCTTGTCGATGACATGGAGGAGGTGGCCGCCAACGGCAAGAAGGCCATCGTGTTCTCGCAGTGGACGCAGCCGCTGGAGGTGATCGCCCGCAAGCTCGCGCCGTTCGGCCCTCTGCTGTACCACGGCAAGGTGCCGCAGGCGCAGCGGCAGCCGATCCTCGACCAGTTCAAGAGCGACCCGACGAAGCACGTGATCCTCATGAGCTACGGCACGGGGAGCGTCGGCCTGAACCTCCAGTTCACCAACTACGTGTTCCTCTTCGACCGCTGGTGGAACCCCGCCATCGAGGACCAGGCGATCAACCGGGCGCACCGCCTCGGGCAGAAGTCGGCGGTGTTCGTGTCGCGTTTCATCAGCCAGGGGACCATCGAGGAGCGCATCGCCGAGGTGCTGGACCAGAAGCGGGCGCTGTTCAACGAGATGCTCGAGGGCAACGGCCCGCCGGCGACGCTCGGGCTGACCGAGGACGAGATCTTCGGGCTGTTCGACATCAAGGCCCGCCCGCGCCGCGCGTGAGCACCCGCGGAATCCCGGTCACCGCCCCGCCGCGTCCGCGTCCGTGGTGGGAGGCCCCCGAGGGATTCCGCATGCACGCCGTCGCCGAACATCGGCGGCCGTGGATGCGCCGGAAGGCCCCGGCCGGCGCCGTCGTGGATCGGGCCGCCGCGCTCGCAGGGAGGGGAGCGCCGGCCCCGCCTCAGGTGCCCTTGTCGATCAGGGTGAGCAACGCCTTGTCGATCTCGCGCACGCCCGCCCAGTCCTTCTTGTAATCGACGGCGGCGAACTTGGACTGCCCGGCGGGGCCGAACTCCTTCTCCAGCCCGGTCCCCTTCCACGGGAACGTCAGGAACGCCTCCTTGACCTTGGCCGCCAGCTCCGGCTTGAGGGCGTGGGTGTGGCCGATGCACACGGCCGGGTAGTCCTTCGACTCGTGCAGGACGCGGTATTTCGACGTGTCGTGCTTCTTCTGGGCGACCCGCCGCGCCAGGTAGTCGCTGGCGACGGCCACCACCTCGTACTCGCCGGAAGCGACCTTGTCGATGGAGTCGCCCTGGCTGTTTGCGATGCGGCCCTGGTAGTCGAGGTTGAGGCGCATCTTCTGCTCCTGCCACAGCGTCAGCACGGGGAGCTTGAACGAAGACTGCGACGACATGCTCGTCAGCCAGAGGTCCTTGCCGCGCAGGTCGGCGAGCGACTTGATCGGCGAGCCGGCGCGGACGAGGATCTGCATGCGGTAGGAGAAATCCCCCTTGTCGTTGGCCGGGGCGCACACCGGGACGAAGCCCCCCGTGTTCACCGCCAGCGGCACCGTGCCCGTGCTGAGGGCGGCCAGGTGCAGCTTGCCGGCCTTGAGCGAGGCGGCGGCCTCCAGGCCGCCCCGCGGCACCTCGGCGAGCTTCGCCTTCTTGCCGGTCACCTTCTCGAAGTGGGTCAGGAACTCCTTCCAGGTGGCGGCGCCGCCCTCGCCGGCGCCCTCCAGCACGCCGAAGGTGATCTCCGCCGGGTCGAGGAGCTTGGCCGCCTCCTTGGGGGCGTCGGCCACGAGGTCGTTGTCGGCGTCGGTGAACGCCGCGTCGAGCTTGTCCGGGTTGGCGACGACGGCGCGGAAGTTGGCCGGGAAGTTGGCCGGGCCGGCCGAGGTCCAGATAGTGTAAGCGTAGATGCCGCCGGCCACGAGCGCCAGCACGACGGCGATCACCACCAGCCGGGGCCAGTTGGTCGCCGGGGGCTTCGCGGGGGTGTCGGGCTTCGCCGGTGTCTCACTCATGGACGTGCTCTCGCGGGGGTCTCAACGGGCGGCGCTCCTGTCATCGCTACGGCGCCGGGCCGCGATGGACAGTGAAGTTTCGGTGAAGGGGTCAGCCATGCGTAGCGTCTGCCTCGCCCTGGTGTTGGCGTCCTCGGCCTCCGCCGCCGACCTGGCGTCCATCCCCGCCAACAAGTGGGTCGAGATCAAGTACAGGACGGTGCAGCCGGCGGAGAAGGGGTCCTACGTCAGTGCCGGCTGGAACAAGCTCGTCTTCGACGCCGCCGGCAAGCGCGTCCTGTTCTACGACCGCTGGCACGACAGGACGCACGGCGGCACGACGATCTACGGCAACTGCCTGTTCGCCTTCGACCCGGCCGCCGGCTCCCTCACCCCGCTCCGCATCGATAACTGGACGAAGATCGACACGAAGACGGGTGGATACCGCACGAAGCCGCTGCCGGCCAACGAGGAGGAGCCGACGCCGTGCCCGCGCCACGTCTACCACGCCTTCGAGCTGGTGCCGGGCCGCGGCGTCTACCTCTGCAACGGGGCGAACCAGTCGGTGATCGACGCGAAGGGCGGGTACGTCGGCCACGACGCCTGCGACGGGGCGTGGCGTCTGGACCTGAAGGTAAACAGGTGGTCGCGTGTCGGCGAGGGCAAGGCGCCGCCGAACCGGCTCGACGACGCGATGGCGTACAGCCCCGAGATCGACGCGCTCGTCTACGCCGGCGCCAACGGCCAGATATGGATCCTCGACCTGAAGAAGAACGGGTGGCGCAAGGCGAAGGCCAGCCCGCCGGAGAATACCGCGATGGGGCGGACGATCTGGCACGACGCCCCGCGCCGGCGGATGCTGCTCGTGGGCGGTGGACAGCTTGATGCGTGGACGAAGGGCAAGGCGCCACATCACCGTGAGGTGTATGCCTTCGACCCCGTGAAGGAGACGGTGAAGCGCCTGGCCGACGCCCCGACGGCCCTGTACTCGGCCCACCTGTCGCATGACCTCAAGAGGGATCTCTTCTTCACCGTCGCGGTGTTCAGCAAGAAGGAGCAGCCGTCGGGGATGTGGGCGTACGACCCGAAGAAGGACGAGTGGCGCGAGATCAAGCCCGACGGGGGCCTGCCGGAGCATTCGGGCTGGATGGGGTGGATGCAGACGTGCCATGACCCCGCCAGCGGCTGCCTGATCGGCAAGAAGCGCGACAGGTGGTATGCGTACCGCCCGGCGGAGAAATGACGGCCGTCAGCGCCAGTCGCCGCTGAGGACGAATCCCGCCCAGTAGAACGGCGGCGTGCGTTTGGTCTTCTTGTCCGCATCTCCCTCGCGCACCATGCCGCGCTTCACGCCCTCGCGCAACATTGAAAGCTGCGCCTGACGCAGTGCCAGCCTCCAAGACGCCCCGCGATCACGTCGATGTTCCGGTGCCAGGGGCCCACGAGCCGCAGGTCGTTCTCCAGCACCCGCCGCAGATTGGCGAGGGCGTCCTCCTGCCGCCCATCCTCCCACGCCTTCAGGCCGGCCTCCCACCGCGCGGACTGGCCCCGGGCCAACCCCTCCTGCTCCGCCGGCCCGGCCATCAGCGGCGCGGCGGCCCACCCCGGCGATACGGCGAACATCAGATCAGCAAGGCGCGCATCGGCGATCTTCCTAGCACTTTTGCCCATCCTATCAACGGGCCTGGCGTGCCGGGGAGGATGCCCGCCGCATCATCGCCAGTCGCCGCTTAGCACGAACGCCGCCCAGTAACGTGGCGGCAGTCGTCTCGTTCCCTTCCCAGCGTCCAGCTCTCGTACCACGCCGCGCTTCGCGCCCTCTCGGAGCATCTTGAGCTGTGCTTGGCGGAGGGCCTCCGCGCGGGAGATGATCTTGTCGGGGGCCCAGGCCTCCTTGTAGAAATCGGCCATCAGGGCCTGAGTCGCCCTGTCATCGACCTTCCACAGCGAGGCGATCACCGTCCTCGCCCCCGCGACCTGGAAGGCCCTCTGCATGCCCAGGAGCCCCTCGCCGCCGGCCACCTCCCCTAGCCCCGTCTCGCAGGCGCTCAACACGACGAGTTCGAGCTTCGGGATCTCCATCTCGGAGACCTCGAGTGCCGTGAAGATGCCGTCCTCCTCCCCATCCTTCGGCTCACGGTTCGCCCCCGACAGGGCGAGGCCGGACAGCAGCAGCGGGTGCCAGCCGGATCCAGCCTCGCCGCCGCGTCGGATGGCCCACCCACCCACTCCCGGTGCGAAGTACCCGTGCGTGGCGAGATGCGCGTAGCGGGACTTGCCGAGCGCCTCCCGCACGGCCTTCTTCGTGGCGTGACCCTTCGCCAAGTCCGTCAGAGTGCCGTCCTTGAAGAGGCCGGCGAACGACTTGGCCACGGAGGCGGCCTCGGTGAACGTGGCGGGGAGTTCGGACCAGTCCCGCCGAAGCCCCAGCGGGGCCGTCCGCTCGTCAGTGGTGGCCTTCGCGGGTTTGGCCCCGGCGCGGTCATAGTCCACGTCCCCCACGACGAGGAGCGATGGGGGGAGGCGGCCGGCTTTCGCGGCCGGGGCCAGCATCTCGGGGATCGCCTGAGGCACGGCCACGGTGGCGAGGGCCAGGTCCTCAATGAGGTACGTCCCCTCCTTCGCGCCGGGGAGGGCGGCGAACGGGGCCATCGCCAGGTGGCCGTCCGGCGAGATGAGGACAACCGCCGCCCCCTTCACCCGTGCCTCCACGGGGGACCACACGAGCCTCTTGACTTTCATCCCGGCGGCGAGGCCAGCCGACCCACGTCTGAGCTGTCCGAGCCACTCGTCGATCGCGCTTTCAACCGGCGAAGCCGGCCCCAGATCGACACGCTCGGCCGGCTTGCCCCTCCGGTGGACGAAAGCCACGAGGTGACGCTCCGCATTCCACCCTCCGAGCCTGAAGGTAGAACGGTCATAGAATAGGTAATCAATGAGGGCCGCATCCGGGGGGAGTGCCTTGGCAATCGCCTCGGGTGAAGCCGGTCCTTTCTCTTTCGCCTCCTTGAAGGCCGCCGAGCGGCGGGAGAGCTCGGCCTGGGCCTCCTCCAGCGCCTCGCCTGCCTTGGCGCGTTGGCTGGCGGTCGCGGCAGGATGATTTTGGAGGGCGGCGAGCTGCCGAGCCGCCGCCTGGAGGCGGGCGACGGCGCCCCGTGTCGCGCCGTCGGTGGCGAGGGCCGTGAACAGCCTCCGGCGCGCCTGCCGCAGATGGACCGCGCCCTTCCAGGATAGCGCGTGAACGGCCGACGAGGGGTGGCCAGGCGGATCGGCGAGTGAGAGCCGCAGATCGAGGCCGTCCCTCGCCTCCTTGGCGGCGGCGAGCTGTTCCCGGTCGGACTGCCCGGAGGCCGCATCCCGGAGCTGGTTGAATGTTATGGTGATGGCCTTTTCAAGTAACGGGAACGCCGCCTTGTGATTCCTCCTGATCAGTTGCACGAGCGCGAGGTCATTGAGCGGGGTCACTAGCTGGGGTGCCTCGGTACCGAACGTCGATTCGGCACTGACCAGGCTCCGTCGCCCCAGGAACAAGGCGGTCTCGTGATCCCCGACGCCGAGATGCAGGCTGAGCAAGAGGGCCATCCCGCCGGGATGTTTCATCTCCATCACGCGCATCAGGTCCACGTTGTGACGCCAAGCTCCGAGCTCCTCTCGTTCCGCGCTCCGGTCCAGCAGCCCGAGCTGAAGCCGGAGCGCGGCCTTCAAGTATTTCGAAGCCGTGTCTGCGTCACCGACACGGTTCGCGTTCCTCCCTAGAAGCATGAGGGTGGTGGCTCTGTCCTGATCATGCTCCTCCCCAAGGGCCTGATAGATCCCGAGTGCCTCCCGGTAGAGCCGGAGTGCCTCATCCGTTCGCCCGAACTTCTCACGCAGCAAGGCCAAGAACTGGATGCAGCTGGCGTATTGGAAGGAAGTCTGCCCCGCCGTCTCCTTGTAGATCCGGGAGGCACGCTGAAACAGACTCAAGGCCGCGTTGGAATCCCGAATGGCCGCGTAACTCTCCCCCAAGCTGAAGAGCGTGTCGGCCTGCTCCTGGCGCTTGTCGTCGCCCCCGGCCTCATGGGCGGCGAGGACACGCTTCCGCAGCCTGATGACCTCCCTGTGGTTCGACTTCCAGTGGTGACAGTGAGCCAGATTGTCAAGTGCGAGTACAAGCTCCCCCCGGCCGGGCTCGACCAGCTCCTCGACCTCTTTCAGTGCTTGCGTGGCGAGAGCGATGGCTCGGTCAGGCTGCCGATGCATGAGGAGCCAGACCACGTACCTCGTCCGGACCCCCTTGTATGCCGGGTTGTGTATCCCGAGAGAGTCGCGGAGGATCTTCATCGCCTCATGGTAGAGCCGCTCTGCCTTCTCGAATTCGAGGAGGGCGTGGGCGTCCGCGAGGTGGGACAGGCTGACGGCATAGTCCGGGTGTTTCTTCCCCTGGAGGATCCCCCTGATCTTCACGGCCTCCGTGGCGGCGATCCTCTCGTCGACGTGGGCGGTCTCGCGCTCGAGGATCGCCTTGAAGTCGAGCGCGGCGGCCTTGCTCAAGGCGGTGCGTTCCGCGGGTGTGCGTTTCTGCTGTGCGAGCGCCTCGGCGAGCTCCGCACGCGCCGCAAGCGTCCTCCAGTGCGTGGGGCCGTCGAGCCGCTCCCGCGAGGCCACGATGGCCCGTCTGCACTTCGCCACTCCCCCCCAATCATCCAGGAACCAATTCGAGCCGGCGAGCGACTCCGCGGAATCCTCGACCTGCCGATGCCAGGGGCCGTAGACACTCAGCTCGATCTCCAACGTCTTCTCGGTCACGCCGAACCAGGGCCGCGAGTCAAGCAGTTTCATCTGCTCCGGAGTCAGGGTGGCAGGCGGGGCTGCGTTGAGGATCAACAGGGCGACGGCGCACATGAACGGGTCCTCCGCTCGCCATCCTACCGGGCGGCCTGCACCGCCGGCAACCGCCCTCTACATTATCCGTGACGCACCCATCACGGAGACCGCCATGCTCGTCCCCCTCATCCTCGCGGCGCTGTCCACCCCCACGCCCATCGACTTCACGCTCAAGGACACGCACCGCCGGCCACGCACCCTCTCCGCCTACAAGGGCAAGAAGGCGTTCGTCGTCGCCTTCCTCGATACCGAATGCCCGCTGGCGAACCTCTACCTCCCGACGCTCACCGCCCTGCACGCGAAGTACGCCGACAAGGGCGTCCAATTCCTCGCCGTCTCCGCCAGCACCCACGACCCGTTCACCCGCGTGGCCGGCCACGCCGAGGAGCGCGGCGTCCCCTTCCCCGTCCTCAAGGACTTCACGGGCACCGTGGCCGACGCCCTCGGGGCGAAACGCTCGCCGGAGGTGTTCCTCCTCGACGCCGGGCGGGTGGTGCGCTACTCTGGCCGCATCGATGACCAGTACGCGCCCGGCGTCCGCAAAGCGAAACCCACACGCGACGACCTGCGCGAGGCCATCGACGATGTCCTCGCCGGCAAGGCCGTCCGCGTCGCGAAGACCACGGCGGCCGGCTGCCTCATCGAGCGGGCACGCAAGATCGAGAAGAAGCTGACGTATGCGAAGGATGCGGCGCCGATCATCCAGAAACGCTGCCAGGAGTGCCACCGGCCCGGCGAGGCGGCCCCGTTCCCCCTGCTCACCTACGACGACGCCCGCAAGCGCACCGCCCGCATCCGCGAGGCGGTGCTGGAGGAGCGCATGCCGCCCTGGCACGCCGACCCCAGGCACGGCAAGTTCCTCCACGAGCGCCGCCTGACCGCCGACGAGCGCGACACCCTCCTCGCCTGGATCGACCAGGGGGCGGCCAAGGGCGACGACAAGGATCTGCCCGCGCCGCTCAAGTTCACCGAGGGGTGGAAGATCGGCAAGCCGGACAAGGTCTATTCGATGGCCGAGGAGTTCAGCGTCCCGGCCACGGGCGTCCTGCCGTACAAGCGCTTCACCGTGGACCCCGGCTTCACGGAGGACGTGTGGGTGCAGGCGGCGGAGGCCCGTCCCGGCGACCGCCGCGTGGTGCATCATGTCATCGTGTACTACAAGGAGGCCGGCAAGGAGCTGTACGCCCTCGACGGCAGGGCCTCGACGGTGGCCGGCTGGGCGCCGGGCGACATGCCGGCACGCTACCCCGCCGACACCGCCAAGCGCATCCCCAAGGGGGCCAAGCTTGTCTTCGAGGTGCATTACACGCCCGACGGGACGGCCCGGAAGGACCGCTGCTCCATCGGCATCGTCTTCGCGAAGAAGCCGCCCACCCACGCCGCCGAGACGAACATCCTGGCCAACATGCTGTTCGCCATCCCCGCCGGGGCGGCGTCCCACGAGGGGCGGCTGACGTACACCTTCAAGCGCGGGGCGACGCTGCTCTCCTTCATGCCGCACATGCACCTGCGTGGCGTCAGCGCCCGCTACGAGGTCGAGTACCCCGGCGGCAAGAAGGAGACGCTCCTCTCGGTGCCGGACTACGACTTCGGCTGGCAGACGGCGTACCGCTTCGCGGAGCCGGTGCGCATCCCGAAGGGGGCGAAGCTGACGTGGGTCGGCCGCTGGGACAACTCGGCCGACAACCCGCGCAACCCGGACCCGAAGAAGGCCGTCCGCTGGGGCCTGCAGACGTGGGACGAGATGCAGAACGGCTGGATGGAGCTGGTGTGGGCGAAGGAGTGAGGCGTGGAAAGCCGGGATCTCACGCGATGAGCAGCGCCGCGGGGCTCTCGACGCCCTTGCGGACCGCCTGCAGGAAGCGGGCGGCGGGGGCGCCGTCGGCCACGCGGTGGTCGAACGTCAGGCTGAGCGTCACCTGAGCGCGTGCGATGATCTGGCCGTCCACGACGGCGGGCCGCTTCTCGATGCGTCCGACGCCGAGGATGGCGGCCTGCGGGTGGTTGAGGATGGGGGTGAAGGCGTCGATGCCGAACGCCCCGAGGTTGCTGACCGTGAACGTCCCGCCCTCCATGTCCGCCGCCGGCAGCGTGCCGGCGCGGGCCTTCTCGATGAGGACGCGCGCCTGCCGGCACAGCTCGCGGAGGGGGAGGGTGTCGGCGTGGCGCACGACGGGCACGAGCAGGCCGGCCTCGGCATCGACGGCGATGCCGACGTGGATGTCATCGAGGTGGACGACGCGGTCATCGTCCCAGCGGGCGTTGATGCCGGGGTGGGCTTTCAGGGCGAGGGCGGAGAGCTTGACGAGCAGGTCGGTGATGCCGGGGACCGGCCCTTGGCCGGCGTCCTTGAACTGACTGCGGAGGTTGAGGAGATTCGTCGCGTCGGCGGTGGTGGTGAGCGTGCAGGGGGCCGTGGAGTGCAGGGAGTGCATCAGCCGCTCCGCGATGACGCGGCGGACGTTGCCCGTCCTGGGTGGGCGGGGTTGGCTTTGCGGACGCGGCGCGCCTTCCGGGGTCGCCAGAGCCCGACCCCGGCCACCCGAGCCGAGGGCCAGGATGTCACGCTCGCGGACACGGCCGCCGCGCCCGCTGCCGGCGACGGAGAGCGGATCGATGTCGCGCTCTCTGGCGGCGCGGCGGGCGCGCGGCGTGACGGTAACACGACGCTCGACGGCGGCGCCTTCGATCAGTCCGAGGACGGCGCCGACGGGGACGATGTCGCCCTCCTTGGGGCCGCCGGGGGCGATGCGCAGGACGCCGTCGGCGGTGGCCTCGATGTCCTGGGCCGACTTGTCGCCCTCCAGGGTGTAGATGGCCTCGCCGGCGCGGACGGGGTCTCCATCGGCCTTGAGCCAGCCGAGGAAGGTGCCCTGCTCCATGCTCCAGCCCAGGCGTGGGACGGTGATTTCCATCGCTCGGCTCCTCTGCTCTCACACCGGCGGGTCACGGGGTTCTCGCCACGGGGACGGCACGGGGATCGATCTCGCGTACCTTCTCGATGGCCCGACGCGCGTCCTCGCCCCGCCCGAGATGGCCGAGCGCCCGCGCCGACCCGAGATGGGCCTCGACACGCTGCCAGTCGGTCACCGCCGCCTTCAGGAGGCCGGTGTACACCCCCTGGGCCGGCCCCCACTCGCCGGCCAGCTCATGCGCCCGCGCCTTGCCGGCCGCGGCCAGGAAGGAGGTGGGCTCCTTAGCCAGCGCCGCCGTGAAGTCCGACATGGCCCTCGGGCCGTCCTTGCGGCGGAGGGAGATGGCGCCCCGGACCGCGAGGGCGCGGGGGTGCGTGGGGGCGGCTTTCAGCGCCTCGCCGGCGGCGCGAAGGGCCTCCGCCTCCTCGCCGAGATAGAGTCGGGCCAGGGCGGCCAGGCTCCAGGCCTCCGCACCGTCGGGGCCCGCCCTGTCCACCTTCGCAAGCTCCACCAGGACTTCCCTGAGCAATTGGCCCTGCTCGAGACGCGCCTGGAGGCCCGCGTCCTGCCAGGTCGGGAGCAGCTCAATGAGCCGCCCCGCCGCCGCCAGCCACTCCTTCTGTCGGCCCAGCTTTACGTACGCCTCCCAGAGGGGGACGTAGATGAGCCAGTCGTGGGGGGCGGCACGGACGGCGCGGGCGTGATCTTCCCGGCAGCGGCGGAGCAGCTCCTCGTGGGCGAGGGCGCCCTTAGTCTCTTTCGCCTGGAAGGCCACCGCCCTGGCCCGCTCCGCGTAGGCCAGGCCGCTCTCCGGGCGTAGCATGACGCAGGTCGTGAAGGCCAGCTCCGCGCCGCGAGGGTCGCCGGTGAAGACCAGCACCCACCCGAGCCAGTAGTGGGCCCAGTAGCGGGCCGGCTCCTCCGCCGCCGCCCGCCGCAGCAGCCGCTCGGCCACGCCCGGCTCACCCAGGCTCAGCCCCAGGAGCTCCATCCCCTGCCGCATCTTCTTGCTGATCCGGTCGTCGGGGAGTTTGCCCAGCCAGAAGGAGGCGATGCCGAGGTAATAGCAGTCCGAGGCCCCCGTGGGCTCCCCACCGTCGATCCCCTCCAGGCGGGAGAGCTGCCCCAGGCGGAGGCGGCAGAAGGCCTGGAGGATCTGCACGGCCAGGGGACGCGGCAGGCCCCGCGCCTTGTGAGATTCCTGCACCATCTCGACGGCCTCGAGGGCGGCGCGGTGCGACTCGGCCCCGCCCTCGAGGCCCTCCTTCACGCGGAGGATCGCCAGCAGGAGGAGCTGGTGATTGACCTCCCCGAGGAGCGTCTCCCTCTGCTCCGCCGTCAGGCCCTCCACGGGCACACGCCCCCACCAAGGCCCTTCGCCGTCGAACACCTTCAGCCGGCGCAGGCCCCCCACGCAGGCCTCCAGGGCGCGCCCGTCGTTCTCCCGGAAGGCGAGCCGCTCGGCGCGCTCGGCCAGCCGGGTGAAGTCCGCCAGGCGCCCCGCGATATCGAGCTGCCCCGACACCTGGCCGCGCACGTCGGCCTGCCCCTCCTCTTCGGGGAGGGCGTCGAGGGCCTGCCGGAGGATATCCGCCGCCCCGCCGAAGCGTCCGGCCCGGAGCTCCGCCAGGGCCAGCGCGGCCTGGCCCTCCGCCGCCGCGCGCAACCCGTCCTCGCGCCTCCGCGCCTCCTCCCGCCTCTCCAGCTCGGCTTCCAGGGCCCCCTGACGCCGGTGCATCTCGGCACGCTGCCAGAGGAACAACGCGGCCACGGCGCCCACCACCACGAGGGCCAGCGCCGCCGTGAGGGCCGTCTGGGTCGGATGCCGAAGACACCAGCGCCACGCCCGCCCGACGGGCCCCGCCGGCCTGGCCTGGATCGGCTCGCCGACGAGGAAGCGGCGTAGGTCTTCCGCCAGCGCCCGCGCGCTGGCGTACCGCTGGCCCGGCAGCTTCTCCAGGCACTTCAGGCAGATCGTCTCCAGGTCGCGCGGCACCGCCGGGTTGAGCCGGCGCGGCGGCAGCGGGTCCGCCTCCTTCACGAGGCGCAGCGTCGCCGCCACGGACTCGCCTACGAACGGCATCCGGCCCGTGAGGCACTCGTAGAGGATGGCGCCGAGGGCGTACACGTCCGCCTGAGGCCCGACCTCCTTCTTGCCCTCGGCCTGCTCGGGGGCCATGTACGCCGGCGTACCCATCACCGCGCCGGTCCTGGTCTGGCCACTGTCGTCGTCGAGCATCTTGGCGAGGCCGAAGTCGGTCACCTTGGGGGAGCCGTCCGCCATCAAGAGGACGTTGCCCGGCTTGAGGTCGCGGTGCAGTACGTCGGCATCGTGCGCCGCGTGGACCGCCCGCGCCAGCGCCTCCAGGAGCCCGCCCGCGTGGTGTCGCGGCAGTGGGCCGCGGGCCAGCAGACCTGCCAGGTTGCCCCCCTCGACGTACTCCAGGGCCATGAACGGCAGGCCCTCGTGCTCGCCCAGCTCGAAGATCTGCACGATGTTGGGGTGCTGCAGCCGCGCCACCGCCTCCGCCTCGACGCGGAAACGGGCCAGCACCGCCTCCCACCGACCCCCGCCGGCTAGGGAAGGTTGGATCATCTTCAGGGCCACGACGCGGCCCAGTTTCTTGTGCCGCGCCTTGTACACGACGCCCATGCCGCCGCGGCCCAGCGTCCCCAGCACCTCGTAGCCGGCGACGGCCGGCGGCGCCCCGGCGGGGGCGAGGGGCCCGAGAACGCCCTCGGCGGCGAAGAAGTCACGGAGGATGGGGGCCCCGAAAAGCCCCTCGGCGGCGAAGAGGTCGCGGAGGCCGGCGGCCAGCCGCGGGAAGCGCCGCAGGTACTCGTCCAGCTCCACCCGCTCGCCGCCCTCCTGGCGCAGCAGCACCTCGTTGCCGATCAGGTCGAGGGCCGCCTCCTCGCCCTCCACCAGGGTCGGCAGGCGCGCGAGGTACTCCTCGGCGGGGAGGCGCTCCCCACGCTCCCAGCGCGCCTTCTGCTCGACCAGCAGATCGAGCAGGGATGGCGTGAAGTCGGGCGCGGTGCCTGTGGCGTCCTCCGGCCGTGGCGGGAGCGGCGGCGTCTCAGACATGGCCCACCTCGTCCATGCCCAGCTCCTGGGCGACACGCTCGACGGCCCGCGCCAGCCGCTTGCGCAGCGTCTCGGCGGTGCCGCCCACGGCGGCAGCGACGGCGGGCCAGTCGAGACCTTGCTGACGCAGCTCCAGCAGCCGGCGCTCCTCGGGCCCGAGCCTGCGCTGCACCTCGGCGAGCATCTCGCGCGCCGCGAGATGTCGGCTGGGGGTGGCCTCGACGCCCGCCAGCTCGCGCTCGTCGGCGGCGCCGGCCTCGGCGCGGCGCTGGTCGCGGCACTCCGCCTGCTCGTGGCGGACCAACTTGGCGAGCTTGTTCCGCGCCATCGCGGCCAGGAGGCCGAGGAGCTGCTCGGGGGTGTCCACCTCGTACTGGCCCGCGACGGCGCGGACGAAGAAGCTGCACATCACAGCCTGGCAGATGTCCATCGAGTCGCAGGCCCGCCGCAGTTGCGGGTGCAGGCGCAGGCGGATCGAGCGGCGGATGGCCGGCTCGAAGCGTGCGACGAGCTGGGCCGCCGCGCCGTCGTCGCCCGCGCGGACGCGGCGGATCATCTCGGCGAAGGCAGGGTCATCGGGCACGGGCGGCCTCCGGGTGAATGGTCTTCGGCATTCTATCTCCGCGCGGCGTGGCCCCGCCGCGAAAAAAGAGGCCGAGATTCTGTCCGGGCGCCGCCGCCGTGGGGATCACCCTGGTGAGTACGGCGTCCGCGAGGCACGGGACAGGACCGGCCGCGGCGCCGCTCGCCATGAGGAAAGAACATGAACATCTCCCACTCGCATACGATCCCCGCCGGCGCCCGGCTGTTCCCGCTCGCCGCCCTGGCCTTCGCCGCGGCCCTGTTCGGCGGCGATGCCGCGCAGGCGCAGTCCGGCGGCGCCTCGCCCGCGCCGCCCCCCGGCCCGATTCGGGGGTACGGTAGCGGGGACCGAGGCGCCACCACCGCCCCGCGCCCGCCGGCCCCCGTGGCCCCAGGCACTCCCCGGCCGGACCCGGACGGACCGCCCTCCCTGCTGGGGGTGCCGGGCGGGCCGGGCGGGTCGTCGGTGGCCCCACCGCGCATCCCGCCCAAGACGGTGATCCCGCCGCGCATCACGTACAGGAGGCCCGGCGCCGGCACGGCCCCGCCACCACCCGCGCCGCCAGTCGCCCCACCGCGTGCCGGCCGCGGCTCGGTAGTCCCGCCCCGCTCTCCGGGTGGCACCAGGGGCGGTGGCTCCGAGGCCGGTGGTGGCGACGGTGGCTCCGGGAGCGGTGCCAGAGGCGTGAGGCCCTCGCCGGGCGCTACGCGGGCATCGGCCGCCGGCCCGTTCGTGCTGTCGTATCGCTGTCCGGGGGAGAAGGAGAAGAGGTTCCAGGAGCACAACAGCGCGGAACGCTTCCAGGCTGCTCTGCGAAGTCTGGGCGTCCGTACCCAGACACGGATCCACGGCTACGCTGTCCTGATCGCCTACGAGGCGCCGGCGTGGCACTCTCGCAACTTTTCCGACCTGGAGCGGGCCAAGGCCGTCGGGAGGGCGTTGCGGGGGCTTGGCTTCGAGGTCCAACTCCGCGCGGCCCAGTGAGGCCGCCTCACTCCGCCAGCAGATCGCGGATCGCCGCCTCGATGGCGGCGACACTCGGCACGACGGCGACCTCCAGGCTCGGTGCGTAGGGGGTCGGGGTGTGGACGCCGTGGAGGCGGCGGATCGGGGCGTCGAGGTCGTCGAAGCCCCGGTCCGCGACCACGGCCGACACCTCCGCCCCCAGTCCGAACGGGCCGAACGACTCATCGATGACCAGCAGCCGGCCCGTCTTCTTCACGCTGGCGAGGATCGTCTCCGCATCGAGAGGGGCCACGCAGCGCGGGTCGATCAGCTCGACGGAGATGCCTTCGTTCGCGAGCGTCTCGCACGCCTTCAGCGTCTGATGCACCATGTGGGCGAGGGCGACGACGGTCAAGTCCTTGCCCTCGCGGACGACGGCGGCTACGCCGAAGGAAATCTCCTCATCCGACACCGGCCCCTTGATGGAGAGGATCTCGCGGTGTTCGAGGAAGAGGACGGGGTCGTCGCAGCGCAGGGCGTGCTTGAGCAATCCCTTCGCGTCGCCGGCCCGGCTGGGGACGACGACACGCAATCCGGGGATGTGCGCGAAGAGGGTGTGGTAGCTGCCCGAGTGGTGGGTCGCCGCCGAGTGGCCGATGCCGATGCAGCCGCGGAGGAGGACGGGCATCCTGAGGCGGCCGCTGGACATGTACTGCATCTTGGCGATCTGGTTGACGATCTCGCCGAAGCCGTCGAGGGCGAAGTCGGCGAACATGAAATCGACCACGGGCCGCGCCCCGGCCATCGCCGCGCCGCACGCCAGGCCGATGAAGCCGCGCTCGCAGATGGGCGTGTCGCACAGGCGGACCGGGCCGTGCAGGTCGTAGAGGCCGGCGGTCGTCTTGAAGTTGCCGCCGCGTTTGCCGATGCCCTCGCCCATGACGAAGATGCGCGGGTTGGCCGCCATCTCTTCCGTCAGCGCCTCGAGCGTCGCCTGCATGAACGTCAGCTCGCGAGTCGGGGCGGCGGAGGAGGACGGCACGCGGCGCGCCTCGGCGTAGACGTGGGTCGCGGCGGTATCCGGGGCCGGGACGGGGCTGTCGGCGGCGAAACGCTCGGCGTCGTCCGCCGCCGCCTTCGTCTCGTCGTCGATGCGCGACAATTCAGACAGTGACACCCCGTCGCTCACCAGGCGGGCCTTGAGCTTCTCGATGGGGCAGCGGGTCTTCCACTCCTCGACCTCGGATCGCGTGCGGTAGGTGAAATCGCCCATGCCCTCGGCGTGCGCCCGCGTGCGGTACGTCCGGCACTCCAGGAGCGTCGGCCCCTCGCCGCGCCGCGCGCGTTCGACGGCCTCGCCCGCCGCGGCGAGGACGGCGGCCAGGTCGTTGCCGTCCACGAGGACGCCGGGGATGCCGTAGGACGCGCCGCGGCCGGCCACGTCGGGGTTGCCGGCGGCGTAGGCGAACGGCACCTCGGTGGCGTACTGGTTGTTCTCGCACACGAAGAGGGCGGGCAGCTTCCAGATGCTGGCCATGTTCAGCCCCTCGTGGAACGCGCCGTTGTTGACGGCCCCGTCCCCGAAGAACGCCACGGCGACCTTGGGCGACCCCTCCAGCTTGAAGGCATACCCGGCGCCGGCGGCCTGGAGGATGCACGCGGCGACGAGGCCGCTGGTGCCGAGGAGGCCGACCTCCGGCGAGAACAGGTGCATGCTGCCGCCGCGTCCGCCCGAGCAGCCGGTGGCGCGTCCGAACAATTCGGCGAACAGCTCGCGGGGCGGGACGCCCTTGGCGAGGGCGTGCCCGTGGCCGCGGTGCGTGCTGAAGACCACGTCGTCGCGGGTGAGGTGGGCGCAGACGCCGGCGGCGATGGCCTCCTGTCCGACGTAGGTGTGGCAGGCGCCGTGGACGAGGCCGCGCTGATGGCAGCGGGCGAGGCGTTCCTCGCACTCGCGGATCAGGCGCATGATGCGGTAGGCGTCGAGCATGAAGACAACCCCACCCCCCAGCCCCCTCCCCGAAGCGGAGAGGGGGAGACGTCAGAGTATCGATTGCGCGGCAGGGTGGGCGGCACATCCCGTGACCGCGCCGGCCCGACTGCGGAGGCGCATACCTCTGGGCGCCAGCCCGCGTCTGCCACCGCGAAGACCGCCCCAGGCTCAGGGTCTCGACCACGACTCTTTCAGAGGCTGCCTCACCCGGATCTGACGGCCGCCACGAAGCGGCCCAACGGCCAGCACCGCGTTCATTGCATGTCCCGTACCGTCTCCCAGGGGATGCCCTGCCCCGTCTCGTCCGCGCGGCGCTCCAGCTCGGCCGCGAATTCCTCATCGTCCATCTCGACCCGCTCGTAACCCTGTTCCTCGTACAGCGTCTCCGCGATGAGGATCTGCTGGTCGGGCGGCAGCTTGCGGGCGGCCTCCAAGACGGCGCGTGCTTCTTCACTCATGGCTCGTCCTCCTACCCGCGGCCATCCTACCATCGGCACGCCGCCCGTCCCAGCCCTACCGCCCGATGGTGCCGCCCGAGTTCATCGCCAGGTTGCCGCCGTCCATCGGGATCAGCGTCCCCGTGATCCACTCCGAGGCGTCCGACGCCAGTAGGACCGCCAGGCCCTGGATGTCCGTCGGCCTGCCCAGCCGCCCACGCGGGATGCCCGCAAGCCATCGGCCCTCCAGCCCCGGGTCGGCCGCCATCCGCTTCTCCAACGACGGGTTCGTCACCTGCGCCGGCAGGATCGCGTTGACGCGTACCCCGCGGCCCGCCCACTCCGTGCTCAGCTCGCGCGTCATCTGCGCCACCGCGCCCATCGCCATGCTGTAGGCGATGTGCCCGCGCCCCAGCGCGGTGATGCTGGCCAGCGAGCCGATGTTCACGATGCTCCCGCGGCCCGCGGCCAACATGCGCCGCCCCGCCTCCTGACACATCATCAGCCGCCCGAACACCAGCGTCGAGAAGCACTGCCGCACCTGCTCCGGCGTGATCTCCTCCGGCCTGGCCAGCACCGCCTCCCCCGCGATGTTCCCCAGGAAGTCGATCCGCCCGTACTCCGCATCCAGCCGCGCGAAGAGCGCCTTGATCGCCGCGTTGTCCGACACGTCGCACGGCACGGCGACGGCGCGGCGTCCCGTCGCGCGGATCTCGCCCGCCGTCTTCTCCACGCCGTCGGCGTTGAGGTCCGCGAGGATCAGGTCGGCGCCGTGCGCCGCGAGGGCCAGCGACGCCGCCCGGCCCATGCCGCTAGCGGCCCCGGATACCATCGCCACCCGCCCCGACAGGTCGAAGAGTGATGCCGTCACCTGGTGCCTCCTCCTTCTCTTTCCTGACGATCAGGGCCAGCGGCAGACCCGCCGCCATGATGGCCGCCATCGACCACGGGCCGAGCTGGCCGAGGATCGTCGGCCCGACGATGCCGCCGATGTTGCCGACGGAGTTGATGAGGGCGATGCCGCCCGCCGCCGCCGCCCCGGTGAGGAACATGGACGGCAGCGTCCAGAAGGTCGGCAGCATGCTGATCATCCCCGCCTGGGCGAGGCACAGCCCGGCGAGTGCGATGTAGGGGTCATCCGTCAGCGCGACGGCCGACCACCCGACGGCGGCGGCCAGGGACGCCAGCCCGACGTGCCAGCGCCGCTCTCTGGTGCGGTCGGAGTTGGCGGCCCAGAGGACCATCGCCACGAGGGTGACGACGTGCGGCAGCGCGCTGAGCAGGCCGAGCTGCCAGGGCGCCACGCCCTCGAAGCGGTCCTTGATGAGCTGGGGGAAGTAGGCCCCGCCCGCGTTGGCGCAGGTCGCCACCGTGGTGTACAGGGCGATCAGCATCCAGACGCGGCCGTCGATCATCGCCCGCCAGTGGTCCGCCTGGTTCTTCGCCGGGGCGGCCTCCTCCGCGGCCATCGTGCGCGTCAGCCAGTCGCGCTCCTCGGGCGTCAGCCAGCTCGCCTCGGCCGGCCTGTCGGTCAGCGCCCAGAAGGCGGCGATGCCGGCCAGGACCGACGGCAGGCCCTCCAGCAGGAACAGCCACTGCCAGTCCTTCAGCCCGGCCACGCCCCCCATCAGATCCACGATGGCCCCCGAGAGGGCGTTGCCGATGATGCCCGCGACGGCGATGCCGGTCATGAAGAGCGCCATGATGGCCCCGCGTTCGCGCGCCGGGAACCAGTAGGTGAGGTACAGCACGATGCCGGGGAAGAATCCCGCCTCGGCGACGCCGAGGAGGAGGCGGATGGCCAGGAAGCCCCAGGCGTCGCGGACGAACATCGTGGCGCACGAGACGACGCCCCAGGCGATGACGATGCGGGCGATCCAGACGCGGGCCCCGACGTGGCGGAGGATCAGGTTGCTGGGCACCTCGAACGCGAGGTACCCGATGTAGAACAGGCCGTAGAACCAATCGAACGTCTGCCTGCTGATGTTGATGTCGCCCAGCATCGAGGTGGTGCGGGCGAAGCCGGCGTTGACGCGGTCGAGGATGTTGAGGACGTAGAGGAGGCAGAGGAAGGGGATGAGCCGCAGGGCGGCCTTGCGGATGGCCCGCCGCCCGACGGCGGGGTCAACGATGGACGGCAGCATGCGCCGCTTCCGGTACGGGGGAGAGGTTCCGTGTCTTGCACCGTTATAAGAAAGCAGGGCGGCGGCGAACACGGCGGGGAGGGCGGGATCGTGGCGGAGCCGGAGCTGTACCGCGAATACCTCATGTGGAAGGCCATCGCCGATTTCGGCGGCGGCGAGGCCCGGAGCGTCTGCGGCGGGCAGTGGGTCATCACGCGTGACAGCGTGCTCGGCTTCATCGAGGTCGGCGCGCCGCCGTGGATGTCCTCGTTCCCGAATTGCTCGCGATTCCGCTGGGTAGCTCATCGCGTCCCCGGGTCGGTATTGCCGGGGTACATTTCGACGTTCGGGCAGGCGGAGTGGCCTGACGAGCTGTTCGCAGGCCGGGTACGGGGAATCCCGATTTCTCTCTTCGTCAGCAAGGATGGTGGGGCCCACTACCTGTACGTCGGGCGTCTTGACCCGTCCCGCGCCCTGAAGATGGGGGAGAGCCATTTCTACTTCGCCCTGACCCCGGCATTGCCGGGTGGGTTCTGGGAAGAACTCGGCGGGGGAGGGCCAAACCCGACTGATCCGGCGGTGCTCGAGGCGGCGCTGCGCTCACTTCGGGCGGAGTCACCCCCCGTCGAGAAGCGGGACGTGTTGCGTCTCCTCGCTGAGTACCTTCACGGGCCCTTGGGGCCAGAGTCAGGCTTGCCCGAGGAGGCGATCTCCCGCCCGATGCCCGAATCGCTCCGTTGGTGGTATCGTCAGGCCGGCCGCGTTAGTGACATCTTCATCGGGCACCGCCAGCTCGATCCTCCCGACTGGCTCGCCGTTCGTGATGGTAGGCTGATCTTCGGGTCTGAGGGCGGCGGGGATGATTTGGCAACGGAGCCAGGGGGGGACGATCCGCCGGTCTACCGGCGTGCCGGTAACGAGGCCCCCTGGGTTGAGACCGGGACATCGCTCCTGGGGCACCTGATGCTGGCTTGCCTGAGCGGTGCATGTATGAACCCGACCTTTGGCGGGTCAACTCGCATCACCGCGAGGTCGATGAACCAGCTTACGAAGGCCGCCTCGCAGCTTTCGTTTCCCCCGCTCCCTCGGGGGTATGGTTTGTACGGCGGGCGTGGGGTGTTCCTGTTCGCCGAAGATCATCTCCGGACCGACTTTTCCCTCCGCGCCTTCGCCCCTTCCGAGCAACCCCTCGCCCGACTCGCGTGCCTGTTCGACGGCCCCTGGGAACACCTCGACTGGCAGCCCGTCATCGACCCGCATTGGCTCGCGTGGTCCGGCGGCTCCATCCGACACATGGCCCGCATCATCCGCGACGACAACCGCCTCGCCGACCTGCCCATCCTCGCCGACGCCCTCGCCGACGCCGGCTGCGACGACGACACCCTCCTCGGCCACCTCCGCGAGCCGGGCATCCATCACAAGGGCTGCCGCGTCCTCGACGCCATCCTGGCCGAATAGTGCGTATTCGGCCGGGCACGTGGGCGGGCCCAGGGAGCCAGTCGTGGCAAGGTGCGCTTGCGCGGATGATGCCTCATGGGGACGGCCCACACGGATGGCATCCGTTGAGCGGTCAGGGGGCCACCCAGCGTGCCACTCCGCACCTCCCCTGACCCCCGCGCGCTGCCGGTAGGCAGTGGCCCACCCCGGCGGGGCGTTGGCCCGCTTGGCACCCTTGGATGGCACCCTTGAGCTGAGGGGGCGTCGTCGTCATCGAAGCGACGCGGGCGGCGTCGATCCCAGGGGCCTCGTTGGCACCCTTGGCTTTCTTGGCTTTCTTGGCACCCTTGGCGACACGCCCGAGCCACGGGAAGGCAGCCCGCCCCAAGAGCCACGCCGGTATCCCCCTCCCGAATAGGTGGCGGCGGTCAGAACGCCGCCTGCCCCCGGCGTGGCTGTAGCCCGAAGAACGCCAGCAGCGCCACGGCGAACGCCGCCAGGGGCGCCGCGTACTGGACCCGGCTCAGCTCCCTGTCGCTCGCGCCCAGGGCGAGGTCGAACTCGGCCTGGTTGATGGCGATGACCGCGGCGAGGGCGTCGTCGAGCCGGCCGAAGGCCCGGCCCGCACCGCCGTCCCCTTCCGACAGGCACAGGCGCACGGCCTCCTCGTGCCGGCCCTTCGCCTCCAGTGCCCGGATCGTCCGGCCGAGCGTCATGCACTCGAGGCAGGCGCGCAGCGCCGACACCGCGCCTTCGCGCTCGCCGGCGTAGGTGATGTTCCTCAGCTCCTCGGCCAGATGCCCCTCGAACCCCTCGGGCAGCGTCCCACGCTCGGCGGCGGCCAGCAGCTCCTCGTCGCCAACCCCCGCCGGACGCCGCGCCAGCAGCGCCATCCTGTCGCGGAACGCCTTCTCGTGCGTCGCCGCATGCCGGCGGTCCAGCAGCCAACGGCTCTGATCGCCGTCGGCGTCGGCCGCGGCCGCGCGGGCCTGCCACAGGACGTGCAGGCTGTTGAAGGCGTCCCCCCTCGCCCGCTTCAGCGCCCCCTCCTGGCCGGCCAGGGCCACCACGCTCAGGACGAGCAACCCCGCCGTCGCGAGCGTGGCAGCCGCCAGGCAGACGTTGAGCCGGCGGCCCGTGCGGCGGGCCGCCAGCCACTGCACCGCCACGAGCACCCCCAGCAGGACGAGCCCCGTGGACAGCACCCCCGCCAGGGCGTGCATCGAGCTGGTCCGCATGGCCGCGTACACCCGCTCCAGCGCCTCGCCGTTGACCCGCCCGAGGGCGTCGGCGGCGGAGAGGCAGGTGCCACGCATGATCTCGTCGGCCAGCCGGTACTGGGCCGCCGCGCCCTCCTTCTCGCCGCGCGCGTGCAGGGCCGCCGCCCTGCCCACGGCCGCCTCATACGCCCCGAGCCCGTTGAGGAGTCGCCGCAGCGGGGCGCGCTCGGCCTCGCCGTAGGTGACGTTGCCCGTCGCCGCCAGGACCCCCTCCGTCGCCTCCCGGCGGCGCGTCTCGTACTCGGCCTCCGCGCGGCCCCGCCCCGGCGCGTGGAGGAGGTGGTTGGCCGCCGTGCCGTGCATGGCGGCCAGGGCCGCCTTGATCCTCTCGGCGGCCAGGATGCTCGGCACGCTGTCCTGGCCGACGGCCCGCGTCGCCCCCAGGTGCTGCTCCACGCCCCCGCGGACGGCGAGGTAGAACACCAGCACCAGCACCCACACCAGGCCCAGGGCGATCAGCGTCGGGTTGCGGCCGCACCAGCGCAACACCTGCTCCGTCATGCCCGGCGGGCGGGCCAGGATCGGCTCGCCGTCGAGGTAGCGGCCCAGGTCGTCGGCCAGGGCGCCGGCGCTGGCGTAGCGGTTCTGGGGCCGCTTCTGCAGGCACTTCATCGCGACGGTTTCGAGGTCGGCGGGGATGCGGGCGTTGAGCCGGCGGGCCGACACCGGCTCCGCCCCGACGACCTGTTGGATGGTGTCGAGGAGGGTCGCCGCCTTGAACGGCGGGCGCCCGGTGAGGCACTCGTACAGCACCGCCCCCAGGGCGTAGGTGTCCGCCGCCGGCCCCACCTCCTTCTTGCCCTCGGCTTGCTCGGGGGCCATGTACGACGGCGTGCCCATGATGCTGCCGGTGCGCGTCTCGCTCTGCTCGTCGAGCTTCCTGGCGAGGCCGAAGTCGGTGACCTTCGGCGAGCCGTCCGCCGTCAGGAGGATGTTGGCCGGCTTGATGTCGCGGTGGAGCACCTGCGCCTCGTGGGCCGCCTGCACAGCGAGGGCGGCCTTGCGCACCATCTCGGCGGCCTCGCGCGGGCGGAGCGGCCCGCCGGCCATCTTCTTCTCCAGGCTGCCGCCGGTACACAGCTCCAGGGCCATGAAGGGGCGGCCCTCGTGTGAGCCGACCTCGAAGACCTGCACGATGCCGGGGTGTTGCACGCGGGCGATGGCCTCCGCCTCCGTGTGGAAGCGTTTCAGCTCGTCCGCGCCGGCGTGCCCGCCCGACAGGATCATCTTGAGGGCGACGACGCGATTCAGCGCGAGGTCGCGGGCCTTGTAGACGACGCCCATGCCGCCGCGCCCCAGCTCCCCGAGGATCTGATAGCCCGGCGGGGCGTCGCGCTCGGGCCCCGCCTCCGCCGCGCGCGGCCCTGCTGCCGGCACGTCCGCGCCGGAGGGCAGCGTCAACGTGACGGCCTCGACGGGGAGGATGCGGGTGGCGTCCTCGGTCTTGGGGCGGTCAGGCACCATGCCGGTTACTCTACTCACCCCGGACGCGGATGGTACGCGCTCACCCCGCGATCAGCCACGCCGCCCACAGGCACGCCCCGAACGCCAGCCGCAGGCCCGCCTGCGCCGCCATCCACCGGAACGTGTCCGGCAGCCACTGCGTGGCGGCCTCCAGCGCCGTCCGCACCTCCGCGCTCACGATGCCGCGCAGATCCACGAAGCCCAGCGACAGGACGCGCACCGCCTTGCCCAGCCCGGCGTGCAGCGCCCACTCCGCGCGCTGGAGCTGCACCTCCGCTGCCTTCTCGTCGATGTGGGCCACGTCCGCCAGGAGGTACAGATCCACCGCCAGCATCGCCGCCCCCAGCGCCAGCGTCAGCACCGCCAGGGGCCACACGGCCACCAGCCCCGAAAGCGGGAACATCCCCGCGCCCGGCCAGATGAACGTCCCCGCGAGCGAGTTGGCCGCCAGGAGCCCCAGCATGACGACCAGCGGGCGCAGGGTCCGCCAGTCGAGGAGGATGCCGCGATGCTCCAGCAGCAGGCCGGCCAGCCGCGGCCAGCGTGTCGCCAGCCGCCCGACGAGCGACCCGATGGCGGCGTACTGGCGCAGCCGCAGCCAGGTCCCCAGGACGAACAGCGCCGCCATGTAGAAGCTGAACAGGCGGATCGGCTTCACATCCAGCAACCACTCCATGCCCGGCCCCTCCCTCCCGTATCCATCGGCACCGCCGCGGGCGGAACGTCACGCGGATTGGCTCGCCGTAGGGCACGCCCCCAGCGTGCTCCAGGCGAGCACGCAAGATGCGTGCTCTACGACAACAGCCCAGCCGCCCGCGATTGACCCTCCCCCGTCCTCCGCCTAGCTTGAACGCACACCCGCGAGACCTCTCCCCATGTGCCGTGACACCCTCCTCGCCCTCGCCGCCTGCTCCCTCCTGCTCTCCGGCTGCGGCCCCGGCACCCCCAAGGCCACGCCGAAGTACACCATCGCCCTCATCCCGAAGGGCCTGACCCACCAGCACTGGGAGTCGATCCACCGGGGCGGCCTCCGCGCCGCCGCCGACTTCGCGGAGGCCGGCATCCCGGTGGAGGTCCTGTGGGAGGGCTCCAACACCGAGGACGACGGGCGCACCCAGATCGGCATCGTCAACCAGATGGCGGGCCGCGGCGTCAGCGCCCTCGTCCTCGCCCCCCAGCACTCCAAGGCCCTCATCCCCTGCGTCCGCGAGGCCGTCGGGCAGAAGATCCCGGCCGTCCTCATCGACTCCGGGCTCGACGCCGAGGAGCTGTACGTCAAGTACGTGGCGACCGACAACAGGAACGGCGGACGCATGGCCGCCCGCCACCTCCTGAAGACCCTGGCCGACGCGGGGAAGAAGGCCCCGCGCCTCATCCTGCTCCGCTACCAGGCGGCCAGCGAGAGCACCGAGCAGCGCGAGGCGGGCTTCCTCGAAGTCGTCAACGCGGAGATCGCCAGGCGGAAGAAGGCCGGCGAGCCGGCCATCACCATCGTCTCCGACTCCGAACACTCCGGCCCGACCGTCGAGTCGGCCATGAAGGTGGCCGCCCCCCTCATCGAACGCTTCAAGGGCGAGGCCGACGCCATCTTCGCCGTCAACGAGTCGGCGACCACCGGCGTCCTCACCGTCCTGCGCAACGAGGGCCTGCTGGGCAAGATGACCGTCATGGGGTTCGACCAGTCGAAGCCGCTGCTCCAGGCCCTGCGCGACGGCACCCTGTGCGGCACCGTCGCGCAGGACCCCTACCGGATGGGCTACCTCGGCGTCCACGCCGCCGTCCGCCACCTCGAAGGCGACGACGTGTCCGGCGCCGACAAGAACCTCCCCACCGGCGAGTACCTCATCACCAGGGATAACGTCGACACCGACGAGACGCGCTCGCGTATCGAGGAGGCGGCCCAGGCCAAACGCAAGATCGAGGCCCCCAAGTACCCCCGGCGGAAGTGATGGATCGGCTCGCCATGCGCGGCGTGTCGCGCCGCTTCGGACCCACCGTCGCCCTCGGCGGCGTGGACCTCGCCCTCCGCGCCGGCGAGGTCCACGCCCTGATCGGCGAGAACGGCGCGGGCAAGTCCACCCTCATGAAGATCCTCGCCGGCGCCGACCACCCCGACGCCGGGACGATGACGCTCGACGGCAGCCCCTACGCCCCCTCCGGCCCGTCCGACGCCCGCCGCCGGGGCGTGGCGATGGTGCATCAGGAGCTGACCCTCGCCCCGGACCTCACCGTCGCCGAGAACGTCCTCCTCGGGGCCGAGCCCGCCCGGTTCGGCTTCTTGAACCTCAGCGCCGGCCGCCTACGCGTCCGCCGCGCCCTCGACGAGCTGGGCCAGGCCGGCATCGACCCCGACGCCCCCGTCTCCGCCCTCGGCCCCGGCACGCGGCAGGTCGTGGAGATCGCCCGTGCACTTGTCTTGCGGGGGGGGCCTTCGGCCTCATCCCCCCGTACCCCCCCGATCGACCTGCGCGTCCTCGTCCTGGATGAGCCGACCAGCTCCCTGGCCCACGAGGACGTGTCGCGCCTGTTCGCCCTCGTCCGCCGGCTGCGTGACAGGGGCGTCTCCGTCGTCTACATCTCGCACCACCTGGAGGAGGTGCAGGAGCTGGCGGACCGCTGGACGGTCCTGCGCGACGGGGCCGTCGTCGCCGCCGGGACGGGGGCCGATTTCGACATCGGCCGCGTCCTGGAGGCGATGGCCGGCCGCCCCGTCGGCGAGGCGTTCCCGCGCGTCCCCCACTCCCCCGGCCCACCCGTCCTCGACATCTCCCACCTCGCGGGGAGGCGTCTGCCGCACGACGCCAGCCTGACGCTGCACCGCGGCGAGATCCTCGGCATCGCCGGCCTCATCGGCGCGGGCCGCACCGAGATGCTGCGTGCCATCTACGGCCTCGACCCCGTCCGCTCCGGCACCATCAGGCTGCTCGCGTACCACGGGCCGGCTTCGCCGGCGGCGCGCATCGCCCAGGGGGTGGGCCTGCTGAGCGAGGACCGCAAGGGCGAGGGCCTCTCTCTCAGCGAGAGCATCGAGGACAACCTGACGGCCTCGCGTCCGCCGAGCTGGTGGGGCTGGCTCGATCTGTCGGCGATCCGTCGGGCCGCGGCGCACTGGGTGGAGCGCCTGCGCGTGCGCTGCTCCGGCCCGGGGCAGGCGGTCGGCCAGCTCTCCGGCGGCAACCAGCAGAAGGTCGCCCTGGCGCGGCTGCTGCACCAGCGCGCCGACGTGCTGCTCCTCGACGAGCCGACACGCGGCATCGACGCGGCGAGCAAGGCGGAGATCTACCGGCTGATCGGCGAGATGGCCGCCGAGGGCAAGGCGGTCCTGTTCGTATCGAGCTACCTGCCGGAGCTGCTCGGCGTCTGTGACAGGCTCGCGGTGATGGCGCGCGGCGTGCTGGGGCCGGCCCGCCCCGTGGGCGAATGGCGTGCCGAGGACGTGATGGCCGAGGCCACGGGGGCGCGTCATGCTCAAGCGGCTCCGTGACTGGCGGCCCTCCGGCCCGCTCGTCGGCTTCGTCGCCCTGCTGGCCGTCTTCCTGCTGCTGCTGGCGTGGCAAGGGAGGCTCGACAAGTTCATCGCGCCGAGCAACCTCAAGTCGCTGCTGCACCAGAACAGCATCCCCGCCGTGGCCGCCCTCGGCATGCTGGTCGTCATCCTCTCCGGGGGCATCGACCTGTCCATCGGATCCGTCGCCGCCCTCGTCTCCGTCGTCACGATCCAGGTGTACCGCAGGACGCTGTCCGCCCCGGAGTGCGTCGCCGCCGGCCTGCTCACCGGGGCCGCCTGCGGCCTCGTCAACGGCCTGATGATCACCCGCCTGCGTGTCGCGCCGTTCATCGCCACGCTGGGCATGCTGTCCATCGCGCGCGGGCTGGCCATCTCGCTCTCCAACCGCACCCGCGTCCCGTTCGACGGCGAGACCCCCACCTGGGTGACCTGGCTCGCGGCCGTCAACCACCCCCACCTCTACTTCGCCGCCGGCGTCTGGTCCGTGGTGATCCTCGCCGTGGCCATGCTCATCCTCCTGCGCCTCACCGTCTTCGGACGGCACTGCCGGGCCATCGGCTCCAGCGAGCCGGCGGCCCGGCTGTGCGGCGTGAACGTCGAGCGCCAGAAGCTGGGCGTCTACACGCTGGCCGGGCTGTTCGCGGGATGGGCCGGCGTCCTGCTGTTCGCCATCGGCAACGGCGGCGACCCCAACGGCGGCAACGGCCTGGAGCTGGAGGCGATCGCCGCGGTCGTCATCGGCGGCGCCAGCCTGTCCGGCGGACAGGGCACCGTGAGCGGCACGCTGCTGGGGGCGTTGACGCTGGGCGTGGTGGCCAACGGGCTGGTCTTCTTCGGCGTGCCGGTGGAGGCGAAGTACATCCTGGTGGGCAGCATCATCGTCCTGAACACCGCCCTGAGCAACTGGCAGGCCGAGCGGGCCAAGGGGTGAATCGTCCCAGCCAACTTCGTACCGTAGGCTCGAGCCCGGCGTCGCCCCTTCGTGGCTACAATCCGGCTGTCTTCCCGGCTACATTCGGTGAGCGTGAGCTTCCTCCTCAGAGGCCTGCATGTCGTGGTGACGCTCCAGAAGCCGCCCATCGTCGAGATGTGGATCGAGTTCACCTTCGAGCCGTGGCCGAAGAGTAGCCCCGGCACGGCCGTCGTCTTCCTCCAGCGCCACGCGGGCGAGTACCCCGAGCTGGAGCTCACGCAGGAGGGCTGGCTGGAGTTCCGGGAGGTCCCATCCAGGAAGCTCCCCGAGGTGGTCAGCAAGACCGTCGCGATCAAGCACATCAGGGCACGCACCACCGACGGCTCGCGCTGGCTCCAGCTGACGCCGACGCAGCTCGTCTGCAACTTCCTGAAACTCGGCGATTCCTACCCGGGCTTCGCCGCGCTCAGCGCCGAGGCCGTGGCCAAGCTCGCCAGTTACGTCGAGGCGTGTCGCCCGACGAAGCTCCTCGGGGCCGCGATCCACTACGTGGACGTGATTGATGTGCCCGTCCCGGAGGCCGGTGAGATCCTCCTGCGGGACTACTTCACCCTCGGCATCGACCTGCCGGATGTGTTCGGTCTGCAAGGCGATTACCTGCTCAAGACGGCGGCCTCCCCCCGCGACGGGACCGGCCCCCTGGAGATCCAGCTGCTGCACGACATCCAGGCCGCGCGGAAGGAGGCGCTGCGGTTCCGCATGGATTGGCACAAGTCCTGCCCGTACAATAAGGATGTACAGCCCGGGGCCATCCTGGCACTGCTCCAGGCGGCGCATGCATCCGTCATGGGCTGCTTCCGCGCGGCGTTCACCGAGCGTGCCTGGCAGTTGTTCTCCCCGAACGAGGCGTGATCATGCCGTTCGCCTACGCCGACCTGCCCTCGCCCGTCAGCCGCCCCGCCGTCATCCTGTTCGGCCGATACAACGGCGTGCCGTATCGCGAGGCCGTCGCCCGTCCCTTCGCCGTCACCCGGGTCGCCATGCGGGCCATCCATTTCGGGCAGACCGTCTACCCCCTCCGCCTACCGGCGGAGGGCGCGTACGCGCCGACGCCTGCGGGCGGAGAATTCCTCGTCGAGGGCTTCCATCGGCTCATCGTGGGGACGGGCCGCACGCCGGACGAGGCACAACGCGACTGGCGCACCCGCTTCCACGCGGCCTTTCAGGCCCTCTTCGTCAAGCACAAGTTTGAGATGTGCGATGCGGAACGCAGCCTGTGGTCTGTGATCGAGGCCGCCATCGACCTGGACGCCTACCGGGCCGGGAGGCCCGTCGTCGTCCTCCAGCAAGGGAAGGTGAAACGCGCCCGTCCGTATCCCGACCTCATCGAATGGGAGGACGGCACGACGGAGCGCGTCCGCCTGGACCGCATGCCGGCCGAGTTCGTCACCTTCAAGGCCGGCCAACGGTTCGAGGCGATGGCCCACCGGAGCCCCGCCTCCCATAAGCTGTTGAAGGTGGACTACGTCAAGAGGCTCGCCGCCCACCCTCTTGATGAGGGGGAGGCACGCGCGATCTGGGATGCCGCGTCCAGCTCGGCAGGACTGCCGGACACCGACTGGAGCTGACCGGACGGAGGCTCGTGGATGGAGGTGTACTTCGCCGACGTGGGGCAGGGCACGTCCAACATCATCCTGCTGGGGAAGCGTCGGGCCATCGTCATCGACGCCGGCAAGCGGGCCTCGGATCTGCGTCTCCTCCTTCACGGCCTGTGCGTGGACCGCATCGAGCTGTTGGCGTTATCACACCTCGATGACGACCACTCCGGGGGCGCCCCCGCCATCCTCACGGAATTCCGAGGGCGGATCGGCCCCGTCTGTTACCCGAATGACCACCGGGCCCTGACGACCCCTTTCTGGGAGAGGGTGGCCGCCGAGGTGAAAGCTGGCTACCTCGACACCCGCCAGCTTTTGCGCATGGAATGCGAAGACACCCCCAAGGCGCTTTGGCGCTCGCGGGCGTCCCAGGCCGAGCTGAAGCTCTTCTCCCCCACGTTCGGGGAGAACCAGGATGCGATCCGCCGGGAGGACACCAACGCCACCAGCGGCATCCTGGTTTTGAAGGTCGGGGATAACCGGATCGTCTTCCCCGGAGACTCGCCGCTCGCACAGTGGCGGGGCGTCCGCGAACGCCGAGGGGCCGCCCTGGATTGTGAGGTGCTCGCGGTGCCGCATCATGCCGGCGTGATCTGGCCCGGGCACTGGGATGACGCCCGCGTCGCCGCCGAGCTGGCGTGGCTTTACCGCGACGCGGTTCGGCCCCGCCTCGCTGTCATCTCCGTCGGAACGAGCAACGCCGATAAGCACCCTCGTGAGGAGGTGATTGCGGCGCTCCGCGCAACTGGCGCGGCGGTCATCTGCACCCAGATCACCACGAAATGCTGCGCCGACCCCGAGGCCGTGAGGCCCGGCCTGCTCCCCCTCACGCTGCCCGGCAGATCCAGCCCAGACAAATCCCTCACCACCTCCGGGAACAGCAAGGATGTCGCCTGCGCCGGCACCGTGGCCGTCGATATCACGGCCGCGGCCGTAGCCGTTCGGCGCATGGCCACGCATCAGGCGGCCGTCGATGCCCTCAAGGCGTCTTCACCTCCTGTCCCCTTGTGCCGCCGATAACGCCCTTCAAGTCGAGATGATCCGATGGAAAAGCAGCTCACGACGGCGTCGCACGGCCACATCCTCACCAACGCCGCCGTCTGGTCGCCCGACGGCGCGTGGATCGTCTACGACACGCGCTCGGACCCCGCGGGGAGCGTCTTCGACGGCACACGTATCGAGCGTGTCAACGTCGAGACGGGCGAGGTGCAGGTGCTGTACGAGTCGCGGAACGGCGCCTGCTGCGGCGTGGTGACGTGCAACCCCGTCGATGACCGCGTCGTCTTCATCCTCGGCCCGGAGCACCCCACGCCCGATTGGGACTACGGCCCCGCACGGCGCCAGGGCGTCCTCCTCGACACGAGGCGTCCCGGCGAGGTCGTCAACCTCGAGGCGCGCGACCTCGTGCCGCCGTTCACACGCGGCGCGCTCAGCGGCGGCACGCACCTGCACACGTTCGCCCCGAATGGCCGGGCGGTGTTGTTCACCTACGACGACCACGTCGCCGGGGACGCGAACCGCCGCAACGTCGGCGTCTGTCTGCCGGGCGAGGCGGTGACGGTGCCGAAGACGCACCCACGCAACCACGACGGCACGCACTACGCCATGCTCCTGACACGCACGGACAGGGAGATCGTGCGCGCCAGCGAGGAGTCGTGGCTGGGCGACCGCGCGGTGGTCTTCCAGGGCGAATTGCCCGACGGGCGCCGCGAGCTGTTCCTCGTCTTCCTGCTGGACCCGACGCTCCGCCGCCTTACGCACACGAAGGGTCTGGCGTCGCTGCGGCACTGGCCGAGGCCGGCGCCGGACCTGTCGCGGGTCGCCTTCCTGATGGAGGACGATTTCGGATTGGTGCAGTTGTGGACGGTGACGCCGACGGGCCAGATACGGCAGTTGACGAACAACGTGGCGGCCGTGGCGTCGGCGTTCACCTGGGGCGGGCCGGGGATCGCGCACGTGCTGGACGGCAGCGTGTGCCTGACGGACGCCGAGACGGGCGTCACGAGGCGGCTGACGGACCGCGGCGACCCGGCGCCGCGTCCGGAGGCGTGCGTGCTGTCGCCGGACGGGCGGCGCGTGGCGTTCGTGCGGCAGGTGGGCGGCTTCAACCAGGTGTTCGTGGCGGATGTGGGGTGACGGCGGGTGACGCTGCACTCGACACGATTCGTTGTCCCCGCTGGAGGGTGAGCGGTTCTCGACGCTCGGCGGGCGGCGAGGGCCGCGTGGGCGGGCCTGGCGAGGCGGGCGTCTACCGCAGCGCCGCCGTGATCGCCGCCTTCAACGCCTTCTCGGCCCCCGGCGCCACCCAGCACCAGTCGCTCAGGTTGCCGTCATTCTCCTCCCAGTGCCTGTCCGTCGGCACGTACCCCGTCGCGCACTCCCCATACCCCAGCGCCATCACGAACGCATCCGGCCTCGCCCCCTGCGCGAACAGCTGATACTCCACGTACGCCTCCCCCGGCAGCAGCATCAGCCGCGCCGGCCCCAGCGTCAGGCACGGCAGGTCGAGCTTCGCCCCCGCGTCGGCCTTCTTCCGCCAGCTCAGCCCAAGCGCGGCCAGGCACTGCCCGAACGGCCTCGCCTCCGCCCTCAGCTTCTTCTCCAGGGCCGCCGCCGTGAACTCCCCGCCCCGCGGCTCCAGGCGGTACGGCACCGAGCGGAAGGCCACGTCCGCCAGCGCCACCCGCTTCGTCCCCTTCCATGCGGCGGCCATCGCCTTGTAGAGCCGATCCGCCAGCACGGCCCGGTTGAGCGGGTCGCCGTCGTTGTACTTGCCCGCGATCACGTTGCCCGAGCAGCCGGAGGCGTACATCTGCACGCAACCCGGCGTGTCCGCCTGCCGCCTGCCCCGCGCCAGGCCGGGGAAGTCCGCCTGCACCTCGCCCTTGCCGTAATGGCTCATCGGGTGGACGGCGTACATGCTCAACGCCACCACGGGCTTCTCGCCGTCCCACAGGCTCAGCGTCTTCAGCCACGGGTCGATGAGGCCTTCCTCGAACGCCCGGGCCTCCTTGTCGCGCGTCGCGCTCATCCGCGTGAACAGCACCTTCCCCGCCTTGTTCACCCACCGGCGGTTCGACCCGACCATCTCCACCTTCGCCTGCCCGGTGCCGACGTGCGTCACCCGCCGCGGCGACTTCATCGCCTTCGCCACGGCGTCGTGCGTCCGCCCGATGGCCTTGTCGAGGAATGCCACGTCGCACACGCTCCCCTTCGCCCCCGCCGCCTTGAGGATCAGCTCCGCCCCGGTGTCGGCGATGGGGGCGTCATGCTGATGGATGCACGACAGGAGGACGTGCGACGGCTCGGTCCCCGCCGCCGCCGCCAGCGCCTTGCGCCACGCCGCGTAGGCGTCATTGCGGACCTCGCACCAGTCGAGGGCGCAGACGACGACGGGCCGCCCGCCCCCGCGCAGGACGAAGCCCACCGCCTCCAGGGGCCCGGCGATCTTGCGCGCCGGGGCGATGCCGCCGCCCATGAGCGGGTGCCCGAGCGGGGCGGTGACGTCGGCGCGGAACGTGCAGACGGTGAAAGCCGGCGGCGCCGCCCCCATGAGCAGCGGCAGCGGCAACGCGGCGAACGCCTCCCGTCGGGTAATCATGACCGCCCCCCCTACAATGAGTCATGCGTCCCCCTCGTCCTATGCAGGCACCCACCCCATGACCAAGCCCGACGCCATCGGCGCCGACATCCGCCTGCTCGGCGGCATGCTCGGACAGGTGATCCGCCGGGTCGCGTGCCATCAGGCCTTCGACCTCGAGGAGCAGGTCCGCGCCGCCTGCCATCGGAAGAGGTCTGGACACCCGCCGAACACGCCGGCGCGGACCTGACCCGGCCTCCCGTACCTCAAACGAGGGCGAGGCTCTTGCCGTCGAGGACGCGGCGGACGGATTCAGCGAGGGACTCGGGGGTGAACGGCTTGAGGAGGCAATCGACCTCGCCGGTCGCCACACCGTGACGGATCAGGGCACTGTCGGTGAATCCGGACATGAACAGCACCTTCGTCCCCGGCCGCGCCACCGAAAGGCGCCGCGCCAGCTCCCCGCCACTCAGATTGGGCATGACGGCGTCAGTGAGGACGAGGTCGATGTCTCCGGGGTGGGCCTTACAGGCCGCGAGGGCACCTTCGCCGTCATGGGCCTCGAGCACGGAGTACCCCTTGGCCCGCAACACCTGGGCGGCCAGGGACCGGACGCCCTCCTCGTCCTCCACGACCAGCACGGTCTCGCGGCCCCCCGCCGCCGCGACGGCGTTGGCTTCGCTCAGGAGTGGGGAGGCCCCGCCGAAGCGCGGCAGGTAGATGCGGAACGTCGTGCCCTGGCCGGGATGGCTTTCGGCTTCGACGTGGCCGCCGGACTGCTTGACGATCCCGTAAACGGTCGAGAGGCCCAGGCCGGTCCCCTTGCCGACGGGCTTGGTGGTGTAGAACGGCTCCCAGATGCGGGCGAGCACTTCCGGGGGCATGCCGCAGCCGTTGTCCGATACGGCGAGCATGACGTACTGGCCTGGGCGTACCTCCGGGTTGCCCTCCAGGGCCTCCGCTTCAAGGGCGACATTCGCCGTGGTGATGGTCAGGCGGCCCCCCCCGGGCATGGCGTCGCGGGCGTTGACGCACAGGTTCATGACCACCTGCTCGAGCTGTCCGGGGTCTGCCTTGACCGCCTGCGCCGCCGGGTCCAGTTTGGTGGTCAGGCGGATGTCCTCGCCGATCAGGCGGCGGAGCATGCGCTCCAGGTCGGAGACGAGCGAGTTCAGGCTGATCTCCTGGGGGGCGAGCATTTGCTTGCGGGAGAAGGCGAGGAGTTGGCGGGTGAGGGAGGCGGCCCGCTCGCCGGCCTTGCAAACCTCCTCTAGCTGGACGCAAAGGGGGCTGCCGTTGGGGACCTGACGCAGGGCGAGGGTGGTGAACCCGGTGATCACGCACAGGAGGTTGTTGAAGTCGTGGGCGATGCCGCCCGCGAGCTTGCCGATGGCGTCCATCTTCTGCGACTGGCGGATCTGCTCCTCCAGGGAGAGACGCTCGGTCAGGTCGCGCGCGATGATGGAGTAATGGCCCACCGGGCCGCCGGCGGCCCGGTGGGCGATGAGGACCTGGGAGGCGAGGACGGCCTCGCCGCCGGGGCCGAGAATGTCCGCCTCGCCGGACCACACCCCGCGGTGCTCGGCACAGCGGAGCCGGCCGGCGAGGTCCTGGCCGCGCGCCTGGGGTGGGTGGAGGTCGGCGAGGGTGCGCGTCGAGGCGGGCTCGCCGGGGCGCAGCCCCAGCAGCTCACGGCCGGCCCTGTTGAGGTAATCGAGGCGGCGATCCTGCCGGGCGATGGCGACGACGTCAGGGGTCGCCTCCAGGATGGCGACGAGGCGACCCTGGGCCTCGTCGGCCCGACGGCGCTCGATGGCGGCCGCCACGACGTTGGCCACCCCCTGGAGGAAATTGAGGTCGTCGGGGGTGAACTCGCGATGTGCGGCGGCGTGCGCGCCCAAAACGCCGAGCGGGCCGTGCTTCCCCTGGACGGGGACGCTGATGCCGCTGACCGCGCCCCCGGCCAGCAGGGACGGCGACGGGTTGAAGCGGTCCTCGGAACGCAGGTCCTGGCTGACCACGGGCCCGCCGCTGCGGAGGGTGAATTCTGCCTGGTGGTCCGCCCCGGGGGTCGTCTGGGGCGGCGTGCCGCCCCAGCCGTGCCCCGCCCGCACCTGCACGGGGGCGGCCTCGGGGCGGTGCTCGACGAGCTTGCAGAACTCCACGTCCAGGGTGTGGGTGACGGCCTCGGCCGCCTCCTGCATCAGGGCGGGCAGGTCCATCCCCGCCAGGGCGCGGAGGCCGAGGCGCGCCACCGCGGCCTGCTGGCGCTCGCGGGCCTTCAGCTCGGCCAGCGCCTGCTTCCGCTCCGTGACGTCGATCAGGATGCCGACCGTGCCGATGGTGCCGTCCTTCTCGTTGCGGAGCGGGTCCACGCGTACCTGGAAGGTACGTCCTTTCCAGACCATCTCGTAACAAAGTGACTCCCCGCCGACGGCCCGGAGGTGGGCGGCGATAGGGGTGGACTCCACGTTCGTGTTGTCGAGGCATTCGAGCATCGTCATGCCGATCACCTCCTCCGGGCGCATGTTCAGGGCGGCGAGGCCCGCACCGCGGGTGGAGGTGATGCGCAGGGTGCGGTCGGTCGTCCACAGGATGGCCGGCATCCGCTCGACCACGAGGCGGAGGTGGGCCTCGCGGGCGTTGAGCATCTCGTGCGTCTGGCGGCTGTGCGTGGCGTCATGGAGGAAGAGGGGGGTCAGCCTCTTGCCGCCCTCCCCTGTCACCTGCGAGCCGGAGCGGACATCGAGCGGGATGGTGCCCCCGCCCTTCCGCCTGCCGGTGACACGCCCGCCCGCCGTGTTGGCGTTCTTATCGCTCTCCGACGGCGGAATCAGGTCCGACCCTTCCCGCCCGATCAGCTCATCCGGCTTGGAGCGGAACAACATGCCGGCCTTCGGGCAGGCGTACCCGATCCTGCCCTGCTCGTCGAAGGCGAGTAGGCCGTCCGATGCCGTCTCCAGGGCCGCCCAGGCGGCGCGGCGGTCCTCCTCGGCGGCGAGCCTCTGGGCGCGGAGGCGGCCCGAGGCGACGGCGAGGGCGATGCCCAGTGCGGCGGCCGGAAGCAGGGCCGCGGCATCGGCCAGCCGCGCCGTGGGGCCGAGGGCGGGCGGCCCGCCCTCGTGAGCGGAGGCGGCACGCGAGGCCGCGACGCAGGCCAGCCCGAACAGGAAAGAGACGACCCACGGCCACACGAAGGCTGATCGCATGCAAGCTCCGATCGGTTGACACGGCCGAAGTAACGGGCGCGTGGGGCCCTCACCACGGAATTGCAGAAATGTAGCTCACGCCGGGCGGGCTTGGCGGGCCATCACCGCTTTTCCACCCCGGAAGCGAGGCAACGATGCGTCTGCCCACGTCATGAACGCCGTGACGCTGGACGACCCCATCGGGGTGCCGCCCGTGATCACCGCCGGCTCTGCCCGGCAGAGTGTGTGGACGGGGACGAAGCCGCCTGGCGCCGTGGTCTCGCCGGTGCAGGCGGTGTCCACCGCCACGGGGGCCGTCGTCCCGATGGCCTTCGACCCCTACACGGGGTGGGGCACGCGTGACGGCGCATGGGCGGGGCTGTGCGACGGCCCGCGACGGCCCGCCTTGGCGGCGGGGCGGCGTCTCCCGTAACCTGTCTGAAGGCCCGGACGGGGAAAGGGAGCCATGACCAAGCCCGACGCCATCGGCGCCGACATCCGCCTGCTCGGCGGCATGCTCGGACAGGTGATCCGCCAGGTAGCGGGCCAGCAGGCCTTCGACCTCGAGGAGCAGGTCCGCGCCGCCTGCAAGGCCCTCCGCTCCAGCCACTCCGTCACGGAGGCCCGCGGCCTCCGCGCCCAGCTCGACCGCCTCCCCCTCCCCGAGCTGCGTGGCCTGATCCGCGCCTTCACCGTCTTCTTCGACCTCGTCAACCTCGCCGAGCAGCGTGCCCGCGTCCGTGTCCTCCGCCAGCGCACCCAGCAGGCCCACCCGGAGCCCATCGGCGAGAGCGTCGAGGACGCGCTCCGCCGGCTGCGTCAACGCGGCGTCACCGCCGACGCCCTCGCCCCCGTCCTCTCCGACGCCCTCCTCTGCCCCGTCTTCACCGCCCACCCCAGCGAGGCCCGCCGCCGCACCGTGCTGGAGAAGCTCTGGCGCATCAACGCCGAGATGGACCGCCTCGAACGGCACGGCCTGCTGCCCCGCGAGCGCGAGCAGTGCCACGCCGACATCCTCGGCGAGATCGAGGCGCTGTGGCAGTCCGACCTCGTGCGCGTCCTGCGCCCCACCGTCCTCGACGAGGTGCGCCAGGGCCTCGAGGTCGTCGAGGGCGCCCTCTTCGACGTGGTGCCCCGCCTCTACCGCGAGATCGAACGTTCCATGAAGCAGGTGTACCCGGAGTACGCCGGCCCCGTGCCCGCGCTGCTCCGCTTCGGCTCCTGGATCGGCGGCGACCGCGACGGTAACCCGCACGTCACGCACGCCGTCACCGCCGCCGCCATCCGCATGCAGCAGGAGACGGTCCTCGGCTGCTACCTCGCCCGCGTCCACGACCTGCAGCGCCGCCTCAGTCAGACGTCCGCGTACGCCCCCCCCTCCGACGACCTGGCCACCTCCCTCGCCGCCGACGTGTCCCTCCTGCCCGAGCTGGCCGGGCTGCCCGGCCACGAGCCCTACCGCCTCAAGTGCAAGGCCATCGCCGCCCGCCTGGAGCGCACCCGGCAGCACGTCAACAAGCTCGACCTCCGCTGGGCCACCGAGCCGGCGCCGCCGCCGCCCGGCGTCTACCTCACCGGCGCCGAGCTGATCGACGACCTCCGCCTCGTCGCCGGCTCCCTGGCCACGGCCAAGGCCACGTCCTCCGCCAGCGGGGCCATCCACGACCTGATCCGCCTCGTGGAGGTCTTCGGGCTGCACCTCCTCACCCTCGACGTGCGCCAACACTCGGGCCGTCACGCCTCGGCCCTGGCCGAGGTCCTCCGCTGGGCCGGGACGTGCCCTGATTACGCCGCCCTCTCGCCCGACGAGCGCTTCGACCTCCTGGCCCGCGAGCTGGAGGGCAGCCGCCCGCTCCTGCCGACGCACCTGCCGTTCTCCGAGGACACCGTCGAGGTCATCGAGACGTTCCGCACCCTGGCCGCCGTGCTGGAGCGTCAGTGCCCCGACGCCGTCCGCCACTACATCATCAGCATGGCGACGGAGCCGGCGCACCTCCTCGAGGTCCTGCTCATGGCCCGCGAGGCCGGCCTCTTCCGCGCCGGCCTGAGCCGCCTCGACATCGTCCCCCTCTTCGAGACGCTCGACGCCCTGACCAGCGCCGTCCCCATCCTCACACGCCTCTTCCAGCTCCCCGTCTACCGCCGCCACCTCGAGCTGCGTGGCATGCGTCAGGAGGTGATGATCGGGTACTCCGACAGCAACAAGGAGAGCGGCTTCCTGCAGTCGGTGTGGGCGCTGTATGGCGCCCAGGAGGCTTTGACGCGCATGGGCCACGGATCCGGCGTCGCCATCCAGTTCTTCCACGGCCGCGGCGGCGCCATCGGACGCGGGGGCGGCCCGGCGAACCAGGGCATCATCGCCCAGCCGACGGGCACCGTCGGCGGACGGCTCCGTCTCACCGAGCAGGGCGAGGTCATCGCGGACCGTTATGGCCACCACGACATCGCCGCCCGCCACCTGGAGCAGGTGCTGCACGCCGCGCTCCTGGCGACGTTCCCCGCCGAGGGGGAGGCCCCGCCCGCCGAGTGGGGCCGCGTCATGGAGGGCCTCGCGGCGTCGTCGCGCCGGCACTACCGCGCCCTGGTGTATGACGACCCGGAGTTCCTCCGTTACTTCGAGCAGGCCACCCCCATCGGCGAGATCTCCGAGCTGAAGCTCGGCTCGCGCCCGGCCCGCCGCACCTCCTCGCGCAAGATCGACGACCTGCGGGCGATCCCGTGGGTCTTCTCGTGGATGCAGTCGCGGCACACCCTGCCGGGCTGGTACGGCCTGGGCAGCGCCTTGCAGGAGTACATCGACGCCGACCCCGAAGGCCTGGCGACGCTGCGGGCCATGCACGAGCGTTGGCCCTTCTGGCGGACGGCACTGGACAACGCCCAGATGATCCTGATGAAGGCCGACCTCACCATCGCGCGTTTGTACGCCGACCTCGTGGACGACCAGGGGCTGGCGGGCCGCATCTTCGGCCGCATCGAGGCGGAGTATGAGCGGACGGTGCGTCTGGTGTGCGCCGTGACGGGCCAGGGGTCGCTGCTGGAGGGGATGCCGGTACTGCAACGCTCCATCCAGCAGCGCAACCCGTACGTCGATCCGCTGAGCTTCATCCAGACGGTGCTGCTGCGCCGGCTGCGCGAGGGCGGACGCGAGGCCGAGCTGGCGGCGGGGGTGCTGGAGAGCGTCAACGGCATCGCCGGCGGGCTGAAGAACACCGGGTGAGCGTGGCATGGGCGAGTGTGCCAGGGTCGGTGCCGAGGCCGTGGACCGCGGGAGGGCGTACGTCGCATCTCGCGCCCGGATGACGAGCTGTCCGGCACGGCGGCCTACGCCCTGTGGGAGATCGGGCTGCCCTCTTCGTTCGCCGATTGGGACGGCCTGCTCGCCCTCCTGAGCCACCGTCACATCGCCGTACGTGCCTTCATCGCCAACACCCTCGCCGACAACCTCGGCCGGGTCCGCCTGACCTCGCGGCGGGCCGGCCTCATCCGCCGGGCCATCGGCCGCGAGACGCGGGAGCGGACACGCGAAGTCCTGCGGGGGCTTCTGGACACGGACGGAGCGCCGCCCTAATCCTTCGCCCCCATGAACACCAGGTCGCCGTAATCCTCGTAGCGGTGGAAGTCACGCTGCGTCAGCGGGGCCGACGACGACAGCTCCGGCTTGTCCAGCGCCACGGAGTAGTCGTACCGGCACACCGCGAATTTCCACACGTCCCCGGCGTCCGGCCCGCCGCCCGTCGGGTTGAACGTCTTCCACGGGATGCGGCCCTCGACGGTCCACTCCCGGTCCTTGTCGTCGTGCTTGTTCAACGTCCCGTCCAACCGCACCACCGACTCCATCCCCAGCGGCGCCGCCCCCGCGAACCGGCGATAGCCCCCCGCACCGCGTGACGGCAGGAACAGCTCCAGCCGCGTCCCCAGCGCGTTCACCTGGAACTCGTAGTACGCCAGCTTGTCCGCCTTCGGCTTGAAGAACAGCTCGAAGACGTCGTCCTCCCACGTCATCCCGTTCCGCGTCTTCTCCAGGGCGAACAGGTCCTCGTCCTGCATCCGCGCCGCGAAGTACAGGTAGCGGTCGTCCCACAGGAGCGCCGCCCGTGTCCGCGTCTTCGCCTTGCGTTTCTCCCAGAAGACGGCGAAGTCGTCCAGCGGCGCCGCGTCCTTCCACGCCTCCTTGTCGAACTTGCCGTCGAGCTTGATCCGCCCGGTCAGCCGGCGGCACTCGTAGCGCTTGACCGTCGGCACCTCTTCGGGCTTCTCGTCGGCCACGCACCCGGCCGCGAGGGCCGCCAACGCCGCCATGATGACCGTCCGCATCGCACGCCCCCTGCTGGCCTTGGCTGTCACGGGCGAGATGGTTAAAGTACGCCGCGAACATCGGAGGCACCATGCGCTACATTGACATCCCCGGCCTCGCCCCCGAGGCCGCCCGCGTCCGCCGCGTCCAGGCCCACGGCGAGTATCTTGCCGTCCTCACCGGCGACGGCAGCCGCACCCATTCCGTCCACTGGATCCGGGCCTCCGACGGCGCCGAGGTGCGCCGCCTCGCCGTCCCGGCCTTCGACTGCGCGTGCGACCCCGCGCTGACGGCCGACCTGTCCACCATCGCCTATGCCGATTTCACTGAAGCCGGCCCGTCCATCTTCCTCGAACGGGTCGGGACGGGGCCGGAGGGCCGCCTCACCATCACGCCCCCCAACCCGTACGAGGGGGGGAGGGACCCGGTCCCCGTTGGCTGCCTCGGCTTCTCCACCGACGGGGCCGCCCTGCGGGCGTCGATGTCCGACGGCACCCTGATCACCTGGGACGTCCGCGGCGCGTTCGACGGGGGCGCCGTCACGATCACCGAGATGGTCTTCGAGGAGTACCCGCAGGTGCGTGCCATGGCCCCCGGCCGCGTCCCGTCGGGCGGCGGGGCCGAGGCCTACGTCATCGCCTGCGACGGGGCGATGACCTACCTGCGCGAGGCTCACTCCGACCCGGACCCCCTCGACACCGATGGCCGCAGCACGCCCACGGCCGCCGCCTTCTCCCCCGACGGCGAGCTGTTCGCCGTCGCCTTCCCGGATCGCGTCCTCGTCTGGGGGACGGCGAACATCGGCCGCCCGGACCAGAGGGCCGCCCTCGTCGGCCACGCGGGGCCGGTCAACGCCCTGGCGTTCAGCACCAACAGCGGCACCCTCGCCACCGGCGGCGCCGACGGCCGCGTCCTGTTCTGGTCCGCCGACTGGGGCGCCCCGAGGGCCGGCCACGACTGGGGCGTCGGCCCCATCGGCGGCATCGCCTTCAGCCCCGACGGATGCACCTGCGTTGCCGGGGGGGAGGGGGGACGCCTTGTCGTCTGGGACCTCGCCGACGAGCCGGCCGTCCCCCCGCCGCCCGCCTCCCCGCCGCCACCACCGCCCCCGCCGCCGAAACGCACCCGGCGGAGGGCCGCCCCTCCACCGCAGGAGGGCCCGCCCCCCAGCGTCCGCTGGGTGCCGGTGCCTTTCATGGGCGAGTTCCCGCAGGACGTGGCCGTCGCCGGCCATGAGGCCGACGGCACCCCGCTTTACGCCGCCCGCGCCCGTTACCTGAGCCACCTCCTGCCGGGCAAGGTGCGCCACGGGTTCGCCGGGGCCAACGTCGGGTACCGTGGCCATGAGTACCCTGTCAGCCCCTTCGAGGTGTTGACGGGCCAACCCGTCTGGCGGGCCGCCTCGGGCGGACACATCCCCGCCGATGCCCTGCCCTGCGGCCAGGGGCCGAAGAAGCTCGTGTACTACCTCGCCCGCGCCCCCATCGGCGCCGGCCTCCACCCCGGCAAGATCGCCCGGGGGATGACCGCGGCGCTCATCCCCTTCGGGGGCGTCGAGATCACCGCGGCCGAGTACGAGGTGCTGGTCACCGGCGAGGCCCCAGAGGAGCCCAGGCCGCGGATCGCGGCCGAGCCGCTCATCTCCTGGGACTTCGAGAACGTCCTCAGCGAGCGCGGCGTCTCCACCTCCGCCGGCATCCCGGCGGACCCGCGCCTGATCAGCGGCTTCGTCTCCCAGACAGGCGGCGGCCCGGCGGAGGTGTTCGGCGAGTCCGGCATCGTCTTCCTCACACGCCACCTCGGCAGCAACGATGTCTTCGTGTGGTTCACGCTGACGGCACCGGCCGTCCTGGAGGCCGTGACGTTCCGCCACTGGCACAACCACAACCCCGGATATCCCACCTGCCCCGACTATCGGGTGCAGCTCCAGCTCGACGAGGGCCAGGGCTACGCCGATGTCGGCGAGCCGCTCACGCTGTCGAACGCCAATTCCGGCGGCACCGACACGGTGATGCTCGGACGACAGTTGGCCCCAGGCAGCTATCGGCTGCGCTGGCACCCACGCGGCCTCAAACGGCGGTCACGCGACACGGCGTCGGAGTTCTTCGCGATGAAGGGCCTGGCGCTGCTGGGCCGGGCTCAGACGGAGTAGACCGACACGCCGCCCGCGGCGTTGCCCACGGCCAGCATGCGCCCGTTCGGCGACCACGCCAGCGCCGACACCGCCGCCCCCGTCTCGCTCACCGCCGACGCCTTGCGCAGCGACCCCGGCAGCCACAGCATCAGCTTGCCGTCCTCGCCGCCGGACGCCAGGATCACGCCCCGGTACGCCACCACGTTCACCGGCCCGGAGTGGCCCTTGAGGGCGATCGGCCGCGTCCCCGCCGGCCCCGGCGGCTTGCAGTCCCACACGAGGATCACCTCGCCGCCCGCCGTCGCCAGGAGCCGGCCCGAACGCTCCCACGACACGCTTTTCACCTTGGATTCGTACCCGGCCATCTCCAGGTGCTCGTCCTCGCCCGGGGGGAACCACAGGTGTGCCGTCGCCGACTGGTCCCCGTGCGCCAGCGCCGAGCCGCCCGGGTGCCAGGCCATGCACAGAACCGAATTCTTCCACGGCAGGTCCACGGCGGGCGCGTCGGCGTCGGGCTTCCACAGGCGGATGGCGCCATAGCCGGCGGATGTCAATTCGCCCGAGCCGGGCCGCCACGTCAGGGCAGACACCGTCGCCGGCTGATTCGCGTGTTCGCGCTGCAGAGTGCCGGCGGACCACAGGCGGATCACCTTGCCCGCGGCCGTCGCCAGGAGGTCGTCCGTCGGGTGCCAGGCCAGCGCCTCGCCCCACGCGGCGCCGAGGGGGAGGACGGCGGTCTCGGCGGCGTCGGCCCAGAGGCGCGCCTTGCCGTCCTGGCCGAGGGTGGCCAGGATCGCCCCGTCGGGCCTGTAGGCCGCCGCGACGGTGCCGAAGCCGTGGCCCGCCAGGGCGTGGGCCGTCTGCCCGTTGGCGGCGTCGAGGACGTGGACGGGGCCGGACACGGCGGCGGCGGCGAGGCGCTGGCCGGACGGGTGCCACGCGAGGGCGGCGGCGTGATCGGGGATGGAGGCGCGCCAGCGGCGTGTGAGCCGTGGCGCGGTGCGGTCGGCGTCGTCGAGGGTGGCCATGCCTTCATCGTAGGGCGCGGGCGGGCGGTCTGGCCCGAACCTGGCGGGTGCCGTCTTTGCCGGGTTTCTTGGGGCCATGGCGGGGACTTCGCGGCCGGCGGAGGACATGGGGAGGACGGCCGCGTGGGGGCGGACGACGCCGAGGCGGTAGGGGAGGCCCATGATGTGGGCGTGGAGGTGGGTGGGGACGAGGTAGCCGCCGGTGCCGCCGGCGGGGAGGGTGAGGGCGGATTTGGTGCTGGTCTCGGGGTCGATGAAGGCGCTGCCCATGCGGCCGAGGGACTTGAGGTCGTGGGCCTGGACGGCGAGGAGGAAGTCGGCGAAGGTCGGGGCGGGGGGGGCGGGCGGCGGGGGCGTGGGGTCGGGGGCGAGGGCGGCGACCTTCTCGGAGAGGAGGAAGTGGGCGTCGGCGGCGGGGAGGTCGAGGGCGTCGCCGGCCTTGCGGTTGGCGTAGTCGCGGGTGAGGGTGACGAGCATGGGGGTGGCTCCTTGGGGCGCAGGAGCGAGTATGGCGGGGGGTGGGGGTCGGCGGGGAGAGGGGGGGAGTAACAAGCAACTTGATCGGCGGCGAGGGAGTGTGGGTGAACTTGGTGGCCTAGCCGCAATACCGTCAAGAGACAACGCGGGTAGCTTATCCCGATTCACCGTGACGGT
>CAZVZK010000013.1:0-109949 GCA_964630925.1 uncultured Alcaligenaceae bacterium
CGGCGCGGGCGGCCCCGTTGTTCAACGCCACCAGCGCCGCCAGGACGCCCACAGCACCGGCACAGAAGCCGGCCGCTAGCCACTTGCGCATGGTCGCTCTCCCTTTCGGATGTCCGGATGTTCGACCCATGAGGATACTCTACCGGCAATGCGTCATCGCTGGAAGTGCTGGCCTCCCCCGCGTAGGATGGCCCTCAGCCCGAGCGGAGCCTGCCCGTGGACATCGCCATCCCCTGCCGTTGCGTCATCCCGATGGGCGACGTGGAATTGTTCGACCCCGGCATCGTCTTCTCGTCGGCGGACGCCCCCGTCGCCTGTCTGAAGATCAGCCCCGCCTCGCGCATCACCGGCTTCTGGACCTACCTCGGCTTCCACTACGACAAGGCCAACTTCGACCTCATTCTCGAGGTGGGCGGCTCGCCGGCCTGGACCCTCAAGGTCCGTCCCTCCGGCGGGTTGGGCGGCCCTGTCAACGAGGTGTTCACCGCCGACGGCAGGCCCGCGGGCAAGGTCGAGATACAGCGGCAGGCGTTCGTCATGGCTAGCAACTCCAAACGCGCCACCTTCCGCGACGCCGAAGGCGCCGAGGTGGGGCACTGGGAGATCAAGGTCTCGCTCACCGCCGGCTCCAGCGTCATCACCGATACGCGCAGGGGCCGGCGCTACGAGCCGGAGAACACCGCGGGCGGGATCACCCACTTCCGCTCGACGGAGGCCGGCGTCATCGACCCGCGCCTGCTCCTCGCCTGGTGTTTCGCCAACAGGTTCGACTCAGACGATTGAGCGGCCCGCCGCACCGTGGACGCCTCCGCGGCGTATCGCTACTGGCGGAGGTGCCCCCGCCGAAGGAGCCGATGACTTGATCCCCCTGTTCGCCGAAGGCCACTGGCTGGAGGAGGCCCTCGCCGGCCTCGCCGCGATGGCCCCCGCCGGCAGCTTCTTCAGCTACCACTGGAACCTGCACGCCCTGCTCGCCCTCATCCTCGTCGCCGTCGCCTGCGGCGCCGCCGGCCCGCTCGTCGTCGGCGGACGCATGGCCTTCTTCAGCGACGCCCTCGCCCACAGCGCGTTCGCCGGCATCAGCATCGGCTTCGTGCTGTTCTCCGCTCTCCCCTCGGGCCGCGACCAGGACGCGTTCTGGGGCTTCGTCACCCCCGTCATGGTCGGCTTCGGCATGATGGTCGGCTTCGCGATCGCCTGGGTCCGCGAACGCACCGGCCTGTCCAGCGACACCGTCATCGGCGTCTTCTTCGCGAGCGCCGTCGGCCTCGCCTCCGCCCTCCGCAAGGTCATCAACGAGCGCAAGCTCTTCAGCCTCGAGGACTTCCTCTTCGGCGACCCGCTCCTCGTGGGCGGGCCCGACCTCGTCGCCCTCGGCGTCCTCGCCGTCATCACCGCCGTCCTCCTGTGCTGGATCTACAACCCTCTGATGCTGGGCGGGTTCAGCCCGAGCCTGGCCCTTTCACGCCGCCTGCCGCACCGCCTCGCCAGTTATGCGTTCATCGTGCTGCTGGCGGTGATCGTCAACCTGTGCGTGCGGACGGTGGGCATCCTCCTGATCAACGCCCTGCTCGTCGTCCCGGCGGCGGCGGCGGTGAACCTGTCGCGCGACCTGCGCCGCCTCTTCTGGCTGACGCTGGCCCTCACGCTGTTCTGCTGCATGGCGGGGCTGTTCGTGTCGTGGGAGATCGGCGTGCGCACCGATTCGCGTGTCCGCGTCGGCATCCCAGGCGCCGTCGTCCTCGTCGCCGCGGCCGTTTTCGCCGTCTCGATGGCCGTGCGGCCGCTGTGGGCGCTGACGAAGCGGAGAACCCCGGCGGAGCCGGCCGCGTAGGATACAGAGTATCCCCACGCGAGGGTCCGAGCCGATGGCCACTGCTCAGCCGCATTCGCACTCGCACGGCGCCGCCGCCGACGAGCGCACGGCGTATTACCTCGACCAGCTATTCGCCATCGGGGCGGCGGGGGCGTTGGCGGCGGTGACCATCGTGCTGTGGCAGGGCGGCCTGCTGGGCAAGATGCTGCACCCGAACTTCCACCTCTGGGTGGGCCTCGGCGGCATCGTGCTGATGGCGATCATCGCCGTGCGGGCCGTCAACGTCTGGCTGTCCGCCGACCAGGGCGTCCCCGCTGCCAGCCCCGAGCCGCACGGCCACGGCCACGGCGAGGCGTGCACCCACGACCACGGCGGCGCGATCACGACGGAGGCCAGGCACACGCACGGACTGGCCCTCGCGCCGGCGGAAGGGCACTCGCATTCGCATGCACAGGCCGAGCCGCCGGCACACGGACATTCGCACGGGCATTCGCACGGCGGGGACGATGGGCACGACCACGGCTGGGCGCCGTGGCGTTACGTCGTGCTGCTGCTGCCGGTGGTGCTGTACTTCCTGGTGCTGTCGAACCCCGACTTCGACCGCGAGCCGGTGGCGACGCCGTCGAACCCGCTCGACCACATCATCAACTTCATCATCATCTTCAAGAGCATCGTCTGGGAGGCGTTGCCGTTCATCGTCCTCGGCGCCCTCATCGCCGGTTTCGTCGACGTCTACCTGCCCCAGGGGGCGGTCACGGCGGTCTTGCCGCGCAGCGCCGGGCTGGCGGTGGCGGTGGGAGGCCTGCTCGGGCTTGTCTTCCCGATGTGCGAGTGCGGCATCGTGCCGATCATGCGGCGGCTCCTGCGGAAGGGGCTGCCGCTCTCATGCTGCATCGCGTACCTGCTGGCCGGGCCGATCATCAACGTCGTGGTGCTGCTCAGCACCTGGGCGGCGTTCAACAACATGGAGAACGCCTACGTCGGCGGGCAGCCGTCGTACCAGATGGGCGGTTGGTGGATGCTCGGCTTCCGCGCCGGGCTGGGCTACCTCACCGCCGTGGTCACCGCGATGATCGTCGAGTGGCAGTACCAGAAGCACGGCGAAGCGCTGCTGATGCCCCTCGCCCGCAAGAGCGAGGCGGAGGCCGAGGGCAACGGCGAGAGGCTGACGGGGGCCGAGCAGGCGGACAAGGTGAGCGAGGTGGCCCTGCACGACTTCGTGGACATCACCGTGTTCCTGATCCTGGGCGCCGCCCTGGCCGCGACGGCGCGGCTGTTCCTGACGCCGGAGCGCATCGCCGAGCTGGGCAGCCAGCACGCCCTCCTGGCCATCGGGCTGATGATGCTCCTGGCGGTGGTGCTGTGCCTGTGCAGCGAGGCCGACGCCTTCGTGGCCGCGTCCCTGGTGGCACTGCGGCCCAGCGCCAAGCTGGCGTTCCTGGTCCTGGGCCCGATGCTGGACTTCAAGCTCTACGCGATGTACACACGGATCTTCCGGCCGCGGCTGATCCTGACCATCTTCGCCGCGGTGACCGTGCAGGTGTTCATCTACTCCTCGGCCGTGCATTACTGGTGGGAGGCGAACAAGGAGAGGCTGGTCGATCCGAAGCCGACGAGGACGCCCATGACGGAGAAGGACATGCTGGCGTCGCGGGGCCGCGCCGAGATCACGCTGCCGCTGCTGGGGACGCCGACGCCCGGCGGGTTCCACCCGGCGTTGGCGTTGTCGGCGGCGGGGATGGTCGGCATCGACCCGGAGGAGCAGCCGATGGAGATCACGCCGCTGCAACTGGAGGCGGCGGCGAATCAGGCGCCGATGCGGGCCTTCTACGAGAACAAGCTGGTCTGGCTGACGGGGCGGTTCGTCGGCAACGAGACGGAGTTCCGCCTGATGCGCTACAAGATCAACTGTTGCGCCGCCGACGCGACGCCGGTGCAGGCGATCCTGCGGATCGACAAGCGGTCGAAGGAGACCATCGATGCGGCCCTGCTGCGCGACAAGTGGGTCAAGGTGATCGGGCGTATCCGCTTCCTGACGAACAACCAGGGCCAGTACATGCCTGCCGTCTTCATCCTGCCGACGGCGTCGGAGCCGATGGACAAGCTGATCGAGGTCATCCCGCAGCCGGCCAACCCGATGCTCAACTGAGTGTGGGGTCAACAAGGCATACCACGAAATACACGGAAGACACGAAAAAGCAGACAAAGCAAGCAGGCAAGGAGGCAGAAGAGGACGGCCGCTGTCTTCCTGCTTGATGCCTGCTTCTCTACTTTATCTTCTTTTTCGTGTCTTCCGTGTATTTCGTGGTATGCCCTCTTGCTCACATCAGCGCCGGTAGGTGGCGAAGGCCGACTCCGTCTCCCACAGGCGCACCTCCGTGACGGGGAATCCGCGCGCGGCCACGTAGTCGAAGATCAGCTTGGCGATGTTCTCCGCCGTCGGGTTCACGTTCATCACCACCACCGGCTCCCCCTGCTCGCGCAGGAAGGGCAGCGCCGGATCGTCCTTGTGGAGCAGCATGCGGTGGTCGAGCGTGTTATCGATCCACCCGCCGACGACGCGCTTCAATTCACTGAAATCGACCACCATGCCCAGGGGGTCCAGCTCCGGCGCCTCCAGCGTGATCTCCGCCAGGCCGTTGTGCCCGTGCAGGTGACGGCACTTGCCGTCGTAGTTCAGCAGGCGGTGGCCGTAGCAGAAGGCGATCTCCTTCGTCACGCGGAACATGGCAGGCTCCGGGCGTAGGGGGTCGGGTCGGGCAGGCCGGCGGCGCGGAACGCCAGGCGGCGCTCGGCGCACTTGGCGCAGTCGCCGCAGTGCCGGCCCCCGGCGGGGCGGTTGCACGAGAACGTCCACTCCAGCGGCAGGCCCAGCGCGTGCCCGCGGCGCAGCACCTCGGTCTTGCTCAGGCTGCGGTACGGCACCACCACCCGCACGCCGCCGCCGACGCCCTGATTCACCGCGGCGCCGAAGGAGTCGAAGAAGGAGGGGGTGCCGTCGGGGAACGGGTTGCACTCCAGCGGGGCCATCGCCACGGCGGGCACCTCGTGCAGGTGGCACCACAGGAGCGCCTTCACCAGCAGGAGGGCGTTGCGGCCCGGCAGGTAGACGGCCTCGTCCGGCTCGCCTGCCTCGGGCACGTTCACTCCCGTCAGGCTCCAGTGCGTGGCGTCGTACAGGTCGGCCACGGGCATGTCGAGGGTGACGAGGGGCCGTGCGGCGGGGACGGCGGCGAGGAAGCGGCGGAGGTGGTCCTGCTCGGCGTCCTCCCAGTGCAGGCCGAAGCGGACGTAGACGGGGTGGACGGCGGGGTGGACGCGGGCGGACTCGGCGACGAGGACGGCGCTGTCGGCCCCGCCGGAGACGAGGACGGCCAGCGGCCGCGACGGGTCGGCGGTGGGGGTCGGCTGTTGCATCGACGACAGTTATAGACACGCCGTGGCGGTCCGTCGATGCTATCATGACCGGACACGGTAGGAGCGTATGTCATGGCGCGACTCGAGGAGCTGAACGACATCATCAAGCGGGAGGAGCCGCTCGCGCCCTACACCCACCTGCGCCTCGGCGGGCCGGCGGAGATGCTGGTCCAGCCACGTTCGCTCGAAGAGCTGGCGAAGGTAGTCCGCCTCTGCGCCGGCCAGGGGGTGCCGATGCGGGTGCTGGGCTCCGGCTGCAACATGCTCGTCCGCGACGAGGGCGTCCGCGGGGCGGTGCTGCGCCTCAGCGAGCCGGCGTTCACGTCCATCACCGTCGAGGGCGGGCGGGTGAAGGCCGGGACGGGGGCGTCGGTGTCGGCGCTGATCTCGGCGGCGGCGCGGCACGGGCTGGCGGGCCTGGAGACGCTCGTCGGCATCCCCGGCACGGTGGGCGGGGCCATCCGCACCAACGCCGGCGACCGCGCCGGCGACATCGGCCAGTTCGTCCGCCGCGTCGAGGTGATGGACGGCCACGGCGCCGTGCAGGTGCGCGACCGCGACGAGCTGCGATTCGGCGACCACGCCAGCAACCTCGATGACCCCGTCCTGCTGTCGGCCGAATTCGCCCTGGAAACTGACTCCCCTGACGCCATCGTCAAGCGGATGCGCAAGGCGTGGATCCTCCGGAAGGCGGCCCAGCCGGCGACCTTCCAGGCCGCCGGACGCATCTTCAAGAACCCGCGCGGCCTGAACGCCTCCGGGCTACTGGAGAAGGCGGAGCTGAAGGGGACGAAGGTGGGCGGGGCGGAGGTGAGCGACCGCGACCCGAATTACATCCTCGTCCACCCCGGGGCGACGGCCCGCGACGTGCTGCGTCTGATGGAGCTGATGAAGGCCAAGGTGGCGGAGAAACTGCCCGTGGCGCTGGAACAGGAAATCGCCGTGTGGTGAGCGAGGAGCCGCGCCGCTGGTGGGCCGACCCGCGCCCGTGGCTGTGGCAGCTCGGGTTGCCGCTGCTCGGGGCCGCCGCCCTCGTCGCGGGCCTCCTCGCATTGGGCGCGGGGTCGCGCGGCTGGCTGCGCTCCGGCGGCGCCGGGGTGCAGCGGTTCGCCGACCTGGAGTGCCCCGCCCCGCCGGGGATGTCGCGGGCGGAGTTCCTGGACGAGGTCCAGTTCCGCGGCAGCCTGGCGGACGGCATCGACGTGCTCGACCCCGAGGCGGAGGCCCGCGTCCGTGCGGCGCTGCTGCGTCACCCGTGGGTGAAGGCGGTCGGCGCGGTGGAATTGCGTCGCGGCGTGATGCGCGCCGAGGTGACGTTCCGCGAGCCGGTGCTGCTCGTGAAGGCGCTGGGCCGCAACGCGCTGGGCCGAGTGTCCGACGCCGAGGGCCAACTCCTGCCGCACGGGGCGGAGGTCTCCGGCCTGCTCGTCTGGGACGGGTCGCCGAAGGAGGCGTTGCCGTCCGTGGCCGGCGTGGCCGGCGCCCTGCACCCGCACCGCGAACAGCTCGGGATCGTCGGCGCGGCGCTGGCGATGGAGAAGGGCGAGGTGAGCGTGTTGGCCGGCAGGTCGGCGGTGATCCGCTGGGGCAAGCCTGGGGCGGCGGGCGAGAAGGTGCGGCGTCTCCTGGACGGCGAGCGCGACGTGCGGAATTCGTCCGAGCCGTGAGTCACACGACGCCTGGCGATGCGTCCGGGGCCGACCTGCCGGCTGGCGGCGCATCGGGGGGGCTGCCCTGCCGGCACGCGTTGGTATTCTGACGGGGTGCCCGCTGACGGCCCAAGGAGCACCTCCCCGTGCCACGACACGCCACCCTCTCGCTCCTCCCGCTGCTCGCCGCCCTCGGCGCCGCCCCGCCGCCGCCCGCCATCGACTGCCACGGCGACCCTCTGCCGCCCGGCGCCGTCGCTCGCCTCGGCACCACGCGCGGCTACCACGTCGGGGCCAACCGGCTGTCGTGGTCGCCGGACGGCAAGCTTATCGCCGCCCTCGAGCAGGGCGGATCGGTGCGGGCGTTCGACGTGCCGTCGTTCCGCGTCCGCTGGCTCGCCCCCGAGCCGGACACGGCCCCGGATAGCTTCAGCAACTCCACCCTGGCCTTCTCGCGTGACGGCAAGCAGGTCGCCGTCGCCAACTTCACCAGCGACCTCGTCCGCGTCCTCGACGCCGACACCGGCAGGGAGCTGGCCCGCGTCCGCACCGGCAACCGCCCCTGGTCGGTCAGCTTCGGGTCCGACGGCACGCTCGCCTATGCCGTCTACGGCAAGGGCGTGTTCCTGTGGGACTGGCACAGGAAGGCGGAGCCGCGCCTGCTGTACTCACGCAAGGACGTGCGCCAGGCCGCGTTCAGCCCGGACGGCAAGACGGTGGTGAGCCGGACGGCGAGCGAGGGCGGGCAGCTCGTCGTCGATTGCACGGTGCATGATCTCACGGGCAAGGAGCTGTCGAAGCACGTCCTGCCGGCGGTCGAATGGCACGCCACGCTGTCACCGGACGGGCGATTCGTCGTGGGGCCGCTCAAGGGCGGCAAGTCGTTCCTGCTGATCGACCCGGCGACGGGGAAGACGCTGCACAAGGTCGGGGCCGACCTCGATTACTACTCGTACCCGTCGTTCTCGGCCGACGGCTCGTCGCTGACCGCGGGCGACGAGGCCGGCAGGGCGCGGGTGTGGGACACCAGGACCGGCAAGCTGTCGCGCTCCTACGACCTGGGCGTCGGCGGGCTGACCAACGCGGCGTTGAACGCGAACGGGACTCGTCTGGCCGTCTGCGTGCGTGCCGACTCGCGCGTCCACGCCTACCAGCTCTCGGTGGTGAAGGCGCGGCCCCTGCTGCCGGAGCTGCCCGGCCACGGGCGCGGGCCGGTGCGGGCGGCGTTCACGCCGGACGGCAGGGAGGTGGTGACGGTGCAGCAGGGGCAGCAGCGCTACCCGATCCGCGACTGGGAGAAGTGGTCCGTCCGCCGCTGGGACGTGGCCACGGGCAAGGAGCTGGCGGCGTTCGAGCACGACCTCAAGGGCGCGGTCTTCGAGACGGCGGTGTCCCCGGACACGCGGCTGGCCGTGGCGATGACCGACCTGGGGCGCTTCCACGTCTTCGACACGGGCACGGGCAAGCAGATCGCCGACTGGATGGGGCCGACGCGGAAGATCCCGCCGGCGACGGAGCGGGGCCGGGGTGGGGCCGGCGAGGCGCGGTCCGTCGTCTTCGTGACGCCGACGCTGATCGCCGCCCACGCGGGCAAGGGGCTGCTGCTGTGGGACGCCCGCACGGGGAAGGAGTTGCCGGCCATCGAGGGGTGGGAAAGGGCGCCGGGCCTGAAACTGCCGGAGGTGACGCCCTATCAGCCCCACGTCGCATCGGGGACGGGGCGCGACGTGTGGCTCGTCGGCGGGCAGACCTCGAAGGGGGCACGGGCCGTGCTGGTCGATCCCGCCAACCCGTGGAGCCGGCGGGCCCTCCCCGCCCAGGACTGGATGCCCTGGCTGATGACGCGGAGCGCCGACGGGCGGATGATCGTTGCGGTGACCCGCCACGAGGGCGAGTACGGCGTGCGGGTCATTGAGACGGACACGGGCAAGGACCGCATGAACATCCCGGCGGGGAAGCTGTGGGTGAACGCCGTGGCGCTCTGCCCGCGCGGGCGTCTGCTGGCCTTCGGCGGCGACAGGAAGGCCGGGGTGAGCGTGTGGGACCTGGACGCGGGCCGGCTCGTGCGGACGTTCACGGGGCTCGGGGCGTCCTTCGACCGGCTCGTCTTCTCGCCGGACGGCACACGGCTCGTGTCGTCGGGCTGGGAGAACGCCCCCCTGGTGTGGGATGTGACGGCGTACCAGACATCCAACACGCCGCCCGCCGAGGATCTCGACAAGGCATGGGCCGCCCTTGTTGGGGAGGACGCGGCGGCCGCCTGGGTCGGCATCCGCACGCTGGCCGCATCGCCGAAGAGTGTGCCGTTCATCCGCGCGCGGTTGAAAGGGCTGACGATGCCGGGCGTGTGGCGCGTGAAGACGCTGGCGGCGGCGCTGGAGGCCGGCCCGCGGGACGCCTGGCAGGCGCTGGAGGAGCTGGACCGGCACGGCCACGACGCGGTGCCGGCGCTGCGGGCGGCGGTGGCGGAGCGGCCGGATCTGGCGTCGGCGGCGCAATGGCTGACCCGGCTGAAGACGGCGCGCGTGGCCGACGGCACGTCGGCGCTGGTGGCGCGGCGAGCCTGCGAGGCGCTGGAGCGGCTCGGCACACCGGAGGCGCTGGCGCTGGCGGCGGAGACGGCCCGCAAGTGGGGTGAGCGATGAAGGGCCGCGTGGCACTGGTGACGGGGGCGGGCGTCGGCATCGGGCAGGCGTGCGCCGTGGCGCTGGCGCGTGCCGGGGCGAGCGTGGCCGTCCACTACAACCTGAGCGACACGGGGGCGAACGAGACGTTGTCGGCCCTGGGTGGCGAGGGCCTGCTGGTGCAGGCCGACCTGACGGACGAGGCCCAGGCGAACGCCGCCGTCGATCAGGTGGTGAAGCGGCTGGGTCGGCTGAACATCCTGGTGAACAACGCCGGGTCGCCGCTGGAGCGTTCGGCGCTCGAGGACTGCCCGGCCTCGCTGTGGCGGGCGGCGTTCGCGGTGAACGTCGATTCGGCGTTCTTCGTGACGCGCCGGGCCATCCCGCACCTGAAGGCGTCGGGGAGCGGGGCCGTGGTGAACGTGCTGTCGCTGTCGGTGCAGACGGGGGGCGCCGGCGGGGCGGGGCCGTACGCGGCGGCCAAGGGGGCGTTGGAGGTGATGACGCGGACGCTGGCGCGCGAGCTGGCCCCGTTCGTGCGTGTCAACGCCGTGATGCCGGGCGTGATCGAGACGCGGCACCACGAAGTGTTCAGCACGCCGGAGCGGATGGCGGAATACCGCAAGCAGACGCCGCTGGGCCGTAACGGCACGGCGGACGAGGTCGGCGCCGCCGTGTCGTTCCTGGCGTCGGACGCGGCGAGCTTCATCACGGGGGCGATCCTGGACGTGAACGGCGGGCGGTTCATGAGGTGAGCCTCGGCGCCACTCGCCGGGCAGGACGATTCCTTTCAGCCCCCCACACACCTGGAAATGCAATTCCGCGGGAGTAATTGTCGGCGTACTCGATTCAACCGCCCGTTCGCCCATCGCGGACGGAGGGCGTCGGGTGGCGCCTCCGGGGTCATGGAGCGTCGAGGCACATGCCCACTCCCCGCGGTCACTTGCCCACTTCTCCCACGAGTGGCCACGCGCCGGCCGTGACCCCCGTCCACCTCTGTCCAATTCTCACCCCCGGCTGATCGGTCAGCAAAAAACTTCCCCGGAATGTGGAGAAAGCCGTCCCCCACCGCGTATCACTCTCCGCAACGAAGGAGAAACCGCGGCCATGACTGACAGGCAGGCGCCGGAGACCTCGCTCTCCTTGCTGGCCGACATCTGCCGGGAGCGTCCCGCCCCCGACACGTGGGCGCGCTTCGTCGGCCTGTACGGCCCCGCCGTCGCCGGGTGGTGCCGCCGCCGCGGGCTCAACGAGACCGATGCCGAGGAGGTCGCCCAGGCCGTCTTCTGCCTCCTCGTCCAGCGCCTCCCGGCCTTCCAGTACGACCCCGCCCGCGGACGGTTCCGGTCCTGGCTCCGCACCCTGACCCTCCGCGAGGTCTGCTCCTTCCTCCGCGCCGAGGCCCGGCACCGGCTCGCCCCCATCCTCGATTCGCTGCCCGCCGCCGACGGCGGGCTGCTTCAGGGACTGATTGAACGCGACCTCCTCAACACGGCCTTCGAGCACGTCAAGGCCAACTGCGACCCCGTCGCCTGGAAGGCCTTCGCCGCCACCAAGCTCCACGACAGGCCGCCTGCCGACGTGGCCGCCTCGCTGCGCATCCCCGTGGCGGAGGTGTACCGGGCCGCCTACCGCATCAAGCTCCTCGTCGCCGCCGAGATCAAACGCCTGGAGAATACGCCATGAACGCCAAGGCCCCCCGCGCCGGCTGCCTGTCGCGCGGCGACATCGTCGCCCTTCTCGACGGCAGCCTGCCCTCCATCGCCCACGCCTCCGCCCATCTCGGCGAGTGCCGCGACTGCCAGGCCGCCGTCGATGAGGTCAGCCGCGTGCCGGACATCGACCGGCGGCTGGCCGACTGGTCGCAGGGCGAACGCCACCGGTTCGCCCCCCGCCCCGGCTTCGTGCCCGTCGATCTCGGCACCCCCGTGCCCCCCGACCTCACAGGGCCGCCCGCCACGGCCTGCTACGACTCCGCCCCGCCGACGGGGTTCGAGACCGTCGTCCCCGCCGGCCTGCCCGCCGGCCCCGCCACACGCACGTTGGGCAAGTACCGTTTGTTGCGCCTGCTGGGCGAGGGCGGCATGGGCCGCGTCTGGGAGGCCGAGGACACCGAGCTGCATCGCCGCGTCGCCCTCAAGGAGGTCCGCCCCGAGTTCGGTGACAGCCCCGCCATCCATGACCGCTTTCTCCGTGAGGCCCGTATGCTCGCCGGCATCAGCCACGATCACGTCGTCGTCATCTACGATGCGGGCAGGGCCGAGGACGAGCTGTTCATCGTCATGGAGCTGCTCGACGGCGAGCCGCTCGACCGATTCCTCACTCGTGTCGGGCCGCTGCCGATCGTGGAGGCCGTCCGCATCGCCCGCGAGGCGGCCCTGGGGCTGGCCCAGCTGCACGCCCGCGGCCTGGTCCACCGCGACGTGAAGCCGGGGAACCTGTTCCTGCAAGGGCCGGGCGGGCGCGTCAAGCTCCTTGATCTGGGGCTGGCCCGCCCGGCGGAGGCGGAGCCGGGCTTCACGCGCTCCGGCGCGGTGGTGGGGACGCCGAACTACATGTCGCCGGAGCAGGCGGCGGGCAAGCCCGTGGACGCCCGCACCGACCTGTTCAGCCTGGGGTGCGTCCTGCATCATGCGTTGACCGGCAAGACCCCGTTCAAGGGCGAGACGCCGATGGTGGTGATGTCCTCGGTGCTGCGCGACGACCCGGTGCCGGTGTCGGGCCTGCGGCCCGACACGCCGCCCGCCCTGGCCGACCTCGTCCGCCGCCTGCTTTCGAAGGACCCGAAGGGGCGGCCCGCCACCGCCGCCGAGGTGGCGGAGGAGCTGGCACGCATCAAGCCGCGGCGTCCGCGTTCGTGGGTGACGACGGCACTCGCGGCGGCGGCGCTCCTGCTGGGGCTGGCCCTGAGCGCCCTGGTGGTCATCAAGATCACGCACAAGGATGGGAAGCAGACGACACTCAAGGTGCCGCCCGGTACCGAGGTGGAGGTCGATAAGAACGGCGAGATCAAGGTGAAGCTGCCCGACGGCGGCAAGGAGCAGGCGAAGGACGGCAAGGAAGGGAAGGAGCCGGTGAAGAAGGGCGATCCTCCCACGCCGCCCGCCGCGCGCCCGTCGGCCATCCTCGGTGACCCCGCCGACAAGTCGCGAGGGCGCGTCAACAGCCTGGCGTTCTCCCCGGACGGGTCGCGGCTGCTGGCGGGCACCAACGACGGACACGTCCGGTGGTGGGACGTGGCGGCGCGGAAGGAGGCGTGGTCTCGCCAGGCACTGGACCTGGGCCACGAGACGTTCGTGGTCGCGGCACTGTCGCCCGACGGCAAGCGGGTATTCAGCGCCGGCACGCACATGCGCCTGAAGCTGTGGGAGGTGGGCGGCGAGGCGCCGGCCGCCGTGATGGGCCTCGAGCCCGCTCGGGAGTACGTCCTGTGCCCCCCCGCCTTCCTACCCGACGGCAAACACGTCCTGGCCGCCCATCGGGATTACCACGAGGGTCCGAGTACCGTGCGTCTCTGGGACCTGGAGGGCAAGCGTGAGGTGCGTACGTTCAAGGTGCCCAGGTACGTCCGCACGGTGTCCATCGAGCCGAACGGCAAGCGGTTCGTGACGGCGGGCGACGACGGCGTCTTCAGGCTCTGGGACGTTGTGTCGGGCAAGTTGCTGGCCCGCACCCCAGACAAGGGGGAGGAAAAGGTCAACCTGGCTGCGTGGTCTCCGGCCGGCCCGTTCGTCCTGGCCGGTGCGTACACATTCGCCGGCCCGCCCGGCCCGAAGAGGGCCCACAACGGGGCGATCATGATCTGGGAGCTGGTCGGCGATGAGCCGAAGTTGCGGGCGTCCTACGCCCTGCCGGGCACCTTCCCCACCCGCGCGGCCTGGTCGCGCGACGGCGGCCGGCTGGCCTACTCCACCGCCGACGGGCGGCTCCTCGTGCGGGCCTTCCCCTCCGGCGATCTGCTGGGTGAATGGAGTGTGCCCGATGTGGGCGCGCTGGCATTCTCCCCGAGCGGGGGCCTCGCCGTCGGCACAGGGGCGGCCATCGCCCTCCTCGATTTGCCCCCCGCGATCTCGACTTCGGGGCGGCGCGATTGGCAGCCCAAGGAGCACATCGCCACGCTGGGCAAGGTGGACGAATCGGGCAAATCGGCGGTGGCCAGCCTCTCCTACACCGCGGACGGCGGGCGACTGCTCGCGGGCGGCAATGATGGCTACGCCCGCCTGTGGGAGCCGTCCACGGGCAAGCTCCTGTCCACCATCGAGGCCCGGCGTGGCAGCCCCGCCCAGGCGGCGATCTCGCCTGACGGGAGGCTCGCGGTGCTGGCCGGGCACCACATGCAGGTGCGCGTCTGGGACGTGAAGGCCGACAAGGAGGTCACATCGTTCGGGCGTGGCGCCGCCCTGGAGGTCGTCTTCTCCAAACCGGTGTTCCTGCCCGGCGGCAAGGGGGTGTTCCTGGCCCACCGCGTCGCCCACGGCAAGGGGACGACGGTAACGCTCTACGACACCGGGAAGTTCGCCGCGGTGGCCTCGTTCGCCCATGAGCGTTACGTCACCGACCTCGCCGTCTCGCCCGACGGCAAGCGCCTCGCCACCGTGGCGGAGGACGGCAGGATCCGCCTGTGGGACGTCGCCTCGGGCAAGAAGACGACGGAGTCTTTCCTGCCGGGCAATGCCACATGCATCGCCTGGTCCCCGGCCGGGCCCCGCATCCTGATGGGCATCGCCGCCCGCGGCGCGGACAGGGCCACCATCCAGGAATGGGACGCCGACGCCGACGCGGGGATCATCCGCCGCGCCCAGTCGGACGCACAGCCGACGGCGTTGGCCTGGGCGCCCGACGGCAAGGGTTTCGCGTTCGCCGACCAGTCGGGGCGGGTGTCGGTCCACGGGATGCCCGGCGGGGAGATGTATTGGGATCTGCCGAAGCCGGCCCTTTCACTGGCCTTCGCCCCCGACGGCAAGTCCTTGGCGGTGGGCACGTCCGTCGGGACGGTGTTGCTGCTGCGTCTGCCCCCCGCCATCCCCGTGGCGGAGCGGCGCGAGTGGCAGCCGAAGGAGCTTCTCGCTATCCTGGGGACGCACACGAAGGAGCGCGACGAAACCCAGGTGGAAAGCCTCGCCTTCACGAAGGACGGCTCGCGCCTTCTGTCCGGGGGGCGCGACGGGTACGCCCGCCTGTGGGACGTGGCCACGGGCAAGGGGCTGGCGGCTTATCTGAACCAGACCGGTGCCGGGGTGCGGGCGGCCGTCTCCCCCGACGCCCGGTTCCTGGTGCTGGCCGGCCAGCGGGTGCGCGTCCGCGACCTGGAGGCCGACAAGGAGCTGGGCACGTTCGGGCCTGGCGACGACACCGCGCTCGTGCTGGGCGATCCGCTATTCCTGCCGGACGGGAAGGGGTTCTTCCTCGCGCACCGGGACGGGCACAAGATGGGGACGACGGTGAGGCTGTACGACGCGGCGACGCGCGAGGAGCGGGCCAGGTTCCCACACCCCAAGGCCGCCGACGACGAGAGCGTGCCCAACCGCTACGTCAGCGGGATGGCCGTCTCGCCGGACGGCAAGCGCCTCTTCACGGCCGCGGAGGATGGCGGCGTCCGGCTGTGGGACGTGACGTCGGGCAAGAAGCTCGATGAGGTAACGCTCCCTGCCGCCAACGGCGCCTCCGTCGTGCGCTGGTCGCCGGACGGCGGCCGCCTGCTGGTGGGCATCTACGCCCGGACGGGCCACCCCGACACGAAGGCCGGCAAGGCCCGCAACGCCATCCAGGCGTGGGAGATCAAGGGCGACAAGCTGAAACTCGCCGACGACCACCCCGACCTCGCCGGCCATCCGGTGGCCCTGGCGCTCTCCGCCGACGGCAAGACGGCCGCGTTCGCGGACGACACCGGCCGGGTCGGCGTCCGGACGCTCCCGTCCTGGGGGAAGGTCGCCGACTGGACGATGCCGGGCGTGGTGTCGTCGCTGGCCCTCACCACGGACGGCCGGACACTGGCCATCGGCACCCGCTGGGGGGCGGTCTACCTGGTGCGTGTGCCGGGCCGGTGAGGCGGGGTCACAGCTCGACCTGGGCGGGGGCGACGACGAGGTCATCCTGGCCCTCGGGGGGCGGGGGCAGCTTGTAGGCCTTGACACGCCAGCCGTGGTGCTTGAGGGTGCCCTTGAACGGCGGCTTGCCGGTGACGTTGCCGGTGAGCTGGATGGCGGAGGGGTCGAATCCGGCGGGGACGTCCACGGGCGACTGCTCCTCGCCGGGGAGGATGCGTTCGAAGGTGAGGTGGTCCTCGATGACCTTCCTGGCCTTCTTGTGGATGTCGCGGACGCCGGCGCCGACCTGCTCGTCGGTGTAGCCGGAGATGTCCTCGGTGAGGAAGTCGAGGAGCTGGGCGTCGCGCTGGAGGATGGCGAGGAGGCGGACGGGGGCGCTGTCGAGGCGGGGCGGCTTGGCCGGGGGCGGCGGGGGCGGGTTGAGCAGGAGGTTCACCTTCTCGCCGAATGAGGCGTCGCCCATGACCTTGAAGAACGCGGACGTGGCGAGGCCTATCCGCGCCAGGCTGCCGCCGCCGGCGATGAACAGGATGAGGAGTTTCAGGACGGCCATCACGGCCACCGAGATGCCTACACTCGGCCAATGAATTTCCATCGTCGCCTCCGTTGGGTTGACTGGGACATCTTATGGGCGGGCGGCGGGCGCGGTATGATGGGCGCCGGTGAGCCGTGGCTGTTGGAGAGCGCCTATGACGGAGGCGGAATGGCTGGCGTGCGATGACCCCAGGTGGATGCTGGGAGTGTTGTCCGCCGGCAACGCCCTGGCGGGGCGGAAGAGCCGGCTCTTCACCGTGGCCCTATGCCGCCGGATCTGGGCGCTGATGCCGATGGACAGGCATCGGGATGCTGTCGAGGTGGCTGAGCGTTACGCGGACGGGATGGCTTCCGATGTGGAGCTGGCCGCCGCCAAGAGGTCGCTGCACGGGGGGCGGCTGGGCAAGACCTATGGGCGTCCGCAGAAGGCCGCGGCGGCTGCGAGCTGGCATACCGTCGGGGCACAGACGTACTATTGCCCCTCTCGTGCGTCAGCGGAGACCTCCAGCGCCAGGTGGTCCGCCGGCGTCCGAGGGCCCGACGAGCAGTCGGCGGGGGCACAACAGGCGCACCTTCTGCGTGAGATCGTGGGGCCGTCGCCGGCACCGACGCGGGCGCCGATGCCGGAGGCGATCCTGACGTGGAATGACCGGGTCATTCCGCGGCTGGCTGCGGAGGCGTATACGGCGCGGTCGCTCCCTTCTGGGCACCTCGACCCGGCGCGGCTGGCGGTGCTGTCCGACGCCCTCGAAGAGGCGGGATGTACCGACGCCGGCATCCTCGCTCACCTGCGATCTCCGGGGCCGCATGTGCGCGGGTGCTGGGCTTTGGACCTCGTTCTGGGAAGGGGTTGACCGTCTCGGCCGCGAAACTGCCCTGGAACCGTCCCGCCCGGCACGCGACAATGGACGCCGTCCCCGAGGGTGGCGTGATGACTGGCGGCAACTGGCCGAAGGTGTTCCGCGACCCCATCCACAACCTCATCGCGTTCGAGGACTCGCCCGGGGACCGCCTCCTCCTCGACCTCATCAACACCCGCGAGATGCAACGGCTCCGGCGCGTCAAGCAGATGGGCGTCAGCGAGCAGGTCTTCCCCGGCGCGGATCACAGCCGGTTCGCGCACTCCCTCGGCGTCCTGCACACCGCACGCCTCTTCCTCGACCAGCTCGCGCGCTGGGGGCCGCCCCCCCCTGAAGATGAACGCATCTGCGTCCTCTGCGCCGCCCTCCTCCACGACGTCGGCCACGGGCCGTTCTCGCACGTCTTCGAGCTGGTCACGGGCCATCCGCATGAGGGGTACACCCGGCAGATCATCCGCGATCCTTCCACCGAGGTCCACGCCCGCCTGCACGCCTTCGACCGCACGCTGCCGGACAGGCTCGCCCAGTTTTTCGACGACGACGCCGAGGGCGGCTACCTCGCCCGCATCGTGTCCGGCCAGCTTGACGCCGACCGCTGCGACTACCTGTTGCGCGACAGCCACGCCACCGGCACCAACTACGGCAGCTTCGACCTGACGTGGATGCTCGCCCAGCTCCGGCCCGACCCCGCCGGGCGGCGCTTCTACCTGACACGGAAGGGCCTCGCCGCCGCCGAGACGTATCTCTTTGCACGCTACCACATGTACCGCACGGTGTACTTCCACAAGACGTCGCGGGCGGCGGAGGTCATGCTCAAACTTTTATTCCGTCGCTGTCGGGAAATCATTGGCGAGGATCGTGACGGACTTGACGTTCCTGTCGCGATCAGGGCCGCGATCAGTGGACAAACGTCGTTGACTTCCTACCTGGAGACGGACGATCATACTGTAACGGAGCTGATGAAGGGATGCACCCGCTCGCCGGACGCCGTCCTCGCCGGGCTGGCGTCGGGGCTGCTGCACCGGCGGCTGTACAAGTGCGTGGACGTGACCGGCCACGCCAACGAGCAGCAGCTCGGGCGCATCATCGAGTTCGGGCAGCGTGTGCGGGCCTGGGTGATCGCGCAGAAGCTCGACCCGGCGTACGCCTTCGTGGAGGACACGGCGAGCGACACGCCCTATGAGCCGTACGCCCCGGACGAGGAGAGGCCGGCGCGGCAGATCTTCGTCGAGGGGGACGGCGGCCGGATCGTGGAGATCAGCCAGCTCTCGGACGCGCTGATGCAGCTGCGGAAGACCTACACGGTGATGCGGTACTACTTCCCGGCGGAGCTGCGTGCGGACATCCTGCGGATCGCGGCGGAGACGTTGCGGAGGAGGTGAGGCGTGAGGACGGGCAACTGCTGGTGGCTGGCCGGCGTGATCGCGGAGCACGAGGGCCGCCGCGTCGTGGGCCGCACGCGCCTTCAGAAGACCGTGAAGCTGTTGCAGCGTCTCGGCCTGCCGACGGACTACCGCTTCACGATCTTCTTCTACGGCCCCTACAGCGAGGGCATTCTCTCCGACGTGCGGCTGCTGGGCCAGCTCGGCCTGGTGTCTGAATCCTCGCTGCCCGTGCCCGACGGGGCGACGCCGGCGTTCGAGCTGCGGGCCAGGGAGGATGCGGCGCTGGAGGAGATGGCCCCGTTCCGCGCCGCGCTGCGCCTCATGGAGCGGTCGGATCTGGTGGTGTTAGAGCTGGCGGCGACGTATGACGCCTTCCGCGAGACGGGGTCGGACCACGACGACGCGCTCGCACGCCTGCGGCACAAGAAGGCGGGCAAGTGCGGCCCCGAGCGCGAATCGCGGGCGATGGAGCTGCTCGCCGCGCTGACCCTGCGGGCGTGATGTCCTGGAATGTCGTGGACTTCGCCGGCGCGCCGTGATACACGAGAAGTATTCCGCCACGCGCCGACCCGCCGGAGCCACGCCACATGACCCCGCACACGCTCCCCCGCCGCGCCTTCCTCCAGATCGGCTCCCTCGGCGCCGCCGGCCTCGCCCTGCCGCAGCTCCTCCGCGCCGAGGCGTCCGCCGGCACGAGGCCCTCGCACAAGTCGGTGATCTTCATCTACCTCGTCGGCGGGCCGCCCCATCAGGACATGTTCGACCTGAAGCCGGACGCGCCCAGGGAGATCGCCGGGCCGTGGAAGCCCATCGCCTCCAACGTGACCGGCATCAAGGTCTGCGAGGCCCTGCCGCGTCTGTCGCGCATCATGGACAAGATGATCGTCGTCCGCTCGCTGGTCGATAGTCAGAGCGACCACGACGCGATCCAGGTGTTCAACGGGCACCACCCGAAGAAGGCGACGCCGCCGGGCGGCTGGCCTCAATTCGGCTCCGCGGCGGCGAAGGTGCTGGGCCCCGTGACGCCGGCGGTGCCGGCGTTCATCAGCCTGTGCTACACCTGCACGCACGGGCCGTACAACGAGCCCGGCCCCGGCTTCCTGGGCACCTCCCATGCCCCGTTCCGCCCGATGGGCCCGGTGCGCGATGACATGGCCCTGCGCGGCCTCACCGTCGAGCGCCTCGCCGACCGCAAGACGCTGCTGCGCTCGTTCGACGGCCTCCGCCGCGACATCGACCGCTCCGGCTCGATGGACGGCATCGACCACTTCACCAAACAGGCGTTCGGGCTGCTCACCTCGTCGCGCCTGGCCGACGCGCTGGACATCTCGAAGGAGCCGGCGCGCGTCATCGAGCGTTACGGCACCGGCGATCCGAAGGTGTTCATGGACGGCAACGGGGCGCCGCGAGTGCCGCAGAGCATGCTGATGGCGCGGCGGCTGGTCGAGGCGGGGGCGCGGGTGGTCACGCTGAATTACAGCAAGTGGGACTGGCACGGCGGGAGGAACACCGAGGGCCGGGTGGACAACTCGATCTTCACCCGCGAGAAGGAGGACTTCCCGGTCTTCGACAAGGCGCTCAGCGCCCTGATCGAGGACCTGCACGCTCGCGGCCTCGACAAGGACTGCACGGTCGTGGTGATGGGCGAGTTCGGGCGGACGCCGAAGATCAGCGGGCAGCTCGGCCGCGACCACTGGCCGAACGTGAACATGGCTCTGCTGGCGGGCGGCGGGATGAAGGCGGGGCAGGTGATCGGCTCGACGGACCGGATCGCGGGGGAGGCGGTGTCGCGGCCCGTGCGCTTCGGCGAGATCCACGCGACGCTGTACCGTAACCTCGGCATCGACCTGGACCGGACGACGCTCACCGACGTGGGCGCCCGCCCGCAGCACCTCGCCGAGGACGGGGCCAAGCCGCTGCCTGAGGTCGCCTGAGCCGGCGGCCGGGGCCACTCCGCGACGTGGCGACAGGTCGGGGGCGAGTCGCCACGAGGGCCGCTCACCGCCAGTCGCCGGAGAGCTGCCAGGCCGCCCACCATGCGACGGGCGAGCGCCGCTCCTTCTTGCCCGACACGATCACCTCGCTGGCCTTGCCCGCGCCGCGCAGGCCGCGCGTGCCGGCCAGCTCCTTGCCGCGCGCCTCCACGAGGGCGGGATCGCGCAGGACGTCGAGCTGGGCCTGACGGAGCGCGTCGAGCTTGGGCCGCTTCTTCTCCCACAGATGGAAGTAGAAGCGTTCCATCAGGACGGATGTCGCCGCGTCATCCACGGACCACAGGGACGATACGACGGATTGGCACCCCGCGACGGCAAACGCGCGCTGCAATCCCAGCATGCCCTCGGCGCTTTTCTCCGAGCCGAGGCCGGTCTCGCAGGCCGACAGCACGGCGAGGTCGAGCTTCGACAGGTCCATCTCGGAGACCTCCAACGCGGTCAGGATGCCGCCCTCCTTGTTCGCCCCGGCGAGGACGAGGCCCGACAGGAGAAGCGGATTCCAGCCGAGTGCGGCCTCGCCGAGCGAGCGCCTGCCGTCGGCCGCCCGACGCGGCGAGAAGAAGCCGTGGGTCGCGAGGTGGGCGTGACGCGCGCCGGCCAACGCCTCGCGGACGGCGGCCTTGGTGGCGTCGGCGCCGGTCAGCGTCTTGCGCGGGGCGTGGGGGAACCGCGCCCCGAAGCGTGCCGCCGCCGACTCCGCCTCCGGCCCGGTGGCCGGCAACGCCGCCCAGGCCGCCCCGGCGGCCCCCCCGTACTCGACGCGCCCGACAGCAAGCAGCGACGGCTCGACCTTCGGCGTGCCGGCCGCCAGCAGGGTCGGAAGCGTCTGCGGCTGCGGCGAGACCACGAGTGCGACATCCTCGATGAGGTACGTGCCCTCTTTCTCCCCCGGCAGGGCGGCGAACGGGGCCATGCCGAGCGCCTCGTCCGGTGAGACGATCACCAGGTTGACCCCCTCCAGGTGCTTCTGCAACGGCCGCCAGACCAGGGCCTTGAGCGCGGCGCCGCCCCCGGCGCCTCCGGCCTCGATGCGCTTGCGCCACGCGGTGACCGCCCCCTCGACGGCTTCGGCGGGGCCGAGATCGACGCGGACGGACGCCTTGCCGCGCCGCGTGACGAACGCGCAGAGGCGGTACTCCGCGTGCCGCGGGACGCCGTCCCTGGGAGGCACCCGGCGCATGTGGACGAGGTAGTCCACGACGGCCGCCCCCTCGGGGAGCGATGCCGCCAGCTCGGCCGCCGTCGGCGTCGGCCGGTCCCGCAGCCCGCCGACCCGTTCGGAGAGGCGGGCCTGTAGGTCATCCACCAACCCCGATAGATAGTGAAGCCGTGCGGGCGGGGCATCGGGCCGGGCCGAGAGGGCGATGAGCTGGCAGGTGGCCTGCTCCAGCCGCGCCGCCTCATCGCGGGTGGCCGGGTCGGCGGAGAGGCGTGCGAGCTGGCGTGAGCGGTGCTGGCGCAGGAAGATCGCGCCCTTCCAGGCCAGGACGTGCCGGTAGCAGCCCGCCGCATCGTCCTTCTCGATGGGGACCGAGAGCCGCACCCCCAGATGAAAACTGAGCGTCATGGCCGCCTCGAGCTGGGCCCTCTCCGACTGGGCCATCGAGGCGGCGCGCAGGCGCGAAGTTGCCGACGCCAGCGCGCCGTCGGCGAGCCGGCGGGCCTCGGCCGCCTCGCCCGTGTCGAGCCGCAATATCGCCAGGTTGCTCTGGAGGTTCTCCCCCGTGATGCCCGCCTCCCGCGCCTTCTCGAACAGGTCGAGGGCGCGGGCGGTCTCGCCCGTGTCGCGGTAGACCGTCGCGAGGTTATGGAGCGCGCCGGCCGAGGGGCCCTTCCCGCCACGCTTGGCGGATTCGACCTCGGCGGCTCGGAGAAGCAGCGGCAGCGCCTTGCGCGGCTGGTGCAGGTCGCTGAGGATCAGTGCGAGGGTGTTCAGGGACTTGGCATACAGGTAGGATTCGGGGCCGGTCGCCTCCTCCGCCGCCGCCAGGGCCAGCTCAGCCAGCAGGAGGGCCTCGTGGTAGCGCCCGGCGTGCTTGGTGTACCACGCCAGCCGATCGAGGCGGCGGGCATACTCGGGGTGGCGTGCCCCCAGGGAGACGCGCGTGGCGTCCACGGCGGCCCGGCCGAGGGCTTCGGCGGCCGCGTGGTCGGCCAGCCTGTGGTAAAGATCGGCGCAGCGGCCCAGGGCGGCGGCGAAGGCCGGGTGGCGCTCCCCCAGGGCGGCTTTGGTGACGGTCACCGCCATGTCGAGGTCGCGCCGGGCCTGGGCCGGGTCGCCGAGCGTCAGACGCAGCAAGCCGATGGTCATCAGGCAGGAGGCGTAATGCGGATGTCGGACGCCCAGGGAGCGGCGGACGATGGCGGCGGCACGCTCCTCCAGGGCGAGCGACCGCCGGTAATCGCCCATGTCCTGGCACAGTAGCGCCAGGTTGTGCAGCGCGGCGGCGTAATCGACGTGCCTCTCGCCGACGGACGCCTTCGCCAGCTCGACGGCGCGCTCCTGGAGCGGCAAGGCCTCGTCGTGCTCGAACAGGTCGCGGCACAGCAGGGCGAGGTTGTTCAGGCCGACGAAATACTTCGGGTGCTTCTCACCCATCACGCCCATCGCCATCTCCAGGGCGCCGCGGTAGATGGGCAGGGCGGCGCGCGGGTCGCCCGCGTCGAGGACGGCGCCGGCCAGGTTGTTGAGGCTCTCCCAGGTGCGGTACGAGGGGCCGTGGGCCGCCCAGCGGATGGCGAGCGCCGCGCGGTGGATCGGGATGGCGTCGCGATGGCGTCCGAGGCTCTGGTACACCATCCCGAGGTAGTTGAGGGCGTTGGCGAAATGCGGATGCTCCTCCCCATAGGCGGCGCGGTAGTACGCCGCCGCGTCGTGGAAGACCGGCCTGGCCGCGGCGAGGTCGCCGAGTGACATGCGGGCGAGCGCCAGAAGGGTGCGGCTCCTCCAGGTGTCGGGGAAGCCCTCGCCAAGGAGGGCGGCGAAGGCCGCCGCCGCCCGCCCAGCGGGCGGCACCGCCTCGCGGTAGCGGCCCGCCTCGAAGTGGCGGAACGCCCCGCGGTACTCTTCGCGGGCCTTCGTCATCCTGCCGCGCTCGTCCTCGGTCATCGACGCCAGGCGCACGGCGAGCCGCCAATCCCAGTAGGCCACGGCCGCCTCCGGGCTGGCCGGGCCGTGCAGCAGGCGCGAGACGCGGAGGTATTCCTGCCGATGCCCGGCGGCACGCGACTGGTCCCACTCGGCCAACGTCTCCAGGGCGAGGAGCTGATCTCTGTGAGCTTCCCCGGTGGCGCGGCGCGCCCTCGTCCGCGCCTCCTCCATTTGCACGACGGCCTCGGCCCGCTTGCCGTCGCGCCAGGCGGCGTGGGCCTGCCGCCACGCGGCGGCGGCCTGCTTCATGAGGGCCGATACGTCCGCCGTCGCCTCGCCGGTCGGGGCGGCGGCGGCCAGGGCGAGGAGAAGCGCGAGCATGGGAGGGCCCTCGGGATGACCGATGCTACCGCGCCGCCGTCGGCGACGCCAGCCCCTACCATGACGGCATGAGTACCGGAGAAGCCCTGCTGCGGGCCGTCTTCGCCGACCCGGACGACGCGGCGACGGCGCTGGTCTACGCCGACTGGCTGGAGGAGAACGGCGGCAAGGCCGACCAGCCCCTGGCCGCATTCATCCGCGTGCAGCGCCGCCTCGACAACCTGCGGCACGGCGACCCCGGCCTGGCGCAGGCGCGGGCCGAGGAGGACGCCCTGTTGACGCGGCACCGGGCGTCGTGGCTGAAGGGGCTGCCGGCCGAGCTGCACGGGAAGGTGTGGTTCTCGGGCGGCTTCGGACGCGGCGTCTCGCTGCCGGCGCCGAAGCTGGTGCGGCACGCCGACGCGTTGTTCGCGCGGCACCCGATCACGGAGGTGAAGATCCTCGGCGTCCTGTCGGCCAAGGCGGCGGGGCAGCTGGCGGCGATGCGGTGGTGGGGGCGCGTGCGCCGGCTGGGGCTCCAGTGGACCATCGGGCAGGACGAGCCGCTGCGCCGATTGCTGGCGTGTCCGCACCTGACGGCCCTCCGCGCGCTGGAGGCCGACAACTGCACCGTCAACACGCGGCTCCTGGCGGAATGGCCGGGGCTGCCTCCCGTCGAGGAGATGCGCCTCGTGGACTGTCAGCTCAGCGCGCCGGCCCTGCGCCTGCTGCTCGAATCGCAGCACCTCGGCAGGCCGCGTGAGCTGACGCTGTCGAAGAACACGCTGGACACCCTGGCGGCGGATTACCTGGCGCGGTGCGAGCGTCTCTCGGGGCTGCGGTCGCTGTGGCTCTATCAGAACCAGATCGGCCCCGCAGGCGTGCAGGCGCTGGCGTCGTCGCCGCACCTGTCGGGCCTGCTGGATCTCGAGCTGTCGGGCAACCCCATCGGCGACGAGGGGGCGTTGGCGCTCCTCGGCGCCTTCCCGCACCTGCGGAGGCTGCTGGTCAGCGGCCACAGGCTCCTGCCGGCGACGCGCGAGCGGCTCCGCGAGCGGTTCCCGTTCGTGCTGTTCTGACCTCGCCCCGGCGGTCGCCGGGGCGAGGGCGGCGCTCACGTCACGAGGAGACCAGCCCCAGGTGCTTGCGCCAGGCCGCGGCGCTGGCGTCCAGCTCGCGGCCCGTCAGCCTGCGCAAGGCGTCGAGCGCCGCCTGCCGGTACGGCGACAGCTCGCCGGCCTTCGGCTCCAGACGCTTCCGCAGGTCGGCGGCCTCGGCGTCGTTCAGGGTGCGCTTGCGGACGACGAAGTCGAAGCGCTGCAGGTAGGGCCAGGCGTGCGGCGTCTCCACCCGCTGCATGGCGGAGAAGTCCTGACGCAGGTACGTCACGTCGATGCGCACCAGGAGGTTCGAGTGCGGCGGGCCGTAGCCGCCCTCCGAGGGCCGGGTCTGCGGGAGCTGGCGGTACGGCAGGGGGATGTCGGCGACGAGGGTCTGCTCGGCCCTGTCGCGGTCCGTCGCGGGGGCGTGGCACAGCAGGCAGTTGTGGTGGTGGTTGATGCGCACCAGCTCGCGGGCCACGCCCTTCACGGGGGCACGCGGGTCGTCGGCCTCCAGCATGCCCACCAGCTCGGGGAGGAGGTCCTTGCGGCGCAGCTTGACGGCGGCGTCGGCGGCGTTCCTCGCCACGGCCGGCCACGGGTAGCTCAACGCCGCCCCGATCACGCCCGCGTAGTCCTTCGCCGGACGCCCCGCCAGCGGCTTGAGGGCCGCGGCGCGGACCTTCTCGTCCGGCGAGTAGACGGCCATGCGGGCCAGCTCGCGTGTGGCGGCCGGCGAATCCAGGCGGGCGAGGAACTCGGCGGCCTGGACGCGGTCCTCGGCCGTCACCGGCCCCATGATCTGGGCCACGCCGGCGGCCGCGGCGGCGAGGATCTTCCCGGTGTCGAACTTGCGTGCCCGGGCATCGAAGGGGCTCGAGGTGGCGGGGAGGGTCTCCGCGAGGCGGGCCGTGAGCCAGCCCGGCCGCATCTTGCCGGAGACCAGCGTGAAGAGGAAGTGGTCTTCCTTGTCGGTGCGGCAGTCCTTGCCCATGACGAACGGCAGGCCGGCGAGGTCCTCGCGCTCCTTCAACACGGCCTTGAGGTAGCCGTCCTGCTCCCTGGCGTTGAGGTGGATGGCGGCGGCGGTGGCGAGGGCCTTGCGTTTCTCCCACGTCGCGCGGCTGAGCTTCTCGGCGGGACGCGACTCGAGCGACGCCTCGGCGACGCGCGACAGGTCATCGCCGACGTAGACGGGCGCGGGCTTCGGCGGACGCGGGGGCGTCAACAGGGACGCCGACGTGCCGGCGGGGATGGCGGGCAGCTCGAGGTGCGGGACGTGGTTGAGGCCGAGGGCGTCTCCGACGACGCGCATGACCGGGGCGGGGTCGGGCCCGGGGGGCGGCCCCGGCGGGGCGGCCCCGGTGACGAGCAAGGCCGCGACGGCCAGGATGAGGGAGGGGATGCGGACGCGCTGCATCGACATGACGGGTCCTCCGGGATGTGCCTTCCGGGTGTGCATCATAGAGCATGGCGGGTCCGGAGGGCAATGGCCGACCCTGATCGCCAGCAATCGACGCGCCGGTTGTCAGGCGCCCACCGGGGGCGTCAGCCCCCCTCGGTGGGCGCGGGAATCTGGTCACGGCATCCGCCACAGCCGGACGATCCCCGCCCTGTCGCCCACCGCCAGCGTGCCGCCGTCCGGCGAGAACGTGAGACAGGACGCTGCACCCGCCTCCCACGAGCGTGTCAGCAGCACCTTGCCCGTCGCCGCATCGAGGACGCGGACGACGGACTTGTCGGCGAGGGCCAGGTGCTTGCCGTCCGGCGACCACGCCGCGATGCCGCCGCCGGGCCGCTCCCACACCTTGGCGTCCTTGGCCACGTCGAAGACGATGGCCGAGTCGGGGCGTGTGATGGCCAGGAGCCCGCCCGACGGGCTGAAGGCCGCCTCCGTGGTGATGAGAGAACGCGCCTTGAGCGCGCGGACATTCTCGCGCTCGCCGCCCTCGGACAGGGTGAAGAGCGCCTCGTCGAACAGGTCCGCCGTCCCCGGCCGGAACGCCCGGACGATCCCGGCCTTGCCGAACGCCTCGCCCGTGTCGGCCTTGTGGATCTTGCCGTTGACCGCGAGCAGCTTGCCGTCCGGCGACACCGCCAGCCGCTGCACGCCCGGGGCGGGTGTGTGCTTGCCGACGGCCCTCGCCTTGCCCGCCTCGATGTCGATCTGGCCGATGCGTCCGCCCTCCAGCAGGTACAGCGATTTGCCGTCCGGGGCCGGCGCGAGCGCCTCGACCCCGGCGGCCTGATCGGCGAACGCCCGCAGCAGGCGCGACGAGGCGGCGTCCCACTCGCGGATGCCGCCGTCCTTGCTCGACGTGTACACCTTCGACCCGTCGGCGGAGTACGAGACGGCCGTCACCGCCTCGTGATGCCCGACGAGGGCGCCCGCGAGCGGCCCCTTCGGGAAGGCGCGGACGGTGACCTCCTTGTCCGTCGCCACGGCGACGGCCCCGCCGTCCCACGACGACACCACCCAGCGGGCGTTGTCGGGGATCGAGACGTTGTTCGCCCAGCCGTCCTCGGCGACGTTCCACCGGTCGTCGCGCCGGCCCTCCTTGGAGAAGAACTTGCCGGCGGCGCAGCGCAGCACCTTGCCGTCCTCGCTGAAGCCGAGCGAGAAGATGTCGTAGCCGGTGCCCGTCGCCCTCAGGCTGAAGCCGAACTTCGACTCGACGTACTGCTCGTTCATCTCGGCGTACGTGGAGTAGCCGCCGCGCTGCCGGCCCGTGGCCGTCTCCCAGACGCGGATGCCGCCCTGGCTCTCCACGGCCGCGACGAGCGAGCCGTCGGCGGAGAGGTCCCAGTACTTGCGGCGGTTGGTGCTGAACTTCATGGGCTTGCCGGGCGTCATGTCGCACTCGGCGACGCGCTTGCCGGCCGCGTTCCAGACGTGCAGCTTGTCCTTGGCATCCAGGGCGACGAAGCGGCCGCCGTCGGCGGCCATGCGGATCGCCGACACCCCCACGGGGCCGTCGTCCAGCTTGCCGCGGTCCTTGAGGGTCAGGGGGTCGATGAGCGTCCCGCCGCGCCCCGACGTGACGGCGAGCGTCAGGCCGTCGCGTGAGAGATGTACCGTGCCGCCGGGGGGGCGTTTGGCGATCTCCTTGCCGTCGGGGCCGAAGGTGCGGAGCTGGTAGTCGCCGCACAGGGCGACGACGCGGCCGCCGGGGAGGAATGCGAGCTTCTGGTACGCCGACTCCGGCCCGGCGAGCGTGCAGAGGGCGTTGCCCGTGGTCGCCTCGTGGACGGTGAATTTGCCCTTGGCCTGCTCGACGCCGACGCGCCTGCCGTCGAGGGAGAACCAGAGCTGGGCGATGCCGGCGCCATCGGGCTTGATGGTGCAGAGGTCGGCCTTCTTCTCGACGCCCCAGAGGCGGGCCTGCTCGGCGGTCCAGAAGGCGACGACGTTACCGGCGGGCGAGAGGCGTGCCTGGTGCTTGTCGGGGATGGGGGCCGTGACGGTGACGGGCGTCGTGGGCGAGGCGAGGGGGTAGAGGCGGATGCCGGCGGAGAACGTCGCGGCCAGCGTGCGGCCGTCGGGGGAGAAGGCGAGTGTCCGTGGCGTGTCGCCGGCGTTGATGGCTCGAACCTCGGAGCCCGCCGAGTCGAGGATGCGGATGAGCGTCTGCCCGTAAGAGCCGGGCGGGGTGGCAGGCATGGCGATCCGGGAGCCGTCCTCACTCACGGCCCAGCCTTCCCCGGCGTCGGATGGGCAGGGGTATTCGCGAACGAGGCCTCCCGTCTGGACGCGGTGCAGCAGGAGGCGCGCGCCTGCCCGAACGAGGACGTGCATGCCGTCGGGGGTGAAACGTGCCTGCGTCCCGCCGGGGGGCGCTTTGCCCTTGAGGGGGATGGGGGGCAGCCCTTTCAGTGTGGCGGCGTCTGCCCGGTTGACCAGCAGGCCCTCACCGTCGCGTCGGAGCGCGAGCAGCAGCTTCCCGTCGCGCGTCAGCGTCTGCGCCCCGCCGACGAGGGCGGCCTTCACAGGAGCCGCGCCCTTCTCCAGGGCGAGACGGTACACGGTGCCCCCCTCCCCCCAGTAGATCGACTTGGAATCCGGCCCGACGCCGAGGAGGGTGCGTCTCGGGGCGTAGGGGAAGTGGTAATCGATCCCGGCCCTGACCGGCTTGAGTGTCTCGAGAGGCAGTGAGTAGAGTGACTCGCCGGAGAAGAGGTAGCATGCCGACTTCGCGTCGGCGGCGAAGGTCAAGGCTTGGAAGGAGATCTTCGGCTCGACCCGCTCGCCGGTGTCGGCGCGGAACAGGTGGCCCGACTCGGGCTGGGCCAGGAACCGCCCGTCGGGGCTGAAGACGACGCCTGCCGACGAATCGCCCATCCGGAGAGCTGTCTCCTGCGTCTGCCGCCACGCCTTGAGCCAGCGGCCGTCGCGGTCCTCGGGCGAACAGGACTCGGGGTCCTCCAGCAGGGCCCGCGCCTCTGCCGGCTTCGTCGCGAGCAGGGCCTCGGCCAGGGCGACCATCCGCGCCGTCCGGGCCTGCCGCGCCCGCAGGCGGTACGTGTCGAGGAGCCTGGCCTCGGGCGGCATCTCGGGCGGCTTCTCCGCCGGCATCTGGGCGTGGAGCGGGGCGAGGATGGCGACGGACAGCACCAGCGTGCGGACGGGGAGTGTCATGGCGATGACTCCGGCGTGATGGGTGGCCTCCACCTCGTTCTAGGCCGACGCCGGCGGAATCTATCAGCGCTTTCCGTCCCGCGTGGGGGGTGATACCGGGTCGGGTTGAATCGTTCCCTCCGGGCGACGCACATGCTGGCCGGACCCGCGGCCCGGCGGCAGGCTGGCAGCCTGCCCCACGCTACGAATCAACACGAAACGGGATCAATCCGTGGAGCGTCAGCCCACGGCTCGCCCGATCCGTGCCGCGCCCGTCGAGCTACCAGGGGATCAATCTCCCTGTGTCCTCACAGCTTCCACGGCGCGCGGACCTCGCGGGTCACGAGCTTGTTCGCCAGGGCGTCGCCGGTGAACTGCTCCTTCGCCGGGTCCCACGTCAGCGTCCGGCCCAGCCAGTAGCCGATGTTGCCGAGCTGGCAGACGGTGCTGGTGCGGTGGCCGACCTCCGCCGGGCAGATGGTCGGCTTGCGGCTGCGGATGCACGCGACCCAGTCGCCGCGGTGGTCCTTCGACGGGTGGAGGCGCACGTCCTTCTCGCCGAGCGGGGTCTTGAACAGGTCCTTCGGCGTGGGCTCCAGCTTGCCGCGGTCCACGTAGATGGTGCCGTCGGTGCCCTCGAAGGTGCTGCCCGAAGGCCCGCCGTGGATCATCACGACGCCGGAGGCGTAGGTGAATTTCAGGCCCTGGGTCGCCTTCTCGTCCTCCGGCGGCTCGATCTTCACGGGGCCGGACTCGTCCATGCCGAGGGCCCACTGGGCGATGTCGAAGTGGTGGGCGCCCATGTCGGCGAGCTGTCCGCCGGCGTACTCGCGGTAGTCGCGGAACGCGGGGAAGTGCTTGTGGTCGCCCTTGGGGCACAGCACGTCGCTGTAGCCCCGGTACGGCGCCGGGCCGAGCCACATGTCCCAGTCGGTGCCGGCGGGCGGACGTGACTCCTTGAGGTCGCAGGCCCGCGCCGGGGCGCCGACGCCGATGCGGATCGTCTTGACCTTGCCGATCCGCCCGTTGCGGACGTACTCGGCGGCAGTCTTGAACCGCTGGCCGAACTCGCTGCGCTGCTGGCTGCCGGTCTGGAAGACGCGCTCGTGCTTCGCCACGGCCTCGACGACCTTGCGGCTGTGGTCGATGCAGTTGGTGAGGGGCTTCTCGCAGTAGATGTCCTTCTTCGCCTGGGCGGCGAGGACGCAGTGCAGGGCGTGCCAGTGGTCCGGGGTGGCGATGACGACGGCGTCGATGTCCTTGCGGGCGAGGAGGTCGCGGAAGTCCGGGAGGGCGGCGCAGCCCTTCCACGTACCCTTGGCCTTGTCCTTCGTGTACCTCGCCTCGACGGTCTTCTTCGCGGACGCCAGGCGGGTCGGCTCCACGTCGCTGACGGCGACGACCTGCACGGCGGGGTTGCCGAGGAAGGCGCCGAGGTGGCCGCGGCCCATCATGCCGACGCCGATGAAGCCGAGGGTGATGCGCGCCGACGGCTTCTCGTCGGCGCGGGTGACGGCGGCGAGGGCGGTGGCGGCGGAGGCGGCGAAGAAGGTGCGGCGTGTGATGCCCTGCATTGGGGAGGCCCTCGGTGGGGTGTCGTGGCGAGCGGAGAGGGGGGCGCGCGGGTAACGGGTCGGCCCTCGGCCCGCTGGGCGGGCAGAGGGCAGAAGCCGGGACGGTGATCGGGCAGCTCAGTTGTCGTTGAGGGCCTCGCCGCCCTGGTAACTCGTGAGGGCGACGAGGATGCCTGGGGCGACGCTCTCCTTGAGGAATTGGACGGAGCCGTCGCCGCGGAGGGACATCGCGCCGGCGGTGTGGAAGGAGTAGATCTCGTCCTGGTTGCTGCAGTTGATGACGCAGCAGCCTTGTCGGTTGAGGGTGCCGGTGGCGTCGAAGCCGTCGATGGTGACCTTGATATTGTAGTCCTCGTAGGCGGCGTTGAGGGTCCAGCCGGGCCCGTTGGGGGTCGGGGGGGAGCCGGGCGCCGGGGGGTTGTTGGGCATGCGGGCTGCGCGTTTGGCGTAGACCTGCATGCGGCCTGCGTCCTCGACGACGAGGATGGTGTTGGAGGTGCCGTCGGTGATGTCGGTGATGCGGACATCGGTGGGGGAGGTGTTGCCGGTGATCTTGGGGAGGCGGCCGAAGACGCCGGCGGCGTTGGTGGTGATGCCTGCGAGCATGCCGGGGGCGCAGTTGTTGATGAAGGTCTGGTGGACGCCCTTGAGGGGGGCGTAGTCGGAGGGGCCGAGCTTCAAGGGCCCGGCGTTGGGGATGCCGTTCACCACGAAATAGGGGGCGTAATCGACGACGCGGGCCGGCGCGGCGGGGCAGAGGTAGGTCTTGACGACGGCGCTGCCGGCGGTGTTGGTGCCGTAGGGGGGCGGGAAGTTGACGGCGTCAATGACGGAGCGGTCGATGCGACCCATCGACATGATGCTGCCCTGCTCGATGTAGGGGAGGATGAGGCCGAACGCCGAGTGCCCCTGGGTTTGCGGGCCGTACGGGTTGGTGGGCGTGGTGGCGGGGGCGGTGGCGAAGTCGAAGCCGTAGGGGGGGAAGCCGCCGTTGGCGTCGTGGTAGCCGTGGAGGGCGAGGCCGAGCTGCTTGAGGTTGTTGGTGCACTGGATGCGGGCGGCGGCGTCGCGGACCTTCTGGACGGCGGGGAGGAGCAGCCCGATGAGGATGGCGATGATGGCGATGACGACGAGTAGCTCGATCAGCGTGAACGCATTGCGTGTGCGGCGAGACATGCTGCGGCCCTCTTGAGAGAGAAGAGAGGAGAAGAGAACGGACATCATTCGAGCTGGATGGTGGGGATGGTGTTGGCGCCGGGCTTAATGGTGGCGAAGAGTTTGGACTTGTCGTAATCGGAATAGCGGCCCCCGAGCCGGTCGGGGGCGTCCTCGGTGTCGGTGTCGGTGCCGATGACGGGCTTCTTCCCGGCGGGCTCGCCGGGCCAGATGACGGCGACGATGTACTCGCCTGGGGGCGCGCCGGGCTTGGAGCCGGTCGTGAGGGTGAAGTTGCCGGCCTCGTCGGTGACGGCGGAGGGGATCTGCGCCCCGATCTTGGCGTCCTTGGGGCGGAAGAAGACGATGGCGCCCTTGACGGGGTCGCCCTTGAAGGTGACCTTGCCGGCCGCCTGGCTGAGGCCGTCGCCGCCGCCGCAACCGGCGGCGCAGAGGAGGAGGAGCAGGGGCAGGCCGCGCACGATCATAGGAATCCACCTGGGAGTGGAGCGTTGGGCCGGAGAGCCCGGGGGGGAATGGGTCTTGAGCCAGCGTTGAGACTACCGCAGGCGGACGGGGCTGGCAAGGAGGAAAGTGGGCGGTTTCACCGTGGCCTGAATCGGGGCGGACAAGACCTCGGATCGGCGGGTTGACGGGGCGTCACCGGCGGCGTACGGTTTGGCATCGCCCCGGACATCGCCTCAACACTTCACGGGAGGAGAGCCGATGATGGCCCCCCTGGTGCCGAGCTTCGCCATGCTCGCGGTGTCGATGCTGTACTGCTTCTGGGACCACTACCGGCGTGCGCAGGAGAAGCAGAGGCGGATCCGCGCCGGGGTCGCGCGGATGCTGTGGGCGGCGGCGATGGGTGACCGCGCGGCGTGAGGGCGCGCCGCGCTCCGCCGCGCGTCGCGGCTACCTCGGAGCATCCCGTAAGGAGTCGCGGCGGAGCGCGGCGCTGGCTCATTGGACCGACAGGGCGAACGCCTTGACGGCCTCGACCAGCTCGCCCTCCTTGTCGAACATCGCCAGATGGCCGCACGCCGGGATGGTCTTCCACCGTGCCTGCGGGAGGAGTTTCGCGTAGGCCTGGCCGTAGGCAGGCGGGACGAGGCGGTCGTTCTCGCCCCAGAGGAGCAGGACGGGGCACTTGACGCGGTGCAGGCGTTTGGGCAGGGTGACGCTGTAGGGGCGCTCCCAGGCCATGCGTGCGAGGACGGTCATGGCTTGGTAGCCGGCCATGCGGCGCTCCTCGTCGGGCTGGTCCTGGATGATCAGGGTGGCCATCGCGCCCTTTGGGTCGTGGAAGAGCAGCTCGCGCAGCTTCGCCGGCTGTTGCAGGTGGCGGAAGAGGTCGGGCATCGGCGTGTCGGGGACGCGCAGGCCTGGGGTGCCGGACAGCCAGAGGGCCTTGACGCGCTCGGGCCAGCGGACGGCGAACTCGGCGGCGATCCAGCCGCCGAGGCTGACGCCGCCGAGGATGACCTCGCCGAGGCCGAGCTCGTCGAACAGCTCGACGTAGTGGAAGGCCATGTCCTCGACGTTGCGCATCTCGTCGAAGCCGCCGGAGGTGCCGAAGCCGGGGTGCATGGGGGCGAAGACCTCGAAGTGGCTGGCCCAGCCCTGGTGGAAGGGGAGCCAGCGGGCCGACTCGCCGGCGGAGCTGTGGAGGTAGACGAAGGGGGGGCCCTTGCCGCCGTGCAGGATGGTGGTGGGGCGGCCGGCGACGTTGATCGTCTCGGGCTCGCCGCCGCGGCTGTTGAGGACGACGCGTGCGGCGTAGGTGAGCTTCTTGAGGAAGTCAAACATGGCCGGCCACCGGGGTGTGGGCACGGTCAGGATACGACGAGATCCGCTGACGCTCCACTCGGGGCGCTGATACGCGAGACGAGAGCCGCTGACGCTCCACTCGGGGCGCTGACGCAACCCCGCTCGCCGAAGACGGGCTCACGCCAAGAATGCCCATCGCCTCGTCGGCGGCCAGTGGATACGTTTGCCAGAGATGGCGGATCCGACAATGGACTCGCCTTGACGGGCTTAAGGGTCAGGTCCATGCGCCGGGCCGTGCTGCTGGTGTGCCTGTGGGGGCTCGCGTCGGTTGAGGGCCTGCCATCCCACCTCTGGGCCGCCGCCCCGCCGTTGGCGAAGCGCGAGGTCATCACACTGAAACATCCGGCCAGCGGTCACGTCCGTGAAGGGCGGCTGTACACGATGCGGGTCTACAAGCAGTCGGTCTTCACCCCGCCGGGCGTCTTGCCTGTCGGGTTCGCTCCCCCCGACGTTGTGTGCATCCCCGTCACGGCCAAAGACGGCCCAGAGGAACGGTTCGCCCTCGATTCCCGCCACGTTGAGGACGATACGTGGTTCCGCTGGCGGATCAGTCGGGGGCTGTTGTGGTGTACGGGTGGTCGGCCGCGGGCGGCTTCGGGACTATCTCGAATCCGCCTGGACATCCTCCTGAGAAATGAACTGTCCGTCAGAAATGCCGGGTCGGGCTTTCGTCAATGGCCTGTCGGCCAGATCGCCGAAACCCACGGCGGCTCCGAGAAGGGGTTGCGGGACGTGCTGGCTGCACCGTGGGACGGATTGCCTGGCCGGGGGAATACGGCCTACTGCTTCTTGGCATGGCAGGGCGAGCTCTTCTTGTGGCATGGGCGACCTAAGCCGAGCGAGGGGAAGCGTGAGTATGACGACCCTGAGATTTGGGACGGCCCTGGGGGGATTGCCCGGAAGGGGATGAGGCACGCGCCGATCATCGCAATCAAGGCGGATCTGAAGGAGCAGTTCCAGGCGCACACGGACGGCAAGGACTTCTTCCTCGTCACGGCATCGGGTGCCGTCCACCGCCTCACCCAGAGAGGCAAGGAGTGGAAGTTGGAGCCGTCATGGCGGGGGGCCGCCCGCCCCGTGCGTCTGCTCGTCACCGACGACGCGACGGGCAGGACGTTCGCTTTCGCCCACCGCGCCGGGCCGCTGACGGAAGAACTGCCCGACATCTACTTCCCCCTCGCCGGCAAGATGACGCCGGCCGCGTACAAGCGTGACGAGGCGTCCCCCGCTAAGGCGTCGGACAGTGAGGCGGCGCTGCTCGCAGGCGCGCGGCTGCTCATCAAGAAGGGCGAGATCAAGGGCAAACGCTGACGTCGCGGTTTCGCGTCCGCAACCTGGAGGCCGGGCGGCGGGCGCGGTGTCGCTTCCCAGAGTAGGGGGCCGGTGGGCCTGACCATGGGGCGTGAGAGTTGTGGGGCGGTGAGATGGAGGGCGCACTTTCATTCTTCCTGCCCGGATGCCGGAGATCAAGGGCGGTACGCGCGTTCTCGGGTCATCCGGCAGGGTGCGTGCGCGAAGTGGGCATGTGAGCATGTGGCCATGGGACTCGCGCACTCGACGCCGGTCCGTGACACGGTGCGTCAGTCGGCGTCGAGTCACATGGCCACTCGGGCGGGAAGTGGGCAGGTGACTCGCGGGAGTGGGGAGGTGACTCCGGGGCGGGATTTGCATTTCTGGGGGTGTGAGGGGGGGGTGCAATGCAATGCAATGGTCCGACCACCGCCCGGCACACCTCTCTCCTTCCGTCCCATTCTCACCGCCGGCTGTACGGCTCCGCATCGGCACGCAGGCCGCCGGGGCCGGGAAATCGCTTGCCTGCGACGGCCCGGCCGGTGATACTATCCCTCGCCGCCTTCGCGCCCACCCGCCTGTATCCGACCCGCCACCGAGGTGCCTCATGCTCACCATCTTCGGCAAGCCGCACGCACGCGGTGGTTACTGCGACGGCCAGTCGCGCCGCGACTTCCTGACCATCGGCGGCACCATCGTCGGGTCGGCGCTCGCCATCCCGAACCTCCTGGCGGGCGGCAGCACCTCGGCGCACAAGGCGGTCATCAACATCTACCTGCCCGGCGGGCCGCCGCATCAGGACATGTGGGACCTCAAGCCGGACGCCCCGGCCGAGATCCGCGGCGAGTTCAACCCCATCAAGACCAGCGTCCCCGGCATCGAGATCTGCGAGCACTTCCCCCGCCTCGCCCGGATGGCGGAGCGTCTCGTGTTCATCCGCTCGCTCGTGGGCAGCTCCGGCGACCACGACGCCTTCCAGTGCATGACCGGGCACAAGCGCACGCCCCAGACGGCGGGGTACTGGCCGGCGATGGGGGCGTGGGTGTCGAAGGTGCAGGGGCCGGCCACGCCGGCGCTGCCGCCACACGTCACGCTCATGTACCCGACCGGCGAGCGGCGCTGGGGCGACCCGGCCACGGGCGGGTTCCTGGGCATGGCCCACGCGCCGTTCCGGGTGGTCGGCAACAAGCCCGGCACGGTGCCTGAGAGCATGGCGCTCAAGGGGCTGACGCTGGAGCGCGTCGGCGACCGGCTCGCGCTGTCGAAGGCGTTCGACGCGCTGGACCGCGGCATCGACCGCTCGGGCGTGATGGACGGCATGGATGCGTTCGGGCGGCAGGCGATGGGCGTCCTCACGTCGTCGAAGCTGGTCGATGCCCTCGACCTGTCGAAGGAGCCGCGGCGCAACCTCGACAAGTACGGGGTGGATGACCCGGCGTTCGAGCGCGACGGGGCGCCGCGCATGGTGCGCAACTTCTGCCTGGCGCGGCGGCTGGTCGAGGCGGGGGCGCGGGTGGTGACGATGAACTTCACGCGTTGGGACTGGCACGGGCCGGACGGCAAGAACTTCGTGCAGGGCCGCAAGGACATGCCGCTGCTCGACCGTGCCCTTGCGGCGCTGCTGGACGACCTGCATGGGCGCGGGCTGGATCAGGACGTGTCGGTCGTGGTGTGGGGCGAGTTCGGCAGGACGCCTCGGGTCAACAAGGAGGCGGGCCGCGACCACTGGCCGCAGCTCAGCTGCGCCCTCCTGGCGGGCGGCGGGATGCGGACGGGGCAGGTGATCGGGGCGAGCGACAAGCACGCGGGGAACGCGGTGAGCCGCCCGGTGACGCACCAGGAGGTGTTCGCGACGCTGTACAAGAACCTGGGCTTCGACCTGAGCAAGGTGCGCGAGTTCGACCCCAACGGCAGGCCGCAGTACCCCGTCGAGCCGGACACCCGGCCGCTGCGCGAGGTGGCGTGAGCGCGGAGGAGGACATAAGTGGATTCACCACAGAGGGACGGAGACCACAGAGGGAGCACAGAGGGAGCAAGAAGAGGGATAGAGACAAAGACCTGTCTTCTATTATCTCGGGATTGTCTTCTCAGGTTCCACTTCTCTGTGTCCTCTGTGCCTCCTTGGTGAGCCAACTTCAATCGCCCGACTCCACCCGGCGGATCAGCTCGCGTTCGCCGCCCTTCTGCATGATCTTCGGCATCTTCTCCGGCGGCAGGACCACCACCTTCGGCGGGTTCAGGAGCGACACCGGCCGGCCGTAGGGGTCCGTCAGCGCCGGCACCAGCTTGAACGGCCCGTTGTACCACTCGGGCGTCACCGCCCGCGTCGGCGGGGCGGTCGGGTCCGTCGGCTTCGGACCGATGGGGTCGCTCAGCTGGAATGTGCGGATCTCATACGGCAGGTCCGGCAGAGGCGAGCCGTCCTTCGTCCCCGCCACGAGACGCACGGTGTAGGCGCCGCCCGGCAGGAACATCTTCACCTCGGCCTCCTTGCCCGCCTGCACCGTCTGGCGGTACACCACCCGCCCGTCCAGGTCGTACACGGCCACCGCCACCTTGGCGGCCGCCTTCACCGCCGTCAGGTCGACCTCCAGCCGGACGACGCCGCTCTGCGGCAACAGCAGGCCGCCGAACTGCTGCGGCTCCGCCGCCGTCAGCACGCCGACGGCCCTCAGCTCGGGCCTGTTCTCCGGCGCGGTCCGCTGCGCCCCCAGCGTGTACGCCCCGGCCGGCCCGCTCACCTTGACGTAGTACCGCCCGGCCGCCAGGCCATCCAGGCTCAACGTCACGCCGGCGCGCCCGCCGGCCCGCGTCGCCAGCACCCGGCCCCTGCCATCCAGCACGCTCACGGTCACGCCCTCGCCGGCGGTCCACACCTGGACGTCCAGGTGCCCGCCCTTGAACCCCTCCAGCCTGTAGAAGTCCACGTCGCCGACGCGGGCGATGGCCCCGTCATACGCCCAGCGCCCGCTCATCGCCTGCAACGCCGTCGCGGCGGAGCGTGTGTCGTTGGCGTGCTTGCGGGAAGTGGCCTCCTGCGCCATCCGGGCCATCGGGTCCGCGCCCGCCCCCACGGGCTTCACCACCAGCCGGTACTCGCCGGCGGCGAACTCGTCGGCCGCGGCCCCCTGTACCCGGAGCGTGAACATCTCACCGGCCTTCTCGTTCACCGTCAGCGTGATGTCGCCGCCCGGCTCGTCCGTCACGGCGGAGGCCACTACCCTGCCCTTCCCGTCCAGCACCGACAGCCGCCCACGCAGCAGGCTGTGCCCCGACGCCTTCAGCGACACCGTGAATGCCCCGCCGGCCTGGTACGCGAACGAGTCGGCGTCCCCCCTCGTCAGGTTCGCGTCCACCGCGTAGGGCAGGTCGCTGTCGAGGGCGGCGTCCTCGTCGCGGCCATTCAGGGCGGCGGTGAACGTCTCCCAGGCGGCCTGATGGAAGCTGAGCGTGCGGCCCTCGAAGCGGTCCGGGAGGGGCGCGCCGTACAACGCCCGCACGGCGGCCACGCCGGCTGCCGACGGGCCGGCCTTGGGGCCGGTGTACAGCTCGTACATCACGTCGGACGGGTCGCTGGTCTGGCCGGGGATGCCGAGGGAGTGGGCGGCCTCGTGCATCGTCACGGTAAACAGGTCGTAGGCCGGGCCGGCGCCCTTGCCGAAGGGGGCGGCGGTGTTGAAGAGCATGTCGCCGGACCACGTCCCGGCGTCGGGGCCGAACGGCACGGAGGACGAGACGGAGCCGGCGGTCATGGGCGTGCCGGCGATGCGGATGTCGCCGAAGCGCGGGTCGCCCTGGGCCGCCCCCGTGGCGCCCATCGGGTCGCCGGAGTCACCGACGAGGACCACGTCCAGGCCCGTGGCGGACGCCCACGCCTGGATGCCGCGCAGGATCTCGCGCTGCCAGTCGGCGCGCGGCATGGCCGCGTCCATCGTGGCGAACAGGTCGCTCCGCGCCGCGCCGACCTGCGTGCCGTCGGGGGCGAAGCTCACGGTGATGGCGCGGGTGTCGGTCCACGGCACCCCGAAGACGGCTGGCAGCGAACGGCCCTCGAGCGTCTCCATGCCCAATCGACGTTTCCGAGACATGACGGGTCCTTGAAATGCGGGCGATCCTCAAGATGTGGCTCGTGCAAGACGCGACGGCTCGTCGGAGCCGCCGCCGATGTCCAGCGCGCGTTCCACGGCCGCGGTCATTCCGTCGCCGGTGCCGCTCTCGCAGATGGCGTACAGCTCGGCGCGGCAGCCCAGGAACGCGGCCACCACGTCGGCGTCCCACTGGCTGCCCGCGCCCAGACGCATCACCCGGCCGACCTCATCGGGCGGCAGGGCGGGCCGGTACGGGCGGGCCGCCATCATGGCGTCGCACGAGTCGGCGACGGCGAGGACGCGGGCCAGCAGCGGGATGGCCTCGCCGGCCAGGCGGTCGGGGTAGCCCTTGCCGTCCCAGCGCTCGTGGTGGCCGCGGACGCCGGGGCGCAGGTGCTGCAACTGCTTGAGGGGGGCGACGAGGCGGTCGCCGATGACGGGGTGCGTCTGGATGTGGGCCAGCTCGTCCTCGGTGAGGCGTCCGGGCTTCTGCAAGACGTCGTCGCGGATGCCGATCTTGCCGATGTCGTGGAGCAGGCCGGCGAGGTACAGGTCGCTGAGCACCGCGGGCGGCAGGCCTATCTGCTGGCCGAGGCGGGCCGCCATGCGGGCGACGCGCTCGCTGTGGCCCCAGGTGTACGGGTCCTTGGCGTCGATGGCGGCGGTCAGGCAGCGCACCAGCCCGAACAGCGACTCGCGCAGGCGTTCATGGGACTGGAGCTGCTGGCGGTGGCCGATCAGCATGCGGCGGGCGAGGAGGAGGATCTTCAGGTCGGCGGCGCCGAAGAGGCGGCGCGGGTGGAAGCTGAGGGCGCCGAGCCAGGAGTCGCGTGTCCGAGAGACGCGGACGAGGGCGGCGCTGGTCGGCCAGGGCGAGACGGGGCAGGCGCCGCGGTCGAGGAAGTGCCGGGCGATGCGGTCGCCGTCCTCGCCATCGCGGGCGCGGGGCAGGAACACGCCGACCCACCCGGCGCTGAGCGGGACCTCGCCGACGCAGGCGAGGTCCTCGCCCCCGAGGCCTGGGTGCCAGAAGACGGCGTCGGCGCCGAGGGCGTCGCGGGCCGCCTCCAGGGACAGGGCCACCTGCCGGCGCGTGTCGGAGGCGTCCTGCAACGCCTGGCCGAAACGCTCCAGTACCTCCAGGGCGTCTTCGACGGCGTTGCCCCTGCGGGGCAGGATCGGCGGCGGCGTGTTCAAGGCTGTCTCCCCCGGCGCAAGGCGCGGACGGATTGAAGGAGCGCGGCGAACGCATCGTCGCCGCTGAGGTTCGTCAGGTCGCGGTCGGTGTCGATGTCGCCGTGCCCGAAGCCGCGCGCCAGGGCGCGGGCCAGGTACGACAGGGCGGCCCGGCGTCCGGCGGGGTCGGCGGCGGAGAGGAGGGCGTGGACGCACCCGGCCTGGTACAGCACCTCGCCGTCGGCCGGCGCGAGACGCAGCGCGTGGTTGATCTCGTCCAGGGCGGCCCTGCTGCCGGCGCGGGCCAGCAGGACGGCGCGGCAGGCGCGTGTCCGGGCGTCGCCGGGCCGCTGCTCCAGAACGCGGGCCAGGGCCGAGGCGGCCTCACGGGGCCTGTCGAGATGTTCGGCGAGGACGTGGGCGCGGTTCTGCCACGCCGGCAGCGAGCGCGGGTCGAGGGCGATGGCGCGGCCGAAGTCGTCGAGCGCGCCGCGCGGGTCGGACGCCACGCGCGCCACGCCGCGGGCCACCCACCCCTCCTCGTCCGCCGGCTCGGCCTTCAGCGCGGCGGCGCGGCCGTCGGCGGCGCCGTCGGCGTCGCCCAACGCCAACTTGACGCGCGCCGAAGCCAGCAGGATGCGCGTGAGCGGCCCGCCGTTGGCGCGTGCGGCATGCAGATCCGCGAGGGCGTCGGCGTGGCGACCCAACCCCTCCCTCGCCCGCGCGCGGAGGGTGAGCGTGACGCCGCACTTCGGGCGTCGCGAGAGGGCGTGACCCAGGTCGGCGTCGGCGTCGGCGTGTTTCCCCAGGCGAAGATGCGCGATGCCGCGGTGCCGCCACGCGGCGTCGGAGTCGGGGCGCATGGCGACGCAGGCGCTGAAGCATGCGGCGGCGTCGGCCTCGTCGCCGGTCTGGAGGTGGCAGCAGCCGAGGAGGAACCATGCGGCGAAGTGGCCCGGCTCGGCGGCGGCGATGGCCCGCAGCGCTTTGGCGGCGTCGGCGTAGCGGCCCCGGCCGGCCAGCTCGCGGGCCATCAGGAAGCGGTCGGCGGGGCCGCAGCGCTCCCGGCCCTGACACTGGTTGAGCGCGGCCTTCGCCTCCTCGACGCGGCCCAGCAGCTCCAGGAGGCGAGCACGCTGCTCGAAGACGGCGGCACCGGGGTGGCACGCCTCGGCGGCCTCGTTGATGCGCAGGGCCTCGGCGGGCGGGGCGACGTTGGCGAGGAGGACGAGCAATTCGCCGACCTCGCCGCGCAGGGCCTCGCGGTACGCCGGCGGCAGGTTGGCCGCCCTGCCCTCCCAGCCGGGGCCGTCGAGGACGCCGTAGAGGGCCAGGGCGCGGCGGGCGGCGGCCTCGCCCTCCTGGCGGGCCGGGTCGTCGGGCAGCAGGCCGGCCAGGGCGAGGCGTGCCGTGGCCGCGTCGCAGCGGAACTCGGCGAGGGTGGTCAGGGCGTCGAGCCGGCCGAGGCGCTGGCCCCGCCCGATGAGGGCGATGATGAGGAGGGCGAGGACGAAGGCGGCCAGCATGCCGAGGGTGGCCGTGGAGGCGAGGCGCGGGTTGCGGTGCGCCCACTTGCGCAGCACCTCGGACGCCGAGCGCTCCGGGGCGTGCTTGAGCGGCAGGTGGTCGAGGTGGGCGTCGATGTCCTCGCGGAGGTGCAACGCCGACTGGTAGCGCCGCTCCGGGTCGGGGTGCAGGCAGCGGCGGAGGATCGACTCGACGGCGGGCGAGACGGCGGCGTTGTGCGGTCGTGCGCTGGGGCGGGCGCGGAGGCGCTCCTCGATCATGGCGGGGACGGCGTCCTCGCCGGTGCCGAACGGGTGGCGTCCCGTGAGCAGCTCGTACAGGATGACTCCCAGAGAGTAGATGTCGCTGCGGCCGTCGGGGATGGGACGCAGGGTGCGCGGGCCGGTCGGGGCGGGCAGGTTGGCGAAGGCGGCGAGGTGTTCCGGGGCCATGTAGGCGAGGGTGCCGCCGACGCCGCGGCGGCCGGACAGTTTCACGTCGTCGGCGAGGTTGAAGTCGAGGAGCATGGGGACGCCCTCGTCCGTGAGGAGGACGTTGGCCGGCTTCACGTCACGGTGCACGATGCCGCGCTCGTGCGCGTGGTGCAGCCCGTCGGCGAGGCAGGCGGCGATCCACAGGACCGCCTCGACGTGGCTGAGGCCTTCGAGGCGGCGGAGGTTGGCGGGGGCCTCCACGGGGGCGTAGGGCTCGCTCGGGGCGGTGAGTGTGCCCGGCGGGGCGGACAGCCGGCCGATGCTGGCGACGGCGCGGCTGCGGCGCTCCTCCAGGGTGCTGACGAGGCTGCGGCCGGAGTCGGGCAGCTCGTTGCGGGCGTGGAGGTCGTGGAGGATGTCGGCGAGGGTGGCGGCGCCGTAGTAGGGCATGCACACCGCCTGGAGGCGTCCGGCCCGGTGCAGCGAGTAGACGGGGACGATGTGCGTGTGCTGGAGCTGGGCGAGCTTCTGGGACTCGGCGAGCGTCTCGGCGGAGACCTTGAGGGCGACGAGCCGCCCGGCGAGGTCGGGCTGGCGCCCGAGGTAGACGCGGGCGAACGACCCGCGGCCCAATTCCGCGATGAGCTGAAAGCCGAGGAATTCGCCGCCGACCTCGGGGAGGGCGTGGAAGAGTGGGGGCGGCGGCTCGGGGCGGACGGCGGCGCAGGTGGGCGGGGAGTCGCTCCACGAGGCGGGGGGCCGCCCGAGATCGACGTGGCCGCTGGGCGGTCCGACGGAGGGCGCGAAGGAGTCGTCCTGTCCGTGCATGCGCGTGCGGTCCCGTGACGCCAGGGGCGCGAACGGTCCGCGAGCTTCGGGACAGGATGGGTCGATGCTCACGGTCGCCGGTCAACGGGAAGCATGGGGCGTGAATCGGGGGGTGTCAAGTCGGCGGCGCGCCCCAGGCGAGCGGCACGGCGTATGCGTGCCGTGCGACGCAGACACGGCACGCTTACGCCGTGCCGCTCGCCTCCAGCCATCCCAGGGCTGCCCGCATCCGCGCCAGGCCCGGCACCTCGGCGCCGGAGCGGATGTCAGCGAAAAACCGCTGCAGCGCCGCCACCTCGGCCATGCCGGGCGCCAGCTCGCGTGCGTGCCGCCCCGCCGCGTCGCGCCACTCCAATCGACGCGGCATCTCCAGCGTGGCGCCGCCCGCCTCCGCCTCGGCGCGTACCACGCATCGCGGCGACGCGGCCCCACCGGCGAATGCCATCTGCGACCAGCCCGTGGCGTGCCGCATCTGCACGCTCACCGGCCCTTGCCCCAGTGTCCGCACCTCCACGGGGTCGCCGAGCAGTTCCGCGGCCAGGAGCAGCAGCGGCGGCACGCGGGCGTCATCGAGGGCCGAGCCGGGCCACGCACCGCAAACTTGCAGGGTGTGCAACGGCCCCAACCCGGCGAGCGCCTCGGCGAACGGCCCCGCCGCGAGGTCGAGGGCCGGCCAGGCGGCGAACGTCACGCGGCCCGTCAGGCCGTCGAGGTCGGACGGGGCGACGGGGGCCGTGCAGAGGACGGGCTTGCCGGCCTCCAGGGCGTGGGCGAGCGGCCAGGCGCCGAACCACGCCCGGCCCAGGAGGACGGCGTCGGCGTCGGTGCGGCGGATGAGTTCGACAGCGCCGGAATCGCCCTCGCCGGGGCCGTGGACGCCGATCACGCGCGCCTCACCGCGCAGTGAGGCGAGGGCCGCCTTCCAGCGCCGCCAGCCGGTGCCGGTGCCGATGACCACGAGACGGAGATGCGCCATGCCGCTCACCTCTCGACCTTTAGGGAGGGCAACGCCTTCTGTAGCGCGGTGACGCCGGATTCGGTCACGCCTCGACAGTTACGGAGCCTCAGGCGACGCAAGCCACGCAGCCCGGCGAGGCGCTGCAGCCCGGCGTCGGTGAGGGAGAGGCTGTACGTGAAGGCCAGCTCACGCAGGCCCGGCAGGGCGGATAGGGCCGCCAGGAGGCCGTCGGCCGGCTGGGCCGACCCGTGGATCGATAGCTTGCGGAGGCCCGTCAGGCGTTTGATCTGATCGAGCAGGGCCGCGCCCGAGCCGTCGGGGACGAGGGCACGGAGGACACGCAAGCGGGCCGAGCCGAGGCCCGCGATGGCGGGGCTGTCGATGGCCCTTCCGGGGAGGTCGAGCAAGTACAGGCCGGGGGTGCTGAGCCAGAAGGCGAGGCCGGCGTCGCTGATCTGCGGCGCCGGGGCGACCCACAGCGGCAGGGCGAGGGAGGAGGCAGGCCAGCCCGCCGCGATCTCGGCGTTCGTTCCGTCGCACCAGTCGATGGCGAGGCCGAGGAGCCAGCCCTCCGCGGCGGCGGGACCCAGCCATGGGAGCCGCCCGAGCCGCTTGACCGCTTGCTTCGACTTCGCGTGCAGCCACCACATGCCGCGGGCTTCGTCGCGGGTGATGCCGGGCACGTCCTCCAGCCACGCCGGGCGGCACCGCCGGAAGCACTCGGCGGCGAGCGCCGCCGCCTCCTGGTACTCCCTCAGACGCCGGTTGTGTTGAAGCGGGGCGAGCCGCACGCTCGCCCGCACCCACTCGGCGCGATCCGGCTGGCCGTTGTCCTCGAGCCAGTCGGCGAAGATGAGACGCTGGCCGTCGTCGCCCGGGTCGTCGAGGATCGCGTCACGAAAGGCCCGCTCGTCCATGCCCGCCCCCCGCCGGGTGCATAGGTTATCACCGTCATCGTATCCGGACGACGGAGTCGCACCCATGCCCCCCGCCGACACGTTCACCACGCGGCCACTGTACCTCGGGCGGCACGGCCTCCTCGCCTCCGGGCACTACCTCGCGGCCCGCGCCGGCCAGCGCATGTTCGACAAGGGCGGCAACGCCATCGACGCCGCCGTCGCCTCCGGCTACGCCCTCAACCTCCTTAAACCGACGCTCAACGGCGTCGGCGGCGAGGTGCCGATCCTCGTCTACTCGGCGAAGGACAGGAAGGTCTTCTCCATCTCCGGGCAGGGCTGGTGCGCGAAGGCCGCAACCCTGGAGGCGTTCCAGAAGCTAAAGATCGACCGCATCCCCGGCGACGGCTATCTGCCGGCGACCGTCCCGGCGGCGTTCGGGTCGTGGGCGTTCGCGCTCATGCGCTTCGGGACTCTCACGCTCAAGGATGTCCTCACGCCGGCCATCGATTACGCCGAGGGCGGCTTCCCCATGTACGCCCTGCTCCGCCGTTCGCTCCAGGGCCTGGCACGACGGTTCCAGGCGGAGTGGCCGTCGTCGGCGGACCTGTACTTCCCATCGAAGCGCGTCCCCGCCATCGGCGAGATGCACGTCAACCGGGACTGGGCGGCGACCATGAAGAAGGCGTGCGACGTGGAGGCGAAGCACGCCAAGCACGGGCGGGCCGAGGCCATCCAGGCGGCCATCGACTGGTGGTACAAGGGGGAGGTGGCCGAGAAGATCGTCGCGTGGATGAAGAAGCCGATCAAGGATGCGTCGAAGCGCTCACACGCCGGGATGCTGACTCGCGACGACTTCGCCGCCTGGAGGCCGACCCTCGAAGAGCCGGTGTCCGTCGATTACCGCGGCGTCACCGTGTACAAGTGCGGGACGTGGACGCAGGGGCCGGTCTTCCTGCAACAGCTCCGGCTCCTGGAGGGATTCAGCCTCGCGAAGATGGGCCACAACACGCCGGCATACATCCACGCGGTGGTGGAGTCGGCCAAGCTGGCGTTCGCCGACCGCGAGCGTTACTACGGCGACCCGGCGCAGGTGGACGTGCCGCTCAAGCGCCTGCTGTCGAAGGAGTACGCCGATGAGCGGCGCAAGCTGATCGACCCGAGGTCGGCCTCGCTGAAGCTGCGGCCGGGCGAGGGGCCGGTACGCGACCCCGGCGACGTGGACGCCCTTTTGCCCCCCGCCGAGGAGGTGTTCGACCATGACACGACGCACACCTGCGCCGTGGACGCGCGGGGCAACCTGATGGCGGCGACGTGCTCCGGCGGGTGGATCCCGTCGTCGCCGGTGATCCCCGGCCTGGGCTTCCCGATGGGGACGCGCGGGCAGATGTTCGACCTCGACGGGCACCGTCCCAACGCTGTCGCCCCGCGCAAGAGGCCGAGGACGACACTGACGCCGTCATTGGCGATGAAGGGCGGTGAGCCGTGGATGGCGTTCGGCACGCCGGGGGGCGACCAGCAGGATCAGTGGACGCTGCAATTCTTCCTGAACGTCGTGGACTTCGGGATGAATTTGCAAGAGGCCATCGACGCGCCGTCGTTCCACACGACGCACTTTCCGAGCAGCTTCTACCCACGGAAGGCGACCCCTGGCGGCGTGGTGTGCGAGGAACGCATCCCCGAGGCGACGCGCAAGGAGCTGGCGGCGCTGGGGCACAAGGTGAAGGCCGTGGGGCCGTGGGCACACGGCATCGTGATGGCGGCGGCGATGGGGCCGAAGAAGGGGACGCTGTCGGCGGGCGTGTCGCCACGTGCCGGCGTGGGGTACGTGACGGGGGAGTGAGCCGTGGCCGAGCCGTTGCCGCATCTGGAGACTTTCGCGGAGGCCGCCGAGAGGGGCAGCTTCACCGCCGCGGCGCGGGCGCTGGGGGTGACGCAGGCGGCGGTCAGCCAGCGGATCGGGGCACTGGAGGCGGAGCTGGGGGTGTCGCTGTTCCGGCGTGCGGCGGGGCGTGTCGAGCTGACCGAGGCCGGCAGGACGCTGCACGGGTTCGCCCGGCGGATCGTACGGCTGCACGCGGAGGCGCGGCAGGCGGTCACGGGGGAGGCGGCCCCGGCGGTGGGTGAGCTGACGCTGGCGGCCAGCTCGGTGCCGGGCGAGCACCTGCTGCCGGGTCTGCTGGCGTCGTTCCACGGCCGGCATCCTGGGGTGCGGATCAGGGCTTCGGTGAGCGACACGCGGGCGGTGCTGGCCGACGTGAGCCGTGGCAAGGCCGATCTGGGGCTGGTCGGCGGGCGCGACGACACGCCGGGCCTGGACTTCCGGGCGGTGGGGTGCGACGAGATCGTCCTGCTGGTGCCGGCCGGTCACGCCTGGGCGAAGCGGAAGCGCGTGCGGTTGGAGGATCTGCGGCACGAGCCGCTGGTGCTGCGCGAGGCGGGGTCGGGGTCGCGGTGGTGCCTGGAACAGGCGCTGGCCGCCGCCGGGGCGCCTCTTGCGGGGCTGACGGTGGCGATGGAGCTGGGCAGCAACGAGGCGGTCAAGGAGGCCGTGCTGCGTGGGGCAGGGGTGGCGGCGCTGTCGCGGCAGGCGGCGACGCGCGAGATCGAGGCGGGGGCGCTGGTGGGGTTGGAGCTAGCGGGGGTGCCGCTGCGCCGCGAGCTGTTCCTGGTGCGCAGCACGGGGCGGGCCCTGCCGGAGGCGGCGCGGCTGTTCGACGAATTCGTCGGCGCGGGGGCGGGGCCGTGACGCTGGTCATCGTCGGGGCGAGCGTACGTGCGGCGGCGTTCTCGGCGCTGCGGGCCGGGCTGTCGCCGTGGTGCCTGGACCTCTTCGCCGACGCGGACCTGGTGGCCTGCTGCCCGGCGCGGCGGCTGCGAGGCAAGTATCCGGGGGCGATCCTCGCCGAGATCGCGGACGCACCGCCGGGGCCGTGGATGTACACGGGGGCCATCGAGAATCATCCGGCGCTGATCGAGGCGATCTCGCGGATGCGGCCGCTGTGGGGCAATGGGGGGCGGACTACCTCACCCCCTAACCCCCCTACCTCACCCCCTAACCCCCTCTCCGAAGCGGAGAGGGGGGATCGCAAGAGCATCGCCATCAGCGGCGGGGCACTGCGGCCCTCACCCATTCGACTCGGCCCAACAAGGGACGCTCCCACCTTCCCGCTGCCGCTCTTCTCACTCTTGCGTTCCCCCCTCTCCGCGCATCGGGGGTCTGGGGGCGTCTCGCCCCCAGCTCGCAGCGAGAGGGGGTTAGGGGGTGAGGTAGCCTACCTCCTCAAGCCCCGCGCCTCCGGAGGGGGCGCCGGCATCCGCTTCTGGGACGGCGGCCCCGTGCCGGCCACGCACTACTTGCAGGAATTCATCCCAGGCGAGCCGGCCAGCGCCGTCTTCTGCGGCGGCCTCCTCCTCGGGGCGACGCGCCAGCTCATCGGCACGCCCTGGCTCAGCTCCTCCGGCTTCCGCTACTGTGGCAACGTCGGGCCGATCACACTCGACGTGCCGATCATCGATGCGCTCAATGAATACGCCGCTGGCCTCGGGCTGCGCGGGCTGTTCGGCATCGACGGCATCCTCGCCGACGGGGCGTTCTGGCCGGTGGAGGTCAACCCGCGATACACCGCGAGCGTCGAGGTGCTGGAGCTGGCATCAGGGCTTCTGGCGATGGGGCACCACGCGGCGGCGTTCGGGCACGGCACGGCGCCACCAGTGCCGGCCCCATCGCGCGTCGTCGGCAAGGCGATCCTGTACGCGCCGGCCGACGGCGTGTTCCCCGACGACGGGCCGTGGCGCGGAGGGTGGCCCCACTTCGCGGACATCCCGCATCCGCGTTCGGCGTTGGAGGCGGGGCACCCGGTGCTGTCGATCCTCGTGTCGGGGGACGATGAGGTCGGGTGCGTGGAGGCGTTGCGGCGTGGGGCGGCGGAAGTACAACAGGCCGTGTGGCCCCGGAGGATTACGCCATGACGCTGAACGAGTCGGCCCTCGGCCCACTTTCCCAACTCATCATGACGCCCGGAGTTGTCAGGCAGGAGGTGGACGGGGCGAGCGTCATCGACGCCACCCACGGTGATCGGGAGGCGGGACGGCAGCTCGCGCTCGTCTGCCTCGCGGGGCTGGGCGAGGTGTCATTCATCGAGGGCGAGTTTGGGCCGTCGGTGCGGGTGGCGAGCGAGGCGCCCATCCCGGCGTGCCTGGCGTCGCAGTACGCCGGATGGGCGGTGTCCGTGGGCAAGTACTTCGCGATGGGCTCCGGGCCGATGCGGGCCGCCTACGGCAAGGAGAAGCTGTACGACGACATCGGCGGCCGCGAGTCGCCGCCCGTGGCCGTCGGCGTGCTGGAGACACGCAAGATGCCGACGCCGGAGGCGGTCGCGTACATCGCCGAGCGCGTGAAACTGCCATCAGAGAAGTTGACGCTGGCGTGCGCCCCGACGGCGAGCGTGGCGGGGACGATCCAGGTGGTGGCACGGTCGCTGGAGACGGCCCTGCACAAGCTGCACGAGCTGAAGTTCGACCTGTCGCGCGTCGTGCGCGGCGAGGGCGTGGCGCCAATCCCGCCCGTGGCGAAGGACGACCTGTCGGCCATCGGCCTGACGAACGACGTGATCCTCTACGGCGGCGAGGTGACCCTGTGGCTGAGGGGCGATGACGCCAGCCTGCAAGAGATCGGGCCGCGGGTGCCGTCGTCGTCGTCGCCGTCGCACGGGGCGCGGTTCGCGGACCTGCTGAAGGCGGCGGGCGGCGACTTCTACAAGCTCGACGGCATGCTGTTCAGCCCCGCCGTCGTGCGTCTGGTGAACACCGACACCGGCTGGTCCGGCGTGTTCGGGCGCACCGAGGCGGAGCTGGTGCGGCAGGCGCTGGCGTCCGGTGGATAGGGTGCCGTTTGCGTTTCATTTCAGACCCCCAGACACGGCCGGGAACGCAACCTCGTTCAGGAGTCACATGCGCACTTCGCTCTTGAGTGAGCATGTGACTCTGGCGGCGACTGACGCTGTGAGTCACGGACCGTCGCCGAGTGCGCGAGTCACCTGCTCACACGCTCACATGCTCACTCCTCGCACGCCCTGGAGCGACCCCGGGCCCCGTTACGCTCGAGGCACGATGGCCGGCCTCATGCCGGACCGACGGGATCGGCGGGCGCCTCGGCGGGCGGAGACTTCTTGCGGACACGGGATCGCCCACTCCTATCGCACGCTACCCCCACCACGCAGCGTCCACGCCGCCAAGGCCAGCAGCGCCACGCCGACAGCCACATCGACCAGACGCCTCATGTCTGGCCCTCCCCTGCCCTTGCCTCACCGCGAAGGCCGCGGATCAGCAGTAGCACCCCCACAAGCCCTAGCAGCAGTCCCAGCGGCGAACGCCACGCCGCGCGTTGAACGATGTCGTGCCGGCGGATGGTCGTGCCGTCCAGTCCCCTGTACTCCGTGATCACACCGCTGCCGTCCTCCAACGGGAAGTAGGCCATCAGGCCAGCGCCCGTCAACGACAGGGCCGGCTCGCGCTTCCCCGGATCTAGGGCGGTCAGCCGTGCGTTCAGACCCTGACCCAGCAGCAGATGGGGCAGCACGGCCCAGGCGTCCTCCTCGTCCGCTCCCGGCCAGTTGATCGACAGCAGCCACAGCCGGCCGCCGGCGAATCGCCCCTCCAGATGCAGACGCCCACCCGGCAGGGCCACGCCCTCCCCCTCGCCCGTCGCCGCATCGAGGAGGCGGACGCGGCGGCCCTCCCGCCCGGCGGCCGCGATCCAACGGCCATCGGGGCTGATGCCGTCCCGCAACATGCTCAGGTCCGGGGCCGACCACAAGGCGGCGCCCGTCTCCAGGTCGAACATGCGGAGCCCGGGCGTCCCTTCCTCATCCGCCGGCTTCCCGGCCACCAGCACCCGGCCTCCGGAGGAGTGCAGGCGCGCGGGCGGCGGGTCTTCCGGCATGCCACGCTCCCAGAGCATACGTCCGGCACGGAAGTCCCACGCGCGGAGGACAATCTCTTTCGCCCCGGCCCAGGCCGCCACCATTCGATCACCCGTGAAGACGCGGGCCAGCGGCTCGTCCTCGCCGACGTTGGCCGTGCCGATCAGACGCGGCTTCAGCGGGTCGGCGATGTCGAGCAGACGCAGCTCGCCGCCACGTCGCGCCACGGCACGCGGGCCGCCCCCGGCGTCGAAGGCGAGGCCGGCCTCGATCCGCCCGGCGACGCGGCGGCGCTTGTAGTCCCACAGCAGCAGACGCTCCGGCTCGCCACGCTCACGGCGGACGCACCAATCGCCGAGGAATTGCGGCGGGCCGGGGTCCACGGCCAGTCGGCAGATGACCCCCGGCGCGTCGGGGTCGATGACGAGGGTGTCGGCTTCGGCCCCGCCATCCATGACCTGGACGAACAGGGATTCGCCCCCCGGCGAGAACTCGGCCGAGACGGGCTTGCCGCCGAGAAGCAGACGACGGGCCTCGAACGCACGCACGTCGGCGAGGTGCGGCGTCCACCGCCCCGCCTCGTCCTGGTGGACGCCGGCGACATGGCCGCCGTCCGGAGAGAAGCCGACGTGCGAAAGCTGGAGCGACTCGTCCCACATCTCGCGGGTGCGGCCGGTCCCCTTGTCGATGACGGTCAACGGGCCACGCAGGGGCCAGACATCGGGGCCGGCCCACGGGTCCCGGCTCTCGCCCAGGGGCATCGCCAACAGCGGCCCGCCCTTCGTATCCTCGACTCGGTGCCCCATGAAGCCGGCGGTGAGATGCACCTCCCAGCGTGGCCCACCCCCGCGGAACAGCCAGGCCGCGACGGCCAGCAGGGCCACGCCCGCCACGATAGGTGCCACGCGCCGCATCACCGCCCTCCATTCTCCGTCGAACGCGAGGGACGGGCCGGCTTGCGCCGTCCCCGATCCCCAGATGGTGGGCCTTGCGGCCGTCAGCGCCTCCGGGCCAGCGGCATCCGATACGCCATCCATGCCGCGAGGCCGCCGAACAACACCAGGACGGGGCCGCCTATTTCGGCGACACCATCCGTCAGGCCCCAGTAGTCCTTGAGCATCCCCGGCAGGATGTCCGCCCTCATGAAGACCGCCACGGCCCCCACCGCCACGAGGTACGGCGCCAGCAGCGCGAGCAGCCACGCCGCCGGGGCGATGTATCTCCCGGCATCCCTGTGGCGGTCTTCACGGAGGTCATCCAGACCCTGGGCCTGCCTCCGCTCGGCATATTCGCCCGCAGACGATGCGCGGACGCGGTCATCGGGTGGGGAGGCCGCGGTACCGCCCGATGGGATCTCCGGGAGCGCGCTGGCCTGGGCGGCCACGGGCCGCCTGCCGACGATGACGGCACAGACGATCCCGGCCACGACGCCGGGCCAGAACGCGACGATCATGCTCACGTAGCCCAGCAGGGGTGCCCAGGGCGGCCCAATGTACATCTCCCCCGGCACGCCGCACAGGTCCATGAGGATTCCCCCGGACGCCCCCACCAGGCCGGCCACGAGCATCGCCGCGGTGATGCCGGAGGGCAACGCGGCCCACCAGCGCAGGCACCCCAGGGCGACGTAGCCGCCGACGTACAGGGCGGCAGCCTGCGGCAGGATGAAGACGAATAGCGCGACGCAGAAGCCGACCATCGCGGCCTCACTTCCCCTTCTTCTCGAACACGATGACGTGCTGCCACGGCAGGTCGCCGTGCGTCTTGACGTGCTTCAGCGGGTGCGCCGCCATCTCCTTGATGACCTGCTTCTCAGACATCTTGTGGACGAGCAGGATCGGCACCTTGTCGTCCTCCAGGCGGAATTCGACGAACACCAGCCGCCCGCCCGGCTTCAGCGCCCGCACCATCGCCTCGGTCATCTCGTAGGGCTGTGAGAACTCGTGGTACACGTCCACCAGCAGGATCAGGTCGATGGAGCCCGCCGGCAGCTTCGGGTCGGTGATCGTGCCCATCACCGGCACGACGTTCGCCGCCTTCTCCTTCTTCATGCGCTCGCGGATGATGTCGAGCATCTCCTTCTGGATGTCCACCGCGTACACCTTGCCCTTCGCCCCCACCGACTTCGCCATCGGGAAGGTGTGGTAGCCGCTGCCGGCGCCGATGTCGGCGATCACCGTGCCCGGCTTGATGGCCAGCAGCTTGAACAGCTTGCTGGTGCGCTCCTCCCTCTCGCGCTCGCGGCGCTCCAGCCACCCCGCGCCGTGGTAGCTCATGACGTGGGCGATCTCGCGGCCCATGTAGAACTTGCCGATGCCGTTCTCGTCGTGGACGCGGCGCCACTCGTAGTTGGCCGTCGGCGGGCCGGCGGCGAGGGACGCGAGCAACAGGATGATGGGGGTCATGTCTCCTCCGGGTTGGTGGTGCTACCCCACCCCCTAACCCCCTCCCCGAAGCGGAGAGGGGGGATCTCAAGAGTATCGCCGACGCGGATGGGAAGTTTGCGCGTCTCTTGTTGGTTGAGCCAAATGGATGCGAAGCACACTGCCCCACCGCGAAGGCGATGCTCTTCTGATCCCCCCCTCTCCGCTTCGGAGAGGGGGTTAGGGGGTGAGGTAGTCCCCTCAAACCTTGATCTCCGCCCGCAGCACCTTGTAATCGGTCTTGCCCGTGCCCAGCACAGGCAGCTTCTCCACCTTCCGCACCTCGTCCAGACGCATCACCCCGTGCATCCCCTCCTTGACGAGGTAGTCGTTGGCCGCACGCAGCGTCGTGTCCTCCGTGGTGAACAGCACGACCTTGCGTCCGCCGCCGTCGATCTCGATGCCCTCGACCGCCACGCGCGGGCCGTCCTTGGTCGGCGGGTACAGCCGCGCGAACGGCTCCTCGAGCGCCGGCAGGCTGATCATCTCGCCGCCCGCCTTGATGAAGCGCTTCAGACGCCCGCTGAACCGGATGTAGCCGTCGGCGTCCACCTCCACCAGGTCGCCCGTGACGTACCAGCGTTTGCCGCCCGCCTCGCGGAACGGCGATTCGCCCTCATGGCCGATGTAGCCGGGGAAGATCGTCGGCCCCGACACCAGAAGCATCCCCATCTGCCCGCGCTCCACCTGCTCGTCCGGCAGCGGGTGGTTGTCGGCGTCCAGCTTCACGACGCGCCCCTCCACGCTCCGCAGCGGCTTGCCCACCGTGCCGTGCTTCACCGCTTTGGGCGGGTTGGCCGCCACCACCGGCGAGCACTCCGTGATGCCGTACCCCTCGACGATCACGGACTTCGGCGCGGCGGCGGCCATCCGCTTGAACACCGACTCCGGGCACTTCTCGGCGCCGACCACGGCGATCTCCACCGCCGCCAGCTCGCCCGGCTCGGCACGCTCCAGGATGTAGCTCACGAACGTCGGCGTGCCGATGAGGATGGTGGTCTTGTAGCTGCCGCACTTGCGGGCCAGCGCCGCGGCGTCGGTCGGGTCGGGGTGGCGGACGACGCGGATGCCGGCCAGGATGGGCAGGAGCCCCGTGATCGACATGCCGAAGCTGTGGAACGCCGGCAGGAAGCCGAGCATGGAGTGACGGCGGTCGATGTCCACCAGCGCCAGCACGTCCTTCATGTTGGTCAGCAGGTTGCGGTGCGTCAGCGGCACGGCCTTGGGCGCCTTCTCAGAGCCGGAGGTGAACAGCACCACCGCCGGCTCGTCCGGATTCCTCTTCGGCACGGCCGATCGCACCGAGCCGGGGAGCCACTGCACCGTCAGGAGCGTCGTCATCTTCTCCCACGTCGAGACGCCCTTGCTCAGCTCCTCCAGATACACGAAGGTTGTGCCCGGCACCTCGATGCCGAGCCGGTCGATGACGGCCTTCGACGACAGCACCCGCTCCAGCTTCATGAGGCGGGCCGCGTGCGCGAGGTTGGCCTGCCCCGTGGTCCAGTTCAGCACCACGGGCAGCTTGCCCGCGAGATAGCAGCCGAGGATGGCGACGTCGCAGCCGACGGCGGCGGGCAGCAGCACGCCGACGGCATCGCCGGGCAATTCCTTGATGCGGCGGGACATGATGAGGGCGCCGACGAGGAGGCGTTCGTAGCTCATGACGCCGGCGCGGTCGTCGGCGACGACGACATCGCTTCGGTTGGACAGGGCGCGGGCGACGAACGCCTCGGCGACGGTGTCGCCCAGGATCTCGGGCTTGAGGCCCCCCGAGGGCGGGGCGAACCACTTGGGGTCGGGGGGCTTGGGCGGCTCGCGCTTGGCGAGGCCGGCCGCCAGGGCGTAAAGCTCACCGACGGTGTTGGGGACGGCGTCGCCGTGGAAGCCGAAGCGGCGTTCGACCTTGAGGCTGAGCTCCATGCGGTCGAGGCTGTCCAGGCCGAGGGTGTCGAGGTGCGTCTCGGCCTGGAGGGCCTTCGTCCCCGGCTGGTGCAGCTTCTCGTTGAGGATCTCATCGACGGCGTGGCGTGTCTCCTCCTTGACGTTGGACAGGTCCACCTCGTCGGCGGCGGCGAGGCTGGGGTACTCGCGCGTGGCGGCGCCGAACAGGAAGTGGTAGGGGACGAACGTCGGCGCCTCCGGAACGCCGCCCGGGTTGTACCAGTTCTCGAGGAAGGGGTTGAGCACCTCGCGGTCCAGGCCCGGGAGCTGGGAGGGCTCCATGACCTCCAGCTCCATCGTGACCTGGCGGCGTGGGGCGAAGAAGAGGAGGTTGGCGAGCAGGACGCCGATGCCCTGGAAGACCCGCGTGATGAACGGCGGGGGGGTGCCGTCCCAGGCGTAGCTGAAGCTGCTGCCCCACAGGCCGCGGGTCCGCAACAGAACGAGTTTGACATCCGGGACGGCCTTCAGGACATCCGAGAGGGTGCGCGCGGCGCCGAGCCTCTCGGCGCCGGCGCGTTCGAGGCGGCCCGCCGGCCACATGATGACGTTCTCGCCACGCTGGAGGGCGGCCTTGACCTCCTCGATGGCCTTGTTGGTGCGTTCGCGGGCCTCGGCGCTGGTCTGGCTGAGGTTCGGCACGCGGATGCCGTTCATCAGCAGCATGATGGGGTACAGGAGCGGGTTCTGGAAGTTGTCCTCGAAGAGGAGGGGGCGCGGGTCGAGGAGCGGGAACATGTGCGTCAACACGTTGGGCGGGTCGATGTACGCGGGGTGGCTGGGTAGCACCAGGACGGGTCCCTTGATGCCCTTGAGCTTCTCGGCGCCCTTGACGGTGACGCTGTAGCGCAGCCACAGGACGAGGCGCGACACCCCCCACAGGCACCAACGCAGCAAGCCCACCATGGACGAGGCCCTCGCTCGGACGGTTTCTGGCACTCTATTCGGATGGCACGGCCGTTGCCAGGGGCGTAACGCGCGGCGGGCCGTTGCCGGCGGGGCGGCCACCCATATGCTCCCCTCTGAGACGGCGTCTCAACAACAAGGAGAGGGGCGATGCGACGATTCCTCGGCTGCGCGGCGTTGCTGGCGGTGATGGCGGGGCAGGCGTGGGGGCACTTCGTGTTCCTGCTGCCGGGCAAGGACGGCAAGGCGGAAGCGGTCTTCAGCGATAGCCTGGAGCCGGACAGCGAGGCGCTGCTCGACAAGATCAAGCACACGACGTTCACCTCGGGCGGGAAGAAGCTGAAGGCGGAGAAGGCCGGGGCCGTGCTGCGGGCCGAGTCGGCCGGCGACAGGGCGGCGTGGGTGTCCGCGGAGTGCCCCTACGGCGTCATCACCAAGGGCAAGGTGCCGTTCAAGCTGACGTACTACGCCAAGACCGTGGTGAACGCGCCGGTGTCGAAGCGGCTCAACGGCAAGCTGCCCGAGGCGAAGGCACAGCCGCTGGACATCGAGGTGAGCCTGAAGGGAAAGACCTCGACGGCGAAGGTGACGTGGGGCGGCAAGCCGCTGGGGCGGTCGGAGGTGGTGCTGTACGTGCCGGGCGTGAAGGAGCCGGTGACGGCGGAGACGAACGCCTCGGGCGTTGTGGTGCTGCCGGCGCCGACGGCGGCGGGGGTGTACGCGATCCGTGCGCGGCACGTCGAGATGAAGAAGGGCAAGGTGGACGACAAGGCGTATGACGAGGAGCGGGCCTACGCGACGGCGACGTTCGCGGTGGAGTGAGCGCCCGATGGCGGGCGGCTTCCCCATGGCGCGGCGTCTCGGTCCCGCCCTCACCGGCGAAGACCTGCGTCGAGCTGGTGATAGAGCGCGTCCAGCCGACTGCCGCCAGCGCCGCGGACCGGCAGCCGCCGCACGACCTCGCGGACCGTCGGCGAGGCGTGCCCGATCGCCCATCGGGCCTCCTCATCACCGACGCGGGGATCGTCGGCAGCCGCGAGCTCGCGGGCCCGCGCCGCATACGCCGCTGGCCCGAGGGCGTGTTTCCCCTGGTCAAGGGTCGCCAAGGCGTGCATGTACGCGGCCGCCGCCGCCAGGCCCGCGGCGCGAGCGGCGGCCGTGGCGGCCGGATCGCCGACCTCGCGTGCCGCGGTGAGCGCCGCCCATGCGAGGGAGCGCAGCCGCGCCGTCCTCTTCCCCCCGCGTGCGAAGGCCCGGATGCCCTCGATGGCCTCGCGTGGCCGCGTGTCGGAGGGGGCCTTCGCCTCGAACAGCGGCAGCGCCCTCTCGGCGCAATCGGCGGCCCAGGACCCGATCAGCCGGCGGTCTTCTTCGCTCAGTTTCATCCATACCCCCGCCGAACTACGGCTCGAAACCATACCCGGCGAGCTGAGCGAAATCCAGCTCGAAGACTTCGTCGTCGGCCAGGTGCGTGACGACCAGGCGCAGCTTCTGGATTTCGCGCTCCAGCTCAAATATGCGCTCGCACACCTTGCGGATCTCTTCCATCTGTTCACTGGAGATGTCTGACCCCGGGTGCAAGGGGGCGGCGTCCTCGGGGTTGCGGTATGTGACCCTCCCGCCGATGGCCCGGATCAAGTAGGAACGAACCAATGCGGGGTCTGCGAGGAACTCATCCAAGGCCCGGCCACGCCGAGCCAACCGCTGCTGGAGCTGCTCGATCCGTGTCGACACAGCAGCCTTGATCTCACGGCCCATCTTCTTGAATCGCAACCCCACTTCCTTCCTCACGCGGCCCCCCTTCTTCGCCGAAACACGTGATCCTCCAACACCGCGCAGCCCATCACACACGACGCCTTGGCACCCGTCAAGGACAATCCGGGTCAAGAGGGGCCGCCCTCAAAGCATCTCGTGCAGGAAGTAGAAGAACCCGAACACCGCCGTCCCCAGCAGCAGCACCACCGCCAGCGCCAGCACGGCCCACAGCCCCCAGTTGATCGGCGCGTCCGGCTCGTCCGGCGCCCCGCCCGGCTCGGGCATCCGCAGCCCCAGCACGGCCCACCGCACCACAGCCGCACCCAGGACGGCGATGGCCGTGATCCCACCGAAGTGGTACTCCGTGAGCCCGTTGGCGACGCCCACGCCCGTCATGACGATGCCAGCCAGCACGAACAGCCCGCCCATGCAGGTGGCGAAGATGTAACCGCCCGCCGACCCCTGCCGCCGCATCCGCGTGCCGCAGTCGGCGCATTCGTAACCGGGCCGCCGCGAGAAGGCGTCGGGCGGCAGCGGATCGACCGCCCGCGACCCACACGCCGCGCACAGAAGCCCCGAATCGACGGCCTCGTCCGGCGCGTCGGCGGCCACGCGGCATTCGGGACACAGGACGCGCAGCCCCGCCGCATCTTTCTTGGAGCGGAGCCTCATGCCACACTGCGGGCAGCGGACGAACATCGCACGCACCTCCCGGCGTCGATTCTAACCCGACCCGCAGGAAAGACGAGCGGCCGGCCCCAATCGGAGCCGGCCGCCCTCGATCAACCGAACAGACGGGTCAGGTCACTTCGACAGGAAGCTCCCGAAGTTCGCCTGCCGGTCCAGCTCGAGTTTGAACTCGTAGTTGATGGCCGCGGCCTTCTCGCCCTTGTTCTCCGGCGTGATCTCCATGTCCCACCGCAGCAGGTTCATGGTCCGCTCCTCGCGCACGTACACCGGGTCCTTGCACGTCTCCGGCGACGCCTTCACCAGCGTCACGCCCAGCGCCTCGTTCTCGCCGGTCGGCAGGCGGTCCCACACCTGCACCTTCACCTTCTCCGTCTTGTAGCTGGAGATGAGGATGCGGTAGTCGAACTTCATGATCTGGTTGCCGCCCTGCACCGTCCGCGTCTTGTCCATCATCTGGCGGGTGACCTGCAGCTGCGGCTCCGTGCCCAGTCCGATGGTGAACGTCTCGCCGACGGCCACCAGCGGGATCGCCATCCGGCCCACGAAGTCGCTGCCCACGTACATCGTCGCCTCGCCCGGCAGCAGCACGTTCTTGCTGCTGTTCACCAGGTTCGCCTGACGGTACACGTGCGGCGTCAGCACCGGGACCGCCTTGTAGAAGTAATCCGGATTCATCTCCATCCGCGTCACCTCGATCACCTGATCGTCGGTCCGCGACGGCACGCTCAGCTTATGGGCCAGGTGGTACGTCACGCTCGGCCCCTCGTTCTTCACGCCGCGGCCGACCATCTCGCCGGCGGCCTTCTTGCCGTCCTCGACGCTCACGCACAGGTCACGCACCTGGTCCAGCACGGCGGCGTAGTTCTGCAGCTCGACGGCATCCTTCTCACGCCGCTCGTTGGCCACGCGCTGGGCCGCCCCACGCAGGTTGCGGGCCGCGTCGGCCAGCTCGGACGCCTTGGCGCCGGCGCCGGGGTTGGCGATGGCCAGACGCCCGGAGGGCGGGGCCGGCGGCAGGGGCATCGGCGCCGTGCCGGGCCGCGGCGGCGGGCCTCCCATGCCGGGCATGCCGCCCAGGTTCAGCCCGCTCTGCAGGCCGCTCAGGGTCACGCCCGTGCCGGCGCCGCCACGCGGCACCACGTTCACCGCCAGGGCGTGCAGCTCCGGCGGCGACGAGTTCAGCATCGGCTGCGCCGTCGAGAGCGTCATCGCCACCCGGTCCCAGTCCTCGCCCGTCTGCTGCAGGATGGAGGCCAGGTACTCGACCTGCATCGGGTCCTTCGCCGTCTTGCCCGCCCGGAACTTGTACTGCGGACGCCAGGCCGCCGAGCCGACCAGGTAGTTCAGCCGCACCTTGCCCGCCGCCGCGTTCTGCTTGTCGATCACCAGGACCGCGTCGCGCTCGACCTTGTTCGACCCGGTGGACAGCTCACGCATCTTGCGGGTCGCGAACTCCATCGCCTCCTGGTTGTCGAGGATCTGCTCCTTCAGCTCGAACGCCTTCTTCGACTTCTCCGCACGCCCCTCGTTGAGGTACTTCGCCATCGCGATGATCTGGTCGCTGTCGAGCTTGCCCTTCTCCGTGGCGTGCGTCGTGTTCGCCGCCGTGAACTTCTCCAGCGAGCCCATGAACAGCATGCTGTTGGCGAGGATCTCGACCTCGTGCTGGATGCGCCGCTGCTTCGCCTGGAGGGTCTTCATCTCCTCCTCCAGCTTGCGCACCTCCTCGCGGGTGTCCTCGCGCACCGCCCGCGTGCGGAAGCGCGTCGTCAGCACCCGCAGCCCCTCGGCCGACTCGGTGTACAGCGTGCTGGGCATCGTCGCCTCGGGCAGCGGGTTGACCACCAGCTCGATCAGGCCCGCCCCCGCCGGCACCTCGACCTCGCGGCTGATCAGCGCGCTGTCCGGGTAGATCGTGACGTGGACGATCTTGCTCGTCGCGATGCGCGGCGCGTTCTTGTCATCGACGGCCTTGCCGGCCGCCGCGGTCCCGGTCCGCGGGTACAGGGTGATGGCCAGGGTGGCGAGGCACAGGGCCAGCCCGCCCGCCAGGTATGCCAGGCGTCGCTTCATCGTCCGATCCTCCCTCGGTTCAAGAGCGATTGTCTCATCTCGAAGTCATCAGGCGGACCCCATCCGCCGTCGCCGCCGCCAGGGTGCCGTCGGCCCCGATGGCCGCCGCGGTCACCGGCCCGTTCTGGGCGCTCTGCCACCTCTTCCCGGACGCCGGCCACCGCCAGCCCAGAGCCCCCCGCGCCGAACAGGCCGTCACCGTCCCGTCCTTGGCCAGATGCACGGCCCGGATCGTCCCCTCGGGGCCGTCCAGCCGCCTCGCGCCCGTGTCCGTACGCGAGCCCCACACCCGCACCACGCCGTCGCTGGTGCCCGCCGCCAGGATGCCGCCCTCCCACGCCACGGAGTGGACCTCGGCGTCGGCGGTGCGCGCGCCGACCTCCTTGCCCGTGAGGGCGTCCCACCAGCGCGCGCTGCGGTCGGTGCTACCTGTAACGACGTACTTGCCCCCCCCGCCGATTGTTACAGAGGTCACGGTGCCCGTGTGCCCGACCAGCGCCGCCACCTCCTTGCCGCCCGCGATGTCCCACACGCGGGCCGTCCGATCCGCCCCGCCCGACACCAGTTTCCCGCCCGGCAAGAACGCCAGCGCCCGCACCTCCGACGTGTGCCCGCGCAGCCGCGCGATCAGCTTTCCGGCGGCGGAATGCACGAACACGTCGCGCCCCGACGCCGAGGCGCACGTCTTGCCGTCGGGAGACAGCGCCACCGCCCGCACCTCGTCGGGGTGCTTGACGATGAGGGCCGGCTTGCCGCCGGACAGCCGCGCCCGCAACACCTGGCCGTCGGCGCCGCCGGTCAGGAGCCAGCCCTCGGCGAGGGCGACGGCGTGGACCGCCCCCTTGTGCCCCTCGTGCAGCGCGGCGATGGCCTCCTTGGGGCCCTCCGGCTCGACGAGGCGCGTGAACAGCCGCTCCAGCAGGTCGCGCTGCACCGTGCCGCCCTTGCCCGCCGCGATGGCCCGCGCCAGCTCGGCATCGCGGCTGAGCATCGCGGCCAGCCCCGCCGCGTCGGTGTCCAGCTCCGCCGCCAGCGCCGCCCGGTCGAGGACGCGCTCGTAGCGATGCACGGCGGACATCACCGGCTCCGGCCCGGAGGTCGGCAGACGGAGCGCCGCCGCGGCGCGGGCGAAGCCCGCGTTGTCCTCGTCCACCAGCTTCTTGAACCGCGCCGGCGGGACGTACAGCGCGAGGGCCGCCTCGACGGCCGCCGCGTCGAACGCCTTCTTGTGCGAGAGGACGTGGGCCCGCACCTGATCGTCCTTGGGGTGAATGCCGTTCGTGTGGCAGCCGATGCACGACAGCCCGTTCTCGACGAGGCGGTCGGGGCGGTTGGGGTCCTGCACGACCTCGCCCGGCGCCTTGTCGATGCGCCGCCCGTCGCCATCCACGATCAGATACGCATGCAGCCCGTTGGGCAGCCGGAAGATGATCTCGCCGCCGGCGGCCCGGAACGTCGTCGGGCTCTCGAAGATGTTCTGCCTTCCGATGTTCTCGCTGAAATCATGGCTGCGCCAGTAGGCGCCGTGCGTCCCATCGACACGCTCGAGGATGCGGTTCGACCGCGCGACGCCTGAGTTGTTGAAGCCCGCGCGGACCGCCCTGTCCTCCGCGTGGGCCGCCGCCACATCGACGCCCGCCATCCGCTCCAGCGCCCGATCGGTGAGTGGGAGCTGGAGGAAGTCGTGGTACATCGGCGGACGCGACGCCGTGGCCACGAACCAGTCGGCGCGCAGGACATGCTCCCCCTCGCCGCGGTACGGGTTGAGGGAGGCGAGCTTCTCCCAGACGCGCGCCGTCCAGCGGTAGTCGCGCAGGTCGAGGCGGAGCAAGAGAGGCGTCACCTGATGCGGGCGCGTGAGACGCGGGTGCCACGACAGGCTGTTCGCGAGCTTGGCGACGGCGTCGCGGAGCGTGGCGGCATCGGGGCCATCCCCGAGATGGCCGAGCGTCAGGTAGCGCATGTGCCGGCGCTCGCGCTCCGGCAGTGACGCCAGGTCGAGCTTGATGAGGGCCAGCAGATCGGACCGCCTCACCGGCGGCGCCGCGGGCGTCAGGCCCGGCGCGCCGGCGGCGGCCCAGCGCTGGAGGGCGCCGAGGTCGGCGGCGGTGAACGTGTGCTTGCCCGGCGGCATCTCGCCGGACGCGACCCTCTCGATCATCGGGGCGACCATGCCGCGTGACGCGAGGAGGCGGGCGTCGAGGACGAAGTCGAACTTGCCCTTGGCGTGCCCCGGCCCCTGGCCGTCGTGACAGCGGGCGCAGTGACGGGACAGCACGCCGTGGGCGAGGTGGGCGATGGGCGGTGCCGGCAGTGGCCCGGCGGCCAGGGCGAGGAAGGCGAGGCCGAGCATGGCGCTCCCTCAGGATCGGGGCATGGGGCGTATCCTGACAGAATCGCGCCGGCGGGGCAAGTAACTTGGGTGTAACAGGTGTCTTCGTGGCGACAAGCTTTCAGCTTGTCGTGCATTGATTGACAAGCTGAAAGCTTGTCGCCACGAAGAACGTTCACCTCGCCGCGACGCGCAGCCGCACCGTCACCGCGAAGTGGTCCGCCGCCCCACGCCGTGACAGCGCCGTCTTGTCCTTCGGCCCGCCGAACCGCAGCGGGCGGCCCCGGTTGTCCGCCATCTCCGCCACGATGGCCCCGCTGTCCGGCACCACGCTCCACCCCGAGCCGTCCAGCATCCCCGGCGACACGCAGATGTGGTCGAACAGATGCCACTTTCGGTAGTACATCGTCCCCGCGTCGTCCGCGTGCTTCGACGCCAGGCAGTTGTACAGCGACGGCATCTCGCCGCCCTTCTTCGCCTCGGCCAGGTCCGCCGTCGCGTGCAGGTTCTTGGCGACGCTGTCGTCCGTCGGGTCGTCGTTGAAGTCGCCGCACACGAGGAAATCGACCTTCGGGTTGGACTTGTACATGCTCAGGAACCGGCCATAGATCTGGTCGGCGTACTTGGAGCGCGTCGCGCCGGTCTTGTCCGAGATGCGGCTCGACCAGTGCGACGCCACCACCACCAGCTCGTGCCCGTTGACGACGACGCGGCCTTCGAGGATGCGCATCTTGCGCCCGATCAGCTTGCCGCGCTTCTCCTCCACCGGCAGCCGCGTGATGATCGGCGTGCCGATGTCGCGGCCGCCGCCCACCTCCTCGAACAGGATCGTCTTGTAGTGTAGGCTCTGGTCCGGCAGTTTCACGTTGACGGCGTTGACGAGCAGCTCCGCCGCCCGCGGCGACTCGACCTCGGCGCAACACAGGATGTCGGGGCCCTTGCCGCCGTTCATCCGCGCGATGACCGTGGCGAGGTTGTCGAGCTTCTGCTTGAGCGCCTCGGGGTTGTCGCCGAAGTACGGGTCATACGTCTCGTCGCCGCGTTTCATCCGCCCGTCGTTGACATCATCGAACAGGTTCTCGACGTTCCAGAACGCAAAGAAGTACTCCGCCGCCGTGCCGGGGCCCTTCGGCGGCTCGGCCTTCGGCCCGCCCTTGTCGGCGTCCTTGAGCGCCGACAGGTCGGGGCCCTTCTCCTGGCAGCCGAGGCCGACGAGGGCCATGGCGGCGATGATCCGCATCCACGTCGGCATGAGGCGCCTCACTTGTTGACGATCAATTCGACGGTGACGGGGAAGTGGTCGCTCGCGCCGCGGTTCTTGAACTCGCGCCTGTCCGTCGGCCCGCCGAAGCGGTCGGGGCCGTCGCGGAACTTGAACTTCTCGACGATGTTTGCCGAGCCGGCACGCAACTGCCAGCCCTTCGCCTCCAGCATCCCCGGCGACACCACGATGTGGTCGAAGACGAACCCCTTGCCCTTGAAGAAGTGCGTGCCCTTGCCGGCCTTCTCCAGCTTCACGAACGGGTGGAAGAACATCGCCTTGCCGTCCTTGGCCGCGTCCAGCACCTTGTTCACATCGCCGGAGGCGCCGAGCGTCTTCGCCACGGTGTCGTCGCCTGGGTTGTCGTTGAAGTCGCCGCACACGATGTAAGCGACCTCCTTGTTCTTCTTGAACGCCGCCGCGTAGTCGCGGTGGATGGCCTCGGCGTAGGACCCCCGCCCGCGCCCCGTCGTGTCGCTGATCCGCGAGGTCCAGTGCGACGCCACGATGGTCAGCGGGTGCTTCTCCACCTCGACGTTCACCTTGAGGATGCGCCGCTGCGTAGACAGCAGGAGCGGCTTGTTCGAGAACGGTATCCGGCTGAGGACCGCCGTGGCGATGGAGCGCCCGCCGCCCGGATCGAGGTAGGCGATGTGCGCGTACTGCAGCGCCTTCTCCTTGAAGTGCTTGTTCAGCTCCGTCTGTAGCAGTTCGACGGCCCGCCGCGACTCGACCTCGGCCAGGCACAGGATGTCCGGCCCGCGGCCGTCGGCCATCCCCTTGTCGGTCAGCACCTGCACGAGGCGCTTGAGTTTGAACGCCAGCGCCTCCTTGTCCTTGGAGAAATAGTCATCGAATTCGCGGTCGGCCTTCTCCAGCTTCGGGTTGCGCTGGTCGTCGAAGAAGTTCTCGACGTTCCAGAAGCAGAAGAGGATGGGCCGTGCCTTCGTCTGGGCCGATGCCGGCGATGCCGACAGGGCCACGGCGGCGAGTAGGAGCAGCAGGCGCGGCATCGGCGGGGCCTCGGTGGGCGGGCATCGCCGATTGTATCAGCGTGCGGCGGGCCCGTCTCTGTCGGCCCGATCCCACAGGACGCGGCTCGACGCGCTCGCGAATACGCACACGCCCTCACCGAAGCGGCCCAGTAGGCCCGCCCGGCCCGCGTCGGTCAGCCGATTGTGCCGCACGTCCAGGAGCGTCAGCGCCCTGAGATGGGGCGACGCCGCCAGCGCCGCCGCTCCCGCGTCGCCGATGCCGTTGTACGCCAGTCCGAGCTTCCGCACGCGGGACAGGAACGGGGAGGCGGCGAGGATCGCCGCGCCCTCGTCCCCCAGCACGTTGGCCCGCAGGTTCAGGTGACGCAGCCGTGGCATGTCAGCCGCCGTCAAGGCCCGTAGGCCATCCAGGCGGATGGAGTTGTCGTCCAGGTCGAGCGTGGTGAGGTTCACCAGATTGGGCGAGGCAAGGAAGACCCGCGCCCGATTCATCCCGATCTGATTCCAGTACAGGCTCAGCGAGCTGAGGCGACGCAGGACGGGGGACGCGCCGATGGCCTCGATCTGCTCCTTGCTATTCCGCAGGCGGAGGTTGAAGACCGGGGCCGCCGACAGCACCGTCTCCGCGTGGGCGAGGAACACCTTGCCCTGCACCAGCACCTCGTCGGGGAAGCCGCGGCGGAAGGCGATCCTCGACGCGAACGGCTTGAGCGGGGCCAGCCACTCCTTGCGGTGCTTCGCCCACAGGGCGGCCTCGCGCGCCTTCAGCTCGGCGTGGCGTGGGGCGTCGGCCGGCAGGCGCTCCAGCTCGCACTGGACGCGGATCAGCTCGGCCCGGGCGAGCCGCGCCGCGCCCCCCTGCTCTTCCAGCCAGTCCGCGTAGATCAGCCGCGGCGCGTCGTCGTCCGGCTCCTCCTGGATCGACCGCCAGAACGCCTGTTCGAGCATGGCTCACGCCTTGTAATAGAAGGTGTCTCGCACAGGCGCAAAGGACGCCAAGGACAGAACAGAAGAAGGGAGGAGAAGACAAGGAGGGCAGGCTCTGCGGCATCCCTGCTTCTTCTCGCTTCTTCTCTTCTTGTCTTCCTTTGCGTCCTTTGCGCCTTTGCGAAACACCCTCTTTCCCTGCGCCTTGGCGAGACACCTTCATCCCCTGCCCTTCACGCCTCCTCGTCCTTGAACAGCTTGTACTCGATGGCGTCCGCCAGCGCCTGCCACGACGCCTCGATGATGTTCTCGCTGACGCCCACGGTGCCCCACAGGCTGCCGCCGTCGCGCCACTCGATGACGACACGCACCCGCGCCGCCGTCTCCGCCCGCGCGTTCACCACGCGGACCTTGTAGTCCACCAGATGCAGCTCGTTCAGACGCGGGTACGACCCGAGCAACGCCTTCCGCAGGGCGCCGTCGAGGGCGTTGACCGGGCCGTCGCCCTCGCTCACCGTGTGCATCGTCTGCTCGCCGACACGCACCTTCACCGTCGCCTCGGTGAGCGGCTGGCCGTCGGCGCCGACCTCGATGTTCACCCGGTAGGCCTGCCGCTGGAACTTCGGCACGTACAGCCCCATGCAGCGCTTCACGATCAGGTCGAACGACGCCTCCGCCGCCTCGAACTCGTAGCCGGCGTTCTCCAGGTCCTGAACCTGCTCGAGGATGCGCTTCATTAGGGCCCGGTCGTGGCTGACCTGATACTTGGCGGTCTTCGAGAGGATGGTCGATTGCCCGGATAGCTCGCTGACCAGGAAGCGGCGCTCGTTGCCGACGAGGGCGGGGTCGAGGTGCTCGTAGGTGCTGGCCAGCTTGGCGACGGCGTGGATGTGCATGCCGCCCTTGTGGGCGAACGCCGACGCCCCGACGAACGGCTGGCCGGGGCGGAAATTCATGTTCGCCGTCTCGTACACGTAGCGCGACACCTCGGTGAGGTGCCTCACGCTCTCGGGCCGCAGCACGTCGAGGCCCAGCTTCAGCGCCAGGTTGGCGATGACGCTGATGAGGTCGGTGTTGCCGCAGCGCTCGCCGATGCCGTTGATCGTCCCCTGCACCTGCGTCGCCCCGCAACGCACGGCGGCCAGGCTGTTCGCAACGGCGACTTCGCTGTCATTATGACAGTGGATGCCGACCTCGCAGCGGAGGTGTCTGCGCGCCGCCGTGACCGCCTCGGCCAGGGCGTCGGGCAGCGTGCCGCCGTTGGTGTCGCACAGGACGGCGATGGACGCGCCGGCCCGCTCGGCGGCGGCGAGGGTGGCGAGGGCGTACTCGGGGTTGTGCCTGTGCCCGTCGAAGAAATGCTCGGCGTCGTAGATGACCTCGCGCCCTGCGGCCTTGCAATAGGCGACGGAGTCGGCGATCATCGCCAGGTTCTCGTCGAGCGTGGTGTTCAACACCTCGCGGACGTGCAAGTCCCACGTCTTGCCGACGATGGTGACGACGGGCGTCTCGGCGTCGAGCAGCGCGCGGATGCAGGTGTCGTCCTCGGCCCTCACGCCCTTGCGCCGCGTCATACCGAAGGCGCACACCTTGGCGTGCTTGAGGCCGAGCTTCTTCGCCTCGCGGAAGTACTCGGCGTCCTTGGGGTTGGACAGCGGGTAGCCCCCCTCGATGTAATCGACGCCCAGCTCGTCGAGCTTCCGCGTGATGTTGAGTTTATCGACGAGCGAGAAGTTGACCCCCTCGCCCTGGCTGCCGTCGCGCAGGGTGGTGTCGTAGATCGAGATGCGGCTCATGCGGTGTGTTCCCTGTCGCCGGGGGGAGGCCTCCGGCCCACTCCCCCCCGCCCTGCCCTCCTCTGGGTCAGCGGCGCGTGCGGATGGTCTTGATGGTATCGGTCTTGAAGCCCGGCGTCGAAGACGGGTTGACGCGGAACTCGTAGCCGGGCACGCTGCGGGCGGGCACGGCACCCGGCATATTGGCGATGGCGTCGAGGTCGCCGGTGGGCACGAACTCGACGTAGTTGCGGGCGGGGACCATGATGGGCCGGCCGCCGTCAAGGTCCTTGTACGCCTCGATGCGCACGACGCGCAGGGTGCCGAGGCCGGGGATCTCGACCTGCCGCCCGGCGAGGAGCTGCTCCTCGACGGAAGGGCCGAGGGCCTTGAGCATCCTGTCCACGGCCGCCGGCGCCTCCTTGGACCGCGCGACGACGCCGTCCTTGAGCGAGGCGGCGGGCCTCCTGCCGGCGCCCACCTGGCCGAAGGCCAGCGACCCCGCGAGGACGCAGATCACCCCAACGAACGCCCAGCGTGCCATGACCATCGCGCGGCCCTCCCCCTCATCACCATCGGCATGTCGACGGTATCGCCTGTAACGGAAATGCCACCCGGCAATTGTAGCTCACACATCCGCCCGGCACCGGGCGAGGACCTGTGCCGCCGCGACGGCGAGCAGCTCGACGCCCCTCTGTTCCTCCGTCGTCGGCGAACGGTGGTCTCGGAAGTATGTCCCGATGGTTCCGAGCACCGTCCCCTCAGGGGACTTGATCGGCACGCTCCAGGCCCCCACGAAGCCGAGGGAGAGGGGCAGGTGACGCCGCTCCGCCCACTTGTCGTCGGCGTAGAAGTCCGTGGTGATGACCACCGAGCCCGTCGCCGCCGCCGCCGCGCAGGTGCCGACCAGTGCGTCCGGCTTCAAGCGGTCGATGGCCGCCAGGTAGTCCGCCGGGAGGGTCGGCGAGGCGCCGTTGCGCAGCAGGCCTTCCTCATCGAGGACGAGGATCGAGGCCGACGCGCCGGGGCCGGCCAGGGCCTCTGCCTCCGTCGCCAGGCAGGTGAGGATGTCGCCGCGGGGCACCCCCGCCTTCAGCATCTGCTGGACACGTGCGGAGGCCTGCCCGATGAATTCTCCCCTGGGTGTGGGCGCGTCCGCATGCATGACACCCTTCTCCTCGTGTCGCCGCATCCCTTGCCCCCGGCCCTGCTCGCCCGGCGGCGACGCCCGGTGCGTGAACTATTCTACGGCCACCGGCCGCGAGACGCGAAGCCATCACCGCGGTTACCGCCGCCCCGGCGGGTCGGGAAGCGACGCGGGGCACTCCAGATGCCGCGACCACCCCGCGTCATCCCTGGCGGGGAAATCGCTCCTGAAGTGGACGCCGCGCGACTCCGTCCGCTCCTGTGCCGCCCAGATCATCAGCCGCGCCACGGTCAGCATGTTCTGCAGCTCCCACCCGGCACGCGACGAGAATTCGCGCCGCAGGACGTAGCGGCACCAGAACGCCACCTGGCGCTCGGCCTCCTTCATGCCCGCCTTGTCGCGCATCACGCCCATGTTCCGCATCATCAGCCCACGCAGCGCGTTGGTCAGGTCGGCGACGTCCAGCTTGCCCTCCTCCTCGGGGGTGAAATTGCCCGCGACACGCGGCACCGCGAACGTGTCCGGCATACTCTCTGCCGCCGCGACCGCCCCACGCGCGCACACAGCCCCGTACACCAGCCCCTCCAGCAGGCTGTTCGACGCCAGGCGGTTCGCCCCGTGCAGGCCGCTCGAGGTCACCTCGCCCGCCGCCCACAGGCCGGGCAGGCTGCTCCGGCCCTCGGCATCGACCTTCACCCCGCCCACCATGTAGTGCGCGCCGGGCCGCACCGGGATCAGGTCCGTGGTGATGTCCAGGCCGAAGTCGCGGCACACGCGGGCGATGGCCGGGAAGTGCGCCAACACGCCGGCCGGCTCCAGGTGCGACAGGTCGAGGTAGACGTTCGGGTGCCGCGTCCGCTCCATCGTGCGGACGATGGCCTGTGCCACCACGTCGCGCGTCGCCAATTCGCCGCGCGGGTCGATGTCGAGCATGAATCGCTTGCCGTCCTTGTCGCGCAGATACGCCCCGTGCCCGCGCACCGCCTCGCTGATGAGGTAACGGCTTGATCCGGCGACGTAGAGGACGGTCGGGTGGAACTGCATGAATTCCATGTCGCGGAGGACGGCCCCGGCCCTGTACGCCGCCGCCATGCCGTCGCCGGTGGCGACGGGCGGGTTGGTGGTCTCGCGGAAGACGACGCCGGCCCCGCCGCTGGCGAGGATCGTCTGCTTGGCCCAGACGAGGAGGTTCTCCCGGTTGGCGCGGTGGACCAGCGCCCCGGCGCACGCCCCCTCGTGGGTCATGAGGTCGAGGGTGAACGTCCCGTCCCAGATGGTGACGTTGGGCGCCTCGCGCGCCGTCTCGATGATGGCACGCATCACCTCCTGCCCGGTGGCGTCGCCCAGCGCGTGGATGATCCGCTGGTGGCTGTGTCCGCCCTCGCGGGCCAGCCCCGGGTCGAAGTTGGTGCCCCAGCGGATGAGGTCGTCGATGGCGGCGGGCGCCTCGCGGACCACCACGTCCACCACGTCGCGGTGACACAGGCCCGCGCCGGCGGTGATGGTGTCCTCGATGTGGTTCTCGAAGGTGTCCTCGGGGTCGCGGACGGCGGCGATGCCCCCCTGGGCGTAGGTGCTGTTGCTCTCGGCCACCTTGTCCTTGGTGACGACGAGGACGCGCAGGTGCGGCGGCACGGTGAGGGCGGCGCGTAAGCCGGCGATCCCACCCCCGATCACCAGGATGTCGGTGAAGAGGTGCTGCGTCTCCTTGGGGCCGAAGCGGACGAGGTGGCGTTTGGGGAATGTCATGCGTCCGCTCCGATCTCGTGGCGAGCGGCCCGGCGTGAGCGGGCCGTGTGAATCACGCGCCGCGTCTCACTTCGCGGCGCCGGCCCGCTCGGGGAAGTGGCCGATGCGCCACTCCATCTGAGCGCACAGGTCATCCAACGTCACGCATTCGACGGTGTGCGAGTCGATACGTACCTTCTCCGCACGCCAGCGCAGCCGGACCCTGTCGTGGTCCGAAACGCCCGCGCTCCGGCCGAGGATCAACAGGGCCTGGAATGTCACATGGCCGCGTCCGAAATCCCTGGCGAACCTCTCGGTCTTCTTGAAGTCATCCAGGGCGTAGAACCAGTCCACCAACTGACTGAAGCCGTGCTCGTAGCGGGCGCTCCACTCCGTCGTCGTTTTCCGTGGGGCCTTCCTGAAGACGCTGTCCGGCCGTCCGTCCTCCAGCTCGATGAGGATGAACGACCCATTCCCCCTGTGCCCGACGACGACATCGGCGGCGAAATCACCGACCAGCTCGAACTCGAACGCGAGCAGCGGCGCGGGGCCGATGGTCGGGGAATACGTCCCCAGGAAGGCGGAGAACTGCTCGTTCTTTTTGAAGAAGGCCTGGATGTCGGCACGCTCGGCGAGCCGTGAACGGCCACCGAGAAGCCGCCGGAAGGCGGCGATCTCGGCTCGGCATTTGACCGGATCGAACGTGATCCCCTTCAACTCCTTCATTGGCCCCGCTTCCCCCCCGCCGTGCTGAACAGCCTGAGCGTCGATTCCGAGGCGATGTCGAGCAGGACGATCTGAGCATCCTCCAGGCGGAAGAAGACCCGGTACTCGGTGTTCGTCGTCAGGAGGTACAGATTCTCGACGGGGTCGATGAGGCGCGAGTGTTCGCGGATGATCGCGTCCGTCTCCCAGTTGGCCAGATGTTCGATCCAGGCCCACACCTTGCGGCGGTCGTCGTCGCCGAGCATCCGCAGGCCGATCTCCACCGGCTCCGTCTTGACGAGCTTCATGGATGTCCCTCGCTCTCCCTGATCCGCGTGGCAGGCCATGATTCACTTCTCCCGCGACAGCTCCTTGAGGAACTCCGCGTGCCCCTCGGTGTACTCCGGCGGCGGCTTCGGCCGGCCGCCGCCACGCAGGTCATCCGACTTGGCGCCGGGAGCCGGCGGCCTGCCGACGCTGCTCGGCAGGTTCGACCCGGTGGCCCGCACCGCCTCCTCATGCTCGGCGCGGCGGCGGGCCAGTTCCTTCATGTCGCGGAGGAACGCCTCGAACTGCTCGCGCGACATCTTGGCGTCCTTGAGCATGTCCGGGGTGATCTTCTTCCGCAGCTCCTCGAGCTGCAGCATCACCGCCCGGCTGTCGCGCGGCTTCTCCTTCGCGCCCGGCGGGGTCGGGTCGCCGGGGCCGCCGCCGTGGGCCGGCGTCCGCTGGTCGCCGGGCTTGCCGGTGCCGGGGGCGGCCCCTCCGGGGGCCTGGCCCGGCGCCTTGCCGCCGCCCGTGCCCTTGCCCGCCGCCTTGCCCTCGCCCTTGTTGCCGTCGCCCGCGCCCCCCCTGCCCTCGCCGTCGCCGCCCATGCCGCCGGGCTTGCCCTCGCCCTTCGGCTCGCCCGCACCGCCCTCGCCGTCCCCCTTCGACTCGCCGGGGCGATCACCCATGCCTCCGCCGCCCTTGCCCGTGCCGGCGGGCGGGCCGTCGCCGCCCTTGCCCTTGCCGGCGCCGTCGGCCTTGTCGGCCGGCTTGCCCTCGCCCTTGCTCCCGCCGTCCCCCTTGCCGGGCTTGCTCTCGCCGCCCGGCTTGCCGTCGGACCCCTTGCCCTCGCCCTCTCCGGGAGGCCCCTTCTTGGTGTCCTTGGACTCGCCGGGCTTGTCGTCCTTGTTCATGCCGGCGCCGTCGCGGCCCTCGCCGGGCTTGTCATCCGGCTTCGCCGGCTTGGCCTCGCCGGGCTTCTCGCCCGCGCCTTTGCCCTCGCCCTTCTCCTCCTTCGGCTTGCCCCTCTCATTCTTGTTGAGCGCGTCCTGGAGCTTCTGCGCCGTCTTCTCCGTTCCCTCGTCCTTGGGGTCCTTCGGGTCTTTCGGGTCGTTGCCGCCCTTGTCCTCTTTCTTCTCGTCCTTGCCGGCCTTGCCGGCGCCGTTCTTCTCGCGGGCCTTGGCGTCTTCCTTCTCCTCTTTCTCCTCCTTCTCCTTCTGCTCCTGGCGCGCCGCGGCCTCCTTCTTGAGCTTCTCCTCCTGCTTCCTGTCGTGCTCCACCTGCTTTTTGCGGGCGGCCTCCTCTTTCTGCTTCCGCGCCGCCTCGTCGCCCGCCGCCTCCAGCGTGATCTTGTACTTCTGCGTCGAGGCGCTGTTCGGCTTGGGGAAGTCGCAGGCGTCGCGTGCCTCCAGCCAGTATTCGATCACCGTGCCGGGCTGGAGGTCCAGCGGCCCCAGCGCCAGCGTCGCGCGGTAGTGCATCGCCCGCGGCGTCCCGAAGCCCTGCTTGCCGAGCTTGTCCGCCATGTAAGGCCGCGACGGCAACTTCTGCCCGCCTTCGACGGCCAGATGCAGCTCCATCGCCCCGATGCCGTGGTCGTCCGCCGCGTCGCCCTCCAGCTCGACGGTGCCGTTGGCCGGGGCCTTGATGTCGGCGCCCGGATGGATCAGACGCACCGTCGGCGGCATGTCGGGCGTGACGGCGACCTCGGACCACTCGGCGTCCTGATACGTCTCGCCCTCGACGCTCGTGTAGCTCAGCCGATACTTGCCGGGCCTGTCGAGGACGAGGCGGAAGCGCGGTGCGAAGGGGTCGTTCTCGCCCACATCGCCGCGGATGCTCTCGGCGGGGCCGTCGTTGGGCTGGAAGTCGAGGCGGGCCTCCTTGACGTGGCGGTTGCCGCGTGCGGTGATCGTGACCTCGGTGCCGCGCAGGTCGTCGAGCTTGCGGGCGGTGCGTGTGCGGTCGGCCTTGCCGACGTAAGGCCGGTAGCGGTAGCGGGCCAGGAAGTCGCCCAGCAGCGGGGCCGAGCGCGTGGTGATGAGATGCTCCTTGGAGAATCCGTCTCCGGCGGTGACGTGGTAGCTGAACCCCGCGCCCACGTCGGCCGGAGCGAGCGTGGCCAGCCACTCGCCGGACGCCTCGTCCCTGGTGAGCGGGCTGCGCCGGTAAGGCTCATCGGCGCTCTGACGGTACTTCAGCGTCGGGGCGTCGGAATCGCCGGCGCGGGGCACACGGCCCCCGACGCTCGCGACGATGGTGACGGGCGTTCCGACGGTGACGACGGCATCGCCGCCCTCGGGCTTGACGATCCCGACCTGGGTGCGTGTCGGGACATCACCGGCGACGGCGAACGGCACGGCGGCCCTGCCGACGAGGGCGGAGAACGGACGCAGCCCCAGCCACGCGAACAGCAGGACGAAGCAGAACAGCGACGCGGAGAAGAGCGCCGCCGCCATCCACGCCCGGCGTCCGCTGATGGCCTTCTCCAGGTCGGCGCGTTGCAGGTCCTTGGCGGCGCGCGAGTTGATGCCGGCGCGGAAGACGCTCGGGAGGCGCTCGCCCTGGAGGTCGATCCAGTTGAGGACGTTGTTGCGTCCGGTGCCGGCCTCCTCCTCGAGCAGGCGGGCGGCGTAGTGCGGGTTGACGTCCATGCGGAGGGGGCGGATGAGGGCGAACCAGGCATAGGCCCCGGCGCCGCTCAGGAAGAGGATGAGCGTGAATTGCCGGGTCGGGGCGCTGAGGATGAACGTGCGGTCGAGGACGGCCATGAGGCAGACGAAGGCGAGGACGAGGGCGGCGAGGCCGAAGCCGCCGGCGGCGAGGTCGAGGAGGCGGACGCGGGCGCGGGCCCTGTCGAGTGTGGAGCTGACGAACGCCTCACTCCTGGATGCAGGCTTTTCCTGAACCGTGGCGGACATGCGTGGCCCTCCGTCCGACTTCCCCAGTCCCTAGTATAACCGCCACCCCGCCCCCGGCACAATCACTCACCCCGAGGCACGCATGATCGGACGCCGCACCTTCCTCGCCGCCAGCGCCGCCGCCTTCGCCGCTTCCGCTGTCCGCGCCGAAGAGTCAGGCCCCGGCTTCCGCCTCGGCCTGGTGACGTACAACGTCGCGGCGGCGTGGGAGCTGCCGACGCTCCTGAAGGTGTGCAAGGACACCGGCATCGGCCCGGTGGAATTGCGCACGACGCACAAGCACGGCGTCGAGCCGACGCTGTCGAAGGAGAAGCGCAAGGAGGTGAAGCAGAAGTTCGCCGACGCCGGCGTCGAGATCTGGGGTTGCGGCAGCACCTGCGACTTCCACTGGCCGGACGGCGAGAAGGTCAAGAAGCAGATCGAGCTGTGCAAGCAGTTCATCGGGCTGACGGCGGACATCGGCGGGAAGGGCGTGAAGGTGCGCCCGAATGACCTGCCGAAGGGCGTGGAGACTGCGAAGACGCTGGAGCAGATCGGCAAGTCGCTGACGGAGTGCGGCAAGGCCGCGGCGGACGCCGGCGTGGAGGTGTGGGTGGAGGTCCACGGGCGCGGCACCGCCCACCCGCCGCACGTCAAGACGATGATGGAGACGTGCGGGCACAAGAGCGTGGGCATCACCTGGAACAGCAACCCGACGGACGTCAAGGACGGCTCGGTGGCGGAGTACTTCAAGCTCCTTTCGCCGTGGCTGATGTCGTGCCACATCAACGACCTGTGGAAGGACCCGAAGGGCTACCCGTACCGCGAGCTGTTCAAGCTCTTGAAGGCGCACGGCTACAAGCGGGCGACGCTGATCGAGGTCGGGGCGGTGTTCAAGGAGCCAGACGCCGGGGCGACGTTCCTGCGCCACTACAAGGCGCTGTGGGAGTCGTTGGTGAAGGGGTGAGCGGCCGGCATGTCTTCTTCGGGCCGGTGATGGTATGGGCACGGCCCCGGCGGGGATGCCGGGTTGTCCTCCCGCGAGGTGCCCATGCCGTCGCTTACGCTGGCGATGTTGCTGCTGATGTCGCCTTCCGCCGAGGACCGGCGCGCCCTGCCCGAGGCCAGTATCGTGAAGACGCCGGATGTCACGCTCCACTTCGACGCGGTGTGCGGCCCGTCCGGGCTGGGCGGGATTGACGTGTTCATGACGAGCGACGAGGGCATCACCTGGGATAAGGTCAAGGATCACGTGAGTGTCCAACTGCCTCCCATCGGCCCGAGCGGCGTTCCCGCGGCCGCCAAGGTGACGGTGCGGCTGCCGCGCGAGGGCTTGGTCTACGGGCTCCACGTCGCCGGCGTGAGCAAGGTCGGACTCAGCTCCGGCGACCCCAAGCCGGGCGACGTGCCCCAGGTGCGCGTCGAGCTCGACACACAGGCCCCTGTCGCCGAGATGTTCATGCCCGCGGCCGACCCCAAGCGCCCGGACCACATCATCCTGAGTTGGAAGGTCACTGACCGTAACCTCGCGGTGAATCCGATCACGATCGAGTGGTCCGAGACGCCGAAAGGCCCCTGGCAGCCCATCTGGGGGCCACAACTCCCCAACGCGCTCCACGGGGAGCAACACCCTCCCGGCGCGACAGGCAGCCACGTCTGGCACATCACCGGGCAGATCCCCGCACAGGCGTACCTCCGCCTGACCGTCCGTGACCGGGCCGGCAACGTCTCCCGCGCCGAGACAAAGCAGCCCGTCCCCCTGGACGTGGTGAAGCCGCGTATCGAGAACGTGCGTCTCGCGGAGGAGGCGAAGGGCCTCCCCGCGCCACCCCCGCCAGTCGAGTCGAAAGCGGAGGCCCCCATCGCCGAGTTGTTCACGCCCTCACCTGACCCGGTTCGACAAGGCCGTCTCGTGTTGAGTTGGAAGTGCAGTGGCCAAAATCTCGCGGTGAACCCGATCTCGCTGGAGTGGGCCGGGAAGCCGGAGGGCCCTTGGACCTTCATCGGCGGGCCGCGACTTCCGAATGAGAACACCGGCAGCCCGTGTCGTCCCGATGCCACGGGGACTCATGGGTGGAAGCTCCCGGAGCAGATCCCGCCCCAGGTGTATCTGCGGCTGACGGTCCGCGACAAGGCAGGTAGGACTACCGTGGCGGCCACGGGCCGACCCTTGCTCTTGTATGTGGGAAGGCCGATCCCCGGCCCTGTTCGGATCGAGGACGAGTGAGCCACTCGGCCGTGTCATTCGGGCGCGGGTGGGGTGGGAAGCCGGGCGGCGAGGACGCTCACCAGCTTGCGGAAGGAGCGTGAGGAGGCGATACACTCGGCCAGGCTCATGTGGCCGACGAGCCGGGCCTGGTCGATGGTCTCCTTGTACGCCCTCGTCCTGGGGAGGTGTCGTTTGATCCACGCCTTCCCCAGCTTCTCGCCCTCGGGGTCGGCGGGCTTCGGTAGGTCGGCGGGAAGGCCGTTCTTACCCCGCAGGGACTCCGCGGAGGCGGCGAACCACGTCTCGAACATGACATTCGGCAGCACGCACTCGATCTCGGTGTGCGGGTCCGAGCGCTCGGCGCGCGCCCATTCGATGAGCTGTTGAGCGCGTGCCTTCGGGCAATTCTCATCACGCCCTTCCGTATCGACCATCAGGAGCAGGAGACGGCGGAGGTCGGTGCGGGCCGTGCCGTGGAGCTTGATCGCCGCCGCCTCAACGACGGGCCGCAGTCCCTCACCGTCTGGAAGCAGGAGCCGGCCCTGCTTCTGTCGCCAGGGGATGACCTCGATGTAATCACCGCCGAGATGCTCGTACCATACCCGCTCGAGCAGGGGGCGGATGGCGGCGTCCTCCCCGTGGCCCTCGACGATGACGACGACGCGGAGCGGCATCCTCACCCCCCTCCGCGCGACCCGTTCAAGGCCGCTTCGGTGTCCAACTTGTCCATCCGGTGCAGGTCGGCGACGCCCACCAGCTCCTTCTCGATGATCTCGAGGCTGGCCCGGTCCAACGGCCCGATGAGCGTCTTGCCCGCGTGTGCCCTGACCGCCATGATCTGCTCGGGCTTCAGCCCTCGGCCTTCCAGCAGGTCCGGGCTGTGGGTGGTGAGAATGACCTGAGTGCGGAGCGTGGCCTCGTCCATCGCGTCCACCAGCGCCTGCATGGCCGCCGGGTGCAAGGAGGTCTCCGGCTCCTCGATGCCGATGACCGTGGGCCCCATCGGGCCGGTGATCTGGAACGCGGCCACGAGGGCGGCGAGGGCACGCAAGGTGCCGTCCGACATGCAAGAGGCGTCGAAGCAGACGGGGGCTTTTTGGCCTTCGCCCAGGATCTCGAAGCGTACCGTCTCGTACTCACCGAGCCGGACGACCTCGAAGCCCTTCACGTCCCGGTTGATGACACGCAGGTAATCGCGAATCCGCTCGACGGTGTCCTCCTCAACCTCTCGAATTGACGTGATCGAGCTGGCGAGGTTCCCGCCGTCCCGCTCCAGTATCTGGCCGGGGTTGGGGTGCTGCAATCGCCGGATCGCGTCGGGGTGGATGCTGTAGAAACCCATGAGGCGGATGCCGTCCGCCAATCCAACGAACGGCTGGGAGCCGACGGCCGCGAGGAGGGGCCTATCGACCCGCACCTTGTCCAGCAGGGCCGCCGAGTGTGGGAGCGCGATGGGCGGCTGGCTCTCCGGCGTGGCCCTGTAGCTGGACAAGACGCCGGACTCCAGCTCGTACCCGGCACGGAGCCCGCCAGGGTGACAGCTGACCTCCAACGACTCACGGGCGATGGCCGGCCCCGAGAGGGCCTCCGAGGTCAGCGTCAACGAATACAAAGCTGTCGCGGTCAAGCGGTCAGCCTGGGAGCCGGTCATGCCCGCGGCATACGAGAAGGCCGTCTCGACCTCGAACTCGATACTCGGCGTCTCCGCCGTCCTGCAAGCAATGGCCTGCCACCCGCCACGCCGGCGGACCGCTTCGGGCAGGTTCAGCTCCATCACGTCGCGCAAGAATGCCAGTGCGTCGAGGAAGTTGCTCTTGCCCGAGCCGTTGCGTCCGACGAGTATCGTCAGCGGCTGGAACCGCACGTCGCAGTGTGCGATGCTCTTGTAGCCCTTGATGCGGACGCGGCGGAGGAAAGGTGGCTTCGTCGCCCCGCTCGCCGATTCCTGCTCGGGCATGGTTGCCGTTGTCGTCATCTTGGGGCTTCCCTGGCTCGGGGGTGGCGAGTATCAGCGATTGTATCACGGCGGCCGCGTCCCCGTGAGCCCCATAGGGGCCAGAGGCCAGAGAGCTGATCACATGGACGAGCGGGAATCCCTGATCCAGGCGATCCTCGATGACCCGGCGGACGACGCGCGCCGGCTGGTCTTCGCCGACTGGCAGGAGGAGTACCACAACGCCGCCCACGCCGAGCTGATCCGCACCCAGTGCGCGCTGGCACGCCTGAAGCGGAGCGAGGCGGCCCGCCGCAAGGAGCTGAAGGCGCGTGAGAAGGCGCTGCTCGCCCTGCCGGCGATCAAGGACGGCCTCGCTTCCGCGCGGTTCGAGCGTGGCTTCGTCGACGAGCACCTGATCGGCTTCGACGGCCTGGGGGAGCTGCGTGACCCGCCCGCGCCGCTGGACCGCGCGCTGACGTTGTGGCTCTCTATCGGGCACGGCGAGCACCCCGAGGAGGGGGTGATGCACCGCCTCGCGGCCCGGCCCTGGCTGGGCCGCCTGGCGCGCCTGCACTTCTTCGAGAGCGACCTCCGCGCCGCCCCCGCCCGCGCCCTTGCCGCCTCCACGAACCTCAGCCGCCTGCATTCGCTCGATTTCACCGACTCCGGTATCCCCGCCGACGGCATCGCCGACCTCGCCCTCGCCCCCGGCCGGTTGGAGAGGCTGTCCCTCGCCGGCTGGTTCATCACGGGGGCCTCGGCCAGGCCCATCCGCACGCCCGATCACCGCGGCGTCAACCGGGCCATCCGCCGCATCGCCGCATCGCCGCGGGCGGCCTGCTTGAATTGGATATACGTCGAGGCCATCGGGGTCGGCACCGAGGGGGCGGAGGCCATTCTGCGCTCGCCTCACCTCCCCCGCCTGACGGATCTGTTCCTGGCGGCGGCCCATGTCGTGTCGCCGGCGACTCGTCGGGCGTTGCGCGGGCGTTTCGGCGCCGGCGTTCACTTCACCGGCGCGGACGGCTCTTCCATCACCTGACGCCAAGGGCAAGCCTTGCCGCCGGCGGCCCGACTCCGCAAATCACACTCATCCCGCCCCCGATCCTCACAAGGACCCCGCCATGCGCAGCCTCTCCCTCTGCCTGCTCGCCGCCGCCGGCCTGGCCCTCGCGGCGCCTCGGCCCGCCGAGGAGCCGCTCAACACGCCGCCCAAGGGCTTTACCGCACTGTTCAACGGCACGGACCTCGAGAACTGGCAGATCGCCATCCGCATCGACGAGCGCAACAAGCTCAAGGCCAAGGGCGGCGACGCCTACGAGAAGGCGGTCAAGGCGGCCAACGAGAAGCACATGAAGGAGTGGACCGTCAAGGACGGCGTGCTGCACTACACCGGCAAGGGCTTCAGCCTGCAGACGATCAAGGACTACGCCGACTTCGAGATGCTCATGGACTGGAAGATCGCCGAGAAGGGCGACAGCGGCATCTATCTGCGCGGCCAGCCCCAGGTCCAGGTCTGGGACAGCGACAGGACGGGGGGCGCCCGCGGCGTGGATAAGAGCTCTGGGTCGGGCGGCCTCTGGAACAACCCCCTGCCGCCCCTCAAGGCCAAGGACGACAAATCGATCCTCGAAGCCGGCAGGAGTGTCGGGAAGATCCCGCTGGTCAAGGCGGACAACCCCGTCGGCGAGTGGAACACCTTCCACATCGTGATGCGGGGCGACAAGGTGACGGTGAAGCTGAACGGCAAACTCGTCGTGGACAACAAGCCGCTGGTCAGCCACTACCCGCCTGGGAAGCTCATCGCCACGGGCCCCATCGAGCTGCAGCACCACGGCGACCCGCTGTGGTTCCGCAACATCTACATCAAGGAGCTAGCGGCGGAGAAGGAGTGATCGCCCGCACGGGGACTCGGGCCCCTCACGGGGCCCGCTCGCCTGATCCGCTCAGCACCGACGCGACACGCGCCACCTCCGACCTCGCCCCGATGATGATCGGCGTCCGCTGCGCCACCTCCTTGACGACCACGTCGAGGACGGAGCGTTCGCCGGTGGAGGAATCGCCGCCGGCGTGGTGCATCAGGTACGCGAACGGGCCGCACTCGAACAGCAGACGCAGCTTGCCCTCCGGGTACTTGCTGCCGCCGATGTTCGTGAAGATGCCCGCGCCCTTCACCAGCATGTGGTGGATGTCGGGGACCATGCCCCCCGAGTAGCGCAGGGTGTGGCCCTCTTGCAGCCACAGGCTCATCATCCGGTGGTAGGCCGGGGTGTCCACGACGGCGCGCAGGTTGCCCGGCGCGTAGGTCTTCACCTCGTCGCGCATCCTCATGTCCTCCTTCATGAGGATGAACTCGCCCACCTCGTTGAGGTGGAACTGATGCACGCCCTTGCCGGCGGAGTAGACGAGGATGGTGCGCGGGCCGTAGACGAGGTACAGGGCGGCGATCTGCTCGCGCGGCGTGGCGCCGATGAGGTCGAGGCGCGGGTAGACGCCGAAGATCGAGCCGATGGCCAGGTTGGCGTCCACGAGCGAGGAGCCGTCCAGCGGGTCGAACACCACCGTGAACGGCGCGCCGTCCGACAGGGGGCGGATGGCGGACTCCTCCTCGGACGCGAAGCTGTGGACGAGGCCGCTCTCGGCCAGCTCGTCGCGGATGAGGTCGTTGCTCAACACGTCGAGGGCGAGCTGCTCCTCGCCGAACTGGTTGGAGGAGCCGGCGAGGCCGAGGTTCGTCGTGCGGATGGCGTTGTGGACGTACTTGCCGGCGCGGGCGATGTCGTTGATCAGATGGCGGAGGTCGTCGGGCGCGCCCGCCCGTTGGAGGTGCATGTTGAGCGAGATGCGCTGGCCATGCTTCGCGAACATGGGGTGTGATCCTCGGGGGCGAAGAAAGACACGGCGGGCTCACGCCCCGCCGCTCGCCTGGGCGATGTCCACGGTGCGGCCCGCCGGCACGTCGTGCAGCACCTGCGGGGGCCCGACGCTTCCGGGCCAGTGGATGGTGACCTTGTCCGCCTTGGTCGCCGGCCCGATGCCGAACGTCAGCACCGCCTCCGAGCAGCTCAGGTAGCCGCGGGTCGTCTGCACCTCGCGGCGCTGCTCGCGCCCGCCCGCCTCCACGATCACCCGCGCCCCCAGGGCCATCGCGTTGCATCTCGTGCCGCGCAGGCGCAGGCGGACGAAGTTGTTGCCCGTCTTGTTGACACAGCGGAGGACGCGGGCCGGGCCGCCGTTCGCGGTCAGGACGAGGTCGGGGATGCCGTCGCCGTCGAGGTCGCCGTAGGCGCAGCCTCGGCCAACCAGGGGCCTGAGGAGGGCCGGGCCGACGGCGCTCTCCGGCGCGAGGGCGAAGCCGTTGTCGCGCTGGTAGAAGAGCTGCACCGGCTGGGCGTGGCGCTGCGTCGGGTCGGCCCTGGCGATGTCCGGCTCAAGATGGCCGTTGCACGTCACGAAGTCGGCCCGGCCGTCGAGGTCGAAGTCCAGCCACATCAGGCCGAACTTCAAGAGCGGGCGGGAAGCCGCCGCGATGCCCTCGCTGACGGCCAGGTCGGCGAAGCGCAGGGAGGCGGGCTTCGCGGAGAGGAGGGTGTTGGCCTCGTCGGCGAAGTTGCCGAGGAGGAGCGCGTCGCGGCCGGGGCGGTAGGCCGGCTGCCAGTCGATGCCCATCGCGCCGCGGGCGTGGCGGTCGGCGTAGGCGACGCCGGCGGTCATGCCGACCTCCTCGAAGGAGCGTCCGGCGAGGTTGCGGAAGAGGAAGTTGCGCTCGGTGTCGTTGGCCACGGCGATGCAGGGCCGGCCGTCGCCGGCGAAGTCGCCGACGGCGACGCCGAGCGACTTGCCGACGGCGGCCCCGCGCTGGGTCACGGCGACGAGCTTCGACACGTCCTCGAAGCGCCTGCCGTCGATATTGCGGTAGAGGAAGCACTGGGTGCCGTCGAAGGCGCGGGGCGGGCCGTAGGCGCGTTCGCCGGTGGCGAGGCGCGAGCCGGCGTCGATGTCGAGTTTGGGCGACCAGACGACGTAGTTGGTGACGAAGAGGTCGAGGCGGCCGTCGCCGTCGTAGTCGAGCCACGCGGCGGACGCGGACCAGTTGAGGGGGCGGGCGTGGGCGGAGAAGCCTTCGGGGAGGGAGGGCCAGCCGCCGGGGCCGGCGACGCCGGCGAGGGCCGTCACGTCCTCGAAGCGCTTGCCGTCCACGTTGCGGAAGAGGCGGTTGCCGCCGACGGCGGTGATGAACAGGTCGGGGCGGCCGTCGTTGTCGAAGTCGCCGACGGCGACGCCCATGCCCTGGAGGGGCACGTCGAGGCGGGCCTCTTTCGTCGTCTCGCTGAACACGCCCCCGCCCTTGTTGCGGTAGAGCTTCATGGTCGGCACGGGGCCGGGGGCGCCGGGCCAGGGGCGGCCGTTGATGAACAGGAGGTCGTTGTGGCCGTCGCCGTCGTAGTCGAGGATGGCGACGCCCGAGCCCATCGTCTCCGGGAGGTACTTCCACTTGCTGGCGGCGTTGTGGTGGGTGAAATCGACGCCGCTCCGCTCAGTGATGTCGTCGAAGCGGACGGCGGGCCATTCGTCGGCGGCCGGGGGGCGCGAGAGGAACCAGATGGCGGTGAGGGCGGCACCGACGAACGCGCCGCCGACCCACGGCCACCAGCGGCCCCCACTCGATTGCTTGCGTGCCATCACACCACCCGCGTGCCGGCGACGTGGACCTGGCGCACGTGGAGGGAGTCGTCGAGGACGACGAGGTCGGCGTGTTTGTCGGCCTCCAGGCTGCCGCGGTGCTTGTCGAGGCCGGCGATGCGGGCGGGGGTGAGGGTGGCCATGCGGATGACCTCGTGCAGGGGGGCGCCGGTGGCGGCGAGCATGGTGCGGACGAGGTGGTCCATGCCCATGACGCCGCTGGCGAGCGACTTGCCGTCGGGCATGACGCCGACGCCGTCGCACCGGAGGATGGGCTCGCCGCCGTCGAGGGGGCCGAAGAGGTATTCGCCGTCGGGCATGTCCAAGGCGCGGTTGGCGTCGGTGACGAGGGCGAGGCGGTCCGGCCCCTTGCACTTGTAGGCGAGGCGGAGCAGCTCGGGCGCGAGGTGCTTGCCGTCGCTGATGACCTCGGTGGTCAGGTCGTCGAGGAGGAGCGTGGCTTCGAGGAGGCCGCCGCGCATGGGGTACGTCTGCGTCTGGCGGAGGCGGGCGCGGTCGCTCATGGCGCAGAAGAGGTGATCGACGTGCGAGACGCCCCAGCGCATGGCGGCCTCGGCCTGGTCGAAGGTGCAATGGGAGTGGCCCATCGTGCAGGCGATGTCCTGGGCGCGGCAGGCGCGGACGAACGCCTCGGCGCCGGGCAGCTCGGGGGCGACGGTGGCTGTGCGGATCTCGCTGAAGGCGAGGTACTCGCGGAACTCGGCCTCCGTCGGGTGGCGGACGGGGCCGGGGTGGCATCCGCGGGCGTTCTCGCCGAAGTAGGGGCCGTAGAAGTGGGCGCCGGCGACGACGGCGCCGCCGGTGGGCTTCTCGCAGGTATCGCGGCAGGCGCGGAGGAAGCGGAGGATCTGCCCGTGGGTGCCGACGGTGGACGTGGCGAGGAGGGCGGTGGTGCCGTGACGTGCGTGGCAGAGGCAGGCCGTGTGGAAGGCCTCGGCGGTGCCGTCCATGAAATCGGCGCCGGCGCCGCCGTGGACGTGGAGGTCGATGAATCCGGGTGCGATGAGGCCGACGTGCGGGCCTTCGCCCCGGCTGAGGACGGCCTTGATGGTGGTGCCATCGACGACGAGGCCGCCGCCCTGGATGACGCGGTTGGGGAGGATCAGGTCGCCGTGAAGCTGGAAGGCCATGAGGGGGATTGTACGGCCCGCGGCCTCAAGGTCCGGCGCTCTTCTTCGCCACGCCGGGCGAGGTGATGTACTTGCCGGCCCACTCGAAGAACGTCGGGAAGTTGGGGATGTTGGTGTGGCCGCCGTCGTGCTGCCGCCACGCCAGCTCGCCGCCGATGAGGCTGTTGACGGCGGGCATCTTCGCGGTCAGATAATCGCCGTCCGTGCCGAGATCCTTCTTGCCGAGGAGCCGGTAGGCCGGGCCGGCGAGGACGCCGGCCATGAAGCTGCCGGGGGCGTCCACCCAGTTGGGGTCGCCCTTCGCGGGGATGCCGTAGCTGATGAGGCACAGGCGCGGGGCGCAGAGTGCGATGAGCTGGTGCTGATCGACGGGGAGGTCGGCCGCGGTCTTCTTGCCGAAGGCGGCCTCGTCGGCCGCGTACTTCAGGAAGTTGCCAGCCATCCAGTGGTACTCGCCGCGGCCTGCGACGTTCTCCAGCATCTCGCCGAAGTCGCGGCGGAACAGCTTGGCGCCGCCGGCACCGGAGGAGGCGACGAACCCCGCGGCGACGCGGGTGTCGAAGGCTGTGGCGACGAGCGCTGCCTTGCCGTAGCGGGAGACGCCGGTGATGCACACCTTCTTCGGATCGACGCCGGAATCCTTGTCGGCCTCGAAGTGGTCGATGAGGCGGCTCAGGCCCCAGGCCCAGGCGCGCAGGGCGCCCCAGTCCTCGGGGGAGCGCGGCTCGCCCTTGTTGGTGAGGCCGATGATGCCCTCGCGGAGCCGGCCGTTGTCGCCCTGGATGCTGTTGGGGCTGATGGTGCCGTGGCCCCAGCCCTTGTTGAGGGCCTGCTGCGTCCACGAGGTGGCCCCGCCCTTGGTGGGGAAGCCGAAGCCGAAGCCGAACTCCACGATGATCGGCACCGGCCCCCTGGCGTCCTTGGGCACGGTGAAGCTGGCCTGGATGGTGACTTTGAGTTTGGGGAAGGCGCTGTTATCGACGGTGCCGACGAGCGTTTTCGTGACCGTGGCGATGCCGCCGCTGGTGCCCTCGGTGGAGCGGGTGACCTCCCACTTCACCTTGGGCACGCCCTTGGGGATGCGGCCGTACACCTCGCGCTCGAAGTCCTCGACGATCTCGGCGCGGCGCTTCGGCCACTGGTCGGCTGACTTGACCTTGTCGCCGTTCTTGAAGGTCATCAGGTCGGGGAGGCTGTCCTTGAAGCGGTTGGCGGTCTTCTCGCTGGAGGTGTCCTTGCCGCGGCCGTCGCGGCCTTTGCGCATCATCTTGATGCCGAGCTTCGTGAGCATGTGCTGGTAGTCGTCGTAGTCGGCGGGGATGAAGTCGGGGCGCTTCTTGCCGCCCTTGTCCTGGCCGGCGGACGGGCCGGGGGAGAGGAGGATGGCGGCGAGCAGCAGGGCAGCGAGGGGCAGACGCGCGAAGGGGCTTGCGGACATGGGCCTCTCCTGATTTGGGGTGTGGCGTGATTGTATGGGCGGCAGGATGACAAGGTCATGAGGTCCGGCGGGCGGCCCACGCGGCAGCGATGCTCACCGTCTGGAAATACAGGTTGGCCGTCGTCGCGATGTCCTTGCCGTAACCGCCGGCCATCACCACGGCCACGGGGATGCGTGCGTCGTGTAGCAGGGCGAAGACCATCTCGTCGCGGCGGCGCAGGCCGTCGGCGGTCAGCCTCATCCGCCCGAGGCGGTCGCCCTCGTGCGGGTCGGCGCCGGCGAGGTAGATGGCGAGGTCGGCCGATGATCGTTCGATGGCCTCGCGGGTGCCATTCTCAGCCGCGGCGAGATACTCTTCATCGCCGACGCCGTCGGGCAGGCCGATGTCGAGGTCGCCCGGCTCCTTGCGGAGCGGGAAGTTGTACTGGCCGTGGACGCTGAAGGTGAAGACGCTGGGGTCGTCGCGGAAGGTGAGGGCGGTGCCGTTGCCCTGGTGCACGTCGAGGTCGATGATGACGACGCGGCGGGCGCGGCCCTCGGCCTGCATGGCGCGGGCGGCGACGGCGGCGTCGTTGAAGACGCAGAAGCCCTCGCCGGCGTCGGGGAAGGCGTGGTGAGTGCCGCCGGAGAGGCTGACGGCAACGCCCTCGGCCAGGGCGGCGCGGCAGGCCTCGACGGTGGCGCCGGTGCTGCGGCGCGAGCGTTCGACCAGCTCCGGCGACCACGGCAGGCCGATGCGGCGCACCTCGGCCTCGCTCAGCGTGCCGTTGATCACCTTGGCCAGATACTCGGGCGTGTGGACGCGGAGCAGCTCCTCGTCCGTGGCGGCGTGGGGGATGATGAGCTGTCCGGGGCGGAAGAGGGTGGAGGCGTCGATGCGTTCGCGGAGGAGGCGGTACTTGTCGATGGGGAAGCGGTGCCCTTCGGGCAGGGGCAGGGTGAAGATGTCGGTGAAGAACGCCTTCATGAGCGATGCACCCCTGCCGGCCTCTGGTATCATAGGTGGGTCGTGGCCGGGGTCAGCAACCGGGGCGAGCGATGAACGCGGGCTACGTCTATCTCCTTGAGATGATTGCGGGCGCGGAGGGATGCGACCCGCAGGAGGCCGCGTTCCTCCGGGCCATCGTGGCGGACCCGGACGATGAGGTGACCCGCGTGGTGTACGCGGATTGGCTGGAGGAGGACGGGCGGGAGCCGATGGCGCGATACCTGCGGCTCGACGCGGAGCGGAATCGGACGCACCGTTCGGCGGAGCGGTTCGGCGAGCTGACCAATCTCCTCGCGTACCTGAAGGACGACCTTGACCCCCGCTGGTGCGCGGGCCTGGAACGCCCGGCGCGGGTCTTCAACTGCGGCGCGGCCGACGTGGCCGACCGCAAGGTCCGGTTCACGTATCAATGTCCGAACAGGTGGCAGGACCTGACCCCGACGGCGGATGCCGCGATCCGATACTGCGCCGGATGCAAGAAGAACGTCCACGCTTGCGATACCAAAGCAGAGGCGGAGGAGCACGCTTGGGGTGGCCGGTGTGTCGCGATCAGCTCGCGTCTGGCGCTCACCGTCCTCGCGGACCCGATCCCGGATGAAAGCGAGTGCAGGTATGAGATGGCCGGGGTGCTCCTGCCGCCAGAATGGACCTGGGGCGAAGATCTGTTCAGCCGGAAACCGAAGCCGAAGCCCAAGAAGCCCTGGTGGCAGTTCTGGTGAACCGACCTGTTCCGAGAGTCCCATGAGGCGGGACAATGAGCGGCGTTCATTCACTGAAGGTGCTTGCCGACGAGCCGGGCCGTGACCCGCTGGAGGCGGCGTTCCTGCGTGCCATCGCGGAAGATCCCGACGACGACGCGACACGGGCGGCGTATGCGGACTGGCTGGAGGAGGAGGGGAAGGAGAAGCAGGCGTTGTATCTGCGGCTCGATCTCGAACGCAGCCGGACGCGGCGGACGGAGACGCGGTTCGCCGAGGTGGGCTGCATGATGGCGGCTCTGAAAGAGGATGTGGCGCCGGCCTGGGTCGAAGGCCTGAAACGTCCTGCGCGGATACTCAACTGTGGGAAGGCTGCCGCACTGGACCCCTACTTCCGCGTCCGGTTCCTCTGCCCGAATCGCTGGAGCGATCTCACCGACACGAAGCAGCCCGAGGTGCGGCACTGCGGCGACTGCCGGCGGACCGTCACTCTCTGCCACGATGTCGAGGAGGCAAAAAGGCTCGGGCGCATCGGCTCCTGCATCGCGCTGAGCTCGCGCGTGGCTCTGGAGGTAGTTCCGGCCTTGGAAGATGACGACGGGCTGATCGATGACGAGATGCTCCTGGGGGAGATCGAGTATGTAGACGACGGTGGCATCACACCCTTTGTCGCCCCACCTCCTCCGACACCCGAGCCCAAGAAACCCTGGTGGCAGTTCTGGTGAAGATCGACCTCCCCGACATCGACGCCACGCGCCGCCTGGGCCACGCCCTGGGGCGGGCGCTGTTCCCCGGAGCCGTCGTCGCCCTGGAGGGCGGCCTCGGCGCCGGCAAGACGCACCTCGTCCGCGCCGTCGCCGAGGGGCTGGCCGTGCCCGACCCGCGCATCGTCACCAGCCCGACGTTCGTGCTGCTCCAGCAGTACGAGGGCCGACTGCCGATCCATCACTTCGACGCCTACCGCCTCACGTCGCCGGCGGCGTTCCTGGCGCTGGGCACCGACGACATCCTCGAAGGCGACGGCGTGTGCCTCATCGAGTGGGCCGACCTCGTCGCGCGCGTCCTGCCGGCGGACCGCCTGCGTGTCCGCCTTTGCGTCACCGGCGAGACGAAACGCGAAGCCCTCATCGAGGCGACGGGGCCGCGGCATGCGGCGATCATCGCGGCGCTTGGGTGATGCCCCGCGAGGGGTGCCGCATCGCCGGATCACGGGGCACGACGCTCAAGAGGCCGCACCGTCCGCGCCGATACCATCCACACCTCGCCAGGGCTCCGCGCCAACCATCACGCTACCTCGGCGCCAAGCGTCCAGGTATTGCAATCGCCGCGAGCGGCCGGCGAGGTGACACTCAGGGGGCCGGACAGGGTCAAATCCTGTCCGGCCCTCGGTCATTCCAGGGGCTGGCGGCCGCCCCTCTGGGGTCAGGTGTTCGTTACCGGCCTCGGGTGACGGCGGCATACACCTCGCGCAGGGCGACGCCCTTCTCCCTCGCCAGCCGCGCGCAGTCCTCGTACTCCGGCGTCAGCACCTCCACGCCGTCACGCCAGCCGCGCTTCGCCGCCACCTCGCCCCACGGCGTCGGCACCTTCACGGCCTCGCGCTGCATCTTCACGCGCTCGGCGCGGTGGCGGCGCACGCCCAGCGTGCCGGTCTCGCGGAACAGGATCGCCTCCATCTCCGCACGCCACTCGTCCCGCGCGATCACACCCAGGATCACGCCCGGACGGCCCTTCTTCATCTGCACGGGGATCGTGTACACGTCCAGCGCCCCCGCCGCGAGCAGACGCTCCATGCAGTAGCCGACCACCTCGCCGGGCACGTCGTCGAGGTTCGTCTCCAGCACCCAGACGCGGTCGTCGGGGGGCGCTTCCGCCCTCGTGCCGACGAAGACACGCAGCAGGTTCGGCTGGTCGAGGAAGTCCTTCATGCCCGCGCCGTGGCCGACCCGCTCCAGCGTCATCGCCGGCGTCTCGGTCCACTCCCGCACCGTGGCGGCCAGGATGGCGGCGCCGGTCGGGGTCGTCAGCTCCGCCTTGATCGTACTGGGGGCGAGCGGCACGCCCTTGAGCAGCGCCGCAGTGCCGGGGGCGGGGATGGGCATGATGCCGTGTTCGCACTTGACGGTCCCCTGCCCCGTCGGCACCGAGCGGCATGAGACGTGTTCCGCCCCCAGCAGGTCCAACGCGATGGCCGCCCCGGCGATGTCGGCGATGGAGTCCAGCGCCCCCACCTCGTGGAAGTGGACGCGGTCCCGTGGCATGCCGTGGGCCTCGGCCTCGGCCTCGGCCAGCCGGCGGAAGATACGCAGCGCCAGCGCCCGCTGCTTCTCGGTCAACGAGCCGCGCGCGAGGATCTCCTCGACGTCGGGCAGGAAGCGGTGCGTCTTCTCCTCGGGGGCCTGCACCCAGACCTGCGTGGCGGCGAAGCCGCCCTTGCGCACCTTCTCGACGTGCAGCGTGATCGGCAGGCCGAGGGAGTCGAGGCCGGCACGCACGGCGGCGGCGTCCACGCCGGCGTCGATGAGGGCGCCGAGTGTCATGTCGCCGGAGATGCCGCTGAAACAGTCGAAGTGTAAGACCCGCACCATCGATGAGGCTCCCGCGAGGGCTGCCGTTGTTGTACGGGCGGCGGAATCGGGGGCTGGACTTCGCCTCTCATCGCCCTATAATTGCCGCACACGAGACGACACCCAACAGAACACCGAAATCGAACAACGGAGGCGATCCCCATGTTCGCTCGTACACTCGCCGTCGCCCTGGTGGCCATCGGTACCGTCTGGGCGGCCCCGATGCCGTTCATCCCGAAGGTCAAGAAGCAAACCGGCCCGACTCCCGAGGACATCGTCCGCTCGTTCAACGGCACCTACCGCGTCGTCAGCTACGACTACGGCAACGCGGCCAAGTTGCGTGGGCTGGCGGTGGCGCGGGCGGCCATCTGGTCGGAGGTCGTCATCAAGGACGGCACCTGGACGCAGATCCGCGACATCGGCGGCCGCAAGCTCAACACGACGTATGCCCTGAAGATCGACGCGACGAAGCCGGTCCCGGCCATCACCCTTACGTTCACCGGCAACCCCGACCCGACGTTCTTCGGCATCGGGCAGGTCCAGGGCAACCAGCTCACCGTCTCCTACGGCCAGCGTGGCCGCGAGGTGGTCATGCCGGCGGCCGACATCGGCATCGGCCAGTACCGCTGGGTGCTGGAACGCACGTCGAAGTGACGCCCGCGAGATGATCCAGGCCCGCGGCGCGACCCGCCGCGGGCTTCTTCGTTTCTGCACCGCTGCCAGTTGTGCCCTTCACGCCGGCGGGGTACCATATCATCTTCCCCCCGCCGGAGGCTCCCCACACCATGCCGGACACGGCCCCCTACCTGCACAGCGTCCTCGACCGCGGCGTCCTCGTGCTCACCGTCCTGCGCAAGCAGATCGAGGGCGAGGACCTCGCCGCCGGCCTCAAGGAGGAGCTGGCCGCCCAGGTCGCCCATCACATGGCCAACAAGGTCGTCCTCGACCTCAGCGCCTGCCGCTACGTCTCCTCCATCGCCTTCTGGCCCCTCCTCGCCCTCCGCCGCAAGCTCGCCGACAGCGAGGGGCGGCTCATCATCTGCGGCCTCAAGGACGCCGTGCTGGAGGTGTTCACCACCACCAAGATGGTGTCCAGCACCGGATCCCTCGACGCCCCCTTCGAGACCGCCCCCGACCGCGACGCCGCCGTCGCCCGCCTCTCCTACCTCGACGCGTGACTCCGCCCGATCCAGAGCCGCTGACGCTCCAGAAAGCGAGATCCGCTGACGCTCCACTCGGGGCGCTGACGCATCCCCGCTCGCCAGATCCAGAGCCGCTGACGCTCCACTCGGGGCGCTGACGCATCCCCGCTCGCCTGGAAGCACACTGCCATGACCCCCCTCCTGTTTGCTCTCTTCGCCGCCGGCCCCGCCACCCCGCCGGCCCCACGCGGCCTCGACTTCACCCGCGACATCGGCCCCCTCCTCACACGCCACGGCTGTAGCTCTGGCGGGTGTCACGGCAAGGCGTCCGGGCAGAACGGCTTCAAGCTCTCGCTGCTCGGCTTCGACCCGGCGTTCGACTTCCACGCCATCGTCAACGAGGCGCGGGGCCGACGGCTGTTCCCCGCCGCCCCGGAGTCGAGCCTCTTCCTCACCAAGGCGTCCGCCCAGGTGCCGCACGGCGGCGGCAAGCGACTCACGCCCGGCTCGGAGGCGTACGAGGTGATCCTGAGGTGGATCAAGGACGGCACCCCCGGCAGCGACCCGGCGGCCCCGAAGCTGACACGCCTGGAGGTGATCCCGCCGGGGCGGGTGATGGCGCGCGGGAGCTCGCAGCAGCTCGCCGTCATCGCGCACTTCGCCGACGGCGCCGCCCGCGACGTGACGCGGCAGGCGCAGTACCAGAGCAACGAGGCGCCCATCGCCGCCGTCGATGACGACGGGCTGGCCCGCACGTTCGACCTGTCCGGCGAGGCCACCGTGATGGCGCGGTATCAGGGGCTGGTCGGCGTCTTCCGCGCGACCGTGCCGTCCGGCGTCCGCATCGACAGGTACCCCGACTTCCGCCCCGTCAACTACGTGGATCGGCTGGCCCTGGCGAAGTGGAAGAAGCTTGGCCTTGCGCCGTCCGGCGGCTGCTCCGACGGCGAATTCCTCCGCCGGCTGACGCTGGACATCTGCGGCCGACTGCCGACGCCGGACGAGGCGCGGGCATTCCTGTCCAGCGATGACCCCAAGAAGCGCGAGAAGGCGGTTGACCGCATGCTCGACAGCCCCGACTACGCCGCCTACTGGGCGCTGCGCTGGGGCAGCATCCTGCGGAACTCGCAGCTCGCCGGCAGCGAGGCTGCGGCGTATGCGTTCCACGACTGGCTCAAGGGCATGTTGGCGAAGAACCGCCCCTACGACGAGCTGGTGCGCGGCGTGGTCGCCGCGTCCGGCGAATGGCAAGACGCCCCGGCGATCAACTGGTACTGGCAGATGCGCGACGACCAGCTCCACCAGCCCGTCGCCGACACGGCGCAGGTGTTCCTCAGCCTGCGGCTCCAGTGCGCCAAGTGCCACCACCACCCGTATGAGCGCTGGGGGCAGGATGACTATTACGGTCTGGCCGGCTTCTTCACGCGCCTGGGCCGCAAGGGCTTCGGCGAGCCGCCGCCGTACTACTCATCGCGGACGCGCACCGTGGGCGAGCTGCACCCGCTGACGCGCAAGCCCATCGAGCCGAAGTACCTCGACGGCCCCGAGGCGAAGATCCCGCCGGAGGAGGACCCGCGCCACAAGCTCGTGGACTGGATGGCACGCAAGGAGAACCCGTTCTTCGCGAAGGCGCTCGTCAACCGCCTGTGGGGCCATCTCATGGGCCGCGGCCTCGTGGACCCCGTGGACGACATGCGCGAGACGAATCCGCCGAGCAACCAGGAGCTTCTCGACGCGCTGGCGGCGGACTTCATCGAGCGGAAGTTCGACATGAAGCACATCATCCGCACGGCGTGTAACTCGCGGACGTATCAGCTATCGAGCGTGCCGACGGCCTACAACCGGCACGACCGGCAGAACCACGCGCGGTACTACGGCAAGCGGCTGATCGCCGAGGTGGCCCTGGACGCGGTGGACGCGGCGTGCGGCACGCGGACGCGGTTCGGGAAAATGTCGAAGTCGAGCCGGGCGGTGGATCTGCCGCACGAGGGGTTCGGCTCGTACTTCCTGGACATCTTCGACCGCCCGCCGCGCTCGTCGCCGTGCGAGTGCGCGAGGAGCAACGGCGCGAGCCTGAGCGCCGTGCTGCACCTGGCCAACTCGGACGAGATCGAGAACAAGATCGCCAGCGACCAGGGCCGCGTGGCGCGCCTGGTCAAGGAGAAGGTCGGCGTCGAGAAGGCGGTGGAGGACCTGTACCTGGCGACGTTCTCGCGGCTGCCGACGAGGGCGGAGATGGCGAAGGCGAAGGCGCACGTCGGGGAAGCCGGCGAGGAGCGTCGCGGGCTGGAAGACGTGCTGTGGGCGCTGCTCAATAGCCGGGAGTTCCTGTTCAACCACTGACAGCACAATGTCATGATCTAGCCGTTGGTTGCCTCGCAATCTTTCGCGGCCGAAAGATCGATTGACTTTCCTGGGACACGGGCCGATAATAACACTACTTCTGGCCCTGTCCGACCAGCCGAAAGGCCTCGGGCAGGGTTTTTTCGTTGCCCACGATATCCCACCTGATCATGCCCACTACCCCGGTCGAACCACCACCGCCGCCGCGCGCGATGGCCCTCTTCGATGGCCAGAACCTCTTTCACGCCGCCAAGGAACAGTTCGGCTACTCCTTCCCCAACTATGACCCGTTCGCCCTGGCGGCGATGGTGTGCAACTGGCGGGGGTGGCAGTTGGTGGAGGCACGCTTCTACACGGGCGTCCCGGATATCGCCATCAACAGGTTCTGGAACATCTTCTGGAACAACAAGATCAGGGCGATGAAGCGGCGCGGCGTGAAAGTGTTCCAACGGATGACGAGGGAGAGGACGAGGGAAGCCGTCCTTGACGGAAGCGAGGTGATCCGATTCCCCGGCCAAGCGCCGCTGCCGGCCGGGACGACGCTGCATCTGGCCGACGGCAGCGTCGTGCCGAGCGGGACGGAGATCAGGGTCCGGATGGGGGTGGAGAAGGGGATCGACGTTCTCATCGCGGTGGACATGATCCGCCAGGCCCATTCCAAGGCCTACGACGCACTGATCCTCTTCTCCCAGGATCAGGACCTGGCCGAGGCGGTCACCGGCGTGTTTGAGGTCGCACGGGAGCAGGGGCGCCGTGTTGAGCTGGCTTCGGCATACCCGGACGGGCCCGGCCAGAAGGGCATCAACATGACCAAGCCCATCCCGATCAACAAGGCCGACTCCGACCCCTGCATCGATAAGGCGGACTACCGCCCGACCAGTTGACGGTTGAAGGGCGAGTCGGCCACATCGTGCAAGCGGAGAAGGACGGTGAGGGCCGGGCGGTGTACGGCGTCATCTTCAGGTACGAGATCCGCCGCGTCGATGCGTAGGATGCCCTGCGCGTCACGCCCCTATGAGTGAGGCACCGACATGCGCCCGCTCCTCATGCTGCTCCTGGCTGCGGCGTCGGCCCCCGCCGCAGCGCCTCCGGCGCCGTGGAAGCTCACTGCCGAGGATCGGCGCTTCCTCGACGGGCTGTTCACCTTCATCATCGACCCCACGGGGGCGGAGCGTGTCGAGGCCCCGGTCCTTCAGGCCGAGAGATGGCGGCCACGCCTGAAAGCGGTGACACGCCCTGTGTGGCGGCTCGCGGGCGGCCCCGGTAGGCCGTCCCGCCTCCTCGGCGCCGACGGCGGGGAATTCATCCTGCGGGGTGGAGTTAAACGCCACGACTTCGTCGCGGAGTGTCGGGCGCGGGTGGCCGCCGAGGAGGGGCCGGGCGGTGAGGAGATCGCCTTCGCACGGATGCGGCGTGGGGATCTCGATGAGATCGTCATCGCCGCGTGGCTGCACCGCCTCGGCCAAGAGCCCTTGGCCGCACGGTATCTGGCCAGCGTGGACCGGGACGAGGCGTTGCGCTCGCTCCGGCGCTCCCTCGCGCTCCAGAGGCGCGAGGCGATGGTGTGGGCCTTCGTGACGGGAGCGGACGAGGCCGCGCGGAGCCACGCCGAACGCCTCGTCCGCCACTACCCGGACGAGCTGGCATCCAGCGAGGCGCCGGCCATCCTGGCCGACCTGAAGCGCCGCGCGGGCCGGCCACCGCGCACGTTCCCTCCGCCTGGCTTCTCCCGTTGGGCCGTGGCCAATCGGATCAAGCACCTCATCGAATCCCTGGAAGACATCGAGCGACTGCCGGAGCTGTATCGCAACTTCTGGCTCCCATTACGCTTCGACCCGAGGGCGGCCGCGTTGATCGAGATCGGCGACGAGGCCGTCCCCGCCCTGCTCGATGCCGTCGAGAAGGACACGAGGCTCGCCCGCGCCTGGGGCCATTCGCGTGAGATGAGTACGTTCCCGCCCGTGCTGACCGTCCGAGAGGCCGCGCTCGCCGCCCTCCTGCGAATCTGGAAGGCGGATCGCTACCTGGGCGAGTGCATCCCACCCGGTGTCATCGGCCTGCCCACCAAGGAGGAGCATCAGGAGGCCGTGAGGCGGCTGCGCGCCTACTGGCGGCAGATGAACGGACTACCCATCGAGCGCCGTATGCTCGCTCACCTCGCCGACCCGAAGGCCGACGGGAACGCATGGCGCGAGGCGGCCTACAACTTGGGCAATTGCGTGGAAGAGTGGAAGAAGGAGACCCCACGCCGGAGGCCGAGCCCGCTCTTCGCCCTGGATCGGCCGACGGCGGCCGAGGCGATCCTGGCAACGATGGATCGGGATCTGGCGCTCCAGAAGGCGGATGAAGACGACGAGCGTTTCGACAGGTCCGCGTCCGCCCGCTCATACCTCGACGACCTGGCACGGCTCCGCGACCCGCGCAGTCTGGTTCTGCTGCATCGCCGCATCCACACGGCGGGCGAGGAGCGTTACGAGCTGATGCTGGCTTGTCTGGCTCTGGGCTCAACCGGCCCGGTGCTGGCGTTCGCGCGAGCATTCGAGAAGGAAGGCATCATCCTTCCGCCCGGCAAGGCCGGCGAGAAGGCGCTTGGCCGCGCCGTCGGCCTCCTGATCCGCGCCCGTCTGCCGGAATGCGAACGCGCGCTGGTGGCGGGCACGTCTCCCCGCCACCCGCTCGGCCCCACCATCCGAGCCCGCATCCGGGCCTGGGCCAAGTCGCACGGGGATGACGTATGGTCACGACACCCGTTCTTCGTCCCGGTCCTTGAGGCGGCCCTGAGCGACAGGACGCATGCGGACGCCATCGCGCGGAGGGAAGGGCGAGGCGTTGCGACGGAAACGAGTGGCAGGATTAGCTACCGCCGCCTCCCCGAGGGCTTTCCCACCATACTGAAGATGGCGCAGCAACGTTGGTGTGATCTCGCCGCCGAGGCGCTCGCCGACAACATCGCGGGGCTGCCCTTCTACACCCGCCTCGCCACGGACGCCGACAACCGGCTCGACGCCATCAAGGCGTTCGTGGCACGCTTCAAGGGCCGTCTGCGCCCGAGTACCGAGGAAGAGCGGCGGACGCTCGCCTTCCACTCACTCGTGCCCGACATCCGCCCGCTGGGCCGTGCCGCGACGGAGGCAGACGTGAAGGCTGGGCGCGCCGTCTTCCACCTCGGCGGTAAGGGCAAGCCGATCACGCTGAAGTCGCCCGCCGCCGCCGAGGTGGACGGTGAGAGCGGCCTCATTGTCCAGGCGGAGGCCGGGCCGGATGGGAAGGCGGTGTACGGCGTGATCTTCCAAACCGCTATCCGTCGCGTGGACGCGAAGGAGATCGAGCGTATCACGCCCCTCACGGAATAACCGACTCACGCCTTCAGCATTCGGGCCGCCGTCAACAGCTTCTCGAAGTCCGCCCGCCCTCGCAGAGGGTCCAGGTCGGGGTCGCCCGGCAGGTACTCCCAGCCGAAGCCCTTGTTCAGCGCCGCACGCAGCCGGGCCACCGCTTTCGCCGGCTCGCCGGTCAGGGCGTACACGCACCCCGCCTGGTACAACGCCTCACCATCCGGCTCGCCCTCCAACACTCGCAGGATGAGCTTCTGTGCCTCCGCGTTCTTCCTCAGCCGCGCCAGCACCACCGCCCGGCCCGCCAACGCCGGGACGTGGTCCGGGTACAGCTCCAACACCCGCGCCAGCGCCTTGCTCGACTTCTCTTGATCCTTCAAATGCTCCGCCCAGATGTTCGCCTGCCCCATCAGCGCCGCCCGCGACGACGGGTTCAGCTTCAGCGCCTCCTCCATGTCCTTCAGCGCCCCCTCGGGGTCCATCCCCCGCCGTGCCACGCCACGCGCCACCCAGTCGAGGTCCTCCGTCGGCGTCAGCGCGATTCCCGCCGCCCAGTCCTTCTTCGCCGCCAACTCGTCCTTGTTCTTGCGGTGGATGCGCGACCTCGCGAAGTACAATCGCGCGTTCTCCAACCCGGCGTCCATCGCCGCGTCGATGTCCTTCATGGCACCAACGAGGTCCCCACTGGACTCCCGCGCCAGCGCGCGGTCGAAGTGGGTGATCAGCCGCCCCGGCGCCAGCCCCAGCGCCTTCGTGAAGTCGGCCTCCGCACGCGCGTACTCCTTGCGCCGCATGAGCACCAGCCCGCGGTTGACGTACGGCCCCGCGGCGTCCGGCGCCAGCGCGATGCACGCCGTGTACGCCTCCAGCGCCGCCGCGTCCCGGCCCACGCCCTCGCTCGCCAGCCCTTGCAGGAACATGGCCCAGAAGTCGTCCGGCCTCTTCTCCAACACCCCGCCCAGCAGCGCCAGGGCCGCGTGGTGCCGGCCCGTGCCCACCCGCTCACGGGCCAGCAGGAGCCGGCCCCGGATGTCCGACGGAGGCGCCGACGCCCGCCGCCGCGCCTCCTCCGATGGCTCATAGCCCGCGTCGAGGATGTCGGCACGCTGCGCCCACACCGCCGGCGTGTCACCCAGCACGTCCGCCGCCTCATCGTTGAAGGCGCGTGCCGCCTTCAGGTCGCCGGCCTCCAGACGCGACCTGGCCAGCAGCAGGAGCAGATCCCCCCGCTCGCCGGTCACCCCGGCCATGCCGGCCAGGCTCAGGGCGTCGCGGGCATGCTTCTCGCCCTCCCCGCGCTGGCCGGCGCTCTCGGGCCGCGTCGCCAGCAACATCTGGGCGTGGCGGAAGTGCTTCTTGAACCCCTCCGCCGCGACGCGGCGCTGCTCGGCCTCGCGCGCCGTCAACGCTGAGTGCCCCGCGAACACCGCCAGGGCGGCGAACAGCACGGCGGCCCCGGCTACCAGACGCCCACGCAGCACAGGCGAGCGCCGCCACCACTTCGCCATCGCCTCCCGGCCCCACGGCTCTGCGGCGTGCAAGAGCGGTCGGTCCTCGAGTTGACGGCGGATGTCCTCGCGCAGGTCCGCCGCGGAGGCGTAGCGGCGGGCCGGGTCGGCCTCCAGGCACTTGCGGACGATGGCGTCCGCCGCCGGGGACACGGCGGGGTTGTGCTCGCGCGGCGAGGGCGGCGCCTTGCGGCGGTCGGCGAGCATCATCGTGATGGCCGCCTGAGTCCCGGCCTCGTCGGCGGCCAGACGCACCAGCGGGAACGGGAATCGTCCCGTGAGCAGCTCGAATAGCACCACGCCGAGGGAGTAGACATCGCAGCGGGCGTCCACATGCGCCACGCCGGTGCGGCACGCCTCCAACTGCTCGGGCGACATGTAAGGCAGCGTCCCGCCCATGAGGGCCGCCCCCGGCTCGCGCAGGCGCACGTCCTCGCCGACGTTGAAGTCGAGGAGCATCGGCACGCCGTCGTCGGTGATCAGGACGTTGGCGGGCTTGATGTCGCGGTGCAGGATGCCGCGCTCGTGGGCGTGCGTCAGGGCGTCGGCCAGGCATCCGGCCAGCCAGAGCGCCGCCGACGGGTAGTCGCGCGCGGCCGCGGGGACGCGGCAGGGCGTCGGCAGGAGGCGGAACAGCGCCTCGGCCTCGGCTGGCAGGCCGGCCCCCAGCGACCGCACGACGGCGGCCAGGGTGAGGCGGCCCTGGTAGGGCATGCAGATGGCCTGGAGGTCGTCGGTCTTGTGGACGGAGTAGACGGGGACGATGTGCGTGTGCTGGAGCCGGGCCAGGAAGCGCGTCTCGGGGCCCACGTCGGGCGCCACCTTGAGCGCCACCGGCCTGCCGGCCAGGGCCTCCTGCCGTGCCAGGAAGACACGGCCGAAGGCTCCGCGGCCGATCTCCTCGGAGAGGTCGAACCCGCAGAACGACTGCCCCGCCTCGGGCAGCTTGATGGGGCTGCGCTCGACGACGGCTTCGGCACCGGCGTGGCGGAAACGCCGCGCCGCCACCGTGTTCGAGCCGGCCGCCGCCGACTCGATACGCACCGACCCCGGCTCGGGCACCCCGAAGAGAGGGCCGGGCGCCGTGACGGCGCTGAGGAAAACGCTCTGCTCCTCGTCGGCGGGCCAGCCGTCCACGCAGACGCCGTAGCGGCTGGCGTACTCCTCCGGGCGCGGGTGCTGGCCGGCCTGCTTGCGGAGGCGGTACTCCTCGAACGCGATCTCCTGCAGGCTCTCGCGGTCGCTGAACAGGGAGGGGAAGTCGGCGCGGTAGTACTCCAGACCGCGTGGGGCGTCGGACCCCCACCCCATCTCCATGTCGATGCGGACAAGCTCGCGCAGGACGGCGGGGTACATGTCGTCCCCCTCGGGCGGCAGGAACGCCCGCAGGTCCGCCGCGCCGGCGGAATGGCGTGCGTCCTCGAACGCCTCGACGTATTCATCCAGCGTCGGCATGACACGTGTCCCCCGCGTAGATAATACCACATGCGCGGCCCCGGCCCGCCAGCCCGGCGCGGCGCCGGGCACACTACCCCTCGGGTCAACGGCGATGCTCGAACGCTCCTTTCTTGACGCCCTGCGGTCCGACCCCAACGACGACCTCGCGCGCGTCACCTACATGGACTGGCTCGACGAGCAGGGCGACGAACGCGGCGAGCTGCTGCGCGGCGAGCTGGCCGGCGTGGGCCTCGCCCGCCTCAGCGCCATCGCCGCGGCGGCCGACCCCGAGTGGCTGGCCGTGGCGTCGCTGATGGCACGACGCGTCGAGGCAGCCTGGCGCGTCGCCCGCCCCGCGTTCGCCGCCGTCGCCCCCGCCGCCGACCCGATCACCTGGCCCGAGGCACGCGACGGCATCGCCGAGGCGTTCGCCGCCCTGCGCCACCCACGCGACGAAGACTTCCTCGTCCCCTACGACTTCGCCCTGTTCCAGACGATGTACCCCGGCGGCTGGTTCCGCGACGGCGGCCCGCGCCTCGAACAATCGCTGTGGGCGCCGTCGATGGTGCTGGAGCGGACGCGGGAGTGGTACGATGAGGACCACATCGCCGATGTCGACGTCGGCCCGGATGACCTGTGGCTGTCCATCGCCACGCCCTGGTCGATCCACCACGAGCAGTTCCTGTGCTGCTCGGCGGCCTCCCGGCACTTCGGCAGCGTCGTCCTGCACGACGACGACGGGCACCCGGTGTGGGCGGCCTCGAGCGCCGTCGCATCGAGCTACCTAGAATTCCTCAGGCGGCTCGCCCCGCCGAGGGACCGACCATGACCACCCGCACCTACAGGACCAACCTCCGCTGCGAGGGCTGCCTCGCCGCCATCAAGCCGCTGTTCGACGCCGAGCCGGGCGTCGCGTCGTGGGAGGCCGACGTGTCCTCCCCCGACAGGACGGTCACCGTCCACTCCGACACCGTCACGCCGGCCCGCGTCGGCGAGCTGCTGCGTCAGGCCGGCTACGAGTCCCTCGGCGAGGTCGAGCGGCCCGCCGCCCCGCCCGCCGACGAGAGGCCGGTGACGTACCTGCCGCTGGCCCTGCTGCTGCTGTTCCTGCTCGGCGGCACGCTGATCCTCCAGGTCCGCACCGGCTGGAACGCCGCACGCGGGATGGGCGACTTCATGGGCCTGTTCTTCGTGGCGTTCGCGTTCTTCAAGCTGCTGGATCTGCCCGGCTTCGCGGCGACGTACCGGGGCTACGACCTGATCGCCGCCCGCGCCCCGGCGTGGGGTTATCTGTATCCTTTCGTCGAGCTGTCGCTCGGGGTCGCGTATCTCCTTACCTGGCACGAGAGGGTCGTCAACGGCGTGACGCTCGTCGTCATGACCGTCGGCGCGCTGGGCGTCCTGCGGACGTTGCTCGACGGGCGCAGGATTCGCTGTGCATGCCTGGGGTCGGTGTTCAATCTGCCGATGTCTTGGATCTCGTTGGCGGAGGACGCCGTGATGGCCGTGATGGCGGGCGTCATGCTGGCGATGTGATCGCCAGCGCTGGTGAGGGAACGCCCACCCCTAAAGGGGTGGGCTACGAGCCCGAAGGCCCCTGAAGGGGCCGAAAACGATGTGGTTCTTAGTCTTAGCCCCCTTCGAGGGGGCTTTGGTTCGTAGCCCACCCCTTCAGGGGTGGGCGTCTCGGATGTACCCGATGTTCCATTTCGCCTCGCCGTGGATGCTTCTCCTGCTCGCCGTGCCGGCGCTGCTCCTCTGGCGGCGCGGGCGCGGGGCCGCCGTGCCGCACCCGGACCTGCGCCTCCTCGAAGGCCTCTCCGGCGGGACCTCGTGGCCGGCCCGGCACGGCATGTTCACGCTCCACATCCTTACGCTGGTGATGCTCGCCGTCGCACTGGCGGGGCCGCGCTGGCCCGACCTGCGCACACGGCTCGACACAGACGGCATCGCGCTCATGATGGCGGTGGACGTGAGCGGCAGCATGGCCGAGCGTGACTTCGTCTGGGAGGACGAGGCGGTCAGCCGTCTGGAGGCCGTGCAGCGTCTGTTCAGCCTGTTCGTCGCCGGCGGGCGGGCCGGCGAGACACGCTTCGAAGGCAGGGCGGCGGACCTCGTCGGTCTTGTGCGTTTCGCCACCCGGCCCGAGGTCGCGTGCCCGCTCACCCTCCAGCACCGCACGCTGCTGGGGATGCTGGAGGCCGAACAGCCCCGCGCCACGCCGGGTGAGGGCGAGACGAACATCTCCGACGCCCTGGCCCTGGCGCTATCACGGCTCAAGGCCGCCGGCCCGCGCCGCAAGGTCCTGGTGCTTCTCACCGACGGCGAGCACAACGTCGTGGCGCCGGCGTCGGGGTGGACGCCGCGGCAGGCGGCGCAGGTGGCGGCCAGCCTGGGGGTGGCCGTCCACGCCATCGACGCCGGAAGCGACGACCTCAAGCCGGGCGAGTCGCCGGCGGCGCGGGCCAACGCCGTCGAGACGCTCAAGGACATCGCCCAGATCACCGGCGGCGAGTATCTGCCGGCGTCGGACACGCGGGCGCTGGCGGCGGCGCTGCGGCGCATCGACCGGCTGGAGCGTTCGACCATCACCAGCTTCCAGTATCGCCGGTACCACGAGGGCTACCCGTGGTTCGGGCTGGCTTCGTTCGTCCTCTTCGTGCTGGCCGAGGTGCTGGGCCGGACCGTCTGGAGGAGGCTGCCGTGAGGTCGGCGTTCGAGAATCCGGCGCTGCTGTGGACGCTGCTGGCGTTGCCGGCATTGGCGATCCTCGGCGCCGTCGCCGCCCACCGACGCCGGCTCGCGGCCAGCGCCTTCGCCGGCATCCTGCTCGGGGCGCGTCTGCCGCGGCGCGGCGGGTGGCACGCCGCCTGCGCCGGGATGGGGCTGGCGCTGCTGGCCGTCGGCATGGCCGGGCCGCGTTGGGGCCGCGACTGGACGCGCTCGGCGGCGCCGGGACGCGACCTCATCGTGGTTCTGGACCTCAGCCGCAGCATGTTCGCCGAGGCGCCGACGCGGGCGGAGCGCGCCAAGGAGTCATTGCTGTCGCTGGCCGACGGGCTGTGGCACCGCAGCGGGCACCGCCTCGGGCTGGTGATATTCGCCGGCAAGGCCGAGCTGGTGTGCCCGCCGACGCACGACCTCGATCACTTCCGCGCCGCGGTGGAGGCGCTGGACCCCGAGTCGCCGCCGCCGGGGTTGGGGGCGGGGACACGCATCGGGGCGGGGCTGACGCTGGCCCTCGACTCGTTCGAGGGGCGGGGGCGCGAGGCGCGCGACGTGCTGCTCATCTCCGACGGCGACGACCCGGCCCGTGATGGCGAATACCGGTCGGGGGCGGCCAAGGCCCGCATCGACGGCGTGCCGGTCCACTGCCTGGCCGTCGGCGACCCCGACAAGGAGCACGAGATCCGCCTGCCCGAAGGTGGCTGGCTGATGGACGGGGCGAAGCGTGCCAGGACGCGGCTGGAGGAGGGGCCCCTGCACGAGATCACCCAGCGCGCCGGCGGCCGTCTGCACCGGCTCGGCGCTGGCCCCATCGACCTGACGTCGTATTATCTGCGCTGGGTGCGCGAATCCGCCGAGGACAGCCCCGACAACCTGCCCGCCTACCACCAGCGCCAGGGATGGTTCCTCGTGCCCGCCTTCCTCCTCCTCGCCCTCGCCGTCTGGCTCCCGGAGACCCGCCCGTGATCCGAACCGCATTGCTCGCGCTTCTGCTCGTGGCCGCCTCGCACCGCGAGCGCAACGCCGACGCGTATCTGCGCCAGGGCGACATCGCCGCGAAACGCGGCGCGTGGGCCGAGGCCGCCCGGCTGTACGAGAAGGCGGAGATGTGGGCGGCCGATCCGGGGCTGGTGGCGTTCAACCTCGCGACGGCCCGCTACCACCTGGCCGAGTCCGACCCGCGCGAGCTGGGCGCCGCCGAGGCCGGCTTCCGCGCCTGCCTGAACGGGCCGCGGCGCGGGCGGGCGCTGATCGGCCTGGGGAACTGCCTGCTGTTGCGGGCGGCGGGGTCCCTGGACCCCTTGACGCTGCGGGCGGCCATCGACCGCTTCTCGGACGCGCTCGCCGAGGAGGACGCCGACCACGCGGCGGCGCGGCACAACCGCGAACGCGCCCGCCTCCTGCTGCTGCAGTCGCGCCTCCGGCCCGACGCGCCGCAGGACGGCGGCGAGGACAAGCCGCCGGAGGACGACGAGAAGGACCAGAAGCCGGCGCCGAAGCAGAAGGATGCGGCGGAGGTCAAGTCGGATGGCGAGGGCAAGAAGGTCGGGGGGAAGGGGATGCTCCCCCCCGTGCCCGTCGACAAGGACGCGCCGCACCTGGGCGGGGCCGACGCGACGCTGCACCTCGACGACGCGGCCCAGCGGATCGCGGAGGAGTGGCGGGCGTACCGGCGCTCCAAAGCCAGGCCGGTCGCGACGGGGCGTGACTGGTGAGCGCCGCCGTCCTGCTCGCGTGCCTGTTCCAGGGGGACGTGGAGGCGCCCATCGTCGGCCGGCCCGCCGACTGGCCGTTCACCGGCGCCGTCGCCCGCTTCGCGCGCGTTGACAGCACGTTCCTCGGCCCGTTCACGGCGCGGGCCTCCGCGTCGCACCGGACGCTGGAGACGGACCAGGCCCTCGTGCTGACGGTGGAGATGGAGGCGCGCGGGCCGGTACTGCAGCCCCCGGAGCGGATCGACCTGCGCGAGATCCCGGCGTTCGCGCTGCTGTTCCACATCCAGGACGCCGCGACGGGAGCGGAGGAGGCCACGCCGGGCCGCTGGCGCTGGGCGTGGCGGCTGGTTCCGAAGGGCGAGTGGGTGCGTGAGGTGCCCGGCGTCCCCCTCGTCTACTACAACCCCGACCTCCAGCCGCCGGAACGCGGCTACCAGCTCCTGTGGACCGACCCGCTACCGGTGACCGTCAGCCAGTCGGAGCGTGTCGGGCCTGTCCCTCCTCGGCCGGATGAGGTCACGACCCCCGTGTCGTCCGTCGGACGCCGGCCGTGGCCGGAGCCGGGGCTGTGGGCCGGGTTGGCGGCGCTGCTGTTGCCGCCGGCGGCGTGCGTGGCGGCGTATTTCGCGTGGCGGCGGCTGTACCCGGACGCGGCGCGTCTGGCCGAGCTGCGGCGTAACCGGGCGGCGCGGCTGGCGCTCGACGCCCTGGGGCGGCTGCCGCGGGAGGCACCCGCCCGCGCCGAGGCCATCGCCGGCACACTCGCGGCGTATCTGCGGGATCGGCTCGGGTTGGCCGTCGAGGCGCCGACGCCGGACGAGGCCGCCTCCGTTGTTCCGGGTGATCTCGCCCCTGGTGCGGCGGCGCTCTGGCGGGCGCTGGACGCGGCGCGGTTCGCGGACGGGCCGTGCCCGGACGCGGCGGAGGCGGTGCGGCTGGTGCGTGGGATCGAGGAGGCGTCATGTCCGCCGTCGTCGTGATGCTGGCGCTGTCGTCGGACGCGGAGACGCTAAGGCGGGCGGCGGAGGCGTTCGAGGAGGGCCTGTCCCTGGCGAAGGCCGCCAAGAAGTCGCGGCGGCAGTTCCAGGAGGCGGCGGCGTTGTACGAGGGCATCACTCCGCGCACGCCGGCCCTGTGGCGGGCCATCGGCAACGCCCGACTCCTGGGCGGCGACCGGCCGGGCGCCGTGCTGGCGTACCGCCTGGGGCTGCGCGAGGCGCCGGCGGATTCGGCGCTGCGGATCTGCCTGGAGGCGGCACGCGAAGAGGTGGCGTTCGACGGCGACCTGGGCCGGCCCGGCGACGACGGCTCCCCGGCGTGGCCGGCGTGGGCGCGGTTCGCCCTGGCGGCGATGGCGTGGTGCGTGGCGTGCGCCGCCGGCCTGCGGTACGCGATGACGCGGGCCCGCCCGTGGCTGTGGGCTACCGGCATCGGCGTGGTGCTGGCGTGCGTGCTGGCCGGGTGGTGGCTCTCGGAGGCGACGAAGGCATCGCCGACGCTGGCGGTGGTCGCCGCCGACGGGACGCTGCTGCGCCGCGGGGACGGGGAGCAATTCGGCTCGCGTTACCCGAACACGCTGAACCGGGGCGCCGAGGCGGTGGTGTACCGGGCGCGTGGCGAGTGGCGCCTGATCGGCGTGGGCGGCGGGGTGGGTTGGGTGCCGGCGTCGGCGTTGATCGAAGAATCTGACACACCTCGCTGAAGGCCCACACGAAGGGCTGTGGCGATTCGTCTCCGTCGTGTGGGGGGTGTGAGGGGGTCAGGGAAACGAACTTCCTCAAGTCGTGATGATGCCTGCATTTGCGGCGGGAAAGTTCGTTTCCCTTGTTCGTTTCCTTCACTGACTGGCGTCCATGTGCCTCCATCCGGGGTGTCCGCACTCCGGGGCTCGTTTCCTTCACTGATGGGCGTCCATCCGCCACCATCCAGGGTGTCCAAACTCCGTGGGCTGACGCCCCGGCTCGCCCGATCCTTTCTGGTCCGCCTTGTCCCGGCGGAGGGCGCCGCGTTATGATGCCGCCCCGATGATACAGGGCGGAGGGCATCGCATGAGGCGCGGAGCGTTGGCCGATGTGGCGATCCTCGCCGCCGTGTGGGCCGTCGTCTGCCTGCCCAACCTCGGCGCCGCCAGCCTGTGGGACGTGGACGAGGGCCACAACGCCGAGTGCGCCCGCGAGATGCTCGTCTCGGGCAACTGGGTCGTCCCCTACTTCAACTACAACCTCCGCACCGACAAGCCCCCCCTGCTGTACTGGCTCCAGATCGCGTCCTACTCCGCCTTCGGCGTCACCGAATTCGCCGCCCGCCTGCCGTCGGCCCTGGCGCTGCTGGGCGCCGTGCTGATCCTGTACACCCTCGGCCGGGCCATGTTCGGCGCAGAGAGCGCCCTGTGGGCGGCGTTGCTCCTGGCGATCTCACCCGGAGCGGCGGGGGCGGCCCATTTCGCCAACCCCGACGCCCTCCTGCTGCTCTGCACGACGGCGGCGCTGGCGATGTTCTGGCATGAGATGGCCAGCGAGGGGGGCGGCTCCTTCAGCGCCATCGGGGCCTGCTGCGGCCTCGGCGTGCTGGCGAAAGGGCCGGTCGGCCTCGTCCTCCCCGCCGCCATCGGCCTCCTCTACATCGCGTGGGCCGGGAGGTGGCGTGCCCTGCTGACGCCGCGTGTCCTGCTCCTGCCCCTCGCCGTGGTGCTGGTGGCCGGGCCGTGGTACGCCCTCGTGGCGGCCGAGACGAAGGGCCTGTGGGTCAAGGAGTTCCTCCTCAAGCACAACCTCGAACGCGGCATGGCGGTCATGGAGGGGCACGGCGGGCCGTACGTCTACTACCTGATCGTCCTCCTGCCGGGGCTGCTGCCGTGGTCGGTGTTCCTCGCCCCCGCTGCCTGGGATGCCTGGAACCGCCGGGCCGACGAGGCCGACGGCGGCCCGATGAAACTCCTCCTTTGCTGGGCCGCCGTCTACCTGGTCTTCTTCTCCGCCGCCAGCACCAAGCTGCCGAACTACATCCTGCCGGCGTACCCGGCGGCGGCCCTGATGCTCGGCCACTGGCTGCATCGCTGGCGCACCGGCGCGACGACGCTGCCCCGCTGGGTGGAGTGTGCCGCCGTCGGCCTGATCGGCCTCGCCGGCGTCGCCTTCACCGCCGGCGCGTGGATTCTCGGGGGGCTGCGTGGCCTCGACGGGTTGGCGGCGTGGGCATGGCTGGGGCTGCTCCTCCTGACCGGGGGCGTCATCGCGCTGACGCTGCTCCTGATGGACGACCGGCGTCGGGCCTCCTGGGCCTTGACACTGGCGTCGTTGGCTTTCGTGGCGTTGCTGGCCGGCGGTCTGATGCCGGCGCTCAACGAAGCCAAGCCGGCGCGGCACCTCGCCGACGCCCTGCCGGAGGGGCACCGCGCCGAGGAGGTGCGGCTGGCGGCGAGCCGCTGGTGGCAGCCGAGCCTCGTCTTCTACACGGGCCGCGAGGTCGCCCGCCTGGACGGCCCGGCGGACGTGGCCCTGTTCCTGAGCCAGGCGCTGCCGGCCTACGCGGCGGTGTCGGAAGAAGAGCTGGAGGGCCTCCAGCGCTACCCCGTGCGGGTGCGGGTGCTGACACGCCGTGGCGACCTGTACCGCGGCCGGGCGGTGGTGCTGGTGACGAACCGGTGACGGCGAAATGGCCCGGCCGCGAGAAGGCAGCACACGGACACCCCCGCCAGGAGGCCGGGGCTGGCGGTCGGTATGGGACGGGTGGTGTGTCCAGCGGGGGCAAATTGCATTGCATTGCAGACCCCCAGACACGAACCTGAAACGAAGACGGTCGAGGCGGATGAGGACCCCCGCGTGCCGATGCCCGCCGGTGCCCGCCTCCGGCGGACGCGAGGCCCCATCGGGCGCAAAGCCAACTGCCCACTTCGGGGGAGTCACCTGCCCACTTTGCCCCCGAGTGGGCAGGTGACTCTGGCGCCCACGGACGCCGTGCGTCATGGACCGGCGGCGAGTGCGCGAGTCACCTGGCCACATGGCGTTCGCCCCTGGCGGGAGGCCTCGGGCAGGCGTCCCCGCCCAATGGCACTTGAGTTATGGGCGAGCGGCACGGCGTGAGCGTGCCGTGCCTGCATGCAGGGCGTCTTCGCCGCCATGCTCCCGCTCCTCGCGCCCTACCCTGAGGCGAAGGCCGCCGTAGCGCCTGCTGTCACCCCTTGCCCAAGACCAGGTCCAAAGCCCAACAACCCCGCACATGCGGCCCCGGCGAACGCAGGTGCGACAGGATCTCCTCGTCGGTGCATCCCGCCTCCTCCAGAGCGTCGGCGAGGATGGCGAGGCGCAGCGGATCGAGGTTGCCTGAGGGCAGGAGGCGTTCGACGTAGGCGGCGTGGGCCACGGCCAGGACATCGGTGGACAGCGAGTCCGCACCGATCGTGACGGGGCGGAAGGGCAATCGGCCCACGATCTCATGCAGCAGCGACACTTGAGCGGGCCGCTCGCCCTCGCCCACCGCCGAACGGACCAGTTCAGCCGTCCAGGCTGCCCGCGACCACCACGACCGTTCCTCCCACTTGCGTGAGGCCGCAGACCTGGCGGCAAGGTTGGCCGGCGGCGAGTCCTCGCCCTTCTGGTACGCCTCATGAAGTTCAGCAGTGGACGCGAGGTCATCCGCATGTCGCTCAGCGACCTCGACCACCTCGCGACACACAGACCCGACTTCGTCCCAGATGCGGCGGCAGCAGGCGCAGGCGAAAAACCGGAACTTTCGGTCACTGGTCTTGAGGCGCAAGAACTCCAGCATCCGCTTCGGGTTTACCGCCCTCAGCCACTCCGCCTCCGTCATACCCAGGCCCTCCCGTTCCGCCAGCCTACCGCCGCCCTCCCCCAGCCGCAACCCCCTCCCCGCCGGCATCCGCCCGCGCGACAACGGTCGATCCGTGCCGCCTCCCAGTGGGCGAACGCAGCACCCCACCGCTGGAGGTGATGCTCTTGCGGCTCCCCCCTCTTCCGTTTCGGAGAGGGGGGCTGGGGGGGTGAGGTCTCCGCGAGCCCACGCCCGATGCCCCTCGTCGGGAATCCGCCAGCTCTGCGGAGTGAGTGATTCTTCGCACCGTTTAGCCGGGCGCAAGTCCT